>NZ_JBFUDV010000005.1:0-1075382 GCF_056404535.1 Mesorhizobium sp. P2_C5_2 | reverse complement strand
GACGACGATGCCGGCACCGACGGTGCGGCCGCCTTCACGGATGGCGAAGCGCAGCTTCTCTTCCATGGCGATCGGCACGATCAGCTCGACATCGACCGTGATGTTGTCGCCGGGCATCACCATCTCGGTGCCTTCCGGCAGCGACACGATGCCGGTCACGTCGGTCGTGCGGAAGTAGAACTGCGGACGGTAGTTGGTGAAGAACGGCGTGTGACGGCCACCTTCGTCCTTGGTCAGGATGTAGGCTTCAGCCACGAACTTCTTGTGCGGCTTCACCGTACCGGGCTTGGCCAGAACCTGGCCGCGCTCGACACCTTCACGGTCAACGCCGCGCAGCAGCGCGCCGATGTTGTCGCCAGCCTGGCCCTGATCGAGCAGCTTGCGGAACATTTCAACGCCCGTGCAGGTCGTCTTGGTCGTCGGACGGATGCCGATGATCTCGAGTTCCTCGCCAACCTTGACAATGCCACGCTCGACGCGGCCGGTCACAACCGTGCCACGGCCCGAGATCGAGAACACGTCTTCGATCGGCATCAGGAACGGCTTGTCGAGCGGACGAACCGGCGTCGGGATGTAGGCGTCGACCGCAGCCATCAGCTCACGGATCGCGTCTTCACCAATGGTCTTGTTCGAATCTTCAAGAGCCGCAAGCGCCGAGCCCTTGACGATCGGAATGTCGTCGCCGGGGAACTCGTTCTTCGACAGAAGCTCGCGAACCTCGAGCTCGACCAGTTCCAGCAGCTCGGCGTCGTCGACCTGGTCGACCTTGTTCAGGAACACAACGATCGACGGCACGCCGACCTGACGGGCCAGCAGGATGTGCTCGCGGGTCTGCGGCATCGGGCCGTCGGCGGCCGACACGACCAGGATCGCGCCGTCCATCTGCGCGGCACCGGTGATCATGTTCTTCACATAGTCGGCGTGGCCGGGGCAGTCGACGTGGGCGTAGTGGCGGGCAGCCGTCTCGTATTCGACGTGAGCCGTCGAGATGGTGATGCCGCGCGCCTTCTCTTCGGGCGCCGCATCGATCTGGTCGTAGCGCTTGTATTCGCCAAAATACTTCGTGATCGCCGCCGTCAGCGACGTCTTGCCATGATCGACGTGGCCAATCGTGCCGATGTTCACATGAGGCTTGTTACGCTCGAATTTACCTTTTGCCATAGTCTCTTTCCTTGGACGGCCTTGACCTTCAGTTCAGTCGAATGCGGGGCGATTAGCGACTACGGCCGAAAAACACAAGTGCCTTGTGGCCGGGTGCGCTGTCCACTCGGTCCGAACCGATGATCCGATTGCGGGGATATGGCGCCGATATAGGAACGCGCGACGGGAAATGAAATGGGGGCAGCGGGCTTCAGCGCGTATCTGCAACTCCCGGCCATGTCCTCGCCCTTCCCTGCCGGATTGGCAGCCCGCGCGTGGCCCATTGCCGCTGCGGCGGCGGTCTGATTTGCTCATCCCATGCATTTCATCCCCACCTCCATCCGCGGTCCGCTGTTCATGATCGTTTCGACGGGGTCCTACCTCGTCAACGACACGATGATGAAGTTAGCCACCACGGGATTGCCCTCCTATGAAGTGCTGTTCCTGCGCGGGGTCGCGGCCACGCTGTGGGGCATGCCGCTGCTGTTCCTGCTCGGCTTTGGCAGGCAGATCCCGTTGATCTTCGACAAGCGCGTGCTGCGCCGCAACCTGCTCGAGCTGGCGGCGATCCTTTGCTACGTGGTGGCGCTGGCCAACATGCAGATCGCCGATTCGACCGCGCTCGGGCAGATCACGCCGCTCCTGATGCTGGTCGGCTCCTCCATCCTGTTCGGCGAACGGATCGGCGGCGTGCGTATGGCGTTGATCGGCCTCGGCTTCGTCGGCGCGGTCATGGTGGCGCAGCCGACCATGGAAGGCATCTCGGTCTATGCCTTGCTGGCGCTCGGCAACGCCACCCTGTCGGCGGCGCGCGATCTTGCCGGCAGGCGGGTCCCGGCCGAGGTGCCGGGCATGATCGTCGCCATATCCGCCGTCGTGGTGGTGCTGATCGGCGCGGGTGCCGCGCATCTCGTTTCCGAGCGCTGGGTGATGCCGGAAGCCCGTCACCTGCTTTTGATGGCCGGCGCCGGGTTCTTCCTGATCTTCGGCCATTTCTTCATCTTCATGGCCTATCGCGTCGGGCCGACCGGCGTCGTGGCGCCGTTCTACTACTGCTTCACTGTCTGGGCGGTCATTTCAGGTGTGCTGGTATTCGGACAGTTCCCGAATGCCCTGGCCGTGTGCGGCATCTTGCTGGTGGTCGCGAGCGGACTGACCATCGTGTCGCTGGATGAGCGCAAGCGCAGACTGACCGTCGTCGCATAATCCTCGCGGCGACAGTCCGTGGTAGCAAGGAAGCGGCTTAAAGCGTTCGCTTGCCGGAGAACTGGTGATAGGCCCACAGCACGACCACCGAGCCGGCGACGGCAACGATCAGGCTGTAGATATTGAGGCCCGTAATACCCACGCCAAAGAGTTGACTGCAGATCACCCCGCCGACGATGGCGCCGACAATACCAAGCGCGATGTCCATGATTATGCCCTGGCCGGTCTTGTTGACGATCTTGCTGCCGATGAAGCCGGCGATGGCGCCGAGGATGATCCAGCTGATAATGCCCATTTTTCCTCTCCATTCCCCCGCCGGCCGATCATGGTCACATGATTGTCAAAAGCTCAAGCCAACTTGAAATTCCGACCGCCTGCACCATTCTAGCCAATGGGATCGGGCGTGGTCGCAATGGAGGATTGGATCTATGGGACTTTTTGACAACGCCGTACCCGGCGGCAACATCACCAAACCGCTGATGATCGCGCTCGGCGCGCTGCTGGTCGGAAAGATGCTGAGCGGCAGAAGTGCCGAACAACCCGACGAGCCCGCCCAGCCTCAAACGCACGCCCCCACCGGCACCACCGCCTCCGGCGATGGCGGCTTGCTCGGCGGACTGGGTGGGCTGCTCGACAAGTTGAAGGACGCCGGCCAGGGCAATGTCGCCGACTCCTGGGTCGGAACCGGCCAAAACCAGCCGATCAACGCCAATGATCTTGGCAGAGCAATCGGTCCGCAGGTCATCCGCGAGATCGCGCAAAGGACCGGGCTCGATGAGCAGGAGTTGCTCAAGCAATTGTCCACCGCCCTGCCCGGCATCGTCGACAAGCTGACGCCGAACGGCCAGGTGCCGCAGCAACACCAAGTCGCGTCGGCTTTCAACAACTAGGGCGCCGCTTTCGCTCCAGCATCTTCAGCCAAGACGTCCGGCACCGCCTTGCGGTTGTCGGGCGTCGCGTCGACCAGCGCCGCGAACCGCCCGGCGGTCGCTGGGTCGACCGGCGTATAAACGGAAACCGAAAAATCGCCGTCACGGCCGCCCGGTTGCAGCGTCGCGAAATCGAACGACATCTCGCCGGCGACAGGGTGCCGGATGGATTTCCGCCAGATCGGCGGTTCTGCTATGTCGCGGCTGTTCCAGCAGGTGGCGAACGCTACGCTTGCCGCTTCCAGCGACGAAACCACGGCGGCCAGCACCGGATCGCGGGTCATGGCCACGGTGGCGAGGCGGAACTGCGCAACGGCCGAACGGGAAACCTCCGGCCAATCGACAAAGCGCTGCCGCCATTCCGCGTCGAGAAACAGCCGGGCGAGCAGGCTGCCGGACCACTCATCATCCGTCTCGAAATCCCCGAGCAGCACCGTCGCCGGATGGTTCCAGGCAACGACCTGCCAATAGCGGTTGACGATGTAGGCCGGGTGCGGCGCCAGCCCTTCGAGCAGGTTCAGAAGTGGCGCGCTGGGCAGGCCTTGCTCGCCGAGGCGGTTTCGCCAGTCGAGATCGGGCCGCGCCAGCTGGAACAGATAGGCCTGCTCGGACCGGCTTAGCCTCAGCACCCGCGCCAGCGAACGAAGCACCTGCGGCGATGCGTTCACCTCCCGCCCCTGCTCGAGCCATGTGTACCAGGTGGTGCTGATCCCCGCCTCGGCGGCGACCTCTTCGCGCCTGAGGCCCGGTGCCCGGCGACGGCCATTGGCGCCGTCGATCCGAGGCAAGCGGTCCCGCCGCTCGCGCAGGAAACGGGCAAGCTCGTCGTGCCGTGGTCCCTCGCCGGCCATGCTGTCATCTCCGATACCAGTATAAGCTATAGTCTTGTACCCCTTTAAAAGGAAGTTAGTTTGCGGGCCATCTAAACCCGCAACACAGCCTCAGAGACAAAACCAATGAACGCACTGCGCGAAATCCGACAGATCGACTACACCGTCATCTTCGCCCGTGACATGGCCGCCATGCAGCACTTCTATGGAGAGGTGATGGAATTTGAGCTGCAGCGCGAGCTGGGCGCCAGCTGGATCGAATACCGGGTCGGCTCCAACACGCTCGCCTTGACCAGCCTCGGCCTGATGTTCAACGACACACCGCAGCAGCGGGACGCGCTGTCGCTGCAGCTGGCCTTCCGGGTCGCGCCAGAGATGGTCGCAGCTTGCGCTGAAGCCCTCCAGGCCAAGGGCGTGCAGCCGGTCCTGCCGCTCACCGACCAGGTCTGGGGCCACAGAACGGTGTTCTTCCGCGATCCCGACGGCAACGTTGTCGAGATATTCGCTGAAATCTGATGCGGATAGGGAAGTTTGGAGCGGGTAGCGGGAATCGAACCCGCATATTCAGCTTGGAAGGCTGCTGCTCTACCACTGAGCTATACCCGCATCGTCCTGGGGCTCGCGGGCTGGCAGTGGTGGAGAGGGTTGGATTCGAACCAACGTAAGCTAAGCTAACGGATTTACAGTCCGTCCCCTTTAACCACTCGGGCACCTCTCCAGCCTGCCGTCGAAGCCTTGCAACGAGGCATTCTCGCCGATCGGGTCGAAACCAAGGTTTTGTCCGAAATCAGCGAAGCGCCTTATGGCGGCAAGGCCAGTGGGTGTCAACCGCACCTCTGGGCAAAATGCGCTGAAATTGACAGCCTGCCCGGCAAGCCGGCTTTCTGCCTGTATCCACGGCCCGGCGACGCAGCTATAGAAGCCGGCCATGAGCAATGACAACACGCCCAAGACCGCCAAAGACACCCATTACGCCAAGCTGCGTCGCGCCCACCGCGACGAGAAGGCCGGCGGCGCGCCCGCCTTCCGGCCGCGCCAGCCGGTGCCGCCGGGCGAAAACGCCGCCGACGGACTGGTGCGGCTTTATGGCCTGCACACGGTGCGCGCGGCACTCGACAATCCGCGCCGGCGGATCAAAAAGATGCTGGTGACGCGCAACGCCGCCGAGCGCCTCGCGATCGTCGACCTTGCCGCTCTGCCATTCAAGGCCGAACTGGTCGAGCCGAAGGAGATCGACAAGATCACCGGCTCGGACGCCGTCCATCAGGGCGTGCTGATCGAGGCCGAACCACTGAAGCCCAAGCGCCTCGACGCGCTCGGCGACACCAAACTGGTGCTGGTGCTTGACCAGGTCACCGACCCGCACAATGTCGGCGCCATCCTGCGCTCGGCCGTCGCCTTCGGCGCCGGCGCGTTGATCACCACGGCCCGCCACAGCCCGCAGGAATCAGGCGTATTGGCAAAATCGGCCTCCGGCGCGCTGGAGCATATCGACCAGATCGAGGTGAAGAACCTGGCCGACGCGCTGGAACAGCTGCACGAAGCCGGCTTCCAGACCATCGGCCTCGATTCGGATGGGCCGGCCGAACTTGAGACGAGTTTCTCCGGCGAAAAGATCGCGCTGGTGCTCGGCGCCGAAGGCAAAGGCCTGCGCCAGAAGACGCGCGAGACGGTGACAACGCTCGCCCGCCTCGACATGCCCGGCGCTATCCGCTCGCTCAACGTCTCGAACGCTGCGGCGGTGAGCCTTTATGCGGCGCGGGCTTTCCTGAAACGCAACTGAGCCGGAAGCGGCAGGCCGCCGGCCAGGAGACATGACGAAACGAGAAACGGGCTCCGGCGACAGACGCAGGAACCCGTTCTCTGATCGGACAAGAGTTGGCAGCTTGGGAACGTTGCGCCGCCCTCTCCTGACCTATGCTGCCTTGCCTTTGGCTTCGGTTGCTTCGCCGACCTCGAAATTGGCCATCCGCTCCAGCGCGCGAACCAGCGCCGAGTGATCCTCTGTCGCCCCGCCGTTGGCGGCGCAGGAATTGAACAGCTGCTGCGTCGTCGACGTGTTGGGCAGCGAGACCCCAAGCGCCTTGGCGCCTTCCAGCGCCAGATTGAGGTCCTTCTGGTGCAGTTCGATGCGAAAACCCGGCGCGAAGGTGCGCTTGACCATGCGTTCGCCATGCACCTCGAGAATGCGCGAAGCCGCCAGCCCGCCCATCAGCGCCTGCCTGACCTTGGCCGGGTCGGCGCCGGCTTTTGAGGCAAAGACCAGCGCTTCGGCGACGGCCTCGATGGTCAAGGCGACGACGATCTGGTTGGCGACCTTGGTGGTCTGGCCGACGCCGTTCGGTCCGACAAGCGTGATGTTCTTGCCCATTTTCTCGAAAACGGGTTTTGCGCGCTCGAACGCCTTGTCCTCACCGCCGACCATGATGGTCAGCGACGCCGCCTTGGCGCCGACCTCACCGCCCGAGACCGGCGCGTCGAGATAGTCGCAGCCGAGATCGTTGATTTTCTTGGCGAAGGTCTTGGTCTCGATCGGCGAGATCGAGCTCATGTCGATGACCAGCTTGCCCTTGCTGAGGCCGGCGGCGACGCCATTGTCGCCGAACAGCACCTCAGCCACCTGTGGTGTGTCAGGGACCATGGTGATGATGATATCGGCGGCCTTCGCCACGGCAGCATGGCCGGTGACTGACTTCAGGCCCTTGGCGATAAGATCGGCCGGCGGTTTCGAGCGGTGATCGCTGGCGATGACGGTGTAGCCGGCGTCAAGCAGATGCCCCGCCATCGGCGCGCCCATGATGCCGAGGCCGATAAAGCCGATGGTTTCCATTTTGGTTCTCCGTCTTTTGTTGGGCCGCGTTCTGTCGCGCCCCCCTCTGTCCTGCCGGACATCTCCCCCACGAGGGGGGAGATTGGCAGCCTCGACGCATCGCTCCCTCCCGCCACGTTGGGGATTGGCGAAAGCCGAGATGGCATCCGATCTCCCTCCTCGTGGGGGAGATGGCCGGCAGGCCAGAGGGGGGCGCGAAGGATCGCGACTTCAATTGCAACAGCTAAGCCGCCGCGCTCCCCTGCCCGTTAAGCTCCCTGAACCACCCCAATCCAGCCTCCGTCCCCGCCTTCGGCTTGTATTCCGCCCCAACCCAGCCGGAATAGCCGATGCGGTCTATGTGCTCGTAGAGGAAGGGATAATTGATCTCGCCCGTCCCCGGCTCATGACGGCCGGGATTGTCCGCAAGCTGGATATGCGCGATGCGGCCAAGGTTAGTCTCGATGGTACGGGCGAGATCCCCCTCCATGATCTGCATGTGATAGATGTCGTACTGCAGGAACAGGTTCTTCGAGCCGACGCGGTCGATCAACGCCAGCGCGTGCTCCGAATAGTTCAGGAAGAACCCGGGAATATCGCGGGTGTTGATCGGCTCGATCAAAAGCCTGATGCCGGCCTGCTCCAGTTTCTCGGCCGCGAAAGCCAGGTTCTCGGCAAAGGTGTTTTCCAGCACCGAACGATCGGCACCCTGCGGCGCGATACCGGCGAGGCAATTGATCTGTTCGCAGCCAAGTGCATGGGCATAGCTGATCGCCTTGGCGATGCCTTGCCGGAATTCCGGCACGCGGTCGGGCAGCACGGCAATACCGCGCTCGCCCTTTGCCCAGTCGCCGGCCGGCAGATTGAACAGCACCTGACTGAGGCCGTTCTTCTTCAGCCGCGCCGCGACCACGTCAGGCGCATGGTCGTAAGGGCCGATATATTCGACGCCTTTGAAGCCGGCGCGGGCGGCGGCATCGAAACGGTCGAGGAACTCCTGCTCGCCAAAGAGCATCGACAGATTGGCTGAAAAGCGCGGCATTCTTTTTCTCCCTAGTCGAGCATCACGATCGCCGTCGGCGCGTCCTCATGGTTTTCGGCAAGGTCCTCGAATTCGGTGATCTTGTCGATTTCCGTGCCCATGGAAATGTTGGTGACGCGCTCGAGGATGAATTCGAGCACAACCGGCACCTGATATTCCTTCATCAGCCGCTGCGCTTCCTTGAACGCGCCGGCGAACTCTTCGGGCTTCCTCACCCGCACCGCCTTGCAGCCCATTGCTTCGGCGACCGCGACATGATCGACGCCGTAGCCGGCTTCGGGATCGTTGGCGCGGTTGACGTTCTCGAAGGCCAGGCTGACCTCGAAATCCATGGAAAAACCGCGCTGCGCCTGGCGGATCAGGCCGAGATAGGCGTTGTTCACGACGACGTGGATGTAAGGCAGTTTGTGCTGCGCACCGGCCGCCAATTCCTCGATCATGAACTGGAAGTCGTAGTCGCCCGACAGCGCCACGATGGTGCGGTCCGGGTCGGCGGCGCGCACACCGAGTGCTGCCGGCAGCGTCCAGCCGAGCGGGCCGGCCTGGCCGCAATTGATCCAGTTGCGCGGCTTGTAGACATGCAGGAACTGCGCGCCGGCGATCTGCGACAAGCCGATCGTGGTGACATAGGTGGTGTCGCGGCCGAACGCCTTGTTCATCTCCTCATAGACGCGCTGCGGCTTCAACGGCACCTGTTCGAAATGCGTCTTGCGCTTCATCGTCTTCTTGCGGGCCTGGCATTCCTTCGCCCAGCCTGACCAGTCGCGCAATTTTCCGGCCGTCTTCCATTCGGTGGCGACGTCGAGCAGTATTTTCAGCGCCGCACCCGCATCCGAGACGACGCCGAGATCCGGCGCGAAAACCCGGCCGATCTGCGTCGGCTCGATATCGACATGAATGAACTTCTTGCCCTTGGTGTAGACATCAACCGAACCGGTATGGCGATTGGCCCAGCGATTGCCGATGCCGAAGACGAAATCGGCTTCCAGCATCGTCGCATTGCCGTAGCGATGCGACGTCTGCAGCCCGCACATCCCGGCCATCAG
This sequence comes from Mesorhizobium sp. P2_C5_2, assembly GCF_056404535.1. Classification (NCBI taxonomy): domain Bacteria; kingdom Pseudomonadati; phylum Pseudomonadota; class Alphaproteobacteria; order Hyphomicrobiales; family Phyllobacteriaceae; genus Mesorhizobium; species Mesorhizobium sp. P2_C5_2. The sequence continues at coordinate 1,066,380 of NZ_JBFUDV010000005.1, read as the reverse complement.
CCTGTGGTCATCGGGGATTGCGCCCCAGCCCATCAGCGTCGGGATGACCGGAACGCCCGTGATCTCGGCGAATTCGATCAGAAGATCGGACGCATCGGCATTGATGATGCCGCCGCCGGCAACGATCAGCGGCTTTTCCGCAGCGTTGAGCATCGCCAGCGCCTTTTCGGCCTGGGCGCGCGACATTGCCGGCTTGAACGGGACAAGCGGCTCATAGGCGTCGATGTCGAACTCGATCTCGGCCAACTGGACATCCACCGGCAGGTCGATCAACACCGGACCCGGCCGCGACGAGCGCATCAGGTGAAACGCCTTCTGCAGCGCCATCGGCACCAGATAAGGCTCCATGACCGTGACCGCCCATTTGGCGACCGGTGCTGCGATCGCGGCGATGTCGACAGCCTGGAAATCCTCTTTGTTCAACCGGGCGCGCGGCGCCTGCCCTGTGATGCAGAGGATCGGGATCGAATCCGCCGCCGCCGAATAGAGGCCGGTGATCATGTCGGTGCCGGCCGGACCGGAGGTGCCGATGCACAAGCCGATATTGCCGGCCTTGGCCCGCGTGTAACCTTCGGCCATATGCGAGGCCGCCTCGACATGCCGCGCCAGGATATGGCGGATCGAGCCCCTCGCCTTCAGCGCCGAATAAAACGGGTTGATCGCCGCGCCCGGCACGCCGAAGCCGCAGGAAATGCCTTCCTTTTCGAGAACGAGAACCGCTGCATCGACAGCGCGCATCCTGGCCATGTCCAGCCTCCGCAAGTTTGTTGGTTGGCTGACAATGCCAGCGCGCCGGCTATTTTTCAATTTTTTCAGAATAATTTTCCATTTATAGGAAATAGCTCCTAGAAATTGATTTAGCTAGCTTTTTCGTTTTTCATGAATCCGGTCCTAGAAATCAGTGAAAAACTTTTTCATTGTGCTTTTGGTGAAATCGGCGACAATGCCGGCATGGAAACCAGTGAAAAACGCCAGCGCGGCCGGCCGCGCGCTTTCAACGGCCCGGCCGAGGCGGGTTCGGTGCAGTCGCTCGACCGAGCCTTGCGCATCCTGGCCATCGTCGCCGAAGGCAGCGGTCTGTCGCTCAGCGAGATTTCGGCGCGCAGCGAGCTCGCCGCGTCCACCGCCTACCGCATGCTGACGACATTGCAGAACCACGGCATGGTCGAGTTCGATACATCAGACCAGTTGTGGTCGATCGGCGTCGAGACCTATCGCATGGGCGCGGCCTTCCTGCGCAGCCGGAAGCTGGTCGACCGTGCCCGCGTGGTCATGCAGGAATTGATGGAAAAGACCGGCGAGACCGCCAATCTCGGCGTCGCCGAGGACGATTGCGTCGTCTTCGTCAGCCAGGTCGAGACGCATCAGGCGATCCGCGCCTTCTTCCGGCCGGGCACGCGCAGCTCCTTCCATGCCTCGGGCATCGGCAAGGCGGTGCTGGCGCAGCTCGAGCCGGAACGCGTCGCCGCCATTCTGCGCAAATCGGGCCTGCAACGCTTCACCGACAAGACGCTGTCGGACATTTCGGCGCTCGCCCATGATCTGGCTGTCATCAAGCATCGCGGCTGGTCGGTCGACGACGAGGAGCGGCACCCCGGCATGCGCTGCGTCGCCGCCGCCATCTTCAACGAATTCGGCGAGCCGATCGGCGGCGTTTCGGTGTCCGGCCCGACCGTGCGGGTAACGCCGGAGCGACTGGACGAGATCGGGCCACTGGTGCGCGACGCGGCGGCGGAGGTGACGAAGATGATTGGCGGACATAAGTCCGGCTGACCTGACTAAGCCCCGACCAGCGCGCTCCTCGCCGACACCTCGAAGACATCGAGCAGAATCGCCAGCCCGACGCCGCAGGCGGTCAGGATGATGCCGGCCATGAAGATGCGGTTGGCGCGTTCGTAGATTGGCCGGCGGAGCGAATCCAGGTCGAGCAGCAGCGACAGCGCCCGCATCTGCAGGGCGATGCCAACCAGGATCGGCACCACGGCAAGCAAATGATGGAGTTGCCACGGTATCGGGTTGGCCGCCCAATGGGTGACGAAGCCCAGCGAGAACGCCAGCAGGATGCCGACTGTGGTGACCGTGCCATTGCGGAAAACCGGCTCGATCAGGTCTTCCTTCGGGTCCTGCTCGTCCAAACCACCCTCCCCTCAATCGGCGCTCGGGTGGCAGACTAGACTTTCGCAAAATCGCTGTACATCGCCGGCCACATGGACGTTGCCCGTCTTGCCGCGGCTTTCGCAGGCATGCAAAAAGGCGAGCATGCGGAAAACGGTCCAGCTTTTGCTCTTCGCTTCGCTTTGCGGTTGCGTGGCGACGACACCGCCGCGACCTGAACCCGCCGCGAGCCAGCGCGCCGATCCCATTGCGGTCTCGCTCGCCCTGGAGGAGACCATCACCATTGGCGTGCGCCAGCGCTTGAAAAACCCGGTAGCGGCAAGGTTCGGAACCATACTTGCCGGCGAGCGCACGGTGAACGGCCGCAAAGAGATCGTGGTATGCGGCTCTGTCGATGACAAGAACGCTGCCGGCGGCTCTGCTGACTATGAGCCTTTCCTTGGCAAGATTTACCCGGATGCCGACAACAGCTTCGGACTCACCGCCATGGGCAACACGCAGCAAGGCGGGATTGTGGATGCCTGCCGCGCGGCAGGGTTGCCGATCGACGCGCAGAAATCCTAGCGCGAATGACGAAAAAGGGGCTGTGGAGCCCCTTCTTCATTGCCTGAAACCGACCTGTTAAAGGTGGCAATAGTGGCGGTAGCCGTCATAGCCGACATAGGTGTCGGAGTACGGATCGTAGCTCGAATAGCGGTTGAGGCAGCGGCGGACGTGCCAGGAGCCACCCTCGTCTTCGTCGACATAGACGGTGCGCGGCTGCTGCTGGTTGAGCAGGCTGCCGAGGACGAAGCCGCCAACGCCGGCAGCGATGCCGATGCCGATTTCGCGGTTGTGGTGATGGCTATGGGCGGCCGAGGGCTGGACGGTGCCGACCAGCGACGTGGCGGCGACGGTGCTGGCGATGAGGGCAGAAGCGATTTTGCGCGTGAACATGATGATCTCCTTGTTTCGTTGGGAGAGGCGATCCATCCGCCTCTTGATCATCTGTCGTTGCGGCGCGGAAAAAGGTTCGAAGGGTTTTGAAGATTTTTCTGGAACCTGAAAAACGCTGCTGCTGCCCAGGTTTTCATCGCTCGGTGAATCTCAACGCTTCGACGGGAAATCCCAGGCCCCTGCTCAGCACCGGCGCCGCCACACGCAAAAAGGGCGGCCGAAGCCGCCCTTTCCAAGAAAAAACAGGGTCTACTCGCTGCCTCACCCCATGCCCGTCACATGCCGCAGCCAGAAGGCCAGCACGATAAAGCCGACGATGGTGGCGACGCCGGTCCAGTCGATTTTGGCGCTCTTCACGTCCTTGATGAGCTTCACCACGAGAAACCAGGCGATGACGACAAGCGGCAGGATGATGAAAAGTCTGATCATGCGACACCCGTTCGATGCGGTTGCACCTCTCCAATATGTAGGGAGCCCATTGGCGGTTTTCAGCATGGCGGCGCCTACCGGCCCGGCGGGGTTCATTAGCAATCGAAAACGGAGTTTTGTCTTTACTGGCGCGGCAAATATGCTAACCGGAGCGCCGTGCCCTTGTAGCTCAGCTGGTAGAGCAGCGGTTTTGTAAACCGAAGGTCGGCGGTTCGATTCCGTCCGGGGGCACCACCCTTCGCTCTTCGAGCTTCGGGTGGCAAGCCACCTGAAGCTCGTTAGACGAAGGAGTGTCCTCCGAAGCCTTGGCGTAGGAGGACTGCTGATGGCCACGCGAAGAGCTGAACTCCTCGCCTTTACTGAAAGGCAGTCGCGATCTCCGCATTTGCCGCAGCCCTGTCGAAGGTGTTTCTGACCCTGACGGAGTTGTAGACATAGGCAACCCAAATTCCGGTCACCACGAAGGAAACTATCGGCTTGACCAGCGCATCTCCCGCAAGAACCTGGCTCACCGGAACCTTGATGAGGGTGGAGATCCAAATAACGTCGACCAGGAACACGACCGGTATTGCAAACCACTGGAGGAGGAACAGCTTCTTGAAACGGGGACTGCGCCGAAACATGGCAATGAGAACAACCAGCTGAAGCACCAGAAATGCCAGCAACAAGGCGATCTCGCCATAAGTCGCCAAGGGACCATTGGGCAGCGTCATGAGCTGCTGATAGCCTTCGATCGAATTGCCGAATTCGGCCAGTGTGCGCAATGGCGACAAGGTCTGACCGATTGCCAGCAGCAAAAGCCACCCTCCAAACCCCACCAGATCAGTCGAATTCTGTGATGGCCTGCGTGCCGACCGGACAGCGAAAAATACGGGCACTCCGATCAGCAGCAGCAGGATCACCCAATGCCAAATTGAAAACTGCATCCGCCCCTCCATCAAACACACGCTAAAGTTGTATCATATTCTGGATTCAACTCAATAGGGACATTGTATGACGCCGGCGTCAGTTGATCGACGGGATTCTGGCGCGCAGAAGCGCGAGGCCGGCTGTCACCTGCGGCAGCGCGCTAATGGATCAAGCCATCAACTCAAAATGCCGTGGAAATGCCTGATGCAGCAGGAGCAGCATGGTCTTGCGCAGCACGTCGGTGTCACGGCTGGACGGATTGAGATGATCCCAATACCAGGCGCCATGAACCAGATAGTTCAGGCTCTCTGACAGAGTGTGGATGTCGACGCCGATGTAACCGCCGCTCTGCGAAATCTCGATCAACAGGTCGCGCGCCTCGGCGGTGTAGGCGAGATCGCTGGGCAGGCCGATCTCGTTGTAGAGCTGCATGCTCTTGCGGTCGCTGGAGAACACGACGAACACCGAAACCCATTTCGGATGCAGGCGGGCAAAGCGCTGCGCGCAATCGACCGCGCCCAGGACCCGCTCGACCGGTGACAGGCCGGGCGCCCGCACCAGCGTCAGCCACAGCGCATCATATTGGTCGCTGAGATACTGCAGCACGGCCCGGAACAGGTTCTCCTTGCTGCGAAAATGGAAGACGACCAGCGCGTTGGACGAACCGACATGCTCGGCGATGCGCTGCATGGTGACGCTGGCCAGGCCCTCATCCGAGATGAGTTCGATGGTGGCGTCGATGATGCGCTGGATGCTCGCTTCGCCGCGTTCGCGCCGGCGGTCCTTGGGCGCAGCGTCGTTTGCCGCGCCCTTGGCTGCCTTGTCTTTTCCCGCATCCGCGGTGGCTTTGCGTTGCGCCATCGTCGTCAGGCCTTTCCTCGGCGAAACATCCCGCCACTGCTTTGGCACGCCGGCTCTTCGCGGACTCAGAGCGACGGGCGTGTCCCCGCGTTCGTGTACCATTGACCCTGAGCCGTCTCATAGGCCATCGCCGCCCGGAAAACATCGGCATCGCTATAGGTGCGGCCGACAATCTGGATGCCAGTCGGCACACCGTTGGCGGCGCGGCCCGACGGCACGGACAGAACCGGACAGCGGCTCAGCATATTGAACGGCGTCGTCATCACCCAACCCAGCGACGGGTTCACTTGCTTGCCATTGATCTCGACCTTGCCTTTGGTCTGGTCGAATTCCGCCGGCACCGCGGGAAGCGCATTGGTCGGGCAGATCAGCACATCGTATTTTTCCAGCAACGGCCCCAGCGTCTGGTACATCCTGGCCGCCACCTCCAGAGTCGCGACAAAATCCGTGGCCTTCGACTTCTGCCCGTCCTCGGCAAATTGTCTGGCGTAGCTGGTCATGTCCTTGCCGTGCTTAGCGAGCAGTGGCGACAGCGAGGCGCCGAACAGATGCTCAAGATAGGCCATCCCGGCCTTGAGCACCTCGTCGCCCCAGCCGAGATCGACCTCCTCGACCGTGGCGCCAAGCGAGCGGAACACGTCACAGGCGGCAAGCGTGTTCTTGCGCACCTCGGGGTCGACCTCAAAAGATCCGAGGTCCATGGAGAAAGCGATCTTCCAACCCTTGATCGGCTTGTAGTCGAGCGGCAGGCGCAGTTTTGGGCGCAGCGTGGCGATGTCGAGCGGGCTCGGGCCGGCCATGACGTTCTGCAACAGGATCGCATCTGTAACATTCCGCGCCAGCGGCCCGGTGTGGCAATAGAAATCGAGGTTGAAGGGCGGCTCGTCCGGGTTGCGGCCGTAAGGCGGCTTGAAGCCGACCAGACCGCAGGCCGAGGCGGGGATGCGGATCGAGCCGGCAATGTCCGAGCCGGTGGCGATCGACGATGTGCCGGAGGCCAGTGTTGCCGCTGAACCGCCGGATGAACCGCCCGGCGTAAAATCCGGATTCCACGGGTTGCGCGTCACGCCCCAGCGCTTCGACCAGGTGTAGCCGGCGCAGCTGAATTCGGGTGTCGCGGTGCGGGCGTGGACGATGCCGCCCGCCTTCATGACACGCTGGTTCATCGTCGAGGTATGGCCGCCAATGGCGTCCTTCGACAGCAGCGAGCCATGCGATGTCGGCTTGCCCTTGATGTAGCTCTCATCCTTGATGCCGATCGGCAGACCTTCCAGCGCCCCGGTTTTGGCGCCTTTGGCGTATTTCGCCTCGGCTTTTCTGGCGAGATCCATCGCCTCGTCGAAATGCGTGAAGGTGAAGCAGTTGATCGTCGCCTTGGTCGCCTCGGCGCGATCGATGGTCGCCTGCATCAGGTCGACAGGCGAAAGTTTCTTCGCCTTGAACAGCCGCAACGCCTCGCTGGCCGGCATGTAGCAAAGGTCGAGATCGGACATCAAAAATCTCCCGCGGCGGCATTACCGCATCTGGCATTGGGGATGGCCGGGCCGCGCTGGGCGGCCCGACGGTTGTGCGTCTGATACGGCTGGCGCTGCTATTTCTGCAGGTCGGTCCAGATTCTGGTGTAGAGCGCCTGGACGTCGGTCGGACAGGCCGGCATGAACTGGCCCTTGTCGGCAAACTCGGCCGGAACGTCCACTTCGGGCGCGCCCTTCATGTCGTCCGGCAGAAAAGCCTCGGAGCCCTTGATGCCATTGGCGTAGCGGGCGAAGGCCGAAATCAGCGCGGCGTTCTTCGGATCCATGATGAAGTTCTGGAAAAGCTTGGCGTTCTCGACATTCTTGGCGTCCTTGAGCACCGCGACATTGTCCATCCAGATCGGAAAGCCCTCTTTGGGATAGCCGTAGACGATCTTGTCGTTTTGCAGCCGTTGGCGCAGTGATATGCCGTTCCAGTTGACGCCGGCGGCAATGTCGCCCCGGCCCAGTCCGTCGACAGCAGCGTAATCGAGCGACAGCCATTTCGCTTTCGCCTCGACCAGCTTGTCATGCACCTTCTTCAGCAGCGCCTTGTCGTCGGTGCAATACTTGCCGCCCTCATAGGTGATGGCGAGGAACATGATGTCTCCCATTTCGGGCACGACATTGATCTTGCCGACGAGCTCCGGCGGCGGGTCGAGGAAAAGCGCCGAGGTGTTCGGGTCGCCGGCATAGACCGATTTGTTGACCGAGATGCCGGTCGTGCCCCATTGCCACGGCACTGAGTATTTGCGGCCGGGATCGAAGGGCACATCGACCCATTTCGGATCGACGTTTTTGAAATTCTCCATCGTGTTGGGATCGGTTTCCAGCAGCAGGCCTTCGCTGATCCAGATCGGCATGACACTGGCCGAGGGCACGACGATGTCATAGCCGGAAGCGCCCTGGCGGACCTTGGCCAAAGCGGTGTCATTGGAATCGTAGTCGGTGACGGTGACCTTGACCTTGTAGGTCTCCTCGAACTTCTTGATCAGGTCCGGGCTGGTGTAGTTGCCCCAATTGTAGATTTGGAGTTCGCCATCGGCGCGGGCAATGCCGGTCATGGCGAGCAGCGCGAGCGCCGTCGCGGTCGATTTCAGGTGCATGCTTATTGTCTCCCATTGTTGGGACCGGCGGGATTGCCGCCTCGAGTCCGTATGTTCCCTTCGTCCTGGTGGCCATTCACCGGCGGATGCCGGCTGACCAACTCGGTATGTTCGCAACGGTATTAATTACTAAACATACAGTCAATATCTTTTTGCTGGCATGGCGACGGGCATCGGTCAGACGTCGACGACGCGTGGTCGATGCCGTCAAACCTACAGATTGTCAGGCAGTGGGTGATGGATTGCAGCCGCGCGGCGGCAGCTCGCTTGCGGCTTCAGCCTACAAAGCGTTTTGCGGGCATGGCATGCCGGGGTCGCCGCAGCGTGAAGCCGTCGGCCTTGGCCTGGAACTCATGTCCTCGGACTGTCGCACAAGTTCGGCGAAGAGAAGCGCGAAACTTCCCAGCATGAGGAAGACGATAATCAGGCGTGTCACCGGCAATAGACAGGTCTCGACTAGCTAGCCCCCCAGCCACCCATCCTCTGCCGGCTAACATGATCGATCGGGCTTTACGAGTGTTTAAGCCCGCTCTTAACCATCACATTCGCCGCACCGGCGACATGAAGCGAGAGAAGCCGATTTTCGCGCTGCCACAGCCGTGGCGGAACCGGATGCTGCCTCCCTTTGCAGATGCGCTTGCCCATGCTACCCCACGCAACCGCCGCCGACCGCCATCGGGAAGTCATGAGCAAAGCCAGTCTCGCCTTCGTCTCCTCCGACACCGCCGATGCCAAGGCGGCGATGGAAAGCCTGTCGGCCCGCTATGGCCAGGCCTCCTTCGACGATGCTGAGGTGGTGGTGGCTCTGGGTGGCGACGGCTTCCTGCTGCAAACCTTGCGCGACACGATGAGCACGGGAAAGAAGGTCTACGGCATGAACCGTGGCACCATCGGCTTCCTGATGAACGAATACCGCGTCGGCGGCCTCACCGAACGCATCGCCGCCGCCGTCGCCGAAACGATCCGTCCGCTGGAGATGCTGGCGGTGACGCATGAGGGCGAGACGGTTTCAGCGCTGGCCATCAACGAGGTGGCGCTGTGGCGCCAATCCTACCAGACGGCAAAGATCCGCATCACCGTGGACGAGCAGGTCCGCATCGAGGAACTGAACTGCGACGGCGTGATGATCGCGACGCCGGCCGGCTCCACCGCCTACAATCTGTCGGCGCACGGGCCGATCCTGCCGCTCGACGCGCCGCTGCTGGCGCTGACCCCGGTCAGCCCGTTCCGGCCGCGCCGTTGGCGGGGTGCCCTGTTGTCCAACAAGGCGACCGTTCGCTTCGATATTCTGGAGCCGGAGAAGCGGCCGGTGAACGCCGCCGCCGACCACACCGAGGTCAAAGCGGTGGCTTCGGTGACGGTCCGGGAATCACTGAGCGCGACGGCGACGCTGCTGTTTGACCCCAACCATTCGTGGAACGAACGCATTCTCGCCGAGCAATTTCGTTACTGAGCCAGCGAAGGACATCCAGAAACGGGCGCTGTCACAGTGCCTCGTTTTTATGGCTATCGCGAGAACGTCGGCCTAGAAATGATAGTTCACGCCGAGCCGAACGGTGTTGAACTTGAACTTGGCCTCGAAACCATCGCCGCCGTTGCCGGTGCCAAAATGGCCTATGCCGAGATCGGTATAAAGATATTCCGCCTTGGCGGACCAGTTCTGGTTGAAGGCCCATTCCACGCCACCGCCGGCAGTCCAGCCGATCTTGGTGTCACTGCCGCACCATTCGTCGCCGGGGCAAAACCCTGACAGTTCTCCCTTTACCCTGCCAACGGCGAGGCCGCCGGCAAGGAAGGGAAGGAAATTTTCCATCGCATATCCGACACGGGCGCGCGCTGTTCCAAACCATTGTGTCTTGAATGTGCAGCTGTCGGTGTCACCACACCCCCAACCATCTCCGCCGTCGCCCGAACCCTTCAGGCCGGACAGCGATAAATCCGCTTCGACGCCCGCGACGACATTGCCGAACTGCTTGTTGTAGCCGATCGTTATGCCGCCCAGAACGCCGTCGTAGTCGATGCCGTCGGAAGGATCACCATCGTCCAGCGCGTGCGTGGTGCCCCAACCATAGCCCACGATGCCACCCAGATAGGCGCCGGTCCAGTCATGGACCGCGGCGACAGGCGTCTCGACCACGGTGTCCGCGGCAAATGCAGGCGTCAAAGCCGCAGCTGCAAATACCACTGCAACGAGAGTGCTTTTCATATTGATTTATCCCCAAGCGAAATCATCTGGCTGGAAATGTGTTCGACGAGGTCTCAAAGTCAATTGCCCGGCTCGGGTTGGAGATTCAGAAACACGAGAATGCACGCCGACGTTGCAAGTTTGCATCATACTAGTTGTGGGTTGGAATCGTGGTCCTCCACAATGGCCGGCGATCGGTGAGGATTAAGCATCGCGATTAGGCTTACGTTTCACAATCGTGCCAATCCCGCCCGTTTCTGTTGACAAATCGTGGGCTTGCGCCTAATCGCAATACCAATCTTGCAGGCACCATGTGCTTGCCGCGACGGATGCCGTTGCGCTTCCCCGAACCAGCCAAAGACAACAACACTTGTCCTCAGACACCACGACCGCTCAAGAAGCGTTGACCTTTTCAGACCTCGGCCTGTCGCCGAAGGTCCTTTCCGCAGTCACCGATGCCGGCTACACCGTGCCGACGCCGATCCAGGCCGGCGCCATCCCGCATGCGCTTCTCGGCAAGGATATTCTGGGCATTGCCCAGACCGGCACGGGCAAAACGGCCTCCTTTGTGCTGCCGATGCTGACACGCCTCGAAAAAGGCCGGGCCCGCGCCCGCATGCCGCGTACGCTGATCCTCGAGCCGACGCGCGAGCTCGCCGCGCAGGTCGAAGAGAATTTCATCAGATACGGCAAGAACCACAAGCTCAACATTGCGCTCTTGATCGGCGGCGTCTCCTTCGACGAGCAGGACAAGAAGCTCGAGCGCGGCGCCGACGTGCTGATCGCGACGCCCGGCCGCCTGCTCGACCACCGCGAGCGCGGCAAGCTGTTGCTCAACGGCGTCGAGATCCTCGTTATCGACGAAGCCGACCGCATGCTCGACATGGGCTTCATCCCCGACATCGAGCGCATCTGCGAAATGATCCCGTTCACCAGGCAGACGCTGTTCTTCTCGGCGACGATGCCGCCGGAGATCACCAAGCTCACCGAAAAATTCCTGCATACGCCGGTCCGCGTCGAGGTTTCCAAGGCAGCATCCGCTGCCACCAACATCATCCAGCGCCTGGTCAAGTCCGGCTCGAAGCCATGGGACAAGCGCGAGACGCTGCGCAATCTGATGAAGGCCGAAGACGCCGAGCTGAAGAACGCCATCATCTTCTGCAACCGCAAGGTCGAAGTGTCGGAACTGTTCCGCTCGCTGTTGAAGTATGATTTCGACGCCGGTGCGCTACACGGCGACATGGACCAGCGCGCCCGCATGCAGATGCTGGCCAATTTCCGCGACGGCAAATTGCGCTATCTGGTGGCATCCGACGTCGCCGCGCGCGGCCTCGACATCCCGGATGTCAGCCACGTCTTCAACTACGACGTGCCGATCCACGCCGAGGACTATGTCCACCGCATCGGCCGCACCGGCCGCGCCGGACGCTCGGGCAAATCCTTCACCATCGCCACCAAGTCGGACACCAAATACATCGACGCCATCGAGCGGCTGATCGGCAACAAGATCGAGTGGCATGATGGCGACCTGTCGACCGTGGTCGCCAGCGAAGGCGGCGAGGACGAAGCGCCGCGCCGTGGCCGTGGCGCCCCGCGCCGCGCTGGCCGCAAGGACGAGGACCGCAAGGCCCATGATCGCAAAGACAGCGGCGAGCGCAAGCCGCGCGAGCGCCACGCCAGGCACAGCGAAGACGCAGCACCGGCAGCGGATGCCGCGCGCGAGGAACAGCCGGCCGTAGCCGAAGCGGCGGTCGCCGACATCGGCGAGCGGCGTCAGCGCAAGGAAGCGATCCGTTCGGAAAACAGCGACCGCAAGGTTTCCGATCGCAACAACGAGAACCGTGCGCCGGAACGCGGCGACACGAGGCCGCAGCGCGCCAGCAACAGCCGCCCTGCCCGCAACAACCGCAGCGGCGAAGACAATGACGGCACCGTCGGCTTCGGCGATGACATGCCGGCCTTCATGAAGATCGTCGCCAAGGTCTGATTTCCAGTTTCGTTTTCGCGAGGCAAGCCGATCACCCGGCTTGCCTGCCGCGATCACATCTGTCCCGTCACATCGGGCCGGGCATCATCTTGGTCGGTTTTTCCAGCATCGGAAACTCGGCCTTGCTGCATTTCACGTTCGGATTCGTCGGACTGAACATGCCGTTCGGATTGTCCCTGAACAGCCAGGCATGAAGGTCGTAGTGGACGAACTCCCTCGGAATGAGCGGATAGTGCCCTTCCATCGGTCCCATGAAGGTCTGGCCAAAGAGTTTTGGAGGTTCCTTGGTGTCTGGCGTCAGGGGCACCAGCCATTCCACGCCAACCAACTTCAAGCCTTTCTTGGTCGGCTCGTAGATCAGCACATTGGGGCGCATCGGATCGAGTTTCTGACCGACACTCGGGACGTTGACGAAATGGATGCCCATGGCACCCTTCGGATAGTCCATTGTGCCGGCGATCTTTTCCCCGCTGAAGTAGACGCACCCGACGGTCGACAGATAAAGGTCGCGGACGGCGGTCGTGTAGTCCTCATATTTGGCGAGCGATTTCTTCAAGGCTTCGATGTCGGCCTTGTTGGCGTCCTCGGCTCGAGCCGTGGCAGCCGCGCACCAGGCAGAGACTAGACTTGTCAAAACGAGGGCGCCGCAACGCCCAAGGCGAGCTGTTTTTGTCATGCATTCCTCCCAGATTTCATGATCTGGCCGTGCAGGACCGGGGCCGATTGCGCGGCCATTTGTACCGCCCCATCCCCTCTGGAACGGCACCAATGCTAATCCTTTCCGAGGTCTCCGGAAAGCAATTATTAGTGAACTCTAATGCTCTAGGTCTTTTGGCTGATCACAGGAGCCAAAAATGAAAACGGCCCCTTGCGGGGCCGCCTTCCCATTTCGATGCCGACCTGATCAGGTAAGCGGCGAAAGCTGGATCTCGACGCGCCGGTTCTGCGCGCGGCCGGCCGTCGTTGCGTTGGATGCGATCGGACGGGTCTTGCCGAAACCGGTGACGGCGAAGCGGCGCGAATCGACGCCCTGTCCCGACAGATAGTTGGCAACCGCCAATGCACGGCGCTGCGACAGGTCGAAATTGTGCTCGTCACCACCGGTCGAATCGGTGTGGCCGAACACGTCGACCGTCGTCTGGCGGAACTTGTTCAGCACCAGCGCCACCGAATTCAGCACCTGGTAGAAGCCGGGCTTCACCGCATCCTGGTCGACGTTGAAGGTGATGTCGGACGGCATGTTGAGGATGATCTGGTCGCCGGTGCGGGTGACGCTGACGCCTGTGCCCTGCAACTGGCGGCGCAGTTCAGCCTCGTTCTGGTCCATCGTCGCGCCGATGGCGCCGCCGGCAAGCGCGCCGATGCCGGCGCCGATCAGCGCGTTGCGGCGGTCATTGCCGCCGGCAAGCAGGCCGAGGCCCGCACCGGCCAGCGCGCCAAGGCCGGCGCCGGCCGCGGTGTTGGAAACCTTCTGCTCCCCGGTATACGGATCGGTCGTCGTGCAGGCGCTCACCAGCACAGCCGTCGCAACGGCGACGAGCACAGTCTTTTTCATAGAAATCGTCCCTCTCCAAACCGCGGCCCTTGCGGCCGCGCATATCAGCCCTTCCACGGGTCTTTGTACATGAAATACGGCGAAAAGCGGAACGGCGAAAGCGGCTTTTCCCCGCTTGCGCCACTCTTCTGCTTCAGTGGTTGGCGCCGACCTACCAGAGGTTCTTGCCGTCGATGACGACCACTTCGACCTTGTCGAGGTCGAAATCGTCGAACAGCCGCGAATTGACTGAGATTTTGGGGTTGTCGAAGTTCGGTTTGCCGGTCGACCAGTCCGGCGTCTCGGTGAAGGTGCCGCAGCCGCAAGTGGCGCAAAACCCGTGTTTGACGGTCTTCGATCCCCAGAGGTAGACGGAGACGTTTTTCGGCGAGCTGGTGAGCTTGAATTGCGACGGAACGTAGTAGGCCCACAGCGAGCCGCGCTTGGAGCAGAACGAGCAGGTGCATTGCGTTACTGTCTCGGGCGCCTGCGAAACCTCGAATGTCGTCGCCTTGCAGTGACAGCTGGCCTTGATGGTCATGTATAGCTTTCCTCTCCATTGCCCGCCGCCCGTGCGGCAAAGGCAACATAAAGGAACGCTCCTGACAACTGTCTGTCAGCTATGGCCGAATGGACGGGCGACTTGCCGTCAGTAGGAACGCGGCGGCACGAACAGGCAGATCGTCTTGCCAGCGTCGAGACCAGCCTGATGCGCGCACCAGTGGAAATCGCCGTCGGGTGAGTCCTTGACCCGCTTGTCGCTCATCGGAACGACCTCCCCCGTTCCGGCGATGACATAACCCTCGGGTTTTTCCAGCACCTCGCCCGTATGGGTGGCGCGGCAGTCGTAGTTTGCACAGCAGGCGAAGGGATAACTCCAGCCTTGCGGTTTCGCCGCCGTCGGCTTGGCGTCATGGGCAAAGGCGGGTGCGGTCAGCACCGCGATCGCGCCGATCACGAACAGAGAAAACAGAAGTCGGCCAGCCGGTTGAACGGCTTTGGCCGATCGGACTGTGGCAGCAGACATGGAAACGTTCCTTTCAACCGAGCATCAAGCGTTTGCTTGCCCGTTCTTGGAACGTGTCTTCCCCGTGGCCGAATCGTCAGGTCGCAGATACGCCGCGTCCGGCCATAAATGCTTTTTCATCCCTCAGCCCGAGATGCTGGGCTGATTCCTTGGTCGGCGCAAGAAGTGCATAGGTACAGTGCCGCACTCGGAGCGCCGACATCTGCCGTCCAAAAGGGTGCGCCGGCTTGGTTAACGAGAGGTTAACGACGCGGGACCCATGAGGCGTTAACCGTCCGAGGCGTGGCCTTCATATTGCGGCAGGTCGTCGGCGATGGTGAACCACGGCGCCTTGGAGCCGACGAAAATATGTGCGGTCGGCCGGATCGTCGGATCGTCGACCAGCGTGCCCATGGCGACATGGACATAGGCGCCGTCGCGGACCAGCGAATAGAGCAACGAGCCACAGCGGCTGCAATGCGCGTCATGGCCGCTGTCGTCGCCGAAATAGATGAGCCCGTGATGCCCTTCGGCAAGCGCGAACTTGTCGCGCTCGATGCCGGCGAAGGGCTTGAAGGCCGAACCCGTGGTGCGCCGGCAGTTCGAACAATGACAGTTCGCGGCATAAAGGAATTCGTCCGCCACCTCGTAGTGGACCGCGCCGCAAAAGCACTTTCCGCTGAGCTTGCGAGCCATGGTTCCTCCTTCGCTCCCCGCCTGAGGATATGTTCAGATTCAGGTCAGGCTGAGCCGAGAGTGGCTGATCCCAAGAACCGGAGCGGAGCGTACTCAAGGACGTGAGCACCGGAAGCGCAGGCATCAGCCATTCGCAGGCCGGCCTCACCTGAATATGGACATATCCTAGTCGAGGTCCGCCACCGCTTCACCAGCACCGCCTTCGATGCGCTGCGACAGCGAGGCTTCCATGAAGTCGTCGAGATCACCGTCGAGCACGCTCGACGGGCTGGTGCTCTCGACGCCGGTGCGCAGATCCTTCACCAGCTGGTAGGGCTGCAGCACATAGGAACGGATCTGATGTCCCCAGCCGATGTCGCTCTTCGACGCCTCGGTGGCATTGGCCACCGCTTCGCGCTTCTTCAACTCTTCCTCGTAAAGCCGCGAGCGCAGCATTTCCCAGGCCTTGGCCTTGTTCTTGTGCTGCGAGCGCTCAGCCTGGCAGGCGACCGCAATGCCGGTGGCGATATGGGTGATGCGGACCGCCGAGTCCGTCGTGTTGACGTGCTGGCCGCCCGAACCGGACGAGCGATAGGTGTCGATGCGCACGTCGGATTCAGAGACGTCGATCTCGATCCTGTCATCGACGACCGGATAGACCCAGATACTGGAGAAGGACGTATGGCGGCGCGCATTGCTGTCATAGGGCGAAATCCGCACCAGGCGGTGGACGCCGGATTCGGTCTTCAGCCAGCCATAGGCATTGTGGCCCTTGATCAGCAACGTGGCGGACTTGATGCCAGCCTCTTCGCCATCATGGACTTCCAGCACCTCGACCTTGAAGCGCCGCCGTTCGGCCCAGCGCGTATACATGCGCAAAAGCATCGAGGCCCAGTCCTGGCTCTCGGTGCCGCCGGCGCCGGCATGGACTTCGAGATAGGTGTCGTTGGCGTCGGCTTCGCCCGACAGCAGCGTCTCGACCTGGCGGGCCTTGGCCTCGCCCTGCATCGAGCGGATGGCTGCTTCGGCCTCGGCGATGACGCCTTCGTCGCCCTCTTCCTCGCCAAGCTCGATCAGGCCGATATTGTCTTCCAGCGCCTGCGTCAGGCCTCTGACCGCCGCGATGCCTTCTTCGAGGCCCTGGCGTTCGCGCATCAGCTTTTGCGCTTCCAGCGGTTCGTTCCAGAGGCTGGCGTCCTCGGCCCGCACATTCAGGTATTCAAGCCGCTTTATGGCCTGATCCCAGTCAAAGATGCCTCCTCAGCAGGGTTATCGCCTGCCTGATTTCGTCGACAATATTCTGCGTTTCCGCGCGCATGGCTTCTGGTTCTGCCCTGTTGTTCTGCTTCTTGTCCGGGATAATGCATGTCGCTCAAAAGTGGTCCCGGTTTTGAGACAACGACATGCATAAACAAAGACCTAAAGCGCGTCGACGCGCTTTAGGCGCGATACATAGGCACGGCACCGCCGCCTGTAAAGCGAAATGGGCCGGCTCAACAAGCCGGCCCATTTCGAATTCTCGCGATGTCAGTAAAGCCCGCCGCCGGGCGCCTGGATGGCTTGCGAAGCCTCCGGCGACAACGGTCCGCCGGCGCCATTGGAGCCGTCGGCGCCCATGCCGATCACCCAATAGCTGTCGGCGGGGCCGGTGCCCGGCTTGAAGGCTTCGATGATGGTGCCGGGATCGCCCGACGCGGCACGCATGCCGGTCTTGCGGTTGATGGCGACCAGGTTCATGCCTTCCGGCACCTTGAAGTCGACATTGGGCGTGCCGTCCAGCGCCACGCGCATGAAGTCCTTGAAGATAGGCGCCGCCAGACCGCCACCGGTGGCGCCATGGCCGAGACCGCGTGGCGTGTCGTAGCCCATGTAGAGGCCGACGACGAGGTTCGGCGTATAGCCGATGAACCAGGCATCCTTCTCGTCATTGGTCGTGCCGGTCTTGCCGGCGATGTGACGGCCAAGTTCGGCGATGGTGGCGCCGGTGCCGCGCTGGACCACGCCTTCCATCATCGAAGTGATCTGGTAGGCGGTCATCGGGTCGAGCACCTGCTCGGAATTGTCGACCAGTTCCGGTTCGGGCTGGTTGTTCCATTCGGACGCATTGCAGCCTTCGCAGCCACGCTCGTCCTGCTTGAACACGGTCTTGCCGTAGCGGTCCTGGATGCGGTCGATGAGCGAGGGTTTGATCGACTTGCCGCCATTGGCCATGATCGAATAGGCCGACACCATGCGCATCACGGTGGTTTCACCGGAGCCCAGCGCCATCGGCAGATACGGCGCCAGATGGTCGTAGACGCCGAAACGCTCGGCATATTCGACCACCAGCTTCATGCCCATGTCGTTGGCGAGCCGCACCGTCATCAGATTGCGCGACTTTTCGATGCCGGAGCGCAAGGTCGCGGGACCGGCGACCGTGCCGTCATAGTTCTTCGGCGTCCATGTCGTGTTGCCGCTCTGGATGGTGATCGGGCCGTCCATGATCACCGAGGCCGGCGTATAGCCATTGTCGAGCGCCGCAGAATAGACGATCGGCTTGAACGACGATCCGGGCTGCCGCATCGCCTGCGTGGCGCGGTTGAACTCCGACTGCGCATAGGAGAAGCCGCCGACCATGGCCAGCACGCGGCCGGTATGCGGATCCATGGCGATCAAGCCGCCCTCCACTTCCGGCACCTGGCGCAGCGTGTAGGCGCCTTCCGAACCCTCGTTTTTCTGCACGAAGATGACGTCACCCGGCTGCAGCACGTCGGCTGGCGACTTGGCCTTGACCGTCTTGCCATCGACCACATGGCGCATGGCAAAGCTCATGTCTTCCTTGCTCACGGTGCCTTCGACGCGTTCCTTGACGATATCACCTGAAATCTGCCGCGTCGGCTGCAGGCCGATGGAAAGACCGGTGTCGGAACTGTCGAGGACGACGGCAAGCGACCATTCCGGAACGTCTTCCAACCCCTTGACCTTGCCTAGCGCAGCGCCCCAGTCGCCGGAAGCATCGATATGCGTCACCGGTCCGCGATAGCCGCGCAGTGTATCGTATTTGAGCAAACCGTTTTGCATCGACTTGCGGGCGATGAGCTGGATCTTCGGATCGAGCGTCGTGCGCACCGACAGGCCGCCCTCATAGAGCGCGTTCTCGCCATAACGCGCGATGATCTGGCGGCGCACTTCCTCGGTGAAATATTCACCCGCGAACAGATAGGAGCCGTTGCGGCGCGGTGTGACGCCGAGTGGCTCGGCTTTGGCCTTGTCGCCTTCCTCGCGCGTCACGTAGCCATTCTCGACCATCTGGTCGATGACCCAGTTGCGGCGCTCGATGGCCCGGTCAGCATGCTTGAAGGGATGGTAGTTGTTGGGACCCTTCGGCAGCGACGCCAGATAGGCGGCTTCCGCGACGGTGAGTTCGTTGACCGACTTGTCGAAATAGGTCAGCGCCGCGCCCGCCACGCCATAGGCGCCGAAGCCGAAGAAGATTTCGTTGAGGTAAAGCTCGAGGATGCGGTCCTTCGAATAGGCCTGCTCGATGCGGAAGGCCAGGATCATCTCCTTGATCTTGCGCTCGTAGGTCTGGTCCGAGGACAGCAGGAAGTTCTTCGCCACCTGCTGGGTGATGGTCGAGGCGCCGACCTGGCGCCTGCCCGAGCCCATATTCTGCAGGTTGACGTAGATGGCGCGGCCGAGCCCGGTGATGTCGATGCCGGGGTGGTTGTAGAAATTCTTGTCCTCGGCCGACAGGAACGCCGCCTTGACCCGGTCCGGAACCGCCTGGATCGGCAGATAGAGCCGCCGTTCGCGCGCATACTCGGCCATCAGCGCCCCGTCGGAGGCATGGATGCGGGTCGTCACCGGCGGCTCGTACTTGGCCAGCACCTCGTAGTCGGGCAAGTCCTTCGACAGATGGCTGATGTATATCGCCACGCCCGCGGCGACCAGAAGCGCCAGCGTTGTGCCGATACCAAAGAAATAGCCGATGAGACGAATCATGCCCGCTCCAGTCCGAGGTTCGGGAATTTCCTAGACGAAGCCGCCTTTCGCGCAAGCTTTCGCAACGGTCCCAATCCGCAATGGCAAACCCTTGTCGCCACCATGTGGACAAAATACGGCAGCGTCCGATTTCGGCATCCCCTGCCGGAAATAAAAGCGCCTGGTGTTGTCGTCGTGCAACGCTGCCTCTGGTTGCGGGCGGCGGCGGCCATCTCAGCCCCCGGTTCCCGTTCCCATCTTGGCGGAGGCAAACAGGGCGACAGCGTTGGTGATGCTCTGCGCCGCCTTTCCGCGCCAGTCGGCGTCGAGCAGCTGCGCCTCGTCCTTGGCATTGGAGAGATAGCCGAGTTCGACCAGCACCGACGGCACATCGGGCGCCTTCAGCACCTTGAAGCCGGCCGAACGCTGCGGATTGTTGATCAGGCCGACGCTGGTGGACAACTGGCCGACAAGGGTGTGGGCGAAGCTCATCGAGAAATTGTGCGTCTCGCGGCGGATCAGGTCGATCAGTATGTCGGTGACTTCCTTGTTGTCGTCCTTGATCACCATGCCGGCGAACTGGTCGGAGAGGTTTTCGCGATCGGCCAGCGCCTGCGCTTCCGGGTCGGATGCTTTGTCGGAGACGGTGTAGACGGTGGCGCCGCGAATGCCTTTGACGCTGATCGTGTCGGCATGGATCGAGATCAACAGGTCGGCCTCGTGCTGGCGGGCAATGCGCACGCGGTCATCGAGCCGCAGGAACTCGTCGGTCTCGCGCGTCATGAACACGTCGTAGTTGCCGACGGCGGCGAGCTTGTCACGCAGTTCGGTGGCGAAGGCGAGCGTGACGTTCTTCTCGATGGTGCCGTTGAGTCCTTCGGCGCCGCCGTCGATGCCGCCGTGGCCGGGGTCGATGACGACGGTGAAGCGATGCCCCGGATTGGAGATCGGCCCGGTGCCGACCCTGGCGCCCTTGTCGGTGGAGACGGTCGAGCCGGTGGTCAGCGCCTGGTTGGCAAGGGCTTCATCGAACTCGCGGTCGGAAGCCGCCGACATGTCGATGGCGATGCGGTAGCCGTTGCCGTCATCGTTCTTGAGCACATCCAGCCTGTCGACCGAGAACGGCCCCTTGCCGGTCAGGATCAGCCGCGATCCCTCACCCTGGTCGCCATAACGCACCGCCTTGACTAGGCCGCGCGCCTTGGCGTCCTTCGCGCTGATGGCGAATCGTGTGTGCGGCAGGTCGACGACCAGCCGGTTGGGGCCGCGCAGCAGGAACCATTTGATATCAGGTTCGCGGTCGAAATCGATGACGATGCGCATTTTGGTGGCGTCGCCCGCCATCTTGTAGGCGGTGGCGCCGAGCGGCGCATCGGCCGCGCGTGAAACCGGCGCAAAAGCGAAGCAAAGCGCCAGCAGCAAAAGTACACAAGCAGCGCGCAGCAAAAGGCCTGCACGGCCATGGCCCTTGTCTGTGGTGCCCGCCAGTCCCATCTCTTTGCAGTCGCTCCCGGTTTGGCGCCTTGCGCCCGCGTGGTTGGTCGAAATGCCGGTCAGGCCGCAGACTCGATTAACGATTGGTATCCAGAGAAGGTTAACCAAGCCTTTTCATTGAGGATTAGGGCCTTTGCTTCCGTTACGGCACTGCTTTTTGCCGGCATCCGAAATCGGGGTTGCCTTCCACCCCGTCAAATCATAAAAGCGATGGTGGATCACTGCAATCCTGGAACCGCTTCTCCCGCAGCTTCCCGCTACAGGTCAGATGAAAGGCGGCTCCTTTCGCTTCCAGCGAAAAGGCTTCAGGTGATCGCGACGAATTTCGCAGGTGTGCGCCCGTGGCGGGGGAATCGCCTGCGTGAGGAAAACGGCCGGGTTTGTTCCCGTGCCGGCTCTGTATGAGCAAACAAGCTGGTCCGGTTCGTCCGGGCTTTGGTTCAAAAGGTTCTGCTGGTGACGATGGCTTCAAGCGCAATCATGGAAAGGTCCGCATCAAACCGCGCCATTATGGCTGCGGGCGGCACCGCCATGGCGCTCAAGCGGCGTCCCGCGGACATTCAGACATCCGGCACCCACATCTCAGACACGCAGCAGCGGGCTTTGCCTCGCAAGCTGCGGCTGACGGCTGCCGGGAGGAAACGTAATAATGCCCAACAAAATGCTGATAGACGCCTCCCACCCGGAGGAAACACGTGTTGTCGTTATCCGCGGTAACCGTATTGAAGAATTCGACTTTGAATCCCAAGACAAGAAGCAGCTCAAAGGAAACATCTATCTCGCTCGCGTAACGCGCGTCGAACCTTCCCTTCAGGCAGCCTTTGTCGAATATGGCGGCAACCGTCACGGTTTCCTCGCCTTCAGTGAAATACACCCCGACTACTACCAGATCCCGGTCGCCGATCGTCAGGCTCTGCTGCGCGCCGAAGCGCAGGAAGCCGAGGACGAGGAGAACGAAGACAATGACGGCGACGACCGCCAGAGCCGCGATCGCGGCCGGCGCGGCCGCCGGCGCGGCGGCAAAGGCCGCGAGCGTGGCGAACACAAGCGCGACGCCGGCACGGATGATGACAGCGGCGAACATGGCGATGCCGGCAGCGATGCCGTTGCCGAAGAGCCTGCTTCCGAGCATGCCGCGGCTAATACTGCCGGGCATGAAGATCACGCCGGGCACGGCGAGAGCGAAAGCTCCGACACCGAGACATCCGAGACCGAACCGTCCGAAGGCGGCCCGACATCGATCGCGGCAAGCGTCGAAGCGGATGTGATCTCCGAAGCCGTCCCGCAGGCTGAGGCCGGCGACGAGGCGGCCTCCAGCGAGGCAAGCGGCGAGACTGCATCAGCCGATCATAGCGGCGAAGCCACATCCTCCGACAATGATCGCGGCATGCTGGAAGAGGTGCAGTCCTCGCATCCCGACGACCACGAGATTGAATCGGTCGGCGCCGAGGATGCGCTGGAAGAGGTGCGCAACCGCCGCAAGCCGGTGCGCCGCCAGTACAAGATCCAGGAAGTCATCAAGCGCCGCCAGATCCTTTTGGTGCAGGTGGTCAAGGAAGAGCGCGGCAACAAGGGCGCTGCTCTCACCACCTATCTGTCGCTTGCCGGCCGCTATTCGGTGCTGATGCCCAACACGGCGCGCGGCGGCGGCATTTCGCGCAAAATCACCAGCGCGGTCGACCGCAAGCGCCTCAAGGAAGTCGTTGCCGATCTCGAAGTGCCGCAGGGCATGGGCGTCATCCTGCGCACCGCCGGCGAAAGCCGCACCAAGGCAGAGATCAAGCGCGACTACGAATATCTGATGCGGCTTTGGGAAAACGTCCGCAATCTGACGCTGCAATCCACCGCCCCTGCCCTCGTCTATGAGGAAGGCAGCCTGATCAAGCGCTCGGTGCGCGACCTCTACAACAAGGATATCGACGAGATTCTTGTCTCCGGCGAGGAAGGCTATCGCGAGGCCAAGGATTTCATGCGCATGCTGATGCCGAGCCACGCCAAGGTGGTTCAGCCGTTCCGCGACACGACGCCGATCTTCGTGCGCAACGGCATCGAGGCGCAACTCGACCGCATGCTGCAGCCGCAGGTGACGCTGAAGAGCGGCGGCTACATCATCATCAACCAGACCGAAGCGCTGGTCGCCATCGACGTCAATTCGGGCCGGTCCACCAAGGAGCACTCGATCGAGGACACCGCGCTCCACACCAACCTCGAAGCGGCGGAAGAAGTCGCCCGGCAGTTGAGGCTGCGCGATCTCGCCGGCCTGATCGTCATCGACTTCATCGACATGGAGGAGAACCGCAACAACCGCTCCGTCGAGAAGCGGCTGAAGGATCACCTCAAGAACGACCGGGCGCGCATCCAGGTCGGCCGCATCTCGCATTTCGGCCTGATGGAGATGTCGCGCCAGCGTATCCGCGCCAGTGTGCTGGAATCGACCATGAAGCCCTGCCCGCATTGCGGCGGCACCGGCCATGTGCGCTCCGATTCGTCTGTGGCGCTGATGGTGGTGCGGGCGATCGAGGAATTCCTGCTCAAGGATTCGCGTAGCCACATCACCGTGCGGACGCCGGCGGCAACCGCGCTCTATGTGCTCAATCACAAGCGCGGCACGCTGGTGGAACTCGAAGGTCGCTTCGGCCTGACCATCACCATCGAGGCCGATGACACGGTCGGTGTGCAGCACTATGCGATCTTCCGCGGCGCCATTGCCGAAAAGCCGGAAGGCTTTGTCGAGGCGCGCAGTTTTCCGGCCTATGTCGAGCCGGAAGAGCCCGAGGACGAGATCGTCATCGAGGAAGAAGACGATGAGGTTGTGGTGCAGGCCGAACAGCCACGCCCGGCGCAGCCGCAGTCGCAGCAGCAGCCGAGATCGGCTGAGGACGGCGAAGGCCGCGACCGCAAGCGCCGCAAGCGTCGCAGGCGGCGTGGCGGCAAGGATCGCGAGCACGGCGAGCGCGAGCATGGCCATACCGCCGAAGGCGCTTCGGCCCCCGCGGCAAGCGACGACTTTGGCTCTGAACCAGGCGAAGACGATGCGGCACCGCAAGGCGAAGCCCCGGTTGGCGCCGCCGACACTGTCGAAGCGTCTGATGACGCCCAGGGCAAGAAGCGCCGGCGCGGCAAGCGTGGCGGCAAGCGCAATCGCCGTGAGGACGGCGAAGGCGGCACGGAGACCGAAGCCGGCGAAACCGCCGACGTTTCGGTGGCCGATGCCTCCGAGGCGACGGTCAGCGAGCCTGTCGCGGCGGTAGCAGTCGAAGAAGCCGCGGCTCCTGCAGCGGCCAACGACGACGAACCGGCCGCCGAAAAGCCGAAGAAGAAGCGCGCCTCGAGGGCGAAGAAGGCCGTGGCCGAAATCGCCGCCGAGACGGTGGCGGAAGCACCGGCCGCACCTGTTGAGGACGCTGCACCGGCCGAGGCGGCGACGCCCGCGCCGGCCGCCAAGGAGGAAGCGCCTGCCCGTCCCTCACGGCGCAAAGCCGTAGCGGCGGATACGCCGGTGGTGCCCGTGGTTTCCTCCAGCGTTGCCGACGAGGCCAAGGCCGAAGAAAAGCCGAAGCGTGCCGGCTGGTGGCAGCGGAAGGGTTTTTTCTAAGCTTTTCAGCTGATTAAGATAGATTTCTGACAAAAAATCCCGCGCCACCCTAAGAGATGGCGCGGGATTTTTTGTTATGTGGCGCGGCGTAAGGACTTGCCGAGATTCAGGTCAGGCCGAGTCGAGAATGGTTGATACCGAGAACCGGAGCGGAGCGTACTTGAGTACGTGAGCACCGGAAGCGCAGGAAGCTGCCATTCGCAGGCCGGCCTCACCTGAATATCGGTAAGTCCTAGGGAGCGAAGATCGACCAGTTCATCATCCTGGCCAGTTTTTCCAAGGCGATCGACCCCAGCTTTGAATTGCCGTTGGCGTTCAAGCCTGGCGACCACACGGCGAGCGAGGCGACGCCCGGCACGATCCCCAATATACCGCCGCCGACGCCGCTTTTGCCGGGAATGCCGACACGGAAGGCGAAATCGCCGGAGCCGTCATAGTGACCGCAGGTCAGCATCATGGCGCCGATGCGGCGTGCGCGCTCGGCCGACACCACCTGATACCCGGTCGCGGGATTCTTGCCGCCATTAGCGAGGAAGCGACCGGCCAGCGCCAGTTGCCGGCAGCTCATGGCGATGGCGCAATGGTGGAAGTAGACGCCCAGCGCCAGCTCCGGCGCGTGGTTGAGATTGCCGAAGGATTTCATATAGTTGGCGAGCGCAAAGTTGCGATAGCCGGTGGCCCGCTCTGAGGCCGCGACCTCGCGGTCGATGATGATCGTCTCGTCATCGGCGAGAAACTGGATGAAGCGCAGGATCTCGCCGATCGCCTCGCGCGGCTGGTGGCCGGCAAGCAGGATGTCGGAGACAACGATGGCGCCGGCATTGATGAACGGATTGCGCGGAATGCCGTTCTCATGCTCGAGTTGGACGATCGAGTTGAACGGATTTCCCGATGGTTCGCGCCCGACCCGCTTCCACAGCGCGTCGCCGACATTGCCGAGCGCCAGCGTGAGGGTAAACACCTTCGAAATACTCTGGATCGAGAACGGCTGGTCGGCGTCGCCGGCGACAAGCACGCGACCGTCATTGGTGACGGCGGCAATGCCGAATTTCTTCGGATCGACCTTGCCAAGCTGTGGAATGTAGGTGGCGACGTCACCGCGATCGGTTCGCTCCGCCATCTCAGTGGCAACATCGGCCAGTGCCTGTTCGAGTTCCGGCATGCTCGTCCCCGCTATTTCAGCCAACGCTCGATGCGCGCCATCGCCTCGACCATGTCGTCATGGCTGCCGGCATAGGAAAAGCGCATCGTGCGGTGTCCGGCCAGCGGATCGAAATCACGGCCGGGCGTCGCCGCCACATGCGCCTCGGCCAGCATTTTGCGCGCAAAGGCCATGCTGTCATTGGTATGCCGGGTGACATCGCAGAAAGCGTAGAAGGCGCCGTCCATGGGCGCCGCCAGAGGAAATCCGAGCTCCGGCAGCCGCTGCATCAACAGCTCGCGGTTCCAGGCGTAGCGCGCCTTCACCGCTTCCAGCTCTTCCGTCGCCTTGAAGGCTTCGATCGCCGCAATCTGCGACAGTTCCGGCGGCGAGATGTAGAGGCTCTGGGCAATGCGCTCGATTGGCCGCACCAGGGCATCCGGCAGCACCATCCAGCCGATGCGCCAGCCGGTCATGCAATAGTATTTCGAGAAGGAATTGATCACCGTCACGCCCGAGCCGTAGGCCAACGCCGTGGTGTCCGGCGCGGCATAGGCCAGCCGGTGATAGATTTCGTCCGATATCACCGCGATGCCAAGGTCTTCGGCAGTCGTCACCAGTGCCGACAGCTCGTCGGCGGGAATAACCGCGCCGGTCGGATTGGCCGGGCTCGCGAACAGCACGCCCTTCAACGGCTTTTCGCGGTGCGCCGATTTCAAATGGTCGGCATGCAGATAGGCGTCGCTGCCGAGTTCGATCTCGACGATCTCGATGCCGAGTGCGGCCATGATGTTGCGATAGGCGGGATAGCCGGGTGCTGCGATAGCGACGCGGTCGCCCGGGTCGAACATGGCCAGGAAGGCCAGATTGAAGGCTGCCGACGATCCCGTCGTCACGGCGATGCGGTTCGGCGCGACATCGATCCCGTAATGGTCGCCATAATGCGCGGCGATCGCCTTGCGCAGATCCGCCAGACCGAGCGTATCGGTATAGCCGATGCGGCCGATCTTCAGCGCATTTGCGGCGGCCTCCCTGACCCCCACCGGAGCCGGGTCGGATGGCTGGCCGACGGCCATGGAGATGACAGGCACGCCCGTCGCCTTCAGCCGGTTGGCCTCGGCCAGAATGTCCATGGCGTGAAACGGCTCAACTTCCCCGCGGCGCGACAGCGAAACAACCATTTGACCTCACTCTTTCCGCCCAAACCCGCCGCCCTGACCCACCGACCAAGGCGGCAGCGCCGCACAAATGCCCGATTGATGTGAGGATCACAAGTTCGCCTAGTTTCGGTGCCGACTCTTTTCATCGTTCGCCCGCTCGTTTACCAGTGGACCTCATGCTGAGCCGACCCAAATCGACGATTTCCAAATCTTCCATCGGGAAGACAGCACGGGGCCTCGCGACGCTTTTGCTTGCCGCCGCCGTCGCAATCTCCGGCTCGGCGACGGCGTTCGCGCAGGGCGTGCCGGTGGTGCGCGATGCCGAGATCGAGGCGCTGGTGCGCGACTATGCGCGGCCGATCTTCAAGGCGGCCGGTCTTGCCAATGACGGCGTCGATATCGTTCTGGTCAACGATCAGAGCTTCAACGCCTTCGTCACCGGGCGCCGGCTGTTCATCAACACCGGCGCGCTGATGCAGGCCGAAACGCCCAACGAGATTATCGGCGTCATCGCCCACGAAGCCGGCCACATCGCCGGCGGCCACCAGCAGAAATTGCGTGACCAGCTCGAGCGCGCCAAGACGATGGCCATCATCGCCACTCTGCTTGGCGCCGGCGCCATCGTTGCCGGCGCCACCACCAACAGCCGCGGCCTTGCCGGCGCCGGCATGGGTGTCGCCGCCGGTGGCGGCGAGATGGCGCAGCGCAGCATTCTTGCCTACCAGCGCACCGAAGAGTCGACCGCCGACCGCTCGGCCATCACCTATCTCAATGCCACCGGCCAGTCCGGCATGGGCATGCTGAAGACCTTCGCCCGCTTCCAGAACGCGCTGTCTTTGTCCGGCACGCAGGTCGATCCGTACCGGATCAGCCATCCAATGCCGCAAGAGCGCATCGCCAATCTCGAAGTGCTGGTCAAGCAGAGCCCCAATGTCGACAAGGTCGATCCACCGGCACTGCAGCAGCGGCACGACATGATGCGCATCAAGATCGCCGCCTATATGGGCGGCCAGGCCGCCGCGACGCGGCTGATCCGCAAGGCCCCGGGCAGCCTCGCATCGCGCTATGGAGAAGCGCAGATGGCCTATCTCTACGGCAATCTGGGCGCTGCACTCACCAAGACCAACGCGCTGATCAAGGAACAGCCGAAAAATCCCTACTTCCAGGAATTGCGCGGCGACATCCTGATGAAGGCCAACAAGCCGAAGGACGCGGCGGACGCCTATGCCAAGGCGGTCAGCCTTGATCCGGTGAAGTCGGGCCTGCTGCCGGTTTCGCTCGGTCAGGCACTGATAGCCATCGGCACGCCCGATTCGCTGAAGAAGGCGGTGGTGCAGATCAACAACGGCCTCGGGCGCGACAAGGAAAACACCGATGGATACCGCTATCTGGCCCAGGCCTATGGCGAACTCGGCAATATCCCTTCGGCCGAGCTCGCCACCGCCGAGGGCCATTTCTATTCAGGCGACTACAAGAATGCGAAAATCTTTGCCATGCGCGCGCAAAAAGACTTGAAGCGCGGCGAGCCCGGCTGGATTCGGGCGCAGGACATCATAAACTACAACCCTTCAGGCAAACTCAAGAAGTGAACCTTCCGGTCGCCCGTAGCGACTAGGATAGACCAGAACCGGCAAGAGGATGAGACGATGAACAAGGCAATATTGCTCGGCACGACGGGAGTGGCGGCTGCTCTTGCCATGCTGGCTTTCGGGTTCGTCGCCGGCAGTCCGCAGGTGGCCAAGGCCGATACGGCGCAGATCGTGCAGGTAGCGTCCTCGGACACCAAGATCGATCGCGCCGAGGTCGAGGGCATCATCCGCGACTACCTCTTGAAGAACCCTGAGGTTCTGCTCGAGGTGCAGGACGCGCTCGAGGCCAAGCAGAAGGAAGAACAGCGGATCGCCGCCCTCGGCGTCATCAAGGACGCCAAGGAGCAGATCTTCAACTCCACCTTCGACGGCGTCGTCGGCAATCCGAACGGCAAGGTCACCATTGTCGAGTTCTACGACTACAATTGCGGCTTCTGCAAACGCGCCATCCAAGACATGCGTGAACTGACCAAGTCCGATCCGGACCTGCGCTTCGTGCTCAAGGAATTCCCGATCCTCGGTCCGGATTCGCAAAAGGCCAGCGTCGTCTCGATGGCCTTCCACCTCATGATGCCGGAGAAATACGGCGAGTTCCACAATGCGCTGCTCGGCGGCCAGGGCCGCGCCACGGAGGCGGCGGCCATCAAGGTGGCGCTGTCGCTCGGCGCCGATGAGGCGACGTTGCGCGAGAAGATGAAGGACCCGACCATCACCGAGGCTTTTACCAAGACCTACGACCTCGCCAACAAGCTGGCCATCACCGGAACTCCATCCTATGTGGTCGGCAATGAGGTGGTATTCGGCGCGCTCGGCCAGCAAGTGCTGGCCGAAAAGATCGAGGCGGCGAAAGCCGCGCTCTGATCTTGCGCGCGAGCCTATTTCTCACGGGGACATTTCCGCCTGTTGTGGACAGTGAAAGATCGCACTTGTGCTCTTTCCGCGGGCAGCTATGCCCATTATAGAAGGCCCTGCGCGCCGGCTTGAGGCCGGCGCCGGAAAAGGTCGGCATTTTTGAAAACGATTTTCGTCCTGAACGGCCCCAATCTCAACGCGCTCGGCAAGCGCGAGCCCGGCATCTATGGCGGCAAGACGCTTGCCGCGATCGCCGACGACTGCAAGCAGGCGGGCGCCGCCCTTGGCCTCGAGATCGATTTTCGCCAGTCGAACCATGAGGGCGACCTCGTCGACTGGATCCAGGAAGCCGGCGACAAGGCTGCCGGCATCGTCATCAATCCGGGTGCCTACAGCCATACCTCGATCGCCATTCACGACGCCATCCGCGCTATCGCGCCGCTGCCCGTCGCTGAAGTTCACCTCTCCAACATCCACGCGCGGGAACCATTCCGCCACGTCTCCATGGTTGCGCCGGTCGCTGTCGGCATGATCTGTGGGTTCGGGCCGCTTGGCTACTCGCTGGCGCTGCAGGCGCTGGCGGCACGGCTATGACCGGCTCACAAACAGAAGGCTCGAAAATGTCGATAAAGAAGACCGGTGTTGACCAGCAACTGATCCGCGATCTGGCGGGCATACTGAACGACACCAACCTCACCGAGATCGAGGTCGAGCTCGGCGACCTGAAGGTGCGCGTATCGCGCCAGGCGCCGGCGGCCATCCACGCCATTGCAGCACCTCAAGCAGGCTATGCGCCGGCAGCGCAGCCCGCGGCAAGTGCTGCCGCACCCGCGGCGGCCGATCCGTCCAAGAACGCGGTCCCCTCGCCGATGGTCGGTACTGCCTATCTTGCCCCCTCGCCCGACGCCAAGGCCTTCATCGAAGTCGGCCAGACGGTCAAGGAAGGCCAGACGCTGCTGATCATCGAGGCGATGAAGACGATGAATCAGATCCCTTCGCCGCGCGCCGGCACGGTGACGGCGATCCTGTTCGAGGACGGCCAGCCGGTCGAATACGGCATGCCGCTCGTCGTGGTCGAGTAGAGCGGGCCGGATGTTCCAGAAGATCCTCATCGCCAATCGCGGCGAAATCGCGCTTCGGGTGCTGCGCGCCTGCAAGGAACTCGGCATCCAGACCGTGGTGGTGCATTCGACCGCCGACGCTGACGCCATGCATGTGAGGCTTGCCGACGAGAGCGTGTGCATCGGCCCGCCGCCGTCGCGCGACAGCTATCTCAACATCCACCAGATCGTTGCCGCCTGCGAAATCACCGGCGCCGACGCCGTGCATCCGGGCTACGGTTTCCTGTCGGAGAACGCCAAGTTCGCCGACATCCTGGCCGCCCATAACATCACCTTCATCGGTCCGTCGGGCGACCATATCCGCATCATGGGCGACAAGATCGAGGCCAAGCGCACCGCAAAGCGCCTCGGCATCCCCGTGGTGCCAGGCTCCGACGGCGCCGTCACCGATCAGAAGGAAGCCAGGCGCATTGCCGCCGAGATCGGCTATCCCGTGATCATCAAGGCGTCGGCGGGCGGTGGCGGGCGCGGTATGAAGGTCGCTCTTACCGAGGCTGACCTTGAGATCGCCTTGCAGACGGCCAGCACGGAAGCCGGTGCGGCCTTCGGCGACGATGCCGTCTACATCGAAAAATACCTGGAAAAGCCGCGCCACATCGAGGTGCAGGTGTTCGGCGACGGCGCCGGTCGCGGCGTGCATTTCGGCGAACGCGACTGTTCGCTGCAGCGCCGTCACCAGAAGGTCTGGGAAGAGGCGCCTTCGCCGGCCCTCAACGCCGAGGAGCGCGCCCGCATCGGCGGTATCTGCGCCAAGGCCATCGCCGATCTCGGCTATTCCGGCGCCGGCACGATCGAGTTCCTCTACGAGAACGGCGAGTTCTACTTCATCGAAATGAACACGCGTCTGCAGGTCGAGCATCCGGTGACGGAAGCGATCACCGGCATCGATCTCGTGCATGAGCAGATTCGGGTCGCCTCCGGCGGCGGACTTTCGGTGCGCCAGGAGGACATCAAGTTCAACGGCCACGCCATCGAATGCCGCATCAACGCCGAGGATCCGCGTACCTTCACGCCTTCGCCCGGCACGATCACGCATTTCCACACGCCTGGCGGCCTCGGCATCCGCGTCGATTCCGGTGTCTATTCCGGCTACAAGATCCCGCCCTATTACGACAGCCTGATCGGCAAGCTGATCGTGCATGGCCGCAACCGGGTCGAATGCATGATGCGGCTGCGCCGCGCGCTCGACGAATTCGTCGTCGACGGCATCAAGACGACGTTGCCGCTATTCCGCGACCTCGTCGGCAATGCCGACATCGCCAATGGCGACTACGACATCCACTGGCTGGAAAAATATCTGGCCAAAGAGGAATAGCACGAAGACGCGATGACCCGCCCGTATGCGCCCGGCTATCGCATTCCGACCGACCTTTTGCTCAAGGCCTATGCCTCGGGCGTCTTCCCGATGGCAGAGAGCGCTTCGGACCCTGAGGTGTTCTGGGTGCGGCCGGAGACGCGCGGCATCATCCCGCTCGACGATTTCCACACACCGAAGAGCCTGAAGAAGACGATCCGCAAGCACCCATTCGACATCCGCTTCGACTTCGATTTCGAGGCGACGATCGACGGCTGCGCCGAAAAGCGCGAGGAACGTCGCTCGACCTGGATCAACGCGCCGATCCGCGAAGCCTATGTCGAACTGCACCGTCTCGGGCACTGCCACTCGGTCGAAGCATGGCGCGAGGAACGGCTGGTCGGCGGCCTCTATGGCGTCTCGCTCGGCCGGGTTTTCTTCGGCGAAAGCATGTTCGCCCGGGAGACCGATGCGTCCAAGACCTGCCTCTATCATCTGGTCGAGCGGTTGAAGGCACGCGGCTTCGCGCTGCTGGACACGCAATTCACCACCGAGCATCTCAAGCGTTTCGGCGCGGTCGACGTACCGCGTGGCAAATACGAGAAGATTTTGGCCGACGCGCTGAAGGGCGAAGCGGTTTTTTATCCCTGACCGAGGCCATTAGCTTTTCGCAGCAGCCTCCATCGGCGTCTGCGAATGGAACATCATCTTCCAGCCGGTGACACGGTGGACGTAGCCGGTGCTGACCAGCGCCGCGTAGAGCTCGCCGTTTTCCCGTGTCGCGTGAGCCTCATAAGTCAGCATGATGATGTCGCTGCCGGGCTCGATGATGCCCTTGAGGTCGATCTGCAGATCGCGCCAGCGGTTGGGCTTGGTCGCGGTCTTGGCCAGGTCGGCGTTGTCCATTGCCTTCGCCATCTCAGGAAACGCCACCAGGCATTCCGTGTCGGCATTGGCCGCGTAGTAAG
Organism: Mesorhizobium sp. P2_C5_2; assembly: GCF_056404535.1. Taxonomy (NCBI): domain Bacteria; kingdom Pseudomonadati; phylum Pseudomonadota; class Alphaproteobacteria; order Hyphomicrobiales; family Phyllobacteriaceae; genus Mesorhizobium; species Mesorhizobium sp. P2_C5_2. Next base: position 1,033,946 of record NZ_JBFUDV010000005.1, on the reverse strand, counting down.
CCGCATCTCCTGTCCAGAACCCCTTTTCGAGCTCGAGCAGGTCCTTTTTGCTGGCGGTAATCCGCTTGCTGTCTGACATCTGGAAATCCTCCAAGCGCATAAATGCGCGGTCGTCCATGGCCCAACGCATGGTGGCCATGACGGTTCCGGAGGATCAGTTGGTGGTGGTTGCGTCGGGTCCCGCGGGATCTGGCTGTTCCACAGCCGGAGCCGCAGCGGGCTTCGGCTTTGACGTATCGACGTTAGGGGTCTCGGCCTTGGCCGCATCGGGCGGCGGCACGTCCGACTTCTGCTTGCAGCCCTTCAGCCAGACGTCATAGACGGCGTGCTCGACGGCGTTGAGGCCGGGACTTTCGGCAAACATCCAGCCGGTGAAGATGCGGCGGATCTTGCGGTCGAGCGTGATCTCGTCGACCTCGACGAAGGAATCGGTCTTCGGCTCCTCGTTTTCCGGCCGCGAATAGCAGATGCGCGGCGTCACCTGCAAAGCGCCGAACTGCACGGTTTCGTCGATATAGACGTCGAAGGTGATGATGCGTCCGGTGATCTTGTCGATGCCGGCAAATTCCGCGACCGGGTTGGTGATGCGATCCGAGATTGCCGGCGCCGCGGCAGGCTCCTGGGCTGCCGCAAACGCGGTCGGGCACATGGCAGCAGCGGCGACTGCCGTCAGTCCGGCCATCGATGTCAGGCTGAAAATGTTCATGCTGATATACCGGTGGTTTGGGCCCGGGTGATTCTGTCACGCCCAAGGCTATTCGCCGTTGTCATTCCAACAAGCAGCTAAACGCCAATTGTGGCGACAAAAGACCGGCCGGCGGTCAAGAACCAGGCGTCCACGCATCATAGTCGCCCGTCACCTGCGGACGGTGCTGATTGGTGAGCACGGAACCCTTCGGGCGATAGGCGGCCGGTGTTCCCGTGAGGTTCGGCTCGTGCGCCTTTTCCCATTCGCGCGGGCGATAGTCGTCGCTCGGCGGCGCGACATCGACACGGTGATGCATCCAGCCGTGCCAGCCCGGCGGAATCGCCGAGGCTTCCGAATAATTGGCGTAGATGACCCAGCGGCGGGTGCGGCCTTCCGAATCGACGCCGCCTTCGTAGTAGACATTGCCGGTAGCGTCCTGGCCGACCTTGCTGCCGTGGCGCCAGGTGTGGAAGCGCGTTCCCAGCGTCTGGCGGTTCCACCAGGTGAAAAACTGCAGAAGGAAAGTTTTCATTCATATCCTCGCGGAGCGCGCGGCGGTGCCTGCCTTCAGCTTATGGCGTCAGGCTATCGCGAAGGCAAGGGTTTTGCAGTGCCTGCGGCGCTGACGGCATGCCGAAAGCATGGGCGTCGGTCAATCCATTTCGCAACTGCGAACACCACACTTGCCAAGCCGGCTGCGTGTTCCTAAAGCTCTGCGCAGCCGGCGCTGGTCAACGCCGGCTGCGGGAGGTGAGGAATGGCCCCAGCTGTCGTCAGGATCAGCGCGGAGACGATTCGCGCCCGCAAGGGCGGCGTGCCGATCGTCTGCCTGACCGCTTACACCTATCCCGTCGCCCGCCTTCTCGACGACCATGTCGACCTTCTCCTGGTCGGCGACAGCGTTGCCATGGTGCTGCACGGCCACGAGACCACGCTCGGCGCTTCGCTGGAGATGATGATCTCCCATGGCCAGGCTGTGATGCGCGGGTCGGCCAAGGCCTGCGTGGTGGTCGACATGCCGGCCGGCAGCTATGAGAATTCGGCCGCGCAAGCCGTTGCCTCTGCGCGCCGCATCGTCGAGGAAACCGGCTGCCAGGCGGTGAAGCTGGAGGGCGGCGTCGACGTGGCCGACCAGATCGCGGCCATCGTCGCCGCTAGTATTCCGGTGATAGGCCATATCGGCCTGCAGCCACAATCGGTGGAAAAGGACGGCGGCTACAAGATCAAGGGCCGCACGCCGGAGAATGTCGCGACACTGATGCGCGACGCCGACGCGGTCGAGAAGGCCGGCGCATTTTCACTTGTCATCGAAGGCACGGTCGAGACTGTTGCCGCCGAGCTGACCCGGCGCGTCGCCATTCCCACCATCGGCATCGGCGCCAGTGGCCAGTGCGACGGCCAGATCCTAGTCATCGACGACATGATCGGCCTGACCGTCGACCGGGTGCCGAAATTCGTCAAGGAATATGCCGAATTGCGCAGCGTGGTCGCCGATGCCGCCGCGCGTTACGCAGCAGAGGTGCGCAGTCGTACCTTTCCCGGACCGGGCCACGTCTTTTCAGGAAAAACAGGCAAGGACAACGCATGAACCAGCCGGTCGTTGTCGACACTGTGCTTGCCCTTCGCGCGCAGATTCGCGACTGGCGGCGCGACGGCCTCAGCGTCGCCATGGTGCCGACCATGGGCGCGCTGCATGACGGCCATATCTCGCTGGTCAGGGCCGCGCTTTCGACGGCCGATCGCTGCATCGTCTCGATCTTCGTCAATCCGGCCCAGTTCGCCCCCACCGAAGACCTCGACAAATATCCGCGCCAGCTGGCGCGCGACCTCGACCGGCTGGCGCAAGCCGGCGCCCATCTTGCCTTCACGCCTACGGTTTCCGAGATGTACCCGACTGGCTTTGCGACCAGGATTTCGGTCGGCGGCCCGTCTTCGGGGCTGGAATCGGATTTCAGGCCGACCTTCTTCGAGGGCGTCGCCACGGTCGTGGCCAAGTTGTTTCTGCAAGCCCTGCCCGATCGCGCCATTTTTGGCGAAAAGGACTACCAGCAGCTTTGCGTCGTCCGAAAACTCTGCCGCGATCTCGACCTGCCGGTGGACATTATCGGCGCGCCAACCGTGCGCGACGCGCACGGCCTCGCAATGTCGTCGCGCAATGCCTATCTCGGCGCCGCCGAACTTGGTGTCGCACGCCAGCTCAATGTCGTCCTGCGCCAAGCGGCGGCAGCGCTTGCAGCCGGCACCGACGAAAGCAGCGTGACCGCCAAGGCTGGTGGCGCGCTTCTCGAGGCAGGCTTCGGCCGCGTCGACTATGTCGCCGCGCGCGAGAGCCTGACCCTTGCCCCCTGGCGGCGTGACAGCGACGGCCGCCTCCTCGCCGCGGCCTGGCTTGGCAAGACCAGGCTGATCGACAATGTGGAAGTTTCCTCATTTATTCCCTGAAAATTTCCAAATTCATTCACTTTGATTTGTATCGCAGATTGGCCCGAGCGCTCTTACACAACAGCCCCTCAGGCACGTATTGGCTGGTCTGACATTGATTGCAACACTCCAAACGCCACTGTGAGACGTTTCACAGACGTAACGTACCCGGCAATGTTGTGTGAGACCTCAGGCAGAGATAATGTGTGACCTGCCACTACGCCGCGATACATACGAGGCTCTATGTCTATCCAGGCCAACATATTCGGTCGCGCTCTGCCGCAGATCGTCGAGGCGATTTACGATTCGATTGCCGATGCCGGGCGTTGGCAATCGACGCTTGAATCAATCTGCAAATTGGCGCTTGGCCGGCTTGCCATGCTGGCGGTTGTCGACACATCAAGCAACTCGGCCCGGTTTTCGATATCCTGCGGTGATCCCGCCCTGCTTGAGCCGCTGCAGCGCGACTACGCCTGCGAGGTGCCTTTCTTCAAGGCGGTGCCGAAGATGGACATCGACATGCCGTTCACCGTCGATAGCGTCTATGCGCTGCAAGGCCCGGATGCCAGGCAGAACTGGCTCGAAAGCCGCATCGTGCGCGAGTGGGTGGAACCCAACCGTCTCGACGATTTCTTCTGGGTGGCGCTGATGAAGCAGCCGGCGCGCACTGGCACGCTGATGGTGGTGACCGACAAGGACAGACCGCAGATTTCAGCCAGGGATCTCGACCTGATTTCCACGCTCGCACCCCATGTCCGGCGGGCGGTGACCATCGGCGACCTGTTCGAGGCCGAGCGACGCAAGGCCGACATCTTTGCCTCGATCATCGAGAGCCTCGACCATCCGGTGCTGATCGTCGCCGACGACATGCAGATCATTTTCGCCAATCCGGCAGCCGAGGCGCTGCTCGCGCAAACCACCTCCGTGTCCTCGGTGCGCGGCCAGCTCTCCTTCACCTATGCGTATGCCAACACCGCCATCGGCCGCGCCGTCCAGCTCGGCACCCGCAACGAATTCGCGCTCGGCCCTTCCGGCATCAACATCCCCCTCGTCCGGTCAATGGTTCCAGCGGTGGCGCATGTCATGCCGCTGGTGCGACGCGACATTTCGACCCGCATGTCGCAACGCGCCGCCGCCGCCATCTTCATTGCCGCTGCCGGCGCCGCACCGGTGCCGGCGCTGGAGGCGATCGCGGCACTCTTCGGACTGACCGCGGCGGAAAAGCGCGTCGCCGGCCATGTCGCCGCCGGATTGACACGGCGTGAAATCGCCGCTGCCGGCGGCGTCTCGGACGGCACCGTCAAATCACAACTGGCGACGATCTTCGACAAGACCGCCACCGGCGACCAACGAGAGCTGGCGCTCCTGATGCGCGAATTGACGCCGCCGCTGCACGCGATCTGATTTCTTGCACCCGGCCGGTACAGCATCCGGTGACGCTAGCCGATAGCCTTCTCGAAGATCAGTGCCGGCAACCCCGAGCCGCCGCCGCAATCGGCGGTGCTGCCGGCCGGCAAAAATCCCTTCGAACGGTAGAAGGCAATGGCCGGCGCGTTGGCTTCTTCCACCTCGACGCGCAAGGTGTTTGCCTCGGGAAAGCTGGCCTCGACCTCGTCCAGCAAGGCCTGGCCGATGCCTTGCCGCTGGCAGGCGGGCAGCACATAGAGCTGGTTCAACAGCACGACCTTTGGATCCGTGGTAGCGGCGGCGAAAGCCATGCCGCCCATGCGCTTGCCGTCATCGGCGATCAGGAATTCAGAATTCGGCCTCGTCAGTCGCGCCTTGAGAGATGCGATCGAATGCCAGTCGTCGGTGATTTCCGTCACCCGCCGGGCGCCATAGATGGCGTCGTAAGTCGCATGCCAGGTTTCGACCAGCAGCGCTCGGATGGCGGCAAGGTCGCGTTCGCTGGCGGTACGGACGAACATCTATTCGATGCCGAGCTTGGCCTTGACCAGTTCGTTGACCGCCTGCGGGTTGGCCTTGCCGCCGGTTGCTTTCATCACCTGGCCGACGAACCAGCCGGCCATGGTCGGCTTGGCACGCGCCTGCTCGACCTTGTCGGGGTTGGCGGCTATCACCTCGTCGACCGCCTTCTCGATGGCGCCGGTGTCGGTGACCTGCTTCATGCCGCGGCTTTCGACCAGCTGGCGCGGATCGCCGCCCTCGTTCCAGACGATCTCGAACAGATCCTTGGCGATCTTGCCGGAGATGGTGCCTTCTTTGATGAGGTCGATGACGGCACCGAGCTGCTCCGGCGAAACCGGAGCATTTTCAATGTCCTTGCCGGCCTTGTTGAGCTGACCGAGCAGATCGTTGATGACCCAGTTGGCGGCAAGCTTGCCGTCGCGGCCGCTGGCTACCTGCTCGAAATAATCGGCGATCGGCTTTTCCGACACCAGGATCGAGGCGTCGTAGGTCGACAGCCCCAGCGAAGAGATCAGCCGCGCCTTCTTGTCGTCGGGCAGTTCCGGCAAGTCCTTGGCCAGCGCATCGACATAGGCCTGGTCGAACTCCAGCGGCAGCAGGTCCGGATCGGGGAAGTAGCGGTAATCATGCGCCTCTTCCTTGCTGCGCATGGAACGCGTTTCGCCCTTGACGGCATCGTACAGCCGCGTCTCCTGATCGATCTTGCCGCCATCCTCCAGAATAGCGATCTGGCGGCGCGCCTCGTAGTCGATGGCCTGGCCGATGAAGCGGATCGAGTTCATGTTCTTGATCTCGCAACGCGTACCGAAGTCACCACCGGGCCGGCGTACCGAGACGTTGACGTCGGCACGCATCGAGCCTTCGTCCATATTGCCGTCGCAAGTGCCGAGATAGCGCATGATGGTGCGCAGTTTCGTGACATAGGCCTTGGCCTCATCACCGGAACGAAGGTCGGGCTTGGAGACGATCTCCATCAGCGCTACGCCCGAGCGGTTGAGGTCGACATAGGACATGGTCGGATGCTGGTCGTGCATCGACTTGCCGGCATCCTGCTCCAGATGCAGGCGTTCGATGCCGATCTCGATGTCCTCGAATTCGCCCTGGCGGTCGGGGCCGACAGAAACAATCACCGTGCCCTCGCCGATGATCGGCTGCTTGAACTGCGAGATCTGATAGCCCTGCGGCAGGTCTGGATAGAAATAGTTTTTCCGGTCGAACACCGACTTGTGGTTGATCTGCGCCTTCAGTCCGAGGCCGGTGCGGATCGCCTGCTTGACGCATTCCTCGTTGATGACCGGCAGCATGCCGGGCATGGCGGCGTCGACCAGGCTGACATGGGCGTTGGGCGCCGCGCCGAAAGCGGTCGAAGCGCCGGAAAACAATTTTGCTTCCGAGATGACCTGCGCATGCACTTCTAGGCCGATGATGATCTCCCAATCGCCAGTGGCGCCAGGGATGAAGCGTTTGGCATCGGGCGTGCGTGTATCGATGAGGGTCATGGTGGCCTGCGTACTTTGAATTCTCGGATATGCATGAGACGCATATTTGGATGTGAAACTTCGCTAGTCCAAACAGCCTTTCGAGACAAGCACCCAAAGAAGCGCATAGCCGCAGTCTGGCCTTTTCAGCCGCTTTTCGCCTATAGGACGCCATCCCAATGGAGAGTGGATGTCCACTTACGCTCAGTCCCGGTAAGGCCCTGACCTCGTAGCGAGGCAGGGGCAAGAAGACCTGAAACCCCGTGCCGCGAAGCTTCGCGGCGGCGGCATTTTTCGTTTTCCCGGGAATTCTCCATATGGATATTTCGCGCAGCGCATGACCCCGAAAATCGGAGTCGATTTTCGGAAAGGGATCATGCGCCAAGTGATAAGTGCCACAGCGTCCTTTGCGCGTCCAAGAGGACGCGCGGCGCTGTGGAACAGCGCATCCTGCATCTGCTCGCGCAGGGCGGGCGCATCGAAGTCGAAAAGAACCAGAAAAAACGCATTGCCAACGTCAAATGCATGACGCGCGACGGTTGGCACTATCCAGGCGTCGATCTCGATCTTTTTCGAAAACTGAGGCGGAGGAAGGCGGTTTCATCTTGCGATGGCGGCCCCTGCCGCATCACAAGGCGCGGACTGCAACTCGTCCGCTCCGAACTCGACAACCGATAGGACAAGCTCCGCCGGCCGGTATTCCCGGTCGGCGGTCTCTTTCGCTGGTCAGGCCGTAGCGATATAGGCCCTGATTTCGTCGGCCTCGCGCTCGACATCCTCGATACGACGCTTGACCACGTCGCCGATCGACACGATGCCATCGAGCATCCCGTCCTTTTCCACCGGCAGATGGCGGAACCGGCCCCGGGTCATGATCTCCATTACCTCGTTGACCGTGTGGTTCTCGTTGCAGATCTTCACTTTCGGCGTCATCGCCGAGCGCACCGCAATATCAAGTGCGGCAGCGCCTTCCTTGGCAACCACCCGCACGATGTCACGCTCGGAAAGGATGCCGACGATCTTGCGATCGCCATTGGTGATGACCAGTGCACCGATCTTGTGGTCGGCCAGGATTCGAATGGCTTCGCTCAGCTTTTCATTCGGCCCGAGCGTGAACACGTCATGGCCTTTTTTCTCGAGAATTGCCTTAACCGTCATGGCGTCCTCCTCCTCCTGCTTGGCTAGCCAGCTCCCCCCTGACCGGCTTCACATAAGAGTGAACATCGTGCGCCGTGATCGGTTGCTTTTCAAGTGTGCTGGTCGTCGGGGATTTCCCATTCAGGCGCCTGCCAGCCCCGGTCGAACCAGCGCAATCCGAAGAAGCCGGCGACCAGCCCGCCAATATGCGCCTCCCAGGCGATCTGGCCGGCCTCGCCGAGCCCGAGGCCGTAAAGGCCGGTGACAAGATTGATGATCATCCAGGCGCCGAGAAAGTTGACGACGCCGCGCATGCGCAAAACGATTGCGATCGGCAGCACGGGACCGGCAAAGGCAGCCCCGCCGGACGAGCGGTCGGTGCGGAACCCGAAACGCGCCGCCGCACCCATCATGCCCGATATGGCGCCGGAAGCGCCGACCAGCGGCGCTTCACCAAATGGGTGGACCGCCCAGAACAGCACCACCGCGGCCAATCCGGTGGCGGCGAAAAACAACGCGAACCAGAACCAGCCGAGACGGTTGGCCAGCGGCGAGCCGAAGGCGGCCAGCGCAACCATATTGATGGCAATATGGGCAAGGCCGCCATGCATGAATGCATAGGTGAAGGGGCGAGTGAAGAGGAACCAGTCGAAGCCGTATTGCCCGGTGTAGAGGACAGGAATGAAGGCCCCGTCGGTGAGCAATGTTATCTGCTGCTCTTCGGTCAGCACATATTGCTGCAGCAGGAAGACGGCCACACAGATGCCGATCACCGCCAGCACCACCGGCGGCAGGTTGAACACCGGCTCGCGACGCGGCGGCGGCGCCTCCTCGGTCTGTTCGGTCTCGGTGGGGCTTATCGGTTCGCTCATTCACTTGGGTCCAGGGATTCGTTCCGCGAGCTTTAGAGCAAGGATGCTTCGGTTGAAACTGTCCTGCATCCTCTAACACCTCGCATGGCGCGCTCCAGCGCAGCGTCAGATGATGGCAGCACAAATCGCGCTGTCCCCGATGGCAGAGCCAGGGAGGCGGCATATCTTCTCACCTTGGCCTCGACGGGTTTAGACTAAAAAAAATCGTTGGCCCTGTCGGCCAGGCCCGCGCTCCGCCGTCCTTGATGAAATGGACACAATCGGGAGGAGAAAATGCCAGAAAAAATCCTCGTGCTCATCGGCACGAAAAAAGGCGCCTTCATCGCCGAGAGCGATGGCAAGCGCGGGTCGTGGAAGCTACGCGGTCCGTTCTGCGAGCACTGGCCGATGAACCATGTCGTCGGCGACCCCGAGACCGGCGCCATCTACGGCGCCGGCGGCAACGAATGGTTCGGTCCGGCGGTCTGGAAGTCGGACGACCTTGGCCAGACCTGGACGCATTCCAGCGAAGGCTTGGCCTATGCGGCCGGCGAGGAACCGATCAAGGCGGTGTGGAGCCTCGCCAGGCGCAACGGCAACCTCTATGCCGGCGTGCAGCCGGCCGGCCTGTTTCGCTCCGACGACGGCGGGGCCACCTGGAGCCACATCGAGGGCCTGCAGCATCACCCAAGCCGCAAGGACTGGAACCCAGGTGGCGCGGGCCTCATCCTCCATTCCATCGTCACGCACCCCAGAGACGAGGAGCAAATCTGGGTGGGCATCTCGTCCGCAGGCGTGTTCTACACCTGGGACGGCGGCAAGACGTGGGAGCCGCGCAACCGTGGCACCCGCGCCGACTTCCTGCCCGAAGGACAAAACTATCCAGAATTCGGCCAGTGCGTGCACTGTCTGGTGATGGCGCCCAGCAAGCCCGACCGGCTCTACCAGCAGAACCATTGCGGCATGTACCGCTCCGACGATGGCGGCAAGAACTGGCAGAGCATCGAGAAGGGCCTTCCCTCGACCTTCGGTTTTCCTGCGGCCACGCATCCGCGCGACGCCGACACGCTCTTCCTTCTGCCGCTCAACGGCGACAGCGCCGGCCGTTACGTGCCGGACGCGAAGGCGGCGGTCTGGAAGACGGAGGATGCGGGCGCCACATGGCTCGACGAGCGCAAGGGTCTGCCGCAGGAGAACTGCTATGCGGGCGTGTTGCGGCAGGCTATGGCGACCGACAGCCTCGAGCCGGCCGGCGTCTATTTCGGCACCAGCGACGGCTCGCTCTTTGCCAGTGCCAACGAAGGCGAAGACTGGTCGGAGATCGCTCAGCATCTGCCCACGATTCTGTCCGTCGAGACGATGGTGGTGGGCGAGTAGGGCAAATGTCGAACAACCCAGCCCGCAGTGTACACCATGTCATCGCTCGGCTCCCGGGCGTGCTCATCGACCTGTTTCCTGGCGCGCCGCGCCGGGTCGAACTGCCGGCCTCGACCGTGAAGGAAATGATCGACGGGCTGGACGCGCTCTGGCCCGGCATGCGCGACCGGATGTGCGATTCCCGCCCTGCCATCCGCCGCCATATGAACGTTTTCGTCGATGGCGAGAAGGCAACCCTGGAAACCAGGCTCGCGCCCGGCAGCGAGGTTTTTATCCTGACGGCAATCAGCGGCGGTTAGGGAAGACAGGTAGCCCAACCTCCCGACGATATCTCCTGGCCGTAAGCGAGGGAGAGGAGAAGGATCAGTTGGAGGGATCCAGCTGGTGGCAGCCGCGTTCATCGCTCGCCGACGGCAGGAAGCTTGGCGTCGAGACGCCTCGACCGCTTCGAAGCCATTGGCAAATGTTGCTGTTGGCTGGCCGCAACGCGCCTCGACCGCGAATCACCGGACGCGAATCAAAAAGAAGCCGTCCAAGGTTTCCCTTGAACGGCTGGTCGAGCCCCCTGCTCCCCTAAAACTTTTGACCGAAGTGCTGTTGGTCGTCGCTAAAACGACCGCTTCTGGAGTGGTTTTTGTGTGCCACGACGGCCGTCGGCGCGCAACGTAAACCACTTGTTAACCTTAACGTCCCCGACCCGTGAACAAGTGTTAACGACGCTGGCACGCATCCTGCTCCGGAACGCATGTAGGTCATCGGAGGGCGCCCTTTCTGTTCACCGATGGGACCATCAGACGGCAGATTGCGCGGAGTTGCATACCATGAACCAGAACGGATCAATCACGCTGTTCCATTATTGGAACCGACTGCGTGATGGACGTGCTGCGCCAAAGCGTTCGGAGGTCGAACCGGCCGATATCAAGGCGCTTTTGGCCGACACCTTCATCCTGGAAAAGGATACGCGCGGCGAAGCGGTGTTCCGGCTTGCCGGCACCAGGCTTTGCGCCGGCTACGGCCGCGAACTCAAGGGTTTTTCGTTTCCCTCGTTGTGGCGCGACAAGGACCAGCGGCTGGTGTCGCGGCTCATTCATGGCGTTTTCGAGCAGAAATCCGTGGTGCTCATCACCTATGAGGGGTTCAGCCGCAACGGCCGTTCCAACCGCTTTGAACTCCTCGCCTTGCCCCTCGACGGTGGCGTCGAGAACCCGCGCTGCCTCGGTGTCGTCAGCGCCGTCGAAAAGCCGTTCTGGCTGGGCGCAGACCCGATCACCGACGCGCTGATCGACGCCATTCGCGTCATCGATCCCGACAAGGAACCGATGTTCCTGAAAAACCGGCCGGAAATACCGGTTCCCTCACTGGCTCCCACCGAGCTCGACGCCCCGGAAACCATCTCGGCGCTCGGTCGGTCGCGGCGCATCCGCCACTTGGTCGTGTTCGACGGTGGGCGTGGGGAATAATGCATGGTGCTCAACAGTGGCGCGCTTAGACTCAAATCCAGGGCTCGACCTTAAGTATTGACGGCCCGCTTTTCCCCTTTGTTAACCTGATTTGCTGTAGCGTTTCGGCGTGAAGTTCCACGCACGACGCGGGAATGCCAAGGGGTGTAGGCAGTCATGAGGTCAGCGGCGGTCGAATATGCGCCGTCCCGCGCCGAAAGGCGTAACTTTCAGCGCGTCCGGGTCAAGATCTACGGGCGCTTCATGCTGGAGGACCGCACCGAACACCCGTGCCAGGTGGTCGACATGTCGCCGGGCAATGTCGCGCTGCGCACCGACCGTGTCGGCATGCCGGGCGAAAAAGTCATTGCCTATATCGATCATATCGGCCGCATCGAGGGCGTGGTGACGCGCACGTCGCAGGACGGCTTTGCCATGACCGTCATTGCCTCGGATCGCAAGAAGGACAAGCTTGCCGCGCAGTTGACCTGGCTCGCCAACAAGCACGAGCTCGACCTGCCGGAAGATCGCCGCCACGAACGCGTGGCGCCGCGCAACCCGACCAGCGTGCTGCAGCTCACCGATGGGCGTCAGTACCAGTGCCGCATCATCGACCTGTCCTTGTCGGGCGCGGCGGTCGAGATCGACGTCAAGCCGGCGCTCGGCATCCAGGTGACGCTCGGAACCATGCGCGGCCAGGTGGTGCGGCATTTCGAGGACGGCGTCGCCATCGAATTCGCTGTCATCCAGCGTCCGGAAACACTCGATTCCGAGTTCAACGCGCCACGCGCCTGAACGATCGGCAACACGCAGCAAAAACGAACCGGCCCTTCGCGGCCGGCTTTTTTGTTGCCCGGCATTCCTCCTGCTCCCTCCACACCCGACGTCGCCGCAGCAGACCCCTGAGGCCTGCGGCTTCAGCCAGAACTGCGTCGCGAAAGCTCGGACTTTGCGCCGAGACCTGAATAATTTTATATTAAAATAGATCAAATTTTACGCGTATTCTATTGAGGTTTTACTCAATGTCTACTTCGCGTTTTTGCGTCAAATAAATCCAACGCTGCTATTGTCTCCTCAAACGGGGAGACTGACCAAATGGCGAAGACGTGGGGCAAGCTGTTGCTCTTGGCAATGGCGATGCAGCTTTCCGCTTGGGGAACGGCGGAAGCAGCGGGGCCGGCCTACATGCACACTGGCGGCCGCACCACGCAGCCAGTCGGCCATTACGAATTCTGCCAGAAGCTGCCGCAGGAATGCGCGCAGCGTACGCCCAAGCAGGCGCCGGTCGAACTGACCCGCAAGCTGTGGGCGGCAATCGTCAACGTCAACAATTCGGTCAACACCCGGATCGTGCCGCGCACCGACATGGAAATGTGGGGCAAGGAAGAGGTCTGGTCCTATCCCGACAGCGGCTTCGGCGACTGCGAGGATTATGCGCTGGAGAAGCGCCGCGAATTGATGGCGCTCGGCGTTCCCGCCGGCAATCTGCTGATGACGGTGGCGCGCCAGCCGAACGGCGACGGCCATGCGGTGCTGACCGTGCGCACCAGCCTCGGCGAGTTCATCCTCGACAATCTGGAGTCCAAGGTGCTGTCCTGGACCGACACCGACTACACCTATCTGAAGCGCCAGTCCGACACGAATTCCGGCGTCTGGGTAACCATCAACGACGGCCGCGCCGACGCGGTTGCCAGCGTCCGCTAGGACGCGGAAACAAGAAAACGCGCCCGCTCAGGACGCGACGAGAAAGCCCGGTCGAGTCCCCACCCTCCCCGTCCCCAACGACCGGGTTTTAGGAGCCGGCCCCGTCCCCGGGCCGGCTCCACCATCTCTACCGCAAGGTCGAAGCAGCAGATCGCACCCGAGACGGCAAACATAGGCGAGCTATTGCGCAGCCGAGGGCTTGTCCACGAGCTTCTCGACCAGCCGCCTGAGTTCCGAAGGTGTTGTTTCGCCGCCAACAATCTCGTGATAGCCGATGCCTGCTCGCCGCAATGCTTCCTTCTTGACCGCGTCCCGCGCTGCAGCCGCACCTTGATGATGCGCATGACCTTGGTATTCGACTGCATGTCGAGGCAGACAGTTCTCGTCTACAAGAAGAAGGTCCACCCGTTTCGAGTTGATGCAGCTGTAGGCGTCGGCATCCTTGCTGCGCAGAATTTCGCCCAATGACACTTGGGCCATCACCTGCCACCCCGGATTGCAGCCGATCACCATGCGATCAAGCTCTTTGAAGACGCGCACCTCGCTCCTGTTGAGGAGCGGTTGAACAGTGAAGTTCGCCTCCATAACAATCCGCAACTGGTCAGCAGGATCAGTCGGTTTCGGTGGCGCGGAAACAGGCTTCGGGGCGACCCACAGGCCGCTAAGGATGTCGCCCCCACTGCGCTCTCTCGCCCAGCGCGCGCGGTTCCTTGCCCTCCATGCCTGCCGTCGCTTCCTCGACAGGAAACGCTCCAAAACCATGCCCGCAAGGACGCCGGCAAGGAAAATGACGACTAGCAGAGTAGGTTTCGGGCTTAGCTCGACGAACTCGGGCGGCATGCAAGTAAGCTACCTCCACGACTTAGATTTATGCATTGACGGCCATCTTCCAGTTGCAACAATAAGCGACCAAGAGCCGTCCGATGTCAATTTGAGCACTAATGTTTGCCAAGAAGTGCCCCCCCAACAAAGACGAACGCTTGATCACTGATCTCATCGAGCCGCCAGGCGCACCTGAAGATCGCGACACGCCTTTTCACGCGCAGAAGATCGAAGCACTATATGCCGTTGATTTCACCTTCTGGATCACGGCGATGTTGGAAATCCCGGAAGATCGATGCGAGCGCCATCGCCTGTTCAAGGCTATCGACGATGCGTTCAAGGCCGGCGATTTCGAGGGCCTCGGCGTGGCCTTGGGCAGTTCGCCACGCTGGTTCGATGAGCGCATGCCATTCGAGCTCGGCCTCGGGCATCCGCTGGAATATGCGATCTATTGGAGTCCGGCCGGGTTCATCTCGACCTTGTTGGATGCGGGCTCGGACCCGAATTATCAGGATCACGGCGGGTTTCCGGCAATCATTGCTGCGCTGTCCACCGACCGAACCGATAGACTGGAAATCGTCCGGGCGCTGATCGACGGCGGCGCCGACCCCGACATGCGGGGCGTGAACGACTGGACGCCGCTTCACTATGCGGTGGCCATCCGCAGTGTCGAGGCGATCCGCCTGCTTTTGGCGGCGGGCCGCCGACCCGGCGCTCGAAACCCGGATTGATGACCATACGACGCCCCTTGAGGAAGCCGACAATGCCGGCTTTGAAGCCGGCGCTTCATTGCTGCGCGATGCGATGAGCGGGCGCGGCTCCGACAGACGGTGAGTTAGGCGCAAAAAACCGCAGGCAACAAGGATTGGCCGGCCGGCCTTACGTCTCTTTCAGCCCGGCCTTGAACCGCTTGCCGTTGGCGACATAGTGCGCGGCAGAGGCGCGCAGCCTGGCAATCGCGGCCTCGTCCAGCGTCCTGACTACCCGCGCGGGCGAGCCGACGATCAGCGAATTATCAGGGAATTCCTTGCCTTCTGTGACCAGCGCGCCGGCGCCGACCAGTGAGTTCTTGCCGATCCTGGCGCCGTTGAGGACGATGGCGCCCATGCCGATCAGGCTGTTGTCGCCGATCGTGCAGCCATGCAGCAAAGCGCGGTGGCCGATGGTGCAGCCTTGCCCGATCGTCAGCGGAAAGCCGGGGTCGGTGTGCATCACCGTGTGTTCCTGGACATTGCTGTCGGCGCCGATGACGATTGGCTCATTGTCACCGCGGATGACCACGCCGAACCAGAAGCCGGCATTGCGGCCGACCTCGATGTCGCCGATCAACGTGGCGTCCGGCGCGATCCAGTTGCTGTCGGAATCCTCGAAACGGGGCGCCTTTCCGTCGATCGCATAGGTCGGCATTTTAGTCTCCGATTCGTCTCAGGCCGGGACGAACCCTAAAACAATCCGAGGAAAACCGCGTGGCGGTTTTTCCTAGGGAAACCGCGTAACGGTTTTCAGGTCAAGACAAATACCGGGCCAGCGATTCCACCAAAAGCTGAGCCGCTCCGGGAGAGCCGACGCCCCAGGAGGCAATGGCGATCAGCACGATGCCCAGCGCCAGCGCCCAGGCCATCACGGTGCAGCCGCACGACATCAGCATCAGCGTCGAAATGCGGCCTTCGCGCCGCGCATCGAGCGCATCGTTGGCGAGCATGAACGGCCCGGCGCAAGCGGTCGCGGCCAGCGAGCGCAGGATATGCGACGGCGATACATAGGGCTCGGCAAACGCAAGCCGGCGGCCGGCCGCCAGTTCCATCACGGATCCGGTGAGCCCGCAGGCGGTGAGCCCGACGGCAAAAGCGAAGAGAACGGGCATCAGCAGGCTCATCTTTACCTTCCGTTTACCATGAAATCGCACAGTCGCGTCCGACAGCCGCGTTGCAAGAGCCATGCCGCGGCATGTGTGCCGTCCAAGGACAGGAGCGGCCATTGTGGGGATTGCGATGAAGCAGGCAGCGACCGCCGAAGAATTCAACGTCGTCGATTCCGTGCTGATGAAGCGGGTGTTTTATGCCTTTGCGGCGCTTGCGCTGCTGTCGTTGGCGATCAGCCTTGGCGGCAAATGGTTCGGCCGCTCGATCGCCATGGCCGGCTATACCGACGACACCACAATCCACCGGGTTGTGATCGGCGACAATGTCATTGCCGTGCCGGCCAACGCCATCCGCTTCCTGCAGGCGCGCCGCGACGGCATCGCTTCGCGCCTCGACCTCTATCTGCGCTATCCCCAGATGGAGGGTTACAGCGAGGCCGCCCGCGACGATTTCAACCACATGGGAACGGCCAAAAACATCATCTTCCTGTCGTTCGAGCACCAGATGATGTCGCGCGACATGAGCGGCCGTTTCGCGCCGATCTACAGCGCGCTGATCAGCCAGCCCGGCACGCCCGGCCCCGGAGGCACGACGATTTACGGTTTCAACGAAAAATCGGGCTATCTCAACGAGGTGCTTGCGGTTGCCGGCCGCCCCAGCAAGGACCCATTCGTCGCCCGCTGCCTAAGCGGACCAAGTGCCGAGGAATCGCTGGCGCCCTGCGAGCGCGACATCCAGGTCGGCGACGGCCTCAGCCTGACCTACCGCTTTCCCCAGGAGTTCCTGGGCAATTGGCAGGCGCTCGACGCGGCAATCGTCGCCGAGGCCACACGCGTCCTCAAGGCAGCGAGATAGCTGCCCGAATTCGTTGCATATTTTCTGAATGTGAAAGGCTGCCGGCCTGCACCATGGCAGGTCCGGTCAGCCGCAAGGCCCTGGCTCAGGCCAGATCGATGTCGAGGATCGCCATCGAGAAATTGTAATCGCCGTCGTCTTCGTCCTTGAAGACGATGCCGAGGAACTCGTCACCGACATAGACCTCGGCCGAATCTTCCTTGCGCGGCCGCGCCTTCACTTCGAGTTTGGGATTCTGGAAGACGCGCTTGAAATAGGCGTCCAGCTTTCTGATTTCGTCCGGCTTCAAAAGTCTTCTCCGATCGTCGGGCTTGCTCGTTGGAACGCGCTTCTGGCACGTCGACAATGGCGATGTAAAGGCAAGCCGGCTGGATAGAACGCGAAGTTAAGCGGCAACAGCGCCGGCAGCCGGACTTCAGCCCGGCACACCGGATCGTGCAGATCAGATGTCGAAGCTGACGACCTGGTCCATCGACTGCGATGGCAAAAGCTGGTCCATCTGGCGCGAAGGCTGGTCGCAGCCGGTCTCGCCGACGACACGGGCCGGCACACCTGCAACCGTCTTGTTGTGCGGCACCGGCGACAGCACCACCGAACCTGCCGCGATCTTCGAGCAATGGCCGACCTCGATATTGCCGAGAATCTTGGCGCCGGCGCCGATCAACACGCCGTAGCGAATCTTCGGGTGACGGTCGCCGCCGGCCTTGCCGGTGCCGCCCAGCGTCACGCCGTGCAGGATCGACACATCGTCCTCGATCACAGCCGTCTCGCCGACGACGAGGCCGGTGGCGTGGTCGATGAAGATGCCCTTGCCGATGCGGGCGGCCGGATTGATGTCGGTCTGGAACACCGAAGACGAGCGGCTCTGCAGATAGAGCGCGAAATCCTTGCGGCCCTGGTTCCACAGCCAATGCGCCAGCCTGTGCGTCTGGATGGCGTGAAAACCTTTGAAATAGAGCACCGGCATGATGAAGCGGTCGCAGGCCGGATCGCGATCGTAATAGGCCTGGATGTCGACACGCACGGTGGACGACCATTCCTTGTCGTCGGCCAGCATCGATTTGAACGTCTGGCGGATGAGGTCGGAACCGATGTCCTGATGCGCAAGCCGCTCGGCGATCCGGTGGATGACCGCTTCTTCCAGGCTCTCCTGGTTGAGAATGGTCGAATAGAGGAACGCCGCCAGAAGCGGGTCGCGGTTGACCGCTTCCATCGCCTCGTCGCGGATCGAGCGCCAGATCGGATCGACCGGCTGCACCATTGTGGGGCGGGCAATCGTAATGCTGTTCATCGACGTCTCCGGCCTGCCGGCTTGTTGTCCGGCCGCACATATAGGCCAGATCATAGCACGATTGAACTCAATTTTCCTTAGTGCTTCATCAAATGGATTTGGTTCACGCAGATTCAAGCCGCCATGGAAAACGAACCCTTGATCACCGGGAACCGGAAAACTGGCCTTCCGCACCTGCCCCATGCGGAAGGCGCAGCGATCTTGTGCTCGGCGAACCCAAGGGCGCCGTTCAAGTCGGCAGCGGCTTTCCTGCCTGTTCCGCCACCATATATTCGGCGTACCAGTCGGGCCAGTTCACATCGTGCTGTCCGCCGGTCCGCTTCTCGTGCTCGCCATGTGCGGCTGCCGCGCGCCTAAGCGCCGCGGCAAGCTCGCCCGACGAGGTAAATATCGCGTCGCCGGCGTCCACGCGCCCGGGCAAGCGCTGGGTGATCTCCTGCAGGATAAAACTGTTGCCGTCCGGATCGCTGAACGTGACATAGGAGGAATAGCTGCGCCCTTCCGGATGCCTGCCGCTGACCGGCGGCTGACCGGGGCCAGTACGGTGGAACACCTCGCTTGCCTCGACGCCGCGCGCCACGAGTTCGGCATGCGCCGCCACGATATCGGATACGACGAGATAAAGTCCTTTGGCCGAGCCTGGCGCGGCTGTCGTCAGGCCTTTGCCGAAGTGGATCGAACATGGCGAACCCGGCGGCGTGAACTGCACGACCCGGAACGCATCGCCGACGACGAAGTCGGCATCGAGCCGCCAACCGAGGCCACCATAAAAACGCTTGGAGCGCTCGGCATCCGCAACCGCAATGATGACGGCCTCCAGCTTCATGTCGATCGTCCCCGGCAAGGTATTCGTCATGTCAGCCTCCTTGGTTGAATGGAATGGCAACATTCCCCAGAGCCCCGGCCCGCGCAAGGTTTGAAATGATTGGTTTTGACTCCGAGGGGCTGGGGCCGGTTAAACTGGACGGATGACAAACTTGAAAGACCAGCACTTGATCGACGAACCGCTGAAGCGAGAACTCTCGGCGCTCTATCGGGCCGAAGACCGCCACTACCACAACCTCAGACATATCGAGGCGATGCTGGCGCTGGCCGGCGACTATCGCGCATCGCTGCATGATCCCGAAGCCGTAGAGGCCGCGATCTGGTTCCACGATGCCATCTATGACAGCAAGGCCAAGGACAATGAGGCGCAAAGTGCGGCCCTTGCCGAGAAAAACCTGGCTGGACGCACCGATGCGGAACGCTTAAGCCGCATCGCTGAGATGATCCTCGCCACCGCCACGCACCAACTGCCGTCCTTCGACGACGCAGCGGCGCTTCGCGATGCCAGCCTGTTCCTCGACATGGACCTGTCGATCCTGGGCGCCGCGCCGGCTACGTTCGATGCCTATGAGCGTGCGGTCCGGCTCGAATATGCCTGGGTCGAGGAGTCGATGTGGCGCGCCGGCCGCAGCGCTGTCCTGAAGAGTTTTCTCGCCCGCGACCACATCTTCCACACCGACGAATTCCGGCGCCGGTTCGAACCGCAGGCGAGGCAGAACATCGCGCGCTCGATCGAGGCTCTTGCGCAAGACTGACCGGCTGATCGCGGTCGCAGCATTAGTCGGGAAATGTCTCCATGCGTTGCGCGTAAGGCTTGAAGCCTGCCCGGCCGTAGACCGATTGCGCCGACGGATGGTCGTAAGTGTCGGTATGAAGCCAGACCCTTTGCGGCGCATACGACCAGACGGCGCGAAGCGCCTGGTCGAGCAAGAACGGCCCGAGCCTGCGGCCATGGAAAGCGGGAACCAGCCCAAAATGAACCAGTTCGACGTCAGGTTTGCCGACGCCATTGAATTCGCACAGGCCGGCGGCCACGCCCTCGACGCGCAGCACATGGATATGTGTCGAGGGTAGCGCCAAAAGGCGCTCGAGGTCTTCGGCCGCCATGCGCAGCCGCTGATCCCACTGCACAGGCTCGCCGACGGCGCGGTAGAGACTGATGTAACTGGCGCGGTCCAGCCTTTCCGGCGCAACCGTAACCGGCTCTGTCAGCACAAAAGCCCTACCTGACGGCGGCGCGGCCATCTCCATATAGGTGACGAGGAGCTCGACCATGGCGGTTCCGGTTTGAGGCAAGAGCGCCACCGATTCAGATCGCCATCCGCCTCAGAGCGGATTTTCGGCATAAAACTCCAGCACGCGCTGCTTGAAGGTCTTGTCGCCGACGGCCAGCATATGGTCGCGACCGTCGATGTGAAACGCCCTGGCATTCGGCATCAGCGCGGCAAGCTCGTCGGGCGAACCGCCGATATCGTCTGTCGTCCCAACCGCAATCAGCGTCGGTTGGGCGATGCGCGTCATGTCGTCCTCGCTGAGCAATTCGCGCGACTTTGCGATGCAGGCGGCCAGCGCCCGGCGGTCGCTGCGTGTCTGATCGGCAAAGGCGCGGAACGAGCGCCCGCGTGGATGGCTGGTGGCGGCCGGATCATCGGCCAGCAGCGCTTCGGCGATCGGGTCCCAATCGCCGACGCCGTCAACCATGCCGATGCCGAGGCCGCCGAAGACCAGCGTCGCCACCTTGTCCGGATCGGACAGCGCCAGGAACGCCGAGATTCGCGCGCCCATCGAATAGCCCATGACATGCGCGCGGCCAATGCCGAGATGGTCGAGTAGCGCTGCCGCATCCGAGGCCATTTTGGCCGGCGTGTAGTCGGCCTCGTCATAGCTCTTCGACGAAGAGCCGTGGCCGCGATTGTCGAAGGCGATGGCGCGATAACCGGCATCGTTCAGCGTCTTGAACCAGCCCGGCGATACCCAGTTGACATAGTGGCTGGAGGCAAAGCCGTGGATCATCAGCACCGGATCGCCATTACCCGACGCCGGCTGGCGGTCGAGGAAGGCTAGATCGAACCCGTCATGCGAAAAGAACTGCATCGACGCCGCTCAGCCGGCGCCGGGCGTCGGCGAATCGCCCTTGTCCGCCGGCGGCATGCCAGGCCCGGACACGGTGCCAACGGCCGGATGGCGCAGCAGATCGCCATATCCGATGCCGTTCTTGGCGGCGATGCCGGCCTTGAGCTCGAGCACGAAGCGCACCGGCACACCTGGCGAGATGACCGCCTCGGACAGCGGCTCGCCATGCTTGACTGCCCGGATCTTGCCGTCCTGGCCGACAAAGATCAGGTCGAGCGGCATCGGCGTGTTGCGCATCCAGAAGCCGACCTGCTTCTGCATCTCGAACACGAACAGCATGCCATGATCGTCCGCCATGTCCTGACGGAACATCAGACCGGCCTCGCGCTCTGCTTCGGTGTTCGCGATTTCGATGGTGAAGGATTTGTCTCCGCCTTTCGTCGCCACTACCAGCGGCCTCGGATCGACGGGAAGGATCATCGCCTGGCTGTCGCCGGCAGGAGCCTGCTGGGACGCGGTCGGCTGCCCCGAATAGAAGTAGGCGCCGGCGGCTACGGCAACGATGACGCAGAGTGCGCCTGCTGTCAGCCAGTTCCTATGCGCCATCTGAAATCCTCGACCGAAGACCATGATCCCGAAACGTGGTCTCAGGTATTCGGATAAGATCGTGGTGAAACCAAGAAAACAAGGAAAGAGAGCCGTCCCGAATCCTTTGGGATGGCTCGTATCCTAATGCGCTACCGGCAAGGTGCCCATATCGGGGTGAATCTCGGCAGCCATAAGGCCTTTGTCGCCGCGCCCGAAGCGCACCAGCACGACCTGTCCGGGCCTGAGCTCGGTGATGCCATAGCGGCGCAGCGTCTCCATATGGACGAAGATATCCTCGGTGCCCTCGCCCCTGGTCAGGAAGCCGAAGCCCTTGGTGCGGTTGAACCACTTCACCAGCGCCCGTTCGAGGCCGCTTTCCGGCGTCACGGACACATGGGTGCGCTGTTCCTGCATCTCGGCCGGATGGATCGCCGTGGTGGTGTCCATGGACAGCACCCGGAACGCCTGCAAGCCGCGGTCGCCATGCTTGACGAGGCACACGACGCGCGCGCCCTCCAATGCAGTCTGGAAACCGTCTTTTCGGAGACAGGTCACATGGAGGAGGATGTCACCCGAAAAACCGTCATCGGGAAGTATGAAGCCGTAGCCCTTGGCCACGTCGAACCATTTGATGGCGCCGGCGATTTCGACCAGGTCGGCGGTGTCGCCGCCACTGTCGCGCTGCAGGGCGTCGTCAAGGTTCTCATCCCGCCTCGTGAAAGAGGCCCTATCCCCCATAAGAACGCCCCCTTTTTTTCAAGAAAACTGCAAGTGATTCTTGACATCAGATTAACACCGCCGCTTCCGGGGTGTGCAAGACCTGACGTGCCTTTTTTCGCGGTTGGATACAGGAATAGCTGATTTGTTGTTTGCCGGCGTTGCTGCCGGCCGCAATGACCATCTGTCCAGGCCGTCAACCGGTCGGCAATTTGCCCCGGATTCTGCCGAAATCGGCAACCAGTTGCGCCCAACGCTTTTGTCAGAGCAATCTGACTTTTCCAAAACCGGCGACCACTTTTTCAATCCGATGCTCGTTGCCCTTCAGCGGGGTGGACCCTATGTTGCCTCGCAACCCAAACATCCCCGAGGAATCCTATGCGCTACCTCCACACCATGGTCCGTGTCGCCGACGTCGATGTCTCGCTCGATTTCTATGTCAACAAGCTCGGCCTGAAGGAAGTGCGCCGCTACGAAAACGAGCAGGGCCGCTTCACGCTGATCTTCCTCGCCGCCTCCGAGGACGTAGAGAGCGGCATCGCCGACAAGGCGCCGCTGATCGAGCTGACCTACAATTGGGATCCGGAAGACTATAAGGGCGGCCGCAATTTCGGCCACCTCGCCTATGAGGTCGACGACATCTACGCCACCTGCCAGCATCTGATGGACAGTGGCGTCGTCATCAACCGGCCGCCGCGCGACGGCAACATGGCCTTCGTCAAGTCGCCGGACGGCATTTCGTTCGAGCTGTTGCAGAAGGGACCGGCCAAGCCGAAGGCCGAGCCCTGGGCCTCGATGCCGAATACCGGCACCTGGTAGCGATCACGCCATCTTGAAGCGAGGCGGCCGAGGTAAAAGCCGGCCGCCTTTGCGATTTTGGGCCACGCCACCTATGTAGGCGGTCATCGCGCCCAGCCGACAGCCAGCGCCCGGAACAAGAGAGTTCGTTCATGCCGTCCAGTCATGCCGATGTCACCACCGCCTGTGCCAGCCGTTATCTGCAGCAGCTGTGCAAGCACTGGGCACACAAGTTTCCCGTCGAGTTCGATCCGAACCATGGCACCATCGATCTCTCGCTGGGCCGCACGGTTCTCGATGCCGACGCGGCAGCGCTGCATATCACGGTGTCGACAGATGAAGGCGGATCGCTGGAGCGCCTGGAGAGCGTCGTTGCCGATCACATCAAGCGTTTTGCCTTCCGCGAAGAGCTGATCTTCGATTGGAAGCCCGCCCCGGCGGCGTAACGCTATTTTGCGCCGGCCTGAACGGCCATCTCCAGCAGCGCCAGCACCGAGCGCCAGTTGCGCGCGGTGCCCGGCACTTTCAGCGTGCGCGGAAGAATGTTGGCAAACGCCGATTTGCCGAGCCCGTCCGGCGCCTTGAGGTAGAGCACGTCGCCTTTGACCTCGAAGCTTTCGGGGCCGGTGCACTTTTCGGCAAGCCTGGAAATTTCGTCCGCTGTCGGCTGGCGCTCCAGCGTATAGGCGTGAAGCTTGGTCGGATCGCCGGCCACTTCCGGATAGGGATTTTCACTCACCAACCGCTCGAACCAGCCGAGATCGCGCACCATGATGCGCGAATGAAAGCCCCATTTTTTCTCGAAGGCGGTTTCGATCTGTTTCGTCAGCGTGGCCGCATCGCCCTTCTTCGCCCGGAACACGACATTGCCGCTCTGCACATAGCTCGCGACGTCGATGAAGCCGAGCGTTTCGAAAAACGCCCGCAACTCCGCCATTTTGACGATGCGGTTGCCGCCGACATTGATGCCGGAAAACAACGCAACAAAGACCGCGCCGCTCATATGATGAAGCCCGCCAGGGTCTCGTTATCGGTGATGTCCTGATAGTGCACGCCCTCGGCTTCGAAATTCGCCTTCAGCAGGTCGAAATTGCGCCGGTCCTTTGTTTCGATGCCGATCAGCACCGAACCAAAATTGCGCGCCGATTTCTTCAGATATTCGAAGCGGGCGATATCGTCGTCGGGACCGAGCATTTCGAGGAAGTCACGCAGCGCGCCCGGCCGCTGCGGGAAACGGATGATGAAGTATTTCTTCAGTCCCTCGAAGCGCAGCGCCCGCTCCTTCACGTCTGGCAGCCGCTCGAAATCGAAATTGCCGCCCGACACCACAGCAACAATGGTCTTGCCGCGGATTTCCTTCCGCGAAAAATCCTTCAGCGCATCGATCGCCAGCGCCCCGGCCGGCTCCAGCACCACGCCCTCGATGTTGAGCATCTCGATCATGGTGGCGCAGAGCCGGTTCTCGGGGATCAGACGGACCGCATCGGCGGCGAACTCCTTGAGGTGGCGCAACGGCTCGCGGCCGATCTCGGCCACCGCCGCGCCGTCGACGAAATTGTCGACATTGGCGAGCTTGATGCGCTTACCGCTGGCCAGGCTTTCATGCAGGCTCGGCGCGCCGGCCGGCTCGCAGAAGACGTAGCGGGCCTCGCGCTGCTGGTCGGCGAAATAGTGCGTCACGCCGGCGGCGAGACCGCCGCCGCCGACCGGCAGCATGATGATGTCGGGCATGCGCGCGCCGGGCATCTGGTCCGCAATCTCATAGGCGACCGTCGCCTGCCCCTCGATAATATCCTTGTGGTCGAAGGGCGGCACCATATGCGCGCCGGAACTTTCGGTGAATTCGAAGGCGGCGCGGTAGCAGTCGTCGAAGAAATCGCCGACCAGCCTGATCTCGACGAAGTCGCCACCGAACAGCCGCGTCTTGTCGATCTTCTGCTGCGGTGTCGTCACCGGCATGAAGACCACACCCTTCTTGCCAAAATGGCGGCACACGAAGGCAAAGCCCTGCGCATGGTTGCCGGCCGAAGCACAGACGAACAGCTCGGCCTCATTGCCGGCAGCAAGCGCCTTGCGGAAGAAGTTGAAGGCGCCCCGGATCTTGTAGGAGCGCACCGGCGAAAGATCCTCGCGCTTCAACAGCACCCGCGCCCCGGTCTTCTTCGACAGATAGTCGTTTTCCTGCAGCGGCGTTTCGGGAAAGATTTCGCGGATCGCGGCAGCGGCGATGCCAACACGGGCAGAAAAGCTGTTCATCAAATCATCCCCAGATCGCTTGGCGCAGCGCGCCCGGCGGCTTCGGCAAAACCCGCCAAGACGACAGCGGCCCATGCCAGAACGGTTCGTAGTACACGCTACCCTTGGACAGCAAGCCGGCGACATAACTCAGCGAGCTTTTCGCCATGATCAGGCAGTCGGCCGCGATCAATGCCGAGATCGTGGAAAACACATCCGAATTCAGCTCGAACGCGCAGATGTCGGCCAACGGTCCGAAGTCGGATTCGACGCCTTGCGAAAAGATGACGACGCGGTGCCGCGGGTGGTCGCGCTGCACGTGGCTGATGTTTCGCAGGATGGTGGCGTTGTCGGTCAGGCGCGATGCGTGAGCCGCATTGCTGGCGACATCGCCGCGCCTGACGTGAACGGCGATGGTGGGAACCTCAAACCTTCGCGGCGGCAAAGTGAGCCGCGCGCGAAATTCATCGACCAGTTGGCAGTAAAGGTCAGGGTTGCGCTCGGCAAAGCCATGGAAATGCCGTTGCGCGACAACGGCCGGAGCACCGCGATAGCCCTGGCTGAACGTCTCGCCGGAAATGATCGGGACGCCATCGGGAATGCCGGGAGCGCCCTGCCCCAGATTGAAGGCGGTTTCCCATCTGGTGGCAAAGGCCTCCGGCTGGTCACCATGATCAACCCATTGGAATGGTAAATGGAAATAGGGCACCCCGGCCACCCGTGAAAACAGGATCGCCGACATCACAGCATGGACCTGGGCGCCACCGCCGTCCTGCTTGCCAACACAGGTGATGCCGAGCAGCGAGCCCGCTCCGATCCTCGAATGGCCGAGAAAATCAGTCTTCACGAAGCGGCGGCGTTTGAACCCGAACATGGCCAACGCCTATTGCATAATTCGCGGTTTGCAGCCACCGATGCGATCGCTCGATCCTTCATCGATGCGCCATCAGATAAGACTGGAGCGCCTTTCCCATGCCTGTTTCGGCTGTCGCCCTGAAGACCGTCGCGCCTCCTGAATTCGGCGAGCCGACCACCATGCCGCTGCTTGCGCGCCAAACCTACGAGGCGCGCATCGAAGCCTTGCTGGCGCGCGGCGCAAGCGCCGGGCTCGATGCCTTCGCCGTCTATGGCGACCGCGAGCACACGGCCAATGTCGCCTATCTCAGTGGTTATGATCCGCGTTTCGAGGAGACGCTGCTGGTCATCGTCCCCGGCCAAACACCAAAACTTCTCGTCGGCAATGAGGGCTGGGGCTATGCCGAGATCTGCGATGGGCCGTATGAGCGCGTCCTCTACCAGACCTTCTCGCTGCCGGCGCAGCCGCGCGACCGCTCCGCCTCCCTGTCCGACACGCTTGCCGCCTGCGGCCTGAAGACCGGCCAGAAGATCGGCGCCATCGGCTGGAAGCCGTTCGGCCCCGGCGATGGCGGCTTTGGCGAGGCAACGCTCGACATGCCGTCCTTCATTGCCGATACGCTGCGCACACTGGCCGGCGACAAGGGTGCGGTGGTGAACGCCGCCAACCTTCTGATGAACCCTACGGACGGCCTGCGCGCCATCAACGAGGCCGACCAGCTGGCGGCCTTCGAATTCGCCGCGACCTTTTCCTCGCAAGGCCTGCGCAACGTGCTAGCAGCCATCGAGCCCGGCATGACCGAATTGCAGGCCGCGAAACTGATGGGGATGAACGGCCTGCCCCTCTGCTGCCACCCGATGCTATCCGCCGGCAAGCGCGCGCCATACGGCTTGCCCAGCCCGAGCCTGGACATCATCAGGCGCGGTGACCCCATCACCATGGCCTATGGTATCCAGGGCTCGCTCAACGCCCGTGCCGGCTTCCTGGTCGAGAGCGCCGCGGAACTGCCGCGCGAGATAAGCGATTATGTCGACAAACTGGTCGCGCCCTATTTCGCCGCCGTCGTCGATTGGTATGAGACCATCGGCATTGGCGTTGCCGGCGGCGCGCTTTGGAAGGCCGTGCACGACCGCATAGGCGACCCGTTCTTCGGCGTCTCGCTCAATCCCGGCCATCTCGTCCATATCGACGAATGGATGCATTCGCCGGTGTTTTCGGGCTCGGAGATCAAGTTAAGGTCGGGCATGGCACTGCAGGTCGACATCATCCCGGCGACTGGAACCAGCTATTTCACCACCAACATCGAGGACGGAATCGCCCTCGCCGATGAGGCCTTGCGCGACGAGATCGCAGCCCGCTATCCCGAAACCTGGCGCCGGATCGAGGCGCGCCGCGCCTTCATGGCGGACGTGCTCGGCATAAGGTTGAAGCCCGAAGTGCTGCCCTTCTCCAACATCCCGGCGTTCCTGCCGCCATTTTGGCTTTCGCGCAACAGTGCGATGGCCGTGGCTCGGCGCTGAACGCGTTTAGGCTGGACACGACTTACTTCTGCCGCACTCTCACTGTCCGGGAGGTGTCGCGGGGGTAGATGGGCCTTTTGGCCGGAGTGGAATTTTTGACGTGCGTTTGAAGACGATTTGCATTCTTGCACTTGCCCTGTTGATCGCCGGCTGCGGCAGCCGCAAAACCGAGGAACTGCTCGGCAGCGCCGTCATGTCCACGCCGGTGACCGAAATCTCGGGCAATCACTCGATCTTCATCGCCACGACACGCAAGAAATCCGATGATCCCAACAAGGTTTTCGACGGTGAGCGTTCGGCGACGCTGAACTATGCCCGAGTCAACGTCACCGTTCCCGGCATCCACCAGACCGGCCAGATCGAACGCCGCTCGCGCGGCAACTCCAACGACCCGGCCAAGTATTTCATGGCTTCCGAGGTTGTCGGCTATGACGCGCAGCCGAAATTTTCGAGCGCGCTGAACGCCGACATCGCAGCGCGCGGTGGCCGCGTCATGGTCTTCGTGCATGGCTACAACACCGGCTTCGACGACGCCGTCTACCGCTTGACCCAGATCGTCCACGATTCCGGCTACCCCGGCACCCCGGTGCTGTTTTCCTGGGCTTCAGGCGCCAAGACCACCGACTATGTCTATGACAAGGAAAGTGCCAGCGCCGCCCGCGACCAGTTGGAAGTGACACTCAGAATGCTGCAGCAGTCCGGCGCGCGGCGCATCGACATCGTCGCCCATTCGCTGGGAACCTGGGTCACCATGGAAACGCTGCGCCAAATGGCCATCACCGGCGACCGCGATCTCGGCGGCAAGCTCGGCGATGTGGTGCTGGCCTCGCCCGACATCGATGTCGACGTGTTCAAGAGCCAGATGCGCCGCTACGGCAAGCCGGACAAGCCGTTCATCCTGCTGCTGTCCGACGACGACCGTGCGCTCAGGCTCTCCGGCCTGATCGCCGGCTCGCGGCCGCGCGTCGGCGACTACAAGGACGCCGCAGACCTCGCCGCCTATGGCGTCACCGTGGTGGATCTCTCCAAGGTCAAGGGATCCGACAGCTTCAACCATACCAAATTCGCCGATAACCCCGAATTGGTGAAGATGATTGGCCAGCGGCTGCGTGAGGATGACGGCTTTGCCAGCGATCAGTCTGTGACCGACCGCATCACCCAGTTCGCGCAATAGGGTGGTTGTTGCCCTGCGGCTACTGTCGCTGCGTGAGTTCGCGAATGCCGTGCGGCCAGATCACTTTCAACTGGACCGGGCCTGTCTCTGCCTCTATCGACATTGAAATCGGCGCCATGCGCCAGCGGGAGCCCGCGTGAACGTGCGTTGGAAGACTGTCCTAGTCCTTGCGTTCGCGCTCGCTGTCGCCGGCTGCGCCAACCAGAACACGCATGACCTGTTGAACAAGACGACGGTGTCGGTGCCCGCCTCCGACATCGCGGCCACCCACGAAATCTTCGTTGCCACCACCCGTCAACCGGCGACCAAGGATCCGCGCCAAGTGTTCGACGGCGATCGCTCGCTGACCACCAATTACGCCCGCGTCGACGTCACCGTGCCGAAGGTTCACCAGGTCGGCGCCATCGAGCGTGCCAAGGGCTCGGCCAATTCCAACCCGGCCAAGCAGTTCACCGCCACCGACGTCGTCCACTATGGCGACGCCTCGCAATTCGCCAAGGCTGTCGGCGCCAACATCGCCGTGAATGGCGACCGCGCACTGGTCTTCGTGCACGGCTTCAACAACGGTTTCGACGACGGCGTCTACCGGCTGACGCAGATCGCTCACGACACCAAATATCCGGGCACGCCGGTGCTGTTTTCCTGGGCTTCGAGCGGCAAGACCACCGGCTACATCTACGACAAGGAAAGCGCCAACGCCGCGCGCGACGACCTCGAGGCGACGCTCAGGATGCTCGCCAAAACAAAGGTCAAGAGCATCGACATCATCGCGCATTCGATGGGAACCTGGGTGACGATGGAGGCGCTGCGCCAGCTCGCCATCACCGGTGACCGCGATCTCGGCGGCAAGCTCGGCTATGTCGTCCTCGCCTCGCCGGACATCGATGTCGACGTCTTCAAGAAGCAGATGATCCGCTACGGCAAACCCGACAAGCCGTTCGCCATCCTGCTTTCGGCCGACGACCGGGCGCTGAAACTGTCTTCGATCATCTCGGGCGACAAGCCGCGCGTCGGCGACTATGGCAATGCCGCCGATCTCGCCAGCTATGGTGTATCGGTCGTCGATCTCAGCCAGACCAAGGGCGGCGACCGCCTGAACCACGCCAAATTCGCCGACAATCCGATCCTGGTGCAGTTGCTCGGCGACCGGCTGCGCACGCCGGCAGGCCTGGCATCCGACGAACCCGATCCGGCGCAGCTCAACAATCTCGGTCAGGGTCTCGGCAAGGCGGTCGGCTCCATGGCCGAAGTCGTCATCACCACCCCGTTCAAGGTGCTGACCATCGCCACCGGCGGATGACAGCCGGGTCTCTCAGATAAACAGATCGACCTTCTGGAACGTCGTCACGTCGATCAGGCCGACATCGGAAATCCTGAGCTCCGGAATGACGACCAGCGCCAAGAGCGAGTGCTGCATGTAGGCGTTGTTGAGCGAACAGCCCATCTTGCGCATCGCCTCGGTCAGCTTCTCCGCCTTGGCCGCAACGATCTCGGCGCGTTCGTCCGACATCAGGCCCGCGATCGGCATTTCGACCAGCGCCAGTTCCTTGCCCTTTGAAAACAGCACCACGCCGCCGCCAACCTCACCCAGCCTGTTGACGGCCAGCGCCATGTCTTCCTTGTTGGTGCCGACGCAAATGATGTGGTGTGAGTCATGCGCCACGCTCGACGCCATGGCGCAGTCGCCCATATAGCCGAAGCCGGAAACAAAGGCGTTGGTGACGCCGCCTGTGCCCCTATGGCGCTCGACCAGCGCGATCTGGCAGATGTCGTTGCGGCGGTCCATGGCGACCAGCCCGTCTTCGACCGGCAGGTCGGCCTCCAGCGCCCGCGTCGGCGCCTGGTTCTCGATGACGCCGATGACACGCACCCGCACCTCATTGGCACCCTTGGGCGCCGCGATGTCGAAATCGCCTGCCCTCAGCTTCTTGCCAAGCTTGACGGTGTTCTTCGCCGTCTTCGGGTAATCATAGGCCGGAATGTCGATTTCGAGCTTACCGCCCTTGGCCAGCCTGACGCCGCGACCATAGACCTCGTCGATGGTCATGGCGGTAAGATCGGAGACGATCAGCAGGTCGGCCAGCCGTCCCGGCGCGATCGAGCCGATCTCGCGCTCCAGCTTGAAATGCTGGGCGGTGTTGAGCGTCGCCATCTGGATCGCCGTCACCGGCTTCAATCCCTGTTGGATGGCGTGGCGCACCACCCGGTCCATATGGCCTTCATGCACCAGCGTGCCGGAATGGCTGTCGTCGGTGCACAGTATGAAATTGCGCGGATCGAGCCCGCTCTCGGTCACCGCCTTGATCTGCGAGGCGACGTCGTACCATGCCGAACCCAGCCGCAACATCGCCTTCATGCCCTGGCGCACGCGGGCGATCGCGTCCTCGGCGCGTGTGCCCTCATGGTCATCCTCCGGGCCGCCGGCGACGTAGCCATGGAACGGCAGGCCGAGATCACGCGAGGCATAGTGGCCGCCGACCGTCTTGCCTGCTCTCACCGTCGCGGCGATCTCGCCCGACATCACCGGATCATTGGCGGCGACGCCGGGGAAATTCATCACTTCGCCGAGGCCGATGATGTTTTCCCAGGTCATCGCTTCAGTAACATCGGCAACCGTCAGTTCGGCGCCGGCATGTTCCAGCCCGGGCGCCGACGGCACGCAGGATGGCATCTGCACATGCACGTTGATCGGCATGGCGACAGCTTCGTCATGCATCAGCCGCACGCCGGGCAGCCCCAGCACATTGGCGATCTCATGCGGGTCGATGAACATCGAGGTGGTGCCGTGCGGGATGACAGCCCGGCAGAACTCGGTCACCGTCACCATGCCGCTCTCGACATGCATATGCGCGTCACAAAGACCGGGCACGAGATAGCGGCCGCCGGCATCGACCACCTTGGTGCCCTGGCCGATGGCATGGCTGGCGTTGGGTCCGCAATAGGCAAAGCGGCCGCCGGCAATGGCAATGTCGGTGCCGGCGATGATCTCGCCCGAATGCACGTTCACCCAGCGCCCGTTGCGAATGACGAGATCGGCGGGCTTGCGTCCGGTCGCCACATCGACCAGATGCGTCGCCATCTCGGTCCACGGTCTCGGTTTGGCGGCGCTTGCGGCTTTGGTTTTCGTCATTGGCGATTCCTCGGGGTTACAGCCACTCTCGCAAAAGTCGCCTTGCACCGCCAGAGCCGTCGGTCCGACATTCCTGCCGGCCAGCGGCTTTCAATCAAGCCAGGCTTGTTGACTAGTCCCGCCAAAAGGCGATGCTGGACACAACCCTAAGGAGATAAGCATGATCCGTCTCTGGAAAGCCTTCGCCATTGTCATCCTGCTCATGGCGTCGACCGCCTTTGCCGCTGCCGAGGAGCGTTGGCAGACCTTGCCGGAGCCGGCGGCCATGCCCAAACCGGATCAGAGTGGCTATGCGCCGGTCAACGGTATCCAGATGTACTACGCCGTCTTCGGCGCCGGTGATCCGATCCTCTTGATCCATGGCGGCCTTGGCCACGCCGACATCTGGGCGAGCCAGGTGGCGACGATGTCCAAGACCCACAAGGTGATCGTCGCCGACAGCCGCGGCCACGGCCGATCCACGCGCACCGAGCAGCCTTACGGCTACGACCTCATGGCGTCCGACTATCTGGCACTTCTCGACTACCTCAAGATCGACAAGACCGCTCTTGTCGGCTGGAGCGACGGCGGCATTATCGGCATCGACATCGCGCTGCATCATCCGGAGCGGCTGACCAGGCTCTTTGCGCAAGCCGCCAATGTCACCACCGATGGCGTCGATCCCGGCGTGATGACCAACAAGACCTTTGCCGCTTACATCGACCGCTCGGGCCGCGACTACAAGAAGATGTCGAAGACGCCGGACCAGTACGATGCCTTCGTTTCGCAAATCAGCCACATGTGGGAGTCGGAGCCGGCCTGGACCAAGGAACAGCTCGGCAAGATCACCACGCCGACGGCGATCGTTGCCGGCGACCATGACGAGGCGATCAAGCGCGAACACACCGAGTACATGGCCTCCGTCATTCCGGGCGCCAAGCTTATCATCCTGCCCAATGCTAGTCATTTCGCCATGCTTCAGGCGCCGGATGAATATAGCCAGGCGGCGCTGGATTTCATTGACGGCAAATAGAGCATAGCGCGCAGCAACAGGCACATTTCGATTGTTGAACAATGGGTTCCGTTTTGCGGCGAATAGAGCTACCTTGCTGCTAGGAGTCTTCTGAACCGCCATTTCGGAGTGCTCGATGCGTCGTCTGACGCTCGCAAGTGCCGGATTTTTGACCGCTCTGGCCGCCCCGGCATTCGCCGCCGACCCGATGGCGGTGCCGATGACCGAACCGGGCTTCGACTGGACCGGCTATTATGCCGGTCTGCAGGCCGGCTACGGCTGGGGCCAGTCTGACATCACGGGAACAGAGGGCGAGCCGTTTTCCACCTCGCCCGACCTCGATGGTGGTTTCGTCGGCGGCCACGTCGCCGGCCTGTGGCAGTTCGACCAAGCGGTGATCGGCGCCGAGGCCGAGCTCAACTATTCCCGTATCAACGGCACGACGGAACTAGGCCCCCCGGGAAACATTTTCGGCACCGACATCAAATGGTTCGGGTCGGTCAACGCCAAGGCCGGCTACGCCATGGACCGGCTGCTGGTCTATGGCATTGGCGGCGTCGCTTTCGCCGGCATCGAGACCTCGCAAGCCCCGGACTTCGCCAGCACACGCACGCATGTCGGCTGGACGCTCGGCGCCGGCGTCGACTACGCGCTGACTGACAAGTTCGTCGTCGGCGCCCAATATCGCTACTACGATTTCGGCTCCGAACACCATGACGGGTCCGCCGAATTCGTCGCCCGCGATCAGGACGTGAAGCAGAACACCGTCGGCATCAATCTCAGCTACAAGTTCTGAGCGTCCTCGGCGACTGAGATTTTCGCCACAACCAATTGTTTTGAAATCACGAACCACCTTTCATGAGTTCGAGTGGCGACACTCGGCAAAAGATGCCTTGACGGGTTTTCGCTAGCGTCTGAAAAGGGCTGGCCTGCGGACGTGGCGGAATCGGTAGACGCAAGGGACTTAAAATCCGCGATAATCCATCCCGACGCGTCCTTCTAACAGCTTTCACAAGCCCAAATCGAACGCTTCCTGGTCGCAGCAGAAGCGATGCACAAGAGCATCGTCGGTCCGCTCCTGGATTACCACAGCGAGCACTACCGCGCGCTTCGCGAGGTCCATGAGCCGCTTTTGAAATCGATCGAGAAGATCACCGGCAAGAGGGCCGAGTTCATCCAGTGGAATTTGACAGGGCCGGCAAAGCCGCGCGGGAGACGCGGTCAGATTAAGTCCGGGCTGCTGTCCTGCGACGACGCATCGCCGGGATATTTTTCTGATTCCTGCGCAAAGAAAGCCCGTCGCGGTTTGCGACAGGCTCTCTATAGGACTTCAGAAGACTAGAATTTGTAGGCGATGCCGAGGCGAACCTCGTTGGTCTTCAGATCAACATCGGCATCGATCAGACCTCCAAAGGACTCTGAGCCGAAGTCAGTATAGCGATACTCGCCTCGCAGCAGCAGATTGTCGGTCATGGCATAATCCAAGCCGACGCCTATCGTCCATCCTGTGAATGTATCTCCGAACGAAGGTCCGCCGGCACTACTGCTATTGTCGACATCGCCAAACGCAACGCCACCCGCAATATAAGGAAGGAAGCGATCAACGGCATATCCTAGACGAAGTCTTGCCGCCCCACTCCAGTTGAGTTCTTCGGTTGCGTCGAAGCCCGATGGGACACCAGGAGCGAGGAATATTGGGCCGCTGCCATCAACATTCGCATACACGACGTCCAGTTCCGCACCAATCACGATGTTGTTCGACATCTGATAGTTGTAACCGGCGTAGACGCCACCAAGGAACCCGTTAGGATCTGTGTCGACAAAGCCCGGCCCGCTGATCTGGTCTATGTTGCCATTACCCCACGCATAGCCTGCCTGAAGCCCGATATACCCGCCCGTCCAGCTAAAAACCGGCGCGGCTTCTGGGATGATGGCATCGGCAGCAAAGGCCGATGACGCCAGCAGAGACAACGACAAAGCAAGAAGCAGCTTCTTCATAGGTGATCTCCCGCAACCTACCCTTTGGTAGCAGAGAGCGCTGACAGGTGTAGTTGTATATCTGCCACAGTAAACCAAGATTCAAACTGCGGTAACGCAGCGCATCGCCTTGGGGTGGGGAAGCCAGGGAAAGATGCTCTCGTGTTCTGCGGGCCCGGGGGCACACAGGCGTCCCTCGGAGGAAACTATGAACAGCAAACACAACAATGCAGGGTGAAGTGTGTCCAGACGACAGGCAAGCCATACCCAATGTGTGTGAATGAGTGCAATCACGACTCGGAAGCCTACGACTGATCAACTGAGATTGTCGCCACAACCAATTGTTTTAAAATCACGAACCACCTTTCATGAGGTCGTGTGGCGACACTCGGCAAAAGATGGCTTGACGGGTTTTCGCTGGCGTCTGAAAAGGGCTGGCCTGCGGACGTGGCGGAATTGGTAGACGCAAGGGACTTAAAATCCCTCGATCTCTGATCGTACGGGTTCGATTCCCGTCGTCCGCACCATTTTTGGCTGCCGCGCCTCCAGGCAAAGGAGGCTTCCTCGGAAAAACCAAAGACGTAAGCGAACGGCGACCAGCGCGCTGTGTCACGCCGGCGGCTTGGCGAAAAGGCCGTTTCACGGCACCCGTGAGACCATCACCTTACTTGATGTAAACCAGCACGTAGCGGTTCTTGTAAGGCTGGTAATACTTGGTCCCGCATTTCCAGACCACGGCGCCACCGCTGTAGGTGGTCTTCACGCACCCCTTGGGCAGGGTCGTGATGTAGATGGTCGTCCTCTGGATCACGACCGTCTTTGCTTCCACCGGACTGACGAGGCGAAACCCCAAAATACCGTCAAAGCCGTTGACGGCCACCAAAGAGATCGCGAGCACCCCACAAGTGGCGAGCGCACGACAGAACAAGCTGCGACTGATCATAGACTTTCCCCTCCGCTCCAGGCCGCTCTGGCAGCCTACCAGCAACGGGCAAAGCCTCAAAGGACTTAAAATTCCTGACCGAAAGGTGTGTGGGTTCGAGTCCCACCGTCCGCACCAACCCTCCGCAAATCCTTCTAATCGTTGAGCAATTCAGAGCGCCAAGGCTACGGCTTGGCTTCCCGTTTCCTACGACCAATTAAATCGAGGGTACGCCGCTGATCCGGGTACGCTTCGCAAGGGTACGCCTGCGCCGCTTCGCTGATTGCCGTTCCTGCGGCCAGCAGCCTGCCGCTGGTGCCACGTTGGCCTTCCGGCGCTGGTTCGCATAACGCATCATTCTTGACGGGATTTAGAGATCAGGAGCACATTAAGCGCGCCGACCGAGAGCTGGCAGGCCCGGCCGAGACCGCGTGTGCGATGAAAACCTCGAGCAGCATCACGGAGACTGACGGGAGGAAGAAATGAGCAGTGTTAAGGACGTTTGCGATCGAGCACGATCGCTATGGCTGCGGGTGGTGCGATCGACCCACCCTGTCGACGATGTCGAGAACGACGGGCTGTATCGGCTGATCGACGGCAAAAACAAGGCCATCACCGGCACCAACTTCGAGGCGTCCCGCTTCGACATCGAGACCGATCTATCGCGGTGGGAGAGCTACAAGCCACCGAACCGTAACTGAAAACCATTCCGGTTCGGAGAGAGCTACAAGCCACCGCGCGTCGAGCCTGCGTTTCACGGCAAGCCGGGCGGCTCCGCACCGATTCCGCATCGCAAGAATGCTGGGCGCGTCGAGTACCCAGATTAGACGGTATGCTACGGACTTAAAATCCCTGGATCTCTGATCGTACGGGTTCGATTCCCGTCGTCCGCACCACGTTGAATCAATTAACGATCTGTCCTTGGGGATTTGGCAGGCCGGCCGTCAGGACTTTTTATCGCCGTTTGGATTTGGTGCCGGCGCCTCGCGCACATCTCGCGGTGGCGGGTCGACATGTCGAGGCTCTGGCGATGCGTCCTGGTCTGGACGCAGAGGCGTCTTCCTTGGACTGGGTTTCGGCGGCGGATCTTTGATTTTGCCTCGCATACCCAAGAACCGACATAGCCACTCTCTTGTTCCCACACATGCTCTGATATTTTAGCAACGGCGAAACAAAGTCCCGATTCCAGCGTTGAGATTTCGTCCACAATGGGGAGAAACTCGCAAATGGATCCGGCAATTGCAGCAATGATGGTTCTGTTGTCGTGCAGCCCAGGACAGGCTGTCTGCAAACCGCTCGATACGTCACCGGCCATGATGTTCGTATCCCTTGACCAATGCCAGGTTGCGTTGGCCAACAGGCTGGCTGGCGTCCCGAACGGGGAGATCGTGGGACGATGCAGTTCTGTCGACCCAACCGCTACAGGTTCCCTTCCCGCGGGATACAGGACGGTCGTCGTCACGCGGGGCATGGGAGCGAATGCGGTGAGCAGTCGCTACATCGTGCTGCACAAAGACTGAAGCCCGCCACCGAGAGGCAGCGGGCACGGCCGCCCGAGCTACTCCAAAGGCGGATCTTCGCTCGGCGGAGCCAAAACGGTAATATCCATTCTGGCGATTGTCGATGCGGCGCGCCCCTGCGCACCAGGAGCTGTGTCGCCACTTTCTGCCACCATAGCCTTGGCGCGATGTCCTACGCTGTCTGCGCTTTTGCCTGGCGCAAATCCTTCGCCCGGTTCAGTCTTTGCGGGTTTCGGTTGAGTTTCCGGAACCTGCCGATGTTGATTTCCAATCGCCGAGACCATTGATACCTCCGCTTGTTGAGGCCGTGACAGTACCTGTCAAGGCTGGAGCGAGCCTGACCTTTTTAAACAGCCGCCGGGTTGCTCCCGCTCGCGGCCCAAACGTCGCGCTCTTCTGGCGTGCCGATAGGTCGGCGCCCACAACGTCGATCTTGGGATATCTCGTCGGGTGGGGAGTTCAACCTTAGCCCCCCTTGATGCGGCACCGGTTTCGCCCGACAATAGGGAACGATTTCGCCCGCCATGTGTTAGACGCTCATGAATCCCTCGGACCCCGGACCCAGAATGGCAGCCGATCTTTTCACGATGCGACTCGCCGATGCTCAGCAGCGCATCAAACAGACCGAGCTCGCGCTTATACTCAGCGAGAAAATGGTGGCTGAGAACCTCGCTCTATCCAGCAGGATACGATCTGCGAGGCGGCGTATCGTGAAGCCGAGAGGGCGTCTGGCGACAATCGACCCAACCAACCCTGAAAGAATTCACCCAATAATCGCAACCCACTCCCGATAGGGTGGGAGGCTGTTGGTACCCTTTGGCGGCGATCGGCCAATACGTCGCAGGAACCAAAGCGTTTGGCATGGGTTGGTATTCCGAAGGGACCGCAACCCTAAGGAATCGGAACAATGGACCTGATGAACCTGGAACTGGCCAGAGCGCGACAGAGCGTTGGCCGGGCAAAGCTGGACCTCGAACGTGCTGAAAACCTGCTAGATGAAGACTGCGGCGTCGCCGTGAATCTCGCATTGTGTTGCCGAATTCGGTCTGCGCAAAGGCGCGTGGTCGAGGCCAGGCAGCGGCTCACGAAGATCGATCCCGGCAGGACAAACTGACCGATAATGAGCCCGACCCTGAACCCCGCAATGGCAGGCCCCACCCGAAACAGCCGTCTCAAGTGTCGAGATAGCCGGCGGCCACGAGCATTGCCTTGTATCGTCGGGCAAATCGGCTGGGCAAACGGCTGAGGTAACCCGAGCCGCCAATATCCCAATGCGCGCCCAGTTCGCCATCGAAGCTCGCCGGGTCGAATTGTAGCAGCCCGCTGCGCGGATAGACCGTGAATTCCCCGAAGATCGGCTCCCCTTCCTCCTCGTAGAAATCGACGCGCACCATGTCGAACTCGCTGCCAAGCGCCTCGGCTGCCTCGATCATCCGGGCGAGGCTGTTGGGAGGGGGAATTTCCAGGCTCGAGTCGATCGCACCCTGGACGATGTTGAGCGGGCGCCAGTCACGATCCAGGTGGCCCGTATTTTTGGCAGTGGAACGGAAAGCGACGACGACGATGTACTCGACGCGGCCAGCCAGCACACAGAGTTTGTAGTCGACCGGGTCATAATCCTGGTCCTTGCCGACCAGCGCTTCGACGAAAACCCGCCGCTTGATGTGCGCATAGCTGCGCTCCACCTTGCGGGTGCCATAGGTCTGGGCAAGGTGTCCCGTCATCTCGGCAATGATCGCCTCCCGGTCGGCGCTTGCCGGATCGCGAACGATCACATTCATGGCGCAACCGTGGTTGCATTTGACGGCGTAAGGAACGTCCAAGTCATCGAAGGGGATTTGACGCGGGTCATCGCCCTGCCACAGCACCTTTGGGATGGAGAGCCAGGGAAGCCGCTTCCGGACAATTTCCTTGGACTCGAGCTTGTCGAGAAGACCGGCAAATCGAGGATCGTCATCGAAAATCTTGCGCCAGTGGATCTTTTCCGTGAACGTCACCGGAGCTGCAAAATTCGGCAGATGCCGCATCCGCTCAAGGAAACGCTGGGTCAACTGGCGGTAGCGGACAAGCAGCGCGGCGTTCAGCAACAGGAGAGATGCTCGCGCGCTGTTTCGCTTCAGCCATGCCTTTGCACCACGCGCCATTCCGGTGTCCTTACAACTTGCGGACGACTAGGCGACCGGGATTCTCGGGTCAAGTCCGCGATGACGCATCCTCCGAAAGAGCTGCAGGTGCCGGATCAGAATTTATTACCCACGACGTCGCTACAGTCGCATCAATCGCCGATTCCATCGTCATTATGCATCGCGGTTGTGCGGTAGGGAGCCAAGAGCAAGGTTCTCACCCAGCCTTTCGAGCGAGCCAACAGCGCTTGCGCATCCGCAGCGCTATTTTCGGAACGACCAATGACAATCACCATAGATGGCAACGCCAGCTGGCGCGACATCGCGCAAGTGAGCGAGGGCGAATCCTTGGCGCTCAGTCCCGCAGCGTGGGAGAGGATCGCCTTTGCCAACCGGATCGTAGCTTCCATCGTCGAAAAGGGCATCCGCGCCTATGGCGTAAATACCGGGGTTGGCGCATTGGCAAGCAAGGTGGTGGCGCCTGCGCTGCAAAAGAAATTGTCGCGCAACATCATTCGCAGTCACGCCTGCGGCGTCGGTGACCTGGTGCCGAGACGCGGCGTGCGCGCCATCATTGCCGCTCAAGTGGCAAATTTTGCGCATGGCCATTCCGGTGTGAGCCCTCAGATCGTCCGCAATCTGCTCACCTTTATCGAGCGCGACTGTGTTCCCGACGTGCCATCCAGGGGATCGGCCGGGTATTTGACGCATAACGCGCATGTAGCACTGGTCTTGATCGGTGAAGGCAGCGCAACCGTGGCAGGCCGCTCGATGAGCGGACTGGAAGCGCTTGCAGAAATGGGTCTGGAGCCCCTGGAGCTTGGCGCGAAAGAAGGTTTGAGTCTCGTCAATGGCACGGCTTGCGCGACCGGCCTGACAAGCATTGCCGTGCAACGCGCGGAGCGTCTGTTGGGATGGGCTGACGCGGCGGCCGCTTTGACGCTTGAAGCCGCGGGGGCACAAATGCCGGCCTTCGGCGAAGCCATCCTGGCGATGCGGCCCTCACCCGGCATTCAGGATGTCGGCAAAGCGCTGCGTGGCTGGCTTCACGGCAGCGAGCTTATCGCGCTGTCCCACGGCAGCCGCACGCAAGACGCACTCAGTCTTCGCGCCGTGCCGCATGTTCACGGCGCCGCCCGCGAGGTGTTGGACCGGTCCGCTGAGCTGGTTGACCGCGAACTGGCTGCCGTCACCGACAATCCAGCGGTATTCGGATCGTTGAACGATCCTCAGGTTGTTTCAGAGGCGCATGCGGTGGCGCCGGCGCTCGGACAGGCCGCCGACGGCCTGACGATCGCTTTGGCGCAGGTGGCTGGAATGAGCGAGCGGCGGATCGACCGTCTCGTCAATCCTCTGGTCAACAATCTGCCAGCCTTCCTTGCCGATGAGGACGGCAGCAATTCCGGCTTCATGATTGCCCAATACACCGCCACGTCGCTCAGCAACGTCAACCGGCGCCTGGCCGCCCCGGCGGCGACCGACGGCGGCGTTACATCCGGGCTGCAAGAGGACTTTCTTGCGCATCCAACCGTCGCCGCCAACAAGCTGCTCGCGGTTATCGACAACGCGGAATACATTCTGGCAATCGAACTCATGGCCGCCGCGCAAGCCCATGATTTTCTGGCAGAGCGCGATGCACGTGCACCTGGTACCGACACCATCTACCGAATGGTCCGGGAAAATATCGCTCACTATTCCGACGATCGGCCTCTGTCCGGGGACATGGAGGAATTGCGCAACTTCATCCGCGAAGTGGACGTGCCACCCTGTCCGCAGCCTACCGAGTGAGGCACCTGCCCGCCGAGCTTCGAGCGGCTAGGCCTTCATCGGGTACAGCTTCAGGTGCTGGATCAGGATGATCGTCTTGGCGTCGATGATGCGGCCGTCAATGATGCTGGCCAGCGCCTCATCGAGCGGCATTTCAAGCACCTCGATGTCCTCGCCCTCTTCCGGCGCGCCGCCGCCGGCCGAGATGCGGTCGGCGGGTGAGTAGCGCGCCACGAAGAACCACAGCCGTTCGGTGACACTGCCCGGGCTCATATAGGGCGCAAACAGCCGCTCGATGTTCTCTAAGTGATAACCGAGTTCCTCCTCCGCCTCCTTGCGGATGGCGGTTTCAGGATCGTTTTCGTCGAGTAGGCCGGCGCAGGCCTCGATCAGCGGTTCGCGGTGGCCGGTGACATAGGCGGGGTATCGGAACTGCCGCACCAGCAGCACAGTCTGGCGCTCGGGATCGAACGGCAGGATCACCGCACCGTCGCCGCGATCGTAGGTCTGGCGGATCTGCGTCTCCCACTGGCCGTCGCGCCGGCGATAGTCCAGCACGGTCTTCTTCAGAACCGCCCAGTCGTCGGAAAGGACTTCCTCCGAGCGGATGCGGATGCGATCGTCCATGGTCAACTCCGTGCTGTCGGCGCCATGGCGTAGCCGCGAACCGGTGTCCGCGCAACCGAAACGATGATTGGTCCAGCACCGGCTTTCACCGCCTCGTGTCTGGTGCCGTCAGTTGACGTCACCTACATAGCTGCAGCCCCTCCCGGAGTTTTTCGATGACCGCAGCGCTTTTCCAGCCGATCACCCTCGACGGCCTGACCTTCCCGAACCGCGTCGCTGTTGCACCCATGTGCCAGTATTCCGCCGACGACGGCTCGGCCAGCGACTGGCATCTCTATCACTGGATGAACCTGGCAATGTCGGGCGCCGGCATGGTCACCGTCGAAATGACCGACGTCGAGCGGCGCGGCCGCATCACCCATGGCTGCCTCGGCCTCTATTCCGACGACAATGAAGCCGCCGCCCGGCGCACACTGGATGCGGCAAGGCGCGTCGCGCCTCCCGGCACGAAATTCGGTATCCAGCTTGCCCACGCCGGCCGCAAAGCGTCCAACAGAAAACCCTGGGAAGGCGGTGGTCCGCTGCAGCCGGGCGAGGATCCCTGGCAGACGGTCTCGGCCTCGGCCATCGCCTATGACAGCGGCTGGAACGTGCCGCATGCGCTGGAGGAGGATGAAATCCTGCAGTTGGTCGAGCGCTTCACTCAAGCCGCAAGGCGGGCCGAGCGCGCCGGTTTCGACTTCCTCGAACTGCACGCCGCGCATGGCTATCTGATCTTCCAGTTCCTGTCGCCGCTCTCCAACCAGCGCACCGATCGCTGGGGCGGCTCACTGGAAAACCGCATGCGTTTCTTGATCGAGATCGCCAAGTCGGTGAGGAAGGCCGTCCCCAAGCTGATGCTTGGCACGCGCCTGTCGGTGAAGGAATGGGTCGATGGCGGCTTCGAGGGCGAGGATGCGATCGAAGTGGCCAAGGCGCTGAAAGCACTGGACATTGCCTATCTCTGCTGCTCGAGCGGCGGCAATTCGCCGTTGCAAAAGCTGCCGATCGGCCCCGGCTACCAGGTGCATCTGGCGGAAGCGGTGCGCAAGGGCGCCGGCATCCCGACGCGGGCTGTCGGCCTGATCGACGATCCCGCCCAGGCCGAAGCGATCGTCGCCGACGGCCGCGCCGATATGGTAGCGCTGGCTCGCGCTTTCCTTGCCGACCCACGCTGGGGGTGGCGCGCCGCCGCCACCTTTGACGAGAAAATCCACCCGGCGCCGCAACTTGCGCGCTCCGTGACGACGATGCAGCACTGGATGAAAGGCTAAGGGCCTGCACCGACGGATGCGCAAAAACGCATTCGCTGGACAGACTGCCGCAGCTTCGCTTTAATCCCCCGCAATATTCCCTGGGGGTAGGGCCGCCTTGGCGGCCGGGTTGGGAGCAAGTCATGGCATCAAGGGCAATCTATCCCGCGGCCGCCGCTCTGGTCGTCGCGCTGTCGTTCGCCGCGGCGTCTCCGGTTGGCGCGCAATATTGCGAAGGCACGGTGCACGGCCTGTCCAGGCACTACGATCTGGATACGGGAAGCGGGTTTCTCGCCGTGCGCGCGCGGCCGAACTCGTCGTCGCGCATGATCGGGCAATTGTTCAACGGCGATCACACCGAAATCTTCGACCGCCGCGGCAACTGGTACCAGATCGACTTCAAGGGGCGGACCGGCTGGGCCAACGCACGCTGGCTGCGCAACGATTGCGGTTACTGAGACGCCAATGCATGTCGCCCAAAAGTGGAACCGGTTTTGGGCTAACGGCATGCATCAGGCAAAGACCTAAAGGCACGTCGCAAAGCGCGACGCGACTTTTGGGCGCAGGCTGACTGCCACTTTTGCAACCAAATTGGCTGCTTTGCGTTGCGGCCATCATGGATAACAAACCTTTTGAAACGCCCGTCGTGGT
This sequence comes from Mesorhizobium sp. P2_C5_2, assembly GCF_056404535.1. Lineage (NCBI taxonomy): Bacteria > Pseudomonadati > Pseudomonadota > Alphaproteobacteria > Hyphomicrobiales > Phyllobacteriaceae > Mesorhizobium > Mesorhizobium sp. P2_C5_2. The sequence goes on along the minus strand of NZ_JBFUDV010000005.1, from coordinate 990,366 downwards.
CGAACTCGGCCATGTCGGCAAATATCGCCAGATCCGCAGCGCCCAGGAAGCGGCGGAGTGTCTGATGACGGTCTGGCCGCTCAATCGCGGCCCGCGCCATCGCGATGCTCTCGACACTTGCCTCAAAGTGCTGGAAGGTTATCGTTCGACGGCCGATGCGCGCCGGGCATTGATCGAAGCGGCCAAGGAATCGGAAGTCCTGGTTCCCGAAGACCGGCTGCCCGACGCCAAATTGCATTGAACGGGCCGCACTGAACGAACGGACGAACCGGAGGATTTCATGGCGAAGCTGACTTACAAGATCGTCGAGCATGACGGGGGCTGGGCCTACAAGGTCGGTTCGACATTCTCGGAGACATTCCCCACCCACCAGGACGCGCTGCGCGCCGCCGAGATCGCCTCGGCCGAGCAGCAGGTCGCCGGAACCACGGACGGCATCCAGTATGAGGATTCCGAAGGCAAGTGGCACGACGAACTGGCCGATGGCCGCGATCGGCCACAGACCGAAGTTTCCGACTAATCTTTTGCGTGAGCTGTCTCGCTGCCGGCCGTGGATGCCCTGTCTCAGGCATCCTGCCGGTCAGTCGAGTCTACGGCCTGATTACTTGCCGCAGTAGTGATCGTTGACGTTCAGCCCGGCATTGGCGTCGGGTCCCGCCGTATTAGAAGCACAAGGCCCAACCGGGCCGGTATTGCTCAGGCTGTTCAGGCCTGAGGAATCGATGCTGCCGGTGGTGTTCGGATCGACGCTCATCGTCTGCTCGCTCGAGACGGGGCGATGGTGGGTGTGGGCGGTATAGGACGACTGCGCCATCGCCGAGGTGGCGAGGCCAACCGTAAAGATCGAGATTGCGAGGATCTTGCTAAGCATAGAAAGTACTCCATTCCATTTTCTCGTCGCTTATCGTGCGACAGCGGAAGAATCCTCCAGCGAGCTCGAAGTTCCGACAAGAAAACGTGAAGCCGCGTGAGCTTCGACACCTTCGCGTGACCGCTGCGTGAAGTCGTGGTCGGCCGATTTGGCCGGTTCAATCCGAATTGATGTTGCGGCCTGCGAATGCCCGCTCGGCGATGCGCTTGATGAAAGCGATGACGCGGTCCGGCTCGACGAATTGCGGCATGTGGCCAAGCCCCTCGACGGCCTCGAAATCGACGCCTTCGATCCTGTCCGTCATCGGCGCTCCGTGGGTGCGCACGGCGATGACGCGGTCGTCGGTCCCAAAGAAAATACCGGCCGGCATGGCGATCTCGCCATAACGCCGCTCGATGCGGCCAAGATCCTGTTCGACCGCCACGAAATCGGTGGAGGTCGCATGGAAATGGCTTGGCCTCAGCCCGAGCCATCCGCCTCCGTGGATCATGTAGTCGGCGGGAACAGGCTGCGGCGCGAAGATGAACTCCATTGTCGGCCGCGCATATCTGAGGCTTGTCGGTATGGCGACGGTGTAGGCCATGATCCAGCGCCACAGGCGCGACCGGATATAGAGCAGGCCCGCTTTCTCGCGCACGCCGGCTTCCAGATGCGTCAGCGGCGCCAGCAGGGCGATGCCGGAAATCGCGTCGGGATGTTCCACTGCCAGGGTCAGCGCGACGGCGCCGCCCAGTGAGTGCCCGACCACAAGCGGCCTCTTCAAGCTGAGCGTTTCGATGAAACGGCTGATGAGCTCGGCCTGCTCAGGCAAGCGGCCGGTGGTGCCTTTCGCCCGCACCGAATAGCCCGATCCCGGCCGGTCGAGTGCAATCAGCCGGTAGCCCGGGCCGAAGCGTCCGAACAAAGTGTGCCTGAATTGATGGAGCTGGGCGCCAAGCCCGTGCACGAATACGATCGGCCTGCCCTCGCCCTCATCCACATAGTGGATGCGGTTGCCGTCGATTTCGACGAACTGTCCGCTGGTCGGCACCAGCTTTTCGGCCTTGGCGGCGATCAAGAGGGTCGCCGCCACCAGGCTGACGACGATGACGAGAGCCAGCACGAACAGGCCGATTAAGAGCCACAGCAGAATCGATACCAGCATTTTTCACCCGGAGCGGCCTGGGCGCGCACCATCACCCACTGCCGAAGGCACGGCAAGGCAGGTGGCGGCTTCTGTCGGCATTGCCGCCCGTTCGATGTCGCGCTATCTCAGGCGACCTTGTCTGCCCAGGGCGACCCTGTCTGCCCTGAGGCGCCTTTCCGCCGGAGCTTTCCATGCCTGAAATCGTCACTGCCGCCATGCTTGTCATCGGCGACGAGATTCTGTCCGGCCGTACCAAGGACAAAAATATCGGCCACCTCGCCGACATCATGACGGCCATCGGCATCGACCTGAAGGAAGTGCGTATCGTTCCCGACGAAGAGGACGAGATTGTCGCGGCGGTGAATGCCGTGCGTGCCCGCTACACCTATGTCTTCACCACCGGCGGCATCGGCCCGACGCATGACGACATCACCGCGGATTCGATCTCCAAGGCCTTTGGCGTGCCCTGCGAATATGACGCCAAGGCCTATGCCATGCTGGGCGAGAGCTATGCCGCGCGCGGCATCGAATACACCGAGGCGCGCAAGCGCATGTCGCGTATGCCGCGCGGCGCCGACCATATCGACAACCCGGTCTCCGTCGCGCCCGGCTTTCGCATCGGCAACGTCCATGTCATGGCCGGCGTGCCGTCGATCTTCCAGGCTATGCTGGACAATGTCGTGCCGACGCTGAAGGCCGGCACCAAAATGCTGTCGGCTACCGTCCATTGCCCGTTCGGCGAAGGCCTGATCGGCGGTCCCTTGGGCGACATCCAGAAGGCGCATCCCGACACGATCATCGGCTCCTACCCGAAATATGGCGATGGCAAATTCTGGACGGAGCTGGTCGTCCGCGCCCGCAGCCAGGAGGCGCTGGATTCCGCGCGCAAGGACGTCGAGGCCATGGTGGCCGGCTTTACCGCCGCAGCGACCTGATCCCGGTCTGCGGCCGTCATCGGCCGGAACAAAGCGCCGCACTTCCACGTTTTCCCTCGGGCGCACCCGGCGCCGGCAGATTTGAGGGATTCCCATGCGCTTCAAGACCATCGTCGCCATATTGCAGAACGAACAGGATGCCGAGCGCGTCCTCGACTGCGCCATCCCGCTTGCCGACCGGTTCGAGAGCCATCTCATCGGCATCCATGCCGAAGCGCTGCCCGTTCCCTACACCTCGGCCACCGGTTTTCCCGACACCGAGTTCCTGCAGGTTTCCGCCGACATGAACCGCGAGCGCGCCGAAAAACTGCAGGCGCTTTTCCTCAAGCAGATCGAAAAATCCGGCCTTTCCTTCGAATGGCGCAGTTTTGAGAGCTTTTCCGGCGACAGCGCGCTGACCGGCATCTCCAATGTCCGCGCCGCCGATCTGATCATCGCCGCCCAGCGCGAGACCGGCGGCGATCCGAGCGCCGATGTCGACACGCTGGTCTACGATGCCGGCCGGCCGGTGCTGGTGGTGCCGCATGACGGCCCGCTCGTCACCACCTTCAAACACGTGCTGCTCGCCTGGAACGGTAGCAAGGAGGCCGCGCGGGCCGCTTTCGACGCCCTGCCTTTCATCATCGAGGCGGAGAAGACGGATATACTGGTCATCGATCCGCCTGATACGCTGGATGAGAACCCGGAGGCTGCCGGGGCCGAGATCGCGGCGGCGCTGTCCAGGCACGGCGCGACGGTCAGCGTGTCGGTGCAGAAGTCGGGCGGCGCCTCTGTCGACGACGTCATCCAGACCCGGATCGCCGAGACCGGGGCCGACCTTCTGGTGCTCGGCGCCTACAGCCATTCCTGGCTGCGTCAGCTTTTGTTCGGCGGTGTCACGCGCACCGTGTTGCGCACCGTGCCGGTGGCGGCTTTCCTGTCGCGCTAAGCGAGAATTGCAGCCCTTGCCAAGGCCAACGCTTTCCGGCTAATTCCGCGCGCATTCCCTCGGCGCGCGGAGTGCACCAGCAATGTCCCTTCCTGAAAAAGCCTTTCCGGTCTCCTGGGACCAGTTCCACCGCGACGCCAGGGCGCTGGCCTGGCGTCTTGCCGGTGCCAACAAGGGTCAATGGAAAGCCATCGTCTGCATCACCCGTGGCGGACTGGTTCCCGCCGCCATCATCTCGCGCGAACTCGGCATTCGCGTCATCGAGACGGTCTGCGTGGCCTCCTATCACGACTACACCAGCCAGGGGCAGTTGCAGGTTCTGAAGGAGATCACGCCGGCGCTGCTCACCGATGACGGCGCCGGCGTGCTGATCATCGACGACCTCACCGACACCGGCAAGACGGCAGGCATCGTCCGCGCCATGATGCCCAAGGCGCATTTCGCCACCGTCTATGCCAAGCCGAAAGGCCGGCCGCTGGTCGACACCTTCGTCACCGAAGTCAGCCAGGACACCTGGATCTACTTCCCCTGGGACATGGGTTTTACCTACCAGAAACCGATCGCCGACGATCACGCCGGCTGATTCGCAGCACCCCTTTATCCGCCCAAATGGCCGGGCCCGCGCAGTTTGCTGTGGAAACTCGCGCGGCAAGACACAATATTCTGTGAAATCGACACTTGTTGGCGAAATTCGACGGGTTGGTGTGACGTTTTTTACTTTTATGACTTACACTTCCTCGTAAGATTCGTGTGACGGCAAACGATTCTGAGGGCTGGGGTAGCTTCTCTGATGCTGACGAGACCGACGACGCACAACCACCTGGCTGAAAGGGTCCAACGACTCTTCGGCACCGCGCCGTGCCGTCTGCAGGTTGCAGCGCTGCCGTGGCGCATGGGCGAACGCGGCGTCGAGATCATGCTGATCACCAGCCGTGACACCGGCCGCTGGGTGCTGCCCAAGGGCTGGCCCGAAGCCAGGGAGCCGCTCTGCGAGGCTGCAGCGCGCGAGGCCGGCGAGGAAGCCGGATTACGCGGCAAGATTTCGCATTTCGAGGCTGGCCGCTATTTCTACGCCAAGGCATTGGCCTCCGGAGAGGAAGTGCCTTGCGAAGTGCTGGTGTTCCCGATGCAGGTCGAGCGTGTTTCCGACCGCTGGAAGGAAAAGCGCGCACGCACCCGCAAATGGGTCAATTCGGCCGAAGCCGTGCGCATGGTCAACGAACCGGACCTTTGCCAGATCATCGCCCATTTCTGCGCTGATCCGCACAAATTCGCCGCTAGAACCTAGCTATAATTCCACTCAGCACATTCCCATGCGCCAGCGCAGGTGCTCGTCATCAATTCTGACCGTGTGCTTCGCCTCCGGCGCGGTCGATCCAGCTCCAGTCCGACATCGATAGATCCCTGCCCCTCAGGCCACACTTTGCCACGACTTGACATGCAGGTATTTACCTGCATATTATGTCTGCAAGATGAGTGAGACCGATGGACGCCGACAAGGTTTTCAAAGCGCTGGGCGACCCGACACGTAGAAAGCTGCTCGATCTTCTGTGTGAGAAGAACGGACAGACGCTCGGGCAGCTTTGCGAGAACCTCGACATGGCAAGGCAATCCGCGACCCAGCACATCGACCTTTTGGAGGCGGCCAATCTGATCAGCACGGTCAAGCGTGGCCGCGAAAAGCTGCATTTCATCAACCCCGTGCCGCTGCACGAAGTCTACGAGCGGTGGGTGCGCAAATTCGAACGGCAGCGGCTGAGCCTGCTGCACGACCTGAAGCACGAACTCGAAGGAGACGACCAATGACCCGGGAAACCACCAGTTTTGTCTACGTGACCTACATCAGATCGACGCCGCAAAAAGTGTTCGAGGCCATCACCAGGCCCGATATCGCCAAGCGCTACTGGGGCCACGAGAACGTCTCCGACTGGAAGCCCGGCTCGAAATGGGAACACATCCGCGCCAATGACGAGCGCACCGTCGAACTCGTCGGCAAGGTCGTCGAAATCTCGCCGCCGACCCGTCTGGTCATGACCTGGGCCAACGCCTCGCAGGCTGACGACCCGACCAAGCACAGCCGGGTGACGTTCGCCATCGAGGAATACGACACCATGGTCAAGCTGACCGTCAGCCATGACGAACTCGAAGCCGGCAGCGGCATGGCCAAGGGCATCAGCCAGGGCTGGCCGGCCGTGCTGTCCAGCATGAAATCCTTCCTCGAAACCGGCAGTGGCATTGATCTCTTCGCCAAGCCGAAATCGGCCTGAAGCAGCCAGCGGGAGAACGACGATGACCAAGCATTTTATCGGTGGCTGCGCCTGCGGCGCGATCCGCTATGAGGCGAGCGGCGAGCCGATCTTTCAGAACCACTGCCAATGCCTCGATTGCCAGAAGCGCAGCGGCACGGGCCATGGCTCCTATGTGACCTTCGGCCGGCGCGTTGATGTGAAAGTAACCGGCCAGCCAAGCACCTGGCGTATGATCGCCGACAGCGGCAATGAAAAGGTCCAGGCTTTTTGCCCGACCTGCGGCACGCCGCTCTACCTGACCTTCGTCGCCATGCCGGAGCTGACGGCGATCCACGCCACCAGCCTCGACGACCCCGGCCAGTTCAATCCGCACGCGGTCACCTACACCGTCCGCGGCCATACCTGGGACACGATTGATCCCGTGCTCCAGCCATTCGAGCGAATGCCCGGATGAACCAAAGCAGAGCCCTATCCCCTCGGATAGGGCTCTGCGTTCAGCTCAGATCACCAGGCCCTTGGTCAGTTCCAGCGCCTGGCGCTCGAACAGGCGGCGGTAGATGCCGCCCTTCAGCCGGATCAGCTCGTCATGCGAGCCTTCCTCGACGATCTTGCCGCGATCGAACACCAAGAGCCTGTCCAGCGCCCGCACCGTCGACAGCCGGTGGGCGATGACCAGCGTCGTGCGGCCGACCATCAGCCGCTCCATCGCCTGCTGGATCAGCACCTCCGATTCCGAATCGAGGCTCGATGTCGCCTCGTCCAGGATCAGGATGCGCGCATCCGCCAGAAAGGCGCGCGCGATCGCCACACGCTGGCGTTCGCCGCCCGACAGTTTCACGCCGCGCTCACCGACCAGCGTGCCGTAACCCTTCGGCAGGCTGGTGATGAAGTCGTGCGCGCTCGCCAACTTCGCGGCATGCTCGATCTCGGCCTGCGTGGCGTCGGGACGGGCATAGGCGATGTTCTCGGCCAGCGAGCGGTGGAACAGGATCGGCTCCTGCTGGACGATGGCGATCTGCGCGCGCAGCGACGCCTGCGCCACAGCAGAGATGTCCTGGCCGTCGATCAGGATCTTACCGTCACTGACATCGTAGAGACGCTGGATAAGCTTGACGAAGGTCGTCTTGCCCGAGCCGGAATGACCGACCAGTCCGACCCGCTCGCCCGCCGCGATCTCCACCGAAAAGTCGCGGTAGAGCGGCAGGCGATGGCTGCCATAATGGAAGGTGACGCTGTCGAAGCGGATAGCGCCCTGCGTGATCCGGATCGGCTGAGCGCCGGGCCGGTCCTCGATGCCAAGCGGTTGCGACTGGAAATCGACCAGCTCCTCCATGTCGTTGATCGAACGCTGCAGATTGCGGATATGCGTGCCGATATCCCTGAGATAGCCCTGCAGCACGAAGAACGAGGTCAGCACGAAGGCGACGTCGCCGGCGCTCGCCTGACCCCAGGCCCACAGCATCAGCGACAGCCCGATCACCGCCGTCCGCAGCACCAGCAGCATGGCGCCTTGCGTGGTGCCGTTGATGGTGCCGCGCACCCAGGTGCGGCGCGTGCGGGCACGCCATTTGGCGACGACCTTGGCGAGGCGCGTTTCCTCTCGCATCTCGGCGCCAAAGCCCTTGACCACGGCGTTGCAGCTCACCGCATCGGCAAGCGATCCGCCAAGCCGCGTATCCCAGCTGTTCGCGAGCCGTGCAGCGGGCGCGACATAGCCAAGCGACAGCATCGCCGTCACCATAATGAACAGCACCGAGCCGACTGCTACGACCAGCCCCATCAGCGGCCAGAACCAGCCGAGCAGCAGCGTCGAGCCGACCAGCATGGCGACCGACGGCAAAAGCGCGATCAGGATCGTGTCGTTGAGCAGGTCGAGCGCCCACATGCCGCGCGTGACTTTGCGCACCGTCGAGCCGGCAAAGCTGTTGGCGTGCCAGTCGGTGGAGAAGCGCTGGACGCGGTGGAACGCATCGGCGGCGATGTCGGCCATCATCTTCAGCGTCAGCTCGACAATACCCATGAAAGCGAGGTTGCGCAGCACCACGCCGGTAAGCGCCAAGGCAATGAGCGCGAAGAACGCCGCCATCGCCGCGTTCCACGCGACAGCGTCGGCGGAAGCACTGCTGGCGACGGCGTCGACCAGCCGGCCGGAATAGAGCGGCGTCAACACGTCGGCCAGGGTCGACAGCAGGAAGCCGCCCATGATCAGCGACAGCCGCCACGGCTGGCGCCGCCAGTGGCTGAGCGTGAAGCCAAGAACGCTGCGAAAGGCGCTTGCGCGCAGATCGATTCGAAAACGAGCCATGATGTCATCCGGGCGCAAAAAATGCCCGGTCCCGGTAAGGTCGAAAATTGAAAACCGCGCCGGGCAATTCGCCCGGGGCTGCGGAGGTTCGGCATAGGTGGCGGCGCGCCCTAGACATCGGGTGGCGACCGGCATCGGCAGAAGCCTGTACTCGACCCGGCATCGGCGCGAAGGAAGAACCTTCGCCGGACACCAGGTGAGACCTAAGCTTCGCGGCCTCGCATTACCATGTGAAATACTGCCATTCGGACCTCCCGCAACACAATTGCGGAGGGGTCCTTATAGAGACGCCTCAGCGGATCGCCAAGACCGGGCGCGCCGCAAAAGTGTAACTGGTCCAACCAGTGAGGTTATTTTGCAACAACGGCGGGCAAGCCTCGCCTGTGTGCCTCATTCCGGGTTGCGATCGAGGCGCATGTAGCGGCCATCGGTGGATGCCTTGAAGCCCAGCTTCTCATAGACGCCGTGCGCGTCGCTGGTCGACAGGCTCCAATGCGAGACGGTGCTGAGTTCAGGGTGATCGACGAGCGCTCGCACCAGTTGCAAGCCAATGCCCTGGCCGCGATACTGCGGCGAGATGATGATGTCGGCGAGATAGGCAAACACCGTACGGTCGGTGATGGCCCGGCCAAAGCCGACTTGGTTCCCATCGATATAGGCCGCGGTGCAATGCGAATTGGCAAAGGCGCGGCGATGAAACTCGTCGCTGCGTCCGGCGCCCCAGTAGCTCGCCATCAACAGGTCGGAGGTCGCCCGGAAATCGATCCGTGACATGTCGAAGCTGATTTCACAGTCGGGCATGGTGCCTCGCAAAGAATAAGGGGCGGCCGAACGTCCTGTCCGGCGATGACTGCCCAGCGTGCCGTACCAGAAGCAGATGCCGCGCCTGGAGCTTGCCGTTCTTGAAGCATGCAAGCCCCAAAGGTTCATCAATGGAATCAGATATTTAGCTGCGATCCCTGAAACGGTTGGTGATGGGATAGCGGCGGTCGCGGCCAAAATTCTTCCTGGTGATCTTCACACCCGGCGCCGCTTGCCGGCGTTTGTACTCGGCGATGTAGAGCAGATGCTCGATGCGCGTCACCGTCGCCCGATCGTGACCACGTGCGACGATGTCGTCCACGCCCATCTCGTTCTCGACCAGGCACTCCAGAATGTCGTCCAGCACCGGATATGGCGGCAGCGAATCCTGGTCGGTCTGGTTCTCGCGCAGTTCCGCCGACGGCGCCTTGTCGATGATGTTCTTCGGGATCACCTCGCCGGAAGGCCCGAGCGCGCCCGGCGGCACATGGTCGTTGCGCCAGCGCGACAGCGCATAGACCTGCATCTTGTAGAGGTCTTTGATCGGATTGAAGCCGCCGTTCATGTCGCCGTAGAGCGTGGCGTAGCCGACCGACATCTCGCTCTTGTTGCCTGTGGTGACGACCATCGAGCCGAACTTGTTGGAGATCGCCATCAGGATGGTGCCACGCGCGCGGCTTTGCAGATTTTCCTCGGTGATGCCTTCCTTGGTGCCTTCGAAAAGCTGCGTCAGCGCATGCAGAAACCCTTCAACCGGCTCGAAGATAGGCACGATGTCATAGCGGCAACCGAGCGCGCGGGCGCAATCCTCGGCATCCTTCAGCGAGTCCTTCGAGGTGTAGCGGTAGGGCATCATCACCGCCCGCAGCCGCTCTTCGCCAAGGGCGTCGACGGCAAGCGCAGCACAGATCGCCGAATCGATGCCGCCGGACAGGCCGAGCACGACGTTCTTGAAACCGTTCTTGTTGACGTAGTCGCGCAGGCCCAGCATGCAGGCGCGGTAGTCCGCTTCCTCGCGCTCGGGGATTTTCGACATCGGCCCTTCCGAGCAGACCCAACCGGCATCGGTGCGTTTCCAGGTGGTGACGTCGACCGTCTCCTCGAACTGGCTCATCTGGAAAGCCAGCGTCTTGTCGGCGCCGATCGCAAACGAGGCGCCGTCGAAGATCAACTCATCCTGGCCGCCGATCTGGTTGGCATAGATCATCGGCAAACCGGTTTCGATGACCTGGCGGATAACGACCTGATGGCGCACGTCCATCTTGGCGCGGTAGTAGGGCGAGCCGTTCGGCACCAAGAGGATTTCGGCGCCGCTTTCGGCCAGGGTTTCACAAATGCCGACGTCGCCCCAGATGTCCTCGCAGATTGGAATTCCGATGCGCACACCACGGAAGTTGACAGGTCCCTGAGCCTCGGGTCCGGCCTGGAAAACCCGCTTCTCATCGAACTCGCCATAGTTTGGCAAATCGAGCTTGTAACGCTCGGCCAGGATCTTGCCGCCATCGGCGAAGATGATCGAATTGTGGCTGCCGCTCTTGCGCTTCAACGGCGTGCCGATAATGACGCCCGGCCCGCCATCGGCGGTATCCCCGGCGAAGTCTTGCGCGGCCTTTTCGCAAATCTTGAGGAAGGCCGGCTTCAGCACCAGATCCTCCGGCGGATAACCGGCAAGGAAAAGCTCCGTGTAGAGCACGATGTCGGCGCCCTGGCGGGCGGCATCCGCCCTCGCCTCGCGCGCCTTGGCAAGATTGCCGGCGACATCGCCGACTGTCGGGTTGAGCTGAGCAACGGCGATGCGCAGAATATCGGGAGCGGTCTTCTTGGTCATGCCTGCGGTTTAGCGCGGCCGAATTGCTCCGGCAATGGCGTTCGTTTGGACCAATCCAGACCGATCGGCATTAGCCGATCGTGTCTTATCGCTCGACATGCGGATCGTAGCGAGGCAGCCCGTGATCAGTCGTCGCCCATATACTCGCGCAGCGATTGCGGCGAATGGTTCTCTCCGATCGACATCGCCAGGATGCGCGAGATGTGCCGACGCGGCAGCCTCGTGTCCGCCACCCATTGATTGATCTGCGCCTGGATCTTGTCGAGGTCTCGCTTCGAGGTCGGGCTTTCGGCGATATCGAGGCCTGCGTCGCGCAACGCTGCCGCCATATCGGCCGAGATGACGAAAGCGTCCCATTCCAGCCAGCGCAGGAAATACTGGCCGGTGTTGCCGCCGAGCCGGCTGCCGTGCTTGCCGAGATACGCCATCAGCCCGACTTGGTCGTCCGCCGGCCACTCAGCCAGGAATTTGCCGAAGCTGCCATGCTCCTTCGACACGCGCTCGACGAAGGCGGCGTTGTCGCGCACCGATTTGATCTTCTGCGGATTGCGCACGATGCGCTTGTCGGCCGTCAGATCGTGCCAGAAATCATCAGGCTGGAACAACAGCCGCTTCGGCTCGAAATGCAGGAACGCTTCTTCGAAACCCGGCCATTTCTGCTCGATGACGCGCCACACAAAGCCGGCGGCAAACACCCGCTCGGCCATCGTCGACAGGATGCGGTCGTCGGTGATCTTGGCCACGGCAGCGTTATCGGGCAAAGGCCCGAGCAACTCCGTCAGCACGGCGTCGCCGCCTTTGCGTTTTGCCGCACGGGCACGAATCCTGTGGAAGTCAGCCATTGGCGCCCTGATTTAGTATGGGTGGACGCGGCAATCTACCACTTCCCGTTCGCGCCGGTAGTCTCTAGGTCTAGGCCAGACGCTGACCATGGAGGCGACCATGCACAAGACCGTACCAGAACTGGCCAGCCGCTGGCTGAGGCGAACGCCTGAGACCCTCAGCGAGCTCGAGCGGCGGGTGTTGCAGAGTACCGTCGACCGCAAGCCGATATCGCAGGACATCAACGACAGTCTCGCCGGCCTTCAGGGGGCTGGCGACCGTATCGCCGATGCCATCGCCCGCATCGGCGGCTCGTGGACGTTCATCCTGTCCTTCATCGCTTTCCTGATTCTCTGGATCGGCGCCAATTGGTGGCTGCTAGGAAGGGACTCGTTCGATCCCTACCCCTTCATCTTCCTCAATCTAGTGCTGTCGATGATCGCCGCCTTGCAAGCGCCGGTGATCATGATGTCGCAGAACCGCCAGGCAGCGCGCGACCGCATCGATGCCGCGCACGACTACGAGGTCAACCTCAAGGCCGAGATCGAAATCATGGCGCTGCACGAAAAGCTGGACGAACTCCGCCACAGCCAGATTATCGGCGTGCGCGAGGACATTGCGCGCCTGGCCGAACAGATGACCCGCATCGACGAAAGACTGTCGGGCCGGCAAACGTCTCAATGACCGGGATCGTCCATCACCTCATCGAACAATATGGGCTGATCGCGGTTTTCCTGGGCTGTGTCGCCGAAGGCGAAAGTGCGGCCATCCTCGGCGGCTTCTTCGCCCACCAGCATGTCTTCGTCCCTTGGAAAGCTTTCCTCGCGGCCGCCATTGGCGCCTTCGTCGGCGACACGTTTTTCTTCGTCCTCGGCCGCAGCTTTGCTGACCATCCCAGGGTGCTGAAACTGAAGGCGAGGCCCGGCTTCAATCACGCCTACCGCCTCGTCTCGTCGCACCCCAACATCTTTGTTCTGTCCAACCGCTACATCTATGGCCTGCGCCTGGTCGGCGGCATCGCGGCCGGCTTTGCCAGCATTTCAGTAACGCGCTTCGTCATTTTGAACGCGGTGTCGTCGCTGGTCTGGGCGGCTTTGTTCTGCGGCATCGGCTATGTCTTCGGCCTGGGTGCCGAGCAGATGATCGGCAAGGCACTGCTCCATCACCAACGCCTGCTGATCGCGCTTGCCATCGGGCTGGCCGTCGCCATCCTTGCCTGGCTCATCGCCCGCACCGTCGCCGGCAAGGAGCGCGCCAAGGACGCCCGCGACAGCGAAGCCACCTAAGGCAATTCCAGGAAAAGTGTAAGCGGTTTTCCGTCCGGAATTGCCTCAAAAACAAAGAGATAGAAAGCTCAGTCGTCGTCCTCGACCAAAGCGCGGTCGCCGCGATCGAGGATCAGCGGGATGATGAGATCCTCCTCGTCGGCAAGATGCCGTTTCAGCATGGCGATCAGCCGGCTGTTCTCGTCAGCATAGGCATCGGCGGCAAAGCGCTGCCTGTCCTCGCTCTCCTCGAGCGTGCGGATGAAGGCATTCGCCGCTTCGGCGTTGCGCTCCAACCCTTCATGAATGGCGTGGTGATCGGCATCGAGAATCTCGAAGCCGCGTTTCAGGCGCGGCTCCGCCTTGGCGAAAGCCGGGAAATATTGATAGTCCTCGACATTGTGGTGGCCGTCGAGATTGCCGAGGAAATGGTTCAGCCGTGGCGCGAACCAGCGGGCGAAATCCGGCGCCGTCAGCCTACCTTCGCGATAGTCGCCAATGCCGTTGGTGAGCATGCCGCCAAGCTCGCGGAACATGTCGTGCCGCTGCAGCCACATATTGGCAAGGCCATGGATGTTGCCGTGACCCTGCCAGTTTTCGCGCGGATATTTTTGCGCCAGCCAACGCAGATCGTCCGGCAAGCCGGCTCGGTCGAGCAGCAGAAAATTGGCGGGGGCGGTCATGTCGGTCTCCTCAGACCATGATCCCGAAAAGTGGACACCGGTTTTCGGGACAGATCATGGTCAGGATCAGGTCGGCGTAACCGACAGATAGGAACGCAGGGTCTAGATCGGTAGCCCCGTGATGCGCTCGATGATGGCTATGCCCCAGACGCCGGCGACGATCACCACCGAAATCAGTACCGCCAGCGAGCCACAATCCTTGGCTAGCTGGATATCGACGTTGAACTCGCGGCTGAAGGCATCGCAGGCCGCCTCGATGCCGGTGTTCAGCACCTCGACCATGATCAAGAGCAGCACGGCGCCGATCAGCAGCGCATAGCCACGCCAAGATACCGAGACGAACCAGCCGAGCGGCAGCGCCAGCAGCAGCAGCATCAATTCCTGCTGGAACGCCTTTTCGCTGGCCGCGAGCTTGCGGAAAGCCCGTACCGAATTGAAGAAAGCATCGATCAGCCGCTGCATGGCCCGCATCCCCTTCGAATCACCGGCAGGGGATAACGCAATGGCTGGATCAAGGGAATAAGGCAGCAGCGGCAAAAATCACTCGTCCGCAACCTTGATCGCCGGCGTCGACTTCTCGAACTGCGGCAACTCATCGTCGATCGTGTAGTAGTCGCCCTTGTCGCTGACGAAGATATGGCATTCGCCCTCGAGCCCGGTCGGCGCATCGAACGACCCGGCCAGAACCGAGACATAGGCGTCCTGGCCCGGCTTCCAGAACAGCACCGAGCCGCATGTCTTGCAAAAGCCGCGCTTGGCAAAGGACGACGCTTCGTACCAGGTGATGTTGTCCGTGCCGATGATTGTGATGTCGCCGTCGGCGACATTGGTTGCGGCATAGTAGTGCCCGCTCTGCTTGCGGCATTGCGAACAGTGGCAATAGATCACGCCGCGCAACGGCCCTTGCGTCTGGAAACGCACCGCCCCGCACAGGCACGATCCGCTGTGGCTATTGCTCATTCCCGCCCTCCGCCGGCCATCGTTCACGGCTTCGCCGCCACCGGAGAGGATTTCAGTTTTGCCGCAACCGGGCACCAGCAAATGCGACACGGAACGGGCACGTTCGGACTTCACCTCAGGATGGTTGCAACACGCTGCTGCAGCCTGAGGTGGAAAAGTCGCATTACCTTGCGGCACATTAAGGAAACTTTAGCGCCAGCGCATCTATGGTCGTTGCCAAGCGAAGGTCGCGATTGGGGACGCGTCTTTCGTAAGATGATCCGAAATACGGCTGGTTCTCCCCCGGTCGGCGACATCTCGCACGCGCAAGTCTGCGATGGTTCCCAGGGGTAGTGAAGAGAACATGCAGCCGGCAGCCGCCCAGACCGACCGAAACAGCGACGTTGCAACAGCTGTTGTGACGACCATGCGCCAGCTCGGCGTGCTTGGTCTGCCGCGCAATTACGAGATCTTCTACGAAGCGCTGAAAGGCACCAATCGCGAACTCAGCCTTGCCGTCGTCGCGCTCGGCAACCGACCGACGCAGGACGATCTCGACCGCATCGGCCGCGCCTTCTTTGCCCAGCATCATGGTCCCGGCATTGTCGAGCACGCGCGCGACGTGCTGGCCAGGGAGCTCGAGGACATCGCTTTGCTGCTGCGAAGCGAACGCAGCCATATCGAGAAATACGGCAAGATCCTCGACGAGACATCGAGTGGGCTGGCCAATCGCAGCCTGCTTTCACAGGACCTCTTGCAGAAGGTCGCCAGCGCCATGGCGATCGCCACCAATTCGACCCTGGACCATGGCAAGCAGGTTGCCAGCACGCTCAGCGACAAGACGGCGGAACTGGAGAGCGTCAAGTCGAAGCTCGAGGAGTATAAGCGGCTCGCCGACACCGATCCCTTGACGCATATCTGGAACCGCCGCGCCTTCGACAAGCAGATCACGGCGATCTACACCTCCAACAAGGGCATCCTGTTCAACGCGCTGATCCTCGCCGACATCGATCGTTTCAAGGACATCAACGACCGCTACGGCCACCCGGTCGGTGACAAGATCATCCAGATCATCGCCGAAATCTTCCAGACCAGCATTCGTGAAGACATGTTCGTCGCCCGCACCGGCGGCGAGGAATTCGCGCTGATCATCGAGGGTGCCAGCGAGGATACGACCTACGAGATCGCCGAACGCATCCGTGTGCTGATTGAACAGACGCCGTTCACCAGCAGCCAGACCGGCACCAATTATGGCACAGTGACCGTTTCCATGGGCATCTGCATGGCTTCCGAGGCGGAAAGCCCGGAGGATCTCTACACCAAGGCGGATCGGGCTCTCTATCGCTCCAAGGTCGGCGGGCGCAACCGCGTCACCCGGCATTCGACGATGGCCGGCCGTACCGGCAAGAACTGGCTGCTCTACAAGAAAGACTGACGCGTCAGTGCACAGCCAATTCGCTGGCCCAGCCAAATTTATCGGATACCACCTCTTTCCATATGAATTTTCGTGGACTATATTTTCCATGGAAAGAGAGAGGCCATGTCTGTTACACAACCCAATGCTGCCGCCAGGGCGGCCGAAAACGCGGTTCTGACCAAGGCCACGCTGCGCGCCGCCGAGCTCCTGGATATAACCTCCAGGATGCTGGCGTCGATCATCGGCGTCTCGGAAGCAACGGTTTCGCGCATGCGCAGGCAGGAATTCCTGCTGGAGCGCGGCACCAAGCCGTTCGAGCTCGCGGTGCTGTTCGTGCGGCTGTTCCGTTCGCTCGACGCCATTGTCGGCGGTGACGAGACGATCGCCCGGGCATGGCTGAAGAACGCCAACACGGCATTCGACGGCAGCCCGCTTGAAACGATCCTCACCATTACCGGGCTTGTCGATGTCATTGCCTATCTGGACTCCCGACGCGCTCTCGTCTGAAGCCGTACGACTCGACGGCAAATACTGGCGCATGGTCGAGGCGCAGCACCGCGTCTCGACGCTGAAGGTTGTCGACACGCTGGACGAACAGGCGCTGATCGAGGATTTGATCGAGGAAACCAAGCCGCAAATCCCCATGGAGTGCCGGCATCTCCACTACCTCCTGGCGACGCCGTTCCGCTACGGGTCGATCTATCCCTACGGCTCGCGCTTCCGCCGCGCCGGCCGCACCCTTGGTGTCTACTACGCGGCGGAGACGATCATGACCGCCGTCGCCGAAATGGCCTTCTACCGCTTGCTGTTCTTTGCCGATTCGCCCGACACGCCGTGGCCGCACGATGCCGCCGAATACACCGCCTTCGCCGCCGCGATCCGCACCGACAAGGCAGTCGACCTGACGCGGCCGCCGCTCGACCGCGATGAGGCTCAGTGGACACACACGACCGACTATGCCGCCTGCCAGGGGATTGCCGATGTTACGCGCGAAGCCGGGCTGGAGGCGATCCGCTATCGTTCGGCGCGTGACCCGAAAGGCGCCAATATTGCGCTACTGACATGCCGCGGCTTTACCAAGGCCAAGCCGCTGGAGCCGCACACCTGGCGAATCCGGCTCGGCTCGTTCGGCGTCCAGGCCATCTGCGAATTTCCGGAGAAACGCCTCGAGTTTTCCAGGACCGCCTTCGCCAATGATCCGCGGCTCGGCGGATTGCGCTGGGAACGCGCCCGCTGACCTCAAAATGAAAAAGCGCCGGAAAACCGGCGCTCTTTTCAATTCAATCTGCAAACAGGTTCAACCGTTCACGGCCTGCTTGTGCTGCACCGGATGGCTCTTCTTGAGCAGGTCGGAGACCAGGAACGCCAGCTCGATTGCCTGATCGGCGTTGAGGCGCGGGTCGCAATGCGTGTGGTAGCGGTCCTGCAGCTCTTCCGCGGTGATGGCGCGGGCGCCGCCGGTGCATTCGGTGACGTTCTTGCCGGTCATCTCGACATGGATGCCGCCCGGATGCGTGCCTTCGGCGCGATGCACCTCGAAGAAGGTCTGCACTTCCTTGAGGATGCGGTCGAACGGCCGCGTCTTGTAGCCGGCGGCCTCGATGGTGTTGCCGTGCATCGGGTCGGATGACCACACGACGCTGCGGCCTTCCTTCTGCACAGCGCGCACCAGTTTCGGCAGATGGTCGGCGACCTTGTCGGAGCCGAAGCGCGCGATCAGCGTCAGCCGGCCCGGCTCGTTCTCGGGGTTGAGCAGATCGATCAGCTCCAGCAAGCCGTCCGGCGTCAGCGACGGACCGCATTTGAGGCCGAGCGGGTTCTTGATGCCGCGGCAGTATTCGACATGGGCATGGTCGGGCTGACGCGTGCGGTCGCCTATCCAGATCATGTGGCCTGACGTGGCGTACCAATCGCCCGAAGTCGAATCGACGCGGGTCAGCGCCTCTTCATAGCCGAGCAGCAGCGCCTCGTGGCTGGTGTAGAAGTCGGTCTCGCGCAGTGCGTAATTGGTTTCCGAAGTGATGCCGACGGCCTTCATGAAGTCCATCGTCTCGGTGATGCGGTTGGCGAGCGCGCCATACTTCTCGCCCTGCGGGCTGTCGGAGACGAAGCCGAGCATCCAGCGATGCACGTTCTCCAGGCTGGCATAGCCGCCCTGGGCGAAGGCGCGCAAAAGGTTGAGCGTCGCCGCCGACTGGCGATAGGCCATTTCCTGGCGGGCGGGATCCGGAATGCGCGATTTGGGATCGAACTCTATGCCGTTGATGATGTCGCCGCGATAGCTCGGCAGCGTCACCTCGCCCTTGGTCTCGTTGTCGGACGAGCGCGGCTTGGCGAACTGACCGGCAACGCGGCCGACCTTCACCACCGGCTGCGCGCCGGCAAAGGTCAGCACCACCGACATTTGCAGGAAGACGCGGAAGAAGTCGCGGATATTGTCCGCGCCATGCTCGGCGAAACTCTCGGCGCAATCGCCGCCCTGAAGAAGGAATGCGTCACCGGCAGCGACAGCTGCAAGCTGCTTCTTCAGCTTGCGCGCCTCACCTGCAAAAACCAGCGGTGGAAAGGTAGCGAGCTGGGCTTCCGTGTTCTTCAGCGCGGCAAGGTCCGGATAGGCAGGAACCTGCTTGATCGGCTTTGCTCTCCAAGAATTCGGCGACCATTTCGTCATCGCTGCACCCAAACGCTCTTTCCAGCGGTGCTTTTGCCCGCCATTCCCGCCCCATATGGGGTTCGCGGCTCCATACACGAAGCCGATTTCCTATTCTAGACCGGAATTCAAGCGCTGGCGAATGATGGCCGGCGGCTCACTCTGCAGTCTGCGACAAAGCGAGATAGAAAAGGCCCAGCCCCAGCAGCAGGCATGACGGGCTGTAGAACCAGCTGTCATAGCTGGCAAAACGTGTCGTCCTGACCCGCTTGAACAGTCCGAAATACCGCGACCAGCTCAAAGCCCTCGCGGTGAAGGTGAACGCCCACAAGATGATGCCTACCTTCAACAAGAATTGGGGCACGGGCAGGCGAAGGGCACCGGCGAAGCCAAGAACCAGCAGCAGCACCAGCGCCAGGATCAACCCCACCGCCATCGCCCCAAAGGCCGTCTCCTTGATGGCGGGAGTGCCGTCCTCGCGTTGCGGCAACGCGACGCCGGCGCCGATACGTCCACCCAAACCCCAATAAAGATGGAAGCCGGCTCCAAGCAGCAGAATGGCCGAGCAGAGAGAGACGACCAGCGTCGTCATGCCTATCGGGCGACGTCGTTCAATCGACTGAGCTGGCGGCCGAGCCCACCCGTCAGATCGAGTGCAAGCATGCGCAGCAAGGCGATGGCGCTCCACAGCGGCCGATCCGCGAACGGCTTGTTGCTGTTGTGCTCGAGGAAAGGGTGGGTGAGAAAAGCCGCGATATAGAAGAACGGAATGATGACCAGGAAAGCCCACCAGACGACCATGAGAGATGCCGCAATCCCGGCGATCGGCGCGAAAAACAGGCCGAGATAGTGGATAAACCGGGTCGAAGGTTTTGAATGGCCAGCGAGGTAACCGAGCCAGTATTCATCGAAGGTCTGCGGGTTCATGGATTTCCCGTTCAGCGATGAGTTGCGGCATCATCTGATCCCTTCGGCCAAAGTATCTCAATGGCTCCAATCGTCGCAGACCCAGAAGCGATCTTTGCCAAGCGGAATCCGCTCTAGGCGGCCTTCTCCACCAGTCGCGCCAGCTGCGTCATGACGACGGCCGAGCCCGCCAGACGCTTCTCCGCCGTTGGCCAATCGCGAATGAAGACCACGCTATGGTCGGCCCTGATCTTGGCCAGCGAGCCCTGTTCGCCGATGTATTTGACCAGCCCGACCGGGTTGGAGAACTCGCGCTTGCGGAAGTGGATGACGACGCCCTTGGGACCGGCATCGAGCTTCTCGACATTGGCTCTGCGGCAGAGCGCCTTGATGAAGACGATCTTGAGCAGATGCTTCACCTCCTCCGGCAGCGGACCGAAGCGGTCGACGAGCTCGGCGCCGAAGGCGTCGATCTCCTCGGTATTTTCAAGGTCGCCGAGGCGGCGATAGAGCGCCAGTCTGAGTTGCAGGTCCGGCACATAGCTTTCCGGGATCATGACAGCCGTACCGACAGCAATCTGCGGCGACCAGCCGCCATCCTGCACCTCGCCGGAATCCTTCACCTCGGCCACCGCCTCCTCCAGCATCTGCTGGTAGAGTTCGAAGCCGACCTCCTTGATGTGGCCGGATTGTTCTTCGCCGAGAAGATTACCGGCGCCCCTGATGTCGAGATCGTGGCTGGCGAGCTGGAAGCCGGCGCCGAGTGTATCCAGCGACTGCAGCACCTTCAGCCGGCGCTCGGCCGTATCGGTCAGCTTGCGGTTGGCCGGCAGCGTGAACAGCGCATAGGCGCGCACCTTGGAGCGGCCGACACGGCCGCGCAACTGATAGAGCTGCGACAGGCCGAACATGTCGGCGCGATGGATGATCAGCGTGTTGGCGGTCGGGATGTCGAGCCCGGATTCGACGATGGTGGTCGACAACAGCACGTCGTACTGGCCGTCATAGAAGGCATTCATGATGTCGTCGAGTTCGCCGGGCGGCATCTGGCCATGGGCCACCGCGACTTTCAGCTCGGGCACGGATTCTCGCAGGAAATCATGGATTTCGGCGAGATCGCTGATGCGCGGAACGACATAGAAAGAATGGCCGCCACGGTAGCGCTCGCGCAGCAGCGTCTCGCGGATGACCAGCGGATCGAAGGGCGAGATGAAGGTGCGCACCGCCATGCGGTCGACCGGCGGTGTGGCGATCAGCGACAGTTCGCGCACGCCGGTCAAGGCAAGCTGCAGCGTGCGCGGGATCGGCGTTGCCGACAGCGTCAGCACATGGACATCGGTCTTCAGATCCTTCAGCCGTTCCTTGTGCTTGACGCCAAAGTGCTGCTCTTCGTCGATGATCAGCAGGCCGAGATTCTTGAACGAGATCGCCGAACCGAGCAGCGCATGGGTGCCGATGACGATATCGACCTGGCCCTCGGCGATGCCTTTCTTGGTTTCCGCCAGTTCCTTGGCGCCAACCAGCCGCGAGGCCTGGCCAACGCGGATCGGCAGGCCGGAGAAGCGCTGCGAAAAGGTCTTGAAGTGCTGGCGCGACAACAGCGTCGTCGGCACCACGACCGCGACCTGAAACCCTTCCATCGCCGCGATGAAGGCGGCGCGCAGCGCCACTTCGGTCTTGCCGAAACCGACATCGCCGCAGATCAGCCGGTCCATCGGCTTGCCGGCGCCGAGATCGTCCATGACGGCATCGATCGCGCCCTGCTGGTCATCGGTCTCTTCATAGGGGAAGCGCGCCGAGAACTCGCCATAAAGCCCTTCCGCCGGCACCATGGGCGGGGCGGAACGCATCTGCCGCTCGGCGGCGATGCGGATCAGCTGCCCGGCCATGTCGAGCAGGCGTTTCTTCAGCCGCGCCTTGCGCGACTGCCAGGCGCCACCGCCAAGTTTGTCGAGTGAGGCTTCGGCCGAATCCGAACCATAACGCGACAGAAGCTCGATGTTTTCCACCGGCAGAAACAGCCGGTCATCGCCGGCATAATGGATTTCAAGGCAGTCATGCGGCGCGCCGACCGCCTCGATGGTGCGCAGGCCGATGAAGCGGCCAATGCCGTGATCGGCATGGACGACGATGTCGCCGGCCGACAGAGATGACGCCTCGGCGATGAAGTCGGACGCGCGCTTCTTGCGCTTGGAACGGCGGATCAGCCGGTCGCCGAGAATGTCCTGCTCGGCGACGACGACCAGTCCTTCGGTCTCGAAGCCGGATTCCAGCGGCAGCACGGCAAGGGCCGCCTGCCCCGGCTCGAGCTTTTCCGCCTCGGCCAGCGTCGCCACCGGCACGAGATTGCCGAGATGATGCTCGGCCAGGATCTGGCCGAGCCGATCGAGCGAGCCTTCGGTCCAACCGGCGACAATGACGCGGCGGCGCGCCGCGCGCTCGTCGGCGATGTGTTTTACCACGACATCGAAGACGTTGGCGTTGGGGTCGGCGCGCTCCTCGGCAAAGCTGCGGCCATGGCGCGAACCGCCATGGAAGACTTTCCTGGCCCCGACATCGGGCGCATCGAAGGCGGTGAAGTCGATGGCTTCGCGCGGTCCGAGCGACGCCACAAGATTTTCCGGCGAGAGATAAAGCAGGTCCGGCGCCACCGGCTTGTAAGGCACGGCGTCCTTCAAGGCAGCGTCGGCCTGTTTGCGGCGCGCTTCATAGTGGTCGAGGATCAGCGTGTGGCGCTCGGCCAGCGCCTCATGCGCCAGATGGTCGAAGATGACAGGCGCGTCCGGCAGATAGTCGAACACGGTCTCCAGCCGCTCGTAGAACAACGGCAACCAATGCTCCATACCGGCGAAGCGCCGCCCCTCGCTCACCGCCGCATAAAGCCCGTCGTCGCGCTGCGGCGCGCCAAAGGCCTCGATATAGGAGCGGCGGAAACGGCTGATGGTTTCCGGCGTCAGCGCCACTTCGCTCATCGCCTGCAGCGCCATCGACTTGCGCTGGCCGGTGGTGCGCTGGGTGGCGGCGTCGAAGACACGGATCGATTCCAGCGTGTCGCCAAAGAAGTCGAGCCGCAGCGCCTCGGCCCAGCCGGGCGCGTAAAGGTCGAGAATGCCGCCGCGCACCGCGAATTCGCCGACGCCGCGCACCGTCGGCACCCGCTCGAAACCGGAAATCTCCAGACGCGACACCAACGCGTTCATGTCGATCTGGTTGCCGGGCTTTGCGTGGAAAGTCTGCGCCTCGACAAGGTCCGCCGGCGGAATGCGCTGCAGCAACGCATTGGCGGTGGTCAGAATGACGGCGCGATGTGGCTTTTTCGCCAGCGCGATCATCGCCGTCAGCGCATCGAGCCGCTTGGCGGCGGCATCGGAGCCAGGCGAAACGCGGTCATAGGGCAGACAGTCCCAGGCCGGCAATTCCAGCACCGGCAGGCCGGGCGCGGCAAAGGTCAGCGCTTCCGTGATCGCCGGCAGGCGCTGGCCGTCGCGCGCCACGAAAAGCACAGGCTTGTCGGGCGCGATCTCATGGATCGCCTGCACCAGTGCGAAGGCTTCGTAGCCGTCGGCGATGCCATCGACGATGAACTGGCCGGCGCGGCCCTTCGGCAGACCGATTTTGGGAATGACGCTCATGATTGCACGGTCTTGGTTGTCGCAATTCCGGACGGAAAACCGCTTCACACTTTTCCTGGAATTGCTTGTGTTTAAAATGTCATGGTCCGGCGCGACGCCAGGATCTTTTGCAGGACGGCACAGTCGATATCCCCGGGAACCGGGCGTTCGCCGGTGACCATAGGCAGGAATTCGGTGTCGGGAATGTCGAGGAGCCTTTCATATTGGTCGATTTCGTCGCCGGTCAAGGCGCCGATCTCGTTGTCGGCAAAGGTGCCGAGGATAAGGTCCATCTCGCGCATGCCGCGATGCCAGGAGCGGAACAACAGCTTGCGACGCCTGATATCCAGCCCCTCGCTTGATCGTTTCGTCCCGGTCATCGTGCCGCATCCTCGCTTGGTGCGGCGCATATAGCGTGGATAGAGGGCGGTGTCAGCCTTGCGCAATGGCCGTCGCGACATAAGCTGATATCATGCGTCCTTCCCTGCTCGATCCATTGTTTGTCCCGATCACTTCGCTTGCCGGCGTCGGGCCGAAGGTTGGCGCGCTGATCGAGAAGGTGGTGGCGGCCGATCTCGGCGAGCGGCCGGCGCGCGCCGGCGACCTGTTGTTCGTGCTGCCGCACACCGTCATCGACCGCCGCAATCGCCCGGGTATTGCGCTCGCGCCGGCCGGCGCCATCGTCACACTCGACGTGCGCATCGACCGCCACCAGCCGCCGCCGCGCGGCAACCGCTCGGTGCCCTACCGCGTCTATGCCCACGACGACACCGGCGAGATCGGACTGACCTTCTTCCATGCCCATGCCGCCTATCTCGAAAAGGCGATGCCGGTGGGTGAGCATGTCATCGTCTCCGGCCGCATGGAATGGTTCAACGGCCGCCCGACCATGGTCCATCCCGACCATATCGCCCTGGTCAGCGAGGCGGAAACTTTGCCTCTGGTCGAACCGGTCTATCCGCTCACCGCGGGCCTGTCGGGAAAAGTGCTGCGGCGCGCCATCGGCCAGGCGCTCGGCCGTCTGCCGGAATTGCCGGAATGGCAGGACGGCGCCTTCATGCGCAAGCAGACTTTTCCCGCCTTTGGCGATGCGCTCGCCCGCATCCACTATCCCGCCGACCCGATCGATGTCGCCATCGAGGGATCGGCATGGCGCCGGCTTGCCTATGACGAATTGCTCGCCGGTCAGGTGTCGCTGGCGCTGGTGCGGGCAAAGGTGCGCCGCCTGTCGGGTCGGCCGCTGATCGGCGACGGCCACGTCGTCGAGAAATTGCGCGCGGCCCTGCCCTATTCATTGACCGGCAGCCAGGAATTCGCGCTCGCCGAAATCAATGCCGATCTCGCCGACCCCGAACGCATGCTGCGCCTGCTGCAGGGCGATGTCGGCTCCGGCAAGACGGTGGTGGCGCTGCTCGCCATGGCGCGCGCCGTCGAGGCCGGCGGCCAGGCGGCACTCATGGCGCCGACGGAAATCCTGGCGCGTCAGCATCTGGCGACGATCACGCCGCTGGCCGAACAGGCCGGCCTGCACGTCGCTATCCTCACCGGCCGCGAAAAGGGTCGCGAGCGCACGGAAACCCTTGCGGGGCTGGCCAGCGGCGAGATCGACATCATCGTCGGCACCCATGCGCTGTTTCAGGAAACGGTGACCTACCATGACCTCGTCTTCGCCGTCGTCGACGAGCAACACCGCTTCGGCGTTCACCAGCGGCTTGCCATCACCGCCAAGGGCGACGCCCCCGACATGCTGGTGATGACGGCAACGCCGATCCCGCGCACTCTGGTGCTGACCGCTTTCGGCGACATGGACGTCTCCAAGCTGACGGAAAAGCCGGTCGGCCGCCAGCCGATCCGCACCGTCACGCTGCCGCTGGAGCGGCTCGACGAGTTGGTCGGCCGTATGGTCGACGCCGTGGCCGACGGCCAGAAAATCTACTGGATCTGCCCGCTGGTCGAGGAATCCGAAGAGATCAAGCTGATGTCGGCGGAAGACCGCTTTGCCTCGCTGCAACCTCTGTTCGGCGACCGCATCGGCCTCGTCCATGGCCGCATGAAGGGCGCCGAAAAGGACGAAGCGATGCGCGCCTTCAAGGCCGGCGAAACCCGCATCCTGATCGCCACCACGGTCATCGAGGTTGGCGTCGATGTGCCCGATGCCACGATCATGGTCATCGAGCACGCCGAACGCTTTGGCCTGGCGCAACTGCACCAGCTGCGCGGCCGCGTCGGGCGTGGCGACAAGCCGTCCTCCTGCGTGCTGCTCTACAAGGACCCGCTCGGCGAGACGGCAAAACGCCGGCTGTCGGTGATGCGCGAGACCGAGGACGGTTTCCTGATCGCCGAGGAGGATCTGAAGCTGCGCGGCGAAGGCGAGCTGCTCGGCACCCGCCAATCCGGCACGCCGGGCTTTCAGGTGGCGCGCATCGAGGCGCATGCCGATCTTCTGGAGGCCGCCCGCGACGATGCGCGGCTCATCCTGTCGCGCGACCCGGAATTGCAATCCGAGCGCGGCGAAGCGTTGCGGCTGTTGCTCTATTTGTTCGGCCGCGACGAGGCGGTGCGGCTCTTGCGCGCCGGCTGAGCCAAGGCGCCAAGCGGCGGGTTGGCGAGATCTCCGTCGATCGGCTCACCGTTCACCGTCACCATTTTCGGCTTGACCTCGGGCGCTACCAGCCCGGCCGAAACGATCAGCCTGGCGCCGTCCTCGATCGTCATGTCGAGCAGCACGATGTCGGATTTCAGCACATACATCAGGAAACCGGTGGTCGGGTTCGGCGTGCATGGCATGAAGACGGCGATCATCGGGTCGCCCTCCTGGTCGAGCTTCTGGTTGATCTCGGTTTCCTTCTCGCTGGCGACGAAGACCAGCGACCAGACGCCCTTGCGCGGATATTCGACCAGCCCGACCTGGCGGAACATGTCGCCTTTGTTCGACAGCACCGTTTGGAAAATCTGCTTCAGCGAACCATAGATGCCGCGCACCAGCGGCATGCGGCCAAGCAGTCGCTCGCCGAAATTGACGATGGCGCGGCCGACGATGTTGGCGGTCATGAAGCCGATCAGCGTGATCAGGATGAGCGCCACGATCAGGCCGAAACCGGGAACCGGAAACGGCAGATAGGTGTCGGGGCTATAGCGCGCCGGAATGTACGGCTTTACCCAGGAATCCACCCAGCCGATGAACGACCAGGCGATATAGGCGGTGATCGCCAGCGGTGCGCAGACAATGAAGCCCGTGAGGAAATAGTTCCTCAGCCGGGTCATGCCGGAAGTTCTGGGAGCATCGGACATGATTCACCGGGGCGCGGGGTTGCACCGCAACATTAGTGAACCCAACGACGCTTTGGAACTGCGAAGTTTTTAAAGACCGCCGATGAGCGCTGACTACTCCACCGTCACCGATTTCGCCAGATTGCGCGGCTGGTCAACGTCGGTGCCCATGAACACGGCTGCATAGTAGGCCAGCATCTGGATCGGCAGCGCGTAGATGATCGGCGAGATGATTTCCGGCACGTCGGGCAGGATGATCGTCTCCATCGTCTTGACGCTGACCTGCGCCGCGCCCTTGGCGTCGGTGATCAGGATGATCTTGCCGCCGCGCGCCGCCACTTCCTGCATGTTCGACACGGTTTTTTCGAAAATACGGTCATGCGGCGCGATGACGATGACCGGCATGTTCTCGTCGATCAGCGCGATCGGCCCATGTTTCAGCTCGCCGGCGGCGTAGCCCTCGGCATGGATGTAGGAGATTTCCTTGAGTTTTAGGGCGCCTTCCATGGCCAGCGGGAAATTGGTGTCGCGGCCGAGATAGAGCACGTCCTTGTAGCGCGAGATTTCGCGCGCGATCCGCTCGATCTGCTCTTCGAGCTTGAGCACCTGGTTGGCGTAGCGCGGCGCTTCCGAAAGCCCGCGCACCAGCGTCTTTTCCTCTTCCTTCGAGATCGTGCCGCGCGCCACGCCGGCGCGCACCGCAAGCGACGCCAGCACCGAGAGCTGGCAGGTGAAAGCCTTGGTCGAGGCGACGCCGATCTCGGGTCCGGCCAACGTCGGCAGCACGACGTCGGATTCGCGCGCCATGGTCGATTCGCGCACATTGACGATGGCGCCGATCTTCATGCCGGCCTTGCGGCAATAGCGCAGCGAGGCCAGCGTGTCAGCGGTTTCGCCCGACTGCGAGATGAAGAAGGCGGCGTCATCGGCCGACAGCGGCATTTCGCGGTAGCGGAATTCCGACGCGACATCGATGTCGACCGGCAGCCGCGCATAGCGCTCGAACCAGTACTTGCTGATCAACCCGGCGAGATAGGCGGTACCGCAAGCCGAGATCGCCAACCGGCCGATCTTGGCGAAATCGAACGGCAGGTCGAGCGGCTTCGATACGCCTGAAACGAAATCGACGTAATGCGCCAGCGTGTGCGAGATCACTTCGGGCTGCTCGTGGATTTCTTTTTCCATGAAGTGGCGGCGGTTGCCCTTGTCGACCATGAAGCTGGTCGACAGCGACTGCTGGCGCTTGCGGGCGACCTTCTTGCCGTCAATGTCGAAAATGGTGACGCCATCGCGGCGCACCACCGCCCAGTCACCGTCTTCGAGATAGGTGATGGAATTGGTGAAGGGTGCGAGCGCAATGGCGTCGGAGCCCAGAAACATCTCACCCTCGCCATGGCCGACGGCCAGAGGCGGGCCGTTGCGGGCGCCGACGATGAGGTCTTCATCGCCCGTGAACATGATGGCCAGCGCAAAGGCGCCTTCCAGCCGCTTCAGCGCCTGGTGCGCAGCCTCGACCGGCTTCAGCCCTTTGGCCAGCTCTCGCGCCACCAGATGCGCGACAACCTCGGTGTCGGTCTGCGACGAGAAGACGTAGCCGTCGCGGATCAGCTCGTCGCGCAGTTCGGCGAAATTTTCGATGATGCCATTATGGACGATGGCGACGCCGTCGGAGAAATGCGGATGCGCGTTGGTCTCATTGGGCACGCCATGGGTTGCCCAGCGCGTGTGACCGATGCCGATCGTGCCGTCGAGTGGCTCGTCCTTCAACCGGCGTTCGAGGTTGACCAGCTTGCCTTCGGCGCGGCGGCGGCCGAGCGCGCCTTTCTCGACGGTGGCAACACCAGCCGAGTCATAGCCGCGATATTCCAACCGCTTCAGCGCATCGACAATGAGCGGCGCGACCTGTTGCTGGCCGACAATTCCGACGATACCGCACATGGCGCCTGCCCCCGATTCCCGATGGAAAACCAGCGCTATCTAGGGATTGCCGGCCTGCCGCGAAAGTCACTTTGCGTTTCGTCTGGTGTAACGGAACGCTTTTCAACCCGATGCACCATGACACACCGCTCTTGCAATCCGGTTACTGCAATTGCTCGGTTTTTCAATTGCTTCGGCAAGGAAGCCGCCGACACACCCTAGTGATCCGCGCCAGCCTTCTTTTTGGCCGCCGCGGCTGAGGCAAAGCGCTCGCGCAATTCCTTGCCCTTTCCGGGGATCGTCTTCTGGCGGGCGCGGCCGAAGGCCAGCGCGTCGTCCGGCACGCTTTCGGTGATCACGCTGCCCGAGGCGATGTAGCCGCCCTTGCCGATCGTGACCGGCGCCACCAGTGAAGAGTTCGAGCCGATAAAGGCGCCCTCGCCGATATCGGTAAAGAACTTCGAGTAGCCGTCATAATTGCAGGTGATGGTTCCGGCACCGATGTTGGCCCCTGCGCCGACGCGGGCATCGCCGATATAGGTCAGGTGGTTGACCTTGGCGCCTTCCTCGATAACAGCCTGTTTGACCTCGCAGAAATTGCCAACCTTGGCCTTGTTGCGGAGATCGGCACCCGGCCGCAGCCGCGCGAACGGCCCGACATCGCAATTGGCAGCGACGGTGGCACCCTCGATGTGGCTGAAGGCGTGGATCTTGGCGGCGGTAGCAATCTTCACGCCTGGTCCGAACCAGACATTGGGCTCGACGATGGTGTCGGCACCGATTTCGGTGTCGTGCGAGAAGTACACGGTTTCAGGCGCAATCAGCGTTATGCCGGACAGCATTGCCTCGTGTCTCCGGCGCTGTTGCCAGATGCCCTCAGCCTGCGCCAACTCGGCGCGGTTGTTGATGCCGAGCGCGCTCTCGAAGCTGGCTTCGGTGGCGACGACATCGAGGCCTTTCGCGCTGGCGATCTCGACGATGTCGGTCAGATAATACTCGCCCTTGGCATTCTTGTTGCCGACAGCGTCGAGCAGCTTCAGCACGTGAGCGCCGGCCACTGCCATCATGCCGGCATTGCAGAAGCCGATCTTTTTCTCCTCCGCGGAGCAGTCCTTCTCTTCGCGGATGGCAGTGAGCTTGCCACCTTTTTCGATCAGCCGGCCATAACCGGTCGGGTTGGGTGGGCGAAAGCCGATCACCACCACGGCAGCACCTTCCGCCAGCTTCAGCCGCGCCACCGTCAGCGCATCGGCGTCGATCAGCGGCGTGTCGCCGAACATGACGAGAATGTCGTCATAACCCTTTGATATCGCACCACGAGCAGCCAGCACGGCATGTGCGGTGCCTAGCCGCTTCTCCTGCACGAAAGTCTCGGCCTTGGGCGCGAATTTCGCCGCCGCCTTGCGCATTTCGTCGGCGCCATGGCCGATCACCAGCGCCTGGCTGCCGGCGCCGGCAGCCTCTGCCGCCTTCACCACATGCGCAACCATCGGCAGCCCGGCGATCTGGTGCAGCACCTTCGGCAGCGCGCTCTTCATGCGCGTGCCTTCGCCGGCGGCGAGGATGACAGACAGGCAGGATCTCTGGCTCATGGACGGACAACCATATGAAAAAGGGTTGGGAATCAAGACAGGATAGCAGTGGCGCCATGCTGCACCAATGCGGTTAAATTCCGGTGAGATAGGAAGAGCAACTGACTTTTAATCAGTAGGTCATGGGTTCGAATCCCATCGCGCTCATCATCGTCCCGACACCGGCCGGATCAAGATACCGGCACTCGACAAGCTCTTGTGACGGCGAGAGCGGCTAGTGCCGGACACGGTCTCCATAGCACGGCGGCGCGGGGCTTGCCTCGCCGCGTGGTGAGACCCGCTTGTAGATCAGGCGCAATACCAGACCGATGTATCCGACCTGTAGGATAATCAGGGCGAGCAAAGCCCAGCCGAACGCACTCCAGATGGAACCGGTCACTATGTAAGCCCATATCGCCACGCCGAGCGACGTCGCAAACATGCCCACCAGAAATTGCGGAAAGTACATAGCCTGCTCAGCACCCGACGTTCTGGCGACGTAGAAGGCTTTCACACCAGCCCTAATAATGGCTCGCCGCGTTAATTTGAATCAAATCCGACTGAAGATCTTTCCTTTTCATTCAGGCGTGCGAAACATAAGGACGCGCATAACATCGATTGCCCGTTCTGGTAGGTTCCGGCCCCCGTCCATTGTGCTGTAGGGGGCACCGAGGCGGCGTCAGCCGCCTCGGTCGACGCGGGCTTCGAGCACATCCCAACAATGCTGCCCCCGCAGTCTGCGTCGACCACCACAATGCAAGCGTCGTGCCAGCAAAATCCGACCTATTACGAGGCACACCCGGCCTCGGGCGCTTCATACGGGTGCGTTTCGTTTTGGCCGTTGTCCCACTGTGGGAAAGTGCCCGCGCGTCCTGCGCCAACCCTTCGAGGCGATGCATCATCATCCCCGCAACCGAATGCCAGGGCGGATCCTGGTTCAGGCCGCAAATGCGCTCGATGCAGTTCTAGAGGCGCGACCAGGCGCCAACCTCGTACCTGCCGACTACAACGCTTTGATTTGCAACGACTTCGGCTCGGATCCGCTCCTGCAGGCTGTCGGGGCCAAGCTCCGCAACACTGATAACGCCCGTCTGCTCCATAACAGGAGCCATAGTCACAGCGAGATCGGACACGAGGTCAATGCCGCTCAAGGTATCGGCCCCGCCTCCAGCCAAGGCACTCACCGCCATTGTTGGGGCTGGCAGTCCGGCCTTGATGAAGGCCGAATGTAGCCCCAGTCCCATATTGGGGTTTGTTCCCACTTTGTGAAAAGTCTCGGCGATGCACCTAAAGCAATTGTCGTAGGTCGGCGAGGAAGGCGACGACGCTGCACCGGTCCAATCGACTTCATGAAAGACGATAATGCCTCCAGGCCGCAGATGCCTCGCAATTCCTCTCAGCATGGCGACGGGATCTGGTGAGAACATCAGCACATAACGGCCCACGATCGCATCGAACGGACTGTCGAACGCAAATGTCGCCGGATCGCACTCATAAAAGGTAACATTGTCCAGGGCGCGCGCCTTGGCCCTTTCCCGAGCTGCTTCGACCGCTGTCGATGATCTGTCGGACCCGACTACCGTGCCGGTTGGCCCGACAATTTTCGCCGCCAGAAAGGCAACATCGCCAGCGCCGCTGCCGACATCGAGCACCCGCATTCCGGGTTGAATGCCTGCTCTGCTGAAGTACTGATGGGTCATCGGATCAACCAATGCCGCCTGCGTCGCCAAGCGTCTCAGCTCTCGATACGAATGGCCCAGTTCGTATTCGTAACGCCGTTTCCCCTGCCTCTCTTCCATTGACATAGCCGTCCCTCCCGCTGTCGGAGATGAACAATATGCTCATTGACCAGGGCCAGCCATCAATCGGCGGTTGCCGCTGCCGGGCCAACGTCGGCAACGCTACGCAAAGCGTCCGGCGGCCAACCTCTGTTCGTAGGCTTTGATATGGGTGTATGCGAGCAAGAGTGTCTGCACGTCGACACCTGTTCCCCGAGCTCTATGCAGCATGAAGCCGATGATATGGTCAACTTCGGTTCGGCCTCGCCGTTCGACATCGCGCAGCATGGAGGTCGTGTACAGCGAGTCACGCTGGGAGAACGTCCTTCGATATGTTTCCAGGAACTCACTGCTTGGGCGATAGCCATTGGCCGCAGCGATATCGCTGACAGCGTCCAGCAGCCCGAGAAATATCGTCTCGCCGTCAGGGGTTCGCACGATTTCGCCGACATTGGCTCGCATCAGGCAGGTCATGGCGGCTGCTGTCGTTAGGTGGACCAGCTTTTCCCACATCCGCTGTATGATGTCGGCGACCGCATATGCCTCGACGCCTCGCGTGCCCTCAAACAGCGCCTTCAAAGTCTCGACGCGTTTAGAGACCTCTCCCGATTGCTCGCCGAACGTGATCGCACGCCAGTCGTTGAGTTGCCGGACGACACCGTCTTCGGTCAGGGTAACCTGAATCCTGGCTGATCCGCCAAGCACGTGGTTTCGACCAAATGCCTCATTCAAAATGTCGATATGAGCGACGCCGTTGAGCAGCGGCAAAATGAAGCCCGATGGCGCAAGTGCCGGCGCGATTGCCTTGATGGCATCGTCGAGATCGTAGGCCTTGCACGTCAGGATCACCGCATCGTAGTCAGGCCCGACGTCTGATCCCAGGACGGTCCTGACATTCAACTCGACATTGCCAAATTGGCTTTCAATCCGCAGGCCGCGCTCGTCAAGGAGCTTCCGACGCCCCTCCCGCACAAGAAAGGTGACATCCGCGCCAGCCTCAGCCAGGCGACCGCCGAAATAGCCCCCAATGCCACCAGCACCAAGAACCAGGATCCTTGGACTACGCATTGCCTTTCCTATACCGCATTCGGAGTGACGAAAAGGTACCTGCGCGCCTCTTCCCACCGACTGGGAGAAGCGCCCGGAAACGACTTGCAATCGTTAGTTCAGAGAGCCCTCGAACACGAAAATTGGCTCGGCATCAGACAAAAATCACCCCAGCCGCCCCAGCACCGGGAAATTCTCCAGCAGCCAATAGGACACCGTCTGCACGCCGCCGGTGAGGAAGAACACCCCGGCGACGACCAGCAGCGCGCCGATGGCCTTTTCGACGCGGCCGAGATGGACGCGGAACTTGCCGAGGAAGCGCATGAAGGCGCCGGAGAACAGGGCGGCAATCAGGAACGGGATGCCGAGGCCGAGCGAATAGGCGGCGAGCAGCAGCGCCCCTTCACCCACCGTTTCGCGGCCGCCGGCCAGCGTCAGGATCGGCCCCAGCACCGGACCGATGCAGGGCGTCCAGCCGAAAGCGAAGGCCAGCCCCATGACATAGGCGGCAACCATGCTGGCGGGTTTGCCCTGCGACTGGAAACGCGCCTCGCGCGACAGAAGCGGAATGCGCAAGACACCGAGGAAGTTCAGCCCCATCAGGATGATGAGCACGCCGGCCGCCATCGCCAGTGGCTCCTGCCAGACGCGCAGCCAATGGCCGATGGTCGAGGCGCCAGCGCCGAGCGCGACGAACACGGTGGAGAAGCCGAGCACGAAGGCGATTGAGGAATAGATGAGCGCGCCGCGCGCGCCGGCCTTGGCCGTAACACCGGTTTCACCACCGCGAAAATCATCGACGGACACACCGGCCATGTAGCAGAGATAAGGCGGCACCAGCGGCAGCACGCAAGGCGACAGGAACGAGATTGCGCCCGCCCCGACTGCGCTGACATAGCCAATGTCCAATGCCATTCCCAACTCCAGATCTGTCGCGCCGATATAGCGACGCAAAACCATGTTCGCCAATCACCATCGTGTGGCATTTGGCTACAGGTACGATCCGGCCGGAGGAATTGTTACCGGCCAATCCCAAGTTGACCTGGCCGGGGAAGAATCGTCCCTGTCCAAGCGTTCACAGAGCGAAGCCGCGATTTCTGCGCGCTTCTTCGGATCACCCAGGGAGATTTCCATGAAAACGATCACTGTTGGCCTGGCCGCGCTTTTGCTCAGCACCGCCGCATCCTTCGCCGCCGAAGCCTGGAAGGAAGCCGAAGTCGGC
Organism: Mesorhizobium sp. P2_C5_2; assembly: GCF_056404535.1. NCBI lineage: Bacteria > Pseudomonadati > Pseudomonadota > Alphaproteobacteria > Hyphomicrobiales > Phyllobacteriaceae > Mesorhizobium > Mesorhizobium sp. P2_C5_2. The sequence continues at coordinate 956,225 of NZ_JBFUDV010000005.1, read as the reverse complement.
GGCACCAAGATCTACACCGATGCCAACGGCATGACGCTCTATACCTATGACAAGGACGAGAAGGGCAAGACCAACTGCTACGACAAATGCGCCACCAACTGGCCGCCGCTGAAGGCCGAGGCCGGCGCCAAGGCGGATGACGAATGGAGCATCGTCGACCGCACAGACGGCACCAAGATGTGGGCCTATGACGGCAAGCCGGTCTACACCTTCATCAAGGACAAGAAGGCTGGTGACGTCACCGGAGACGGCGTCGGCGAAGTCTGGCACATCGTCAAGGCTGACTGATCTTTCGAACCTCTACCCCGCCTGATCGGCGGAACCAGCTGGCTGCCGGCTCCAAGCGACCCGGCGGCCAGTTTCGTTTTACGGCACCTCGCAAGGACGGAGCAGCGCGCAACCTCTGAGTCGTTTGCGCGAGACTTGGCACACAAACCGCGTGTCCTCGAATTCTGTGATTTTCTCCATACACTCTTAGAGTGTATTGCTGCGGACACCCCGGCAATTTGGCCGCCTCCCCTTGACCGGATGCAAAAGCGCGGCCATGTGAGCGACAAATAGAACGAGATTTCGTCGCGCGCAGCGGAATCCTTCTGCCGCACCACAGCTGATATGAGAACTCATGGACGTCGTCGTCGTCGAATCGCCGGCCAAGGCAAAGACAATCAACAAATACCTCGGCAAGAACTATAAGGTTCTGGCCTCGTTCGGCCATGTCCGCGATCTGCCGGCCAAGGATGGCTCGGTGCGTCCGGACGAGGATTTCGCCATGTCCTGGGCGGTCGACACCGCGTCGGGCAAGCGGCTCGCCGACATCGCCAAGGCGGTCAAGGACGCCGACGGCCTGATCCTCGCCACCGACCCGGACCGCGAGGGCGAGGCCATTTCCTGGCATGTGCTGGAAGTGTTGAAGCAGAAGCGCGCGCTGAAGGACAAGCCGGTCAGCCGCGTCGTCTTCAACGCCATCACCAAATCGTCGGTGCTGGAGGCGATGGCCAATCCGCGCCAGATCGACGGGCCACTGGTCGATGCCTATCTCGCCCGCCGCGCACTCGACTATCTCGTCGGCTTCACGCTGTCGCCGGTGCTGTGGCGCAAATTGCCGGGCGCCCGTTCGGCCGGCCGCGTCCAGTCGGTGGCGCTGCGTCTGGTCTGCGACCGCGAATCCGAAATCGAACGCTTCATCCGCGAGGAATACTGGCAGATCGCCGCCCTCCTCGGCACACCGCGCAACGACAGCTTCGAGGCTCGGCTGACCGCCTTCGAGCGCAAGAAGCTACAGAAGCTCGACATCGCCAACAAGGCGCAGGCCGACGACATCAAGGCGATGCTCGAAGGCGCGACCTTCAAGGCTCTGTCGGTGGAAGCCAAGCCGACCCGGCGCAATCCCGGCCCGCCCTTCACCACCTCGACGCTGCAGCAGGCGGCATCATCGGGCCTCGGCTTTTCAGCCACGCGCACCATGCAGGTGGCGCAGCGCCTCTATGAAGGCATGGAGATCGGCGGCGAGACCACCGGCCTGATCACCTATATGCGAACCGACGGCGTGCAGATGGCGCCGGAGGCGATCGACGCCGCTCGTGACGCCATCGGCAAGGAATTCGGCGCAAGATACCTGCCGGAAAAGCCGCGTCAGTACACGACCAAGGCCAAGAACGCCCAGGAAGCGCACGAAGCGATCCGCCCGACCGATTTCATGCGTACGCCGGCCTCGGTCAGGCAGTATCTCGATTCAGACCAGTTGCGGCTTTACGAGCTGATCTGGAAGCGCGCCATCGCCAGCCAGATGCAGTCGGCCGAGATCGAGCGGACCACGGTCGAGATCGAAGCGGTCAACGGCGCCCGCACGGCGGAGCTGCGCGCCGTCGGCTCGGTCATCCGCTTCGACGGCTTCATCGCCGCCTACACCGACCAGAAGGACGATGACGCGGAAGACGAGGAAAACCGCCGTCTGCCGGAAATCCGCGCCGGCGAGCAGCTCGCCCGCCAAGCCATCAACGCCACCCAGCACACCACCGAGCCGCCGCCGCGCTACTCCGAGGCGACGCTGATCAAGAAGCTGGAAGAGCTCGGCATCGGCCGCCCCTCGACCTACACCGCGATCCTGAAGACGCTGGAAGACCGCGACTACGTCACCATCGACAAGCGCCGGCTGGTGCCGCAGGCCAAGGGCCGGCTTCTGTCGGCCTTCCTCGAAAGCTTCTTCGAGCGCTATGTCGAATATGACTTCACGGCATCGCTTGAAGAAAAGCTCGACGAGATTTCCGACGGCAAGCTCGCCTGGAAGGACGTGCTGCGCGATTTCTGGAAAGACTTTTCCGGCGCCGTCGCCGACATCAAGGAATTGCGCGTCACCGACGTGCTCGATGCGCTGAACGAGGAACTCGCGCCGCTGGTGTTCCCTGCGCGGGAGGATGGCTCGAACCCCCGCATCTGCCCGAAATGCGGCACCGGCAATCTGTCGCTGAAGCTCGGCAAGTTCGGCGCCTTCGTCGGCTGCTCGAACTATCCGGAATGCTCGTTCACCCGCCAGCTCGGCGACGCCGCCAATCCGAACGGCGAGAATGGCGGCGGCGAGGACGGCACCAAGGTGCTGGGCAAGGACCCCTATACCGCAGAAGAAATCACGCTGCGCTCAGGCCGCTTCGGCCCTTACATCCAGCGCGGCGACGGCAAGGAAGCCAAGCGTTCCAGCCTACCCAAGGGCTGGACGCCTGATACAATCGACCATGAGAAGGCGCTCGCTCTTCTCTCTTTGCCGCGCGATGTCGGTAAGCATCCCGAGAGCGGCAAGATGATCTCGGCCGGGCTCGGCCGCTACGGCCCGTTCGTGCTGCATGACGGCACCTATGCCAATGTCGAGAGCATCGAGGACGTGTTCTCGATCGGCCTCAACCGCGCCGTCTCGGTGATCGCCGAGAAGCAGCTGAAGGGCAAGGGCGGCCGCAATGGCGGCACTGCCGCAGCACTCAAGGAACTCGGCGACCATCCCGATGACGGCGGCAAGATCGTCGTGCGCGATGGCAAATACGGGCCTTACGTCAACTACGGCAAGGTCAACGCGACCCTGCCCAAGGGCAAGGATCCGCAGTCGGTGACCGTCGAGGACGCGCTGGCGCTGATTGCCGAGAAGGAAGCCAAGGGCGGCAAGAAGCCGTTCCGCAAGGCGGCGGCAGCTAAGGCCCCGGCGGCCAAGAAAACCACAACCAAGAAGTCGGCGACCAAGAAGCCGGCGGCAAAGAAAAAGGGATAAAAGCGTGGCGCGCAGGATCACCGGTAGAAGCCACGGCGATCCGCGCACCGCCGACACCAGGGCCAAGGTCAAGGATGACTACCGGCCCTCGCGTGACGAAATCCTGCGCTACATCGCCGAAAATCCCGACCGCGCCGGTAAGCGCGACATCGCCAAGGCGTTTGCCTTGCGCGGCGACGACCGCATCTGGCTGAAGGACATCCTGCGCGACCTGCAGGACGAAGGTATCCTGACCAAGGAGCGCAAGCGGCTCGCCCGCGTCGGCGCCTTGCCGCATGTCGCGGTGCTGGACATTTTCGGCCGCGACGGCGATGGCATCCTGCTGGCGCATCCGGCAGAGGCCGTCGGCACCGGCGAGCCCCCCGTGGTCTCGATCCGCGTGTCGCGCGGCGGCAGTGGCCCACAGCCGGGCATTGGCGACCGTGTGCTGGCCAAGACCTTCCCGACCGATGAGCCGACCGGGCCTGCCTACACGGGCCGCGTGATGAAGATCTTCGAGAAGCGCACCGATGCCGTGCTCGGCGTCTTCCGCATCCTCAAGGACGGTAGCTTCCGCATCGAGCCGGTTGAGCGGCGCCAGCCCGAACTGATCGTCGACAAGGAATTCCAGAACGGCGCCAAAAACGGCGACCTCGTCGAAGTCGAGCCGGCGCGGGCATCCCGTTACGGCCTGCCGCGCGCGAAAGTGCTGGCAGTGCTGGGCTCGCTGACCAGTGAAAAGGCGGTCTCGATGATCGCCATCCACGCCCACGACATTCCGCACATTTTTCCGGCCGACGTCATCGCCGAGTCCGAAGCGGTCAAGCCGGCGACGATGGATCACCGCGAGGACTGGCGCGACCTGCCGCTGGTCACCATCGACCCGGCCGACGCCAAGGACCATGACGACGCTGTGTTCGCCACACCCGACCTCGACGAAAAGAACCCCGGCGGCGTCATCGCCACGGTGGCGATTGCCGATGTCGCGGCCTATGTCCGCTATGGCACCGCGCTCGACCGCGAGGCGCTGAAGCGTGGCAATTCGGTCTATTTCCCCGACCGCGTTGTGCCGATGCTGCCCGAGCGCATCTCCAACGACCTCTGTTCGCTGCGCGAGGGCCAGGACCGGCCGGCGCTTGCCGTGCGCATGACCTTCTCGGCCGATGGCCGCAAGCTGCGCCACACCTTCCACCGCGTCATGATGAAGTCGGCGGCCAAGCTCGCCTACCCGCAGGCGCAGGCGGCGATAGACGGCGTGACCGACGACAAGACCGGCCCGATCCTCGATACGGTGCTGAAGCCGCTGTGGGAGGCCTACGCCATCCTCAAGCGCGGCCGTGACGGCCGCCAGCCGCTGGAGCTCGATTTGCCGGAGCGCAAGATCATGCTCAAGCCGGATGGCACCGTCGACCGCGTCATCGTGCCGGAGCGGCTCGACGCCCATAAGCTCATCGAAGAATTCATGATCCAGGCCAATGTCGCCGCCGCGGAAACGCTTGAGGCGAAGAAGCAGGCGCTGGTCTACCGTGTCCACGATGCGCCGTCGCTGGCCAAGCAGGAATCGCTGCGCGAATTCCTGCAAACGCTCGGCCTGTCGCTGGCGCGCGGCGCGCAGATGCGACCCGCCCAGTTCAACGGCATTCTCGATCGCGTGCGCGGCGCCGACAATGAAGGGCTGGTCAACGAAGTGGTGCTGCGTTCGCAGAGCCAGGCCGAATACTCGCCCAAGAACATCGGCCATTTTGGCCTCAACCTGAAGCGCTACGCGCATTTCACCTCCCCGATCCGCCGCTACGCCGATCTGATCGTGCATCGCGGACTGATTGCCGCACTCGGGCTTGGTCCGGGCGGGCTGACGCAGGACGAGGAGGCGCGGCTTGAAGACGTCGGGGTGCTGATCTCTGGCACCGAGCGGCGTGCCATGGCCGCCGAGCGCGACACGGTCGACCGGCTGATCGCCGCCTATCTCGCCGAGCGCATCGACGACCGGTTTGACGCCCGCATTTCGGGCGTCACCAAGTCGGGACTATTTGTCCAATTGCCGCAGTTTGGCGCAGATGGTTTCATCCCGGTGTCAAGTCTGGATGGCGATTACTATATATACGACGAAACCGCGCGATCGCTGTTCGGAGAACGCACCGGCAAGGGTTATCAGCTTGCCGACCGCGTCGAGGTTCGCCTGATCGAGGTGGCGCCGATGGCTGGCGCGATGCGTTTCGAGATGCTGACCGACCCGAAGCCCCTGCCCGGCTCCAAGCGGTCGTTTCACAAGGCAAAAGGCCGCGCCCGCGCGTCGCAATCGCGCCCGGGGTCGCGCGGCGGGAGACGTTAAATGCCAAAAAATTTGGGGGTGGCAAACGAACTGGGGATCCAGGAACAGGTTTTCGGCGGTGAACATCATTCGGGCCGGGTCGCCCGTCCGCTATGGACGGCGATGAAGCGAGGCGCGCTTGGCCGCTGCCCGCATTGCGGTGAAGGCAAATTGTTTGCCGGCTTCACCAAGAGCGTCGACAAATGCAGCGTCTGTGACGAGGAGCTTTATCACCACCGCGCCGACGACCTGCCCGCCTATCTCGTCATCGTCATTGTCGGCCACATCGTGCTCGGCGCCTTCATGGCTGTCGAGGCGACCTCGACGCTCTCCATGTGGCAGCACATCGCCATCTGGGTGCCGCTGACCATCATTCTGTCTCTCGTCCTGCTGCAACCGGTCAAGGGCGCCGTCATCGGACTGCAATGGGCGTTCTATATGCACGGCTTCGGTGGCGAAAAGGATGGGGCTGAGCCACGTCCCGGAACCTGAAATGCACCAGGCAATGTTGCCTGGCGCAACATGCCGATCGTGAAAGGCCACTTTCGTTTGCCAGAAGTTTCCGCTAGGTCCTGCGCATGGAAGGTATGACCAAGGCGGAAGTCGACAGGGTGGAGCGGGGCACAATCGCCCATAGCCGCCAGCCCATGCGTCCGCGTGACGCCGCCACCCTGATCCTGCTGGAACGCAAGGGCGACGAGGTGCTAGTGCTGATGGGCCGGCGTCATGCCGGCCACGCCTTCATGCCCGGCAAATTCGTCTTTCCCGGCGGCCGCACCGATCCGGCCGATAGCCGCATTGCCGTTGCCACCCCACTTCATTCCGACGAAGAAGCCAAGCTGACCGCCGGCGTAGGCCGCATCAGCCCGTCGCGGGCCCGCGCTATCGCGCTCTCGGCCATCCGCGAGACCTATGAGGAAGCCGGCCTGCTCATCGGCCGCAAAGGCGCCTTCGCAACGGACAAACGCGACTGGCAGGGCTTTGTCGAACACGGCGTGCAGCCTTCGCTGGCGCCGCTTCGCTTCATCGCCCGCGCCATTACGCCGCCCAATCGCGTGCGCCGGTTCGACACCCGCTTCTTCAGCGCCTGGCGCGGGGACGTCGCTGTCGAGCTGCCGGGTGGTGGTCCGACCAACGAGCTGGAAGAACTGGTCTGGCTGCCGCTCGCCAAGGCCAGAGAGGCGGATATCCCCGACATCACCCGAACGATCTTGCAGGGGCTGGAAAGGCGGCTTGCCGACGATCCGCGCCTGCGACCCGGTGCGGCCGTGCCGTTCTACCGGCTTGTCCGCAACCGCTTCGTTCGCGAAATTCTTTAGCCCCCGAATTTTCCAACATCGAGTATTCAGGCATCACATGACGGTCGATACCCAGCAAGAGGGCGACGAGCGCGTACATTGGCTACCGATGATCGCCGCGATCTCGTCGATCAGCGTCGTCGGCATCGCCATCGGCCTCGGCATGCCGCTGCTTAGTGTTATTCTCGAGAGCCGCGGCCACTCGGCATCGATGATCGGCCTCAACACAGCGGTCGCCGGCCTCGCCTCGATCGCAGGTGCCCCGCTGGCGACGCCGCTGGCGATGCGCTTCGGCGTCGCCCGGACCATGGTTGCCATGATCGCCGCCGGCGCGCTCGCCTTTGTCGGCTTCCATTTTGCTCCGGATTTCTGGATGTGGTTCCCGCTGCGCATCGTGCTGCACATTGCGCTCACCGTGCTGTTCATCCTGTCGGAATTCTGGATCAGCACCTCGGCACCGCCGCGCCGGCGCGGCCTCGTGCTCGGCATCTACGCCACCGTGCTGTCGCTCGGCTTTGCCGCCGGGCCGTGGATCTTCGCTCATATCGGCAGCACCGGCTTCAGGCCATTCGGCGTCATCATCGTGCTGGTGGCGCTGGCCGCAATCCCGGTGCTGGCCGCGCGCAACGAAAGCCCCACCATCGTGGTCGACGGCGAAACCAGCAACTTCCTGCGCTACATCTGGCTGGTGCCGACGGCAACCGCCGCCGTGCTGGTGTTCGGCGCCGTCGAGACCGGTGGTTTTGCCCTGTTCCCGGTCTATGGCAACCGCATCGGCTACTCCGAGGCGGATGCTGCCCTTCTGCTCACCATGATCGGCCTCGGCAACGTGCTGTTGCAGATCCCGATCGGCATGATCAGCGATCGCGTCAGCGACCGCCGCTATTTGCTTTTGGCCTGCGCCACGGTCGGGCTCGCCGGCACCATCTTCATGCCGTTCTTCGCCGGCAATTGGCACTTGATGGCGGCGCTCCTGTTCGTCTGGGGCGGCGTGGTCGCTGCCATGTACACGATCGGCCTTGCCCATCTCGGCTCCCAGCTGTCCGGCCATGAGCTGGCCTCGGCCAACGCCGCCTTCGTGCTTTGCTACGGCGTCGGTATGGTGCTTGGCCCGCAGGCGATCGGCATCGGCATGGATGCGTTCGGCCCGTCCGGATTCGGCTGGTCGCTCGGCCTGTTCTTCGCCGCCTATATCGCCCTGGTCAGCGCCAGGCTGGTCCGCAAAATCTGGTAGCCTTATCCGCCCGCCAGCCTGCGCAATCCTTCGAAGCGACGCTGCTGCTGACAGAACCGTGTCAGGAGGCCTCAGCTAAAAGGGTGTCCCAAAACACCCGAGTTTGAGGATACGGCGATGATCGACAGCGGCTTTGAAACCACATCGTTACGCATGACGCTTCTGCTGCTTGTCAGCTTCCAGGCTCCGGCAGCCGATGTCGACCGCATCATGGACGCCGTGGTTGCGATCGCGCCGCTGGCGATGGGCAAATACGATCGCAACGCCTATCAAACGGCGCACGGCATCGAACGCTACAGGCCACTTGAAGGTGCTGCCGCAGGCGCAGAAACCGAATTGCGCCGCCGCCCCGGTACGGTCGAGGTCTCGTTCGAACTGCCCGATGACCAGTTGCTCGCCGCCCGCGTCGTCGAGGCGATTTTCCAGGCACATTCCTACCAGGAGCCGGTGATCCGCATCCAGCCCATCCTCGCCAGCCGCTCCAAGGGCCTGGACGATCGCGCCAATCCGAATCGCTGGTGGAACACCACCGGCGACTGGAAGAAAGTGGCTACGCCAGTCACGCAAACAGCGTGATTTCGGGCCGAAGAGCTGTCGCAGTGGTCACAGCCACCGCGCCGGGCTTGACTTTCCGGGCACGTTCTTTATGTGTCGCGCCAAGTTTCCCGCGTCCGGGTGTTTTCCCCCGCTCCAGCGGCCAAAACCCCACGAACATAACGGACTGATACAATGGCCAAAGCCGCAAACATCAAGATCAAGCTTCTGTCGACCGCCGACACCGGTTTCTTCTACGTGACCAGCAAGAACAGCCGTACCAAGACGGACAAGCTGTCGTTCCGCAAGTACGACCCGGTCGCCAAGAAGCACGTCGAGTTCAAGGAAACCAAGATCAAGTAATCTGGTTTTCATACGCTATGCAAAAACGCCGCCCTTTCGGGCGGCGTTTTGGTTTTCAAGCTGTGAAATACGTGAACCCTCCGCAGCTTGGCGCGGACTGTTCATGTCATTTTTGGCAAAAAGGGGGCCGGTCGGCGTATGGCAGCGGTACGAGGAGGCCACTATGTGCCAGCGCCGGCCGGCCGACCCCACGGACCCAGGAGATGCGGCGGACCTGAGCATCATGGGGTATCGGTCGGAGCGATGCGGCTGTCTACCCTCGTGCCCACATCGCCTTTGTTCTTGCGCTGCACATTTGCGCAACAACGCTGGAAAATCAATAGTTTCTTAACCAAGCCTCCCGAATCGCTTGGATTAAGGTAAATTCCTAACCCTGTCGGGTTGACTGGATAATCCGGCGTCGAGCCTACGCCGCCTTGGCGACAACGCGGTTGCGACCGCCGCTTTTGGCCTCGTAAAGCGCTACGTCGGCGCGCTTCATCAGCGCCGCGACCGTGTCCGCGCCGTTCAGCACCGACGACACGCCGACGCTGACCGTGACTTCGATCGTCTTGCCTTCTTGGCCGATGGCAAACGGCATCTGGGCGATTTCGGCGCGAATGCGCTCGGCAACCTTTTCCGCCACCGTTGCGTCCGTGTCCGGCATCACAACGACGAATTCCTCGCCGCCAAAGCGGCAGGCAAGATCGATGCCCCTGACATTTTTGCGCAGCCGCCGGGCGAATTCACGCAGCACATCGTCGCCGCCGTCATGGCCATGCGCGTCATTGACCGTCTTGAAGCGGTCGAGATCGGTGATCATCACCGACAGAGGCCGCCGCCGCGCCACGGCGCGGTCGAACAGCGTCTGCAGATGGCTGTCGAGGTAGCGGCGGTTGTGCAAGCCAGTCAGCCCGTCAGTCACCGCCATCTCGATGGTCTGGGTGACGCTGGCGCGCAACTGGTCGTTGTAGCGCTTGCGGCGCACCTGCGTGCGTAGCCTCGCCATCAGCTCGTGCTGGTCGATCGGCCGCATCAGATAGTCGTTGATGCCGAGTTCGAGGCCGCGGATGATGCGGCCCTCCTCGCCTTCTTCTGCAAGCAGGATGATCGGCAGGAAGCGGGTGCGGTCGAGCGAACGCAATTGCGAGCATAGCCGCAGCGGATCGAAGTCGGCGAAACCGGTCGAGATCAGCACGCACTCATACGGCGCCTCGGCGGCCTGGAAGAAGCCGGCATGCGGATCGGTGGCAATGTCGAGCTCGGCGCTGCCGCGCAGCATTTTCTGGATGCGCTCGAACGAGGATTTGCGCTCGTCGATCAACAGCACCCTCGGCGTCGCGTCCTCGGAGGTGAAGCTGCGGCTCAACAGCGCTTCGATGCCGATGTTGCGGGTGGTCGAGGCGCGCAGGCGCAGTTCGTCGGTCAGCGACTTCAGCCTGACCAGGCTTTTCACCCGCGTCATCAGCTGCAAATCGTTGACCGGCTTGGTCAGGAAATCGTCGGCGCCGGCCTCGAGGCCGCGCACCCGGTCCGAAACCTGGTCGAGCGCGGTGATCATGACCACCGGGATGTGCGACGTCGCCGGATCACTCTTCAACCGCTTGCAGACCTCGAACCCGTCCATGTCGGGCATCATCACGTCGAGCAGCACGACATCGACCTTGCCGTTTTCGCAGGTCTCGATCGCATCCGGCCCGTTGGAAGCCGTCAGCACCTCGAAATATTCGGCCAGCAGCCGAACTTCGAGCAGCCGGACATTGGCAGGGATGTCGTCGACGACGAGGATCCGCGCAGTCATTTCACAAGGCTCCGGCTGGAGTGGTTGCTGGCATCAGGCATCACCCAGATAGGATTTGATGGTTTCGATGAAACGCGGCACCGAGATCGGCTTGGAGATGTAGGCCTCACAGCCGCCCTGGCGAATGCGCTCCTCGTCGCCCTTCATGGCGAATGCGGTGACGGCAATCACCGGAATGGAATGGAGGTCGTCATCCTCCTTCAGCCATTTCGTCACTTCCAGGCCTGATACTTCCGGCAACTGGATATCCATCAGGATCAGGTCCGGCCGGTGCTGGCGCGCCAGATCGAGCGCCTCGAGGCCGTTGCGCGTGCGCACCGTCTCGTAACCGCTGGCTTCGATGAGGTCACGAAAGAGCTTCATATTGAGCTCATTGTCCTCGACGATCATCACCTTCTTAGGCATCGATTTCCCGTCCCGGCCGGGCTTCTACCCGAAGCCTGCCGTCATGCGCCCTTGCCCGAGCACACCAAACCCTCCTTCACTCTACGGCAATATGATTGACGAAACGGAAACCCGCAGCTGTAAAAGCCATTCGGATTCCACCTCGAAAACCACATTGGATTGGGGCGGTGGCTTGCCGCAAGCGACGCTTGCGATTACTGCGGAAAAGAGACTCATTTCCGCAAACCAGAAGGTAATGATGGCAAACGCAGCGTCAATGCGCGAGGAGGCGGAAACCATTGCCGTGAGGGCACTGGGCTTCGTCGCCGCGGACCCCGAACTCCTGCCGCGCTTCCTGGCCATAACCGGCATCGAGGCGTTCGCCATCCGGCGCGCCGCGGCCGAACCGGGGTTCCTTGCCGGCGTGCTGCAGTTCATCCTCGCCCACGAGCCGACCTTGCTGCGTTTTGCCGAGGAAACCGGCACACCGCCAGCCTCAGTCGGCAAGGCGTTGCGCGCGCTGCCGCTTGGCGGCGACGACCATGAGCACTCGATATGAGCGACGATCCCGAGACGGCACGCCAGATCGCCGAACTTGCAGCCGACGACCGGCCGCTGCTGATCCTCGACGTCGATGATGTCGTGCTCGAATTCATCCGGCCATTTCCGCATTTCCTGAAATCGCGCGGCTTTGGGCTCACACTGGCCTCCTTCCGCCTCACCGGCAACATCGCCGAAACGGCGAGCGGCCGGCTGATCGAACAGCCGGAGGTGACGGCACTGCTTGGCGATTTCTTCGACGCGCAGGCCGACTGGCAGAGCGTCACCGACGGCGCCGAACAAGCGCTTGCCAGTCTCGACGGCCGCGCCGAGATCGTGCTTTTGACCGCCATGCCGCACCGCCATCGCGCGGCGCGCCGCGCTCATCTCGACGCGCTCGGGCTGCCATATCCGCTGTTGACCACCGAAATGGCCAAGGGCCCGGCTGTGGCCAAGTTGCGCGGTAGCAAAGGCCGGCCGGTGGCCTTTGTCGACGACCAGCCGTCCAATCTCATCTCGGCGCGCAATTCGGTCGCTGACGCCCATCTCTTCCATCTGATGGCCGACAACTCGCTGCGCGCCTTCATGCCGCCGGTGCCCGACGACATCATCTCCGTCGAGGACTGGCGCGATGCCGTGCCGAAGATCGCCAGCGCGCTCGGGCTCTGACCCAAGCTCCACAAGCCTGATGATCAGGGCTGCAGCTTCGCCCCTGCCCCACCGCTATTACCCTCGCCGGGGCTAGCATCCTGATCGTCTTCGACGACCGGATCGGGGCCCTTCAGCATGGCGCCGTTGACCGTCACCGACCCATCGTGCCTGGCGTTGATCACCCATTCGATACGGCCATCTGGCAGCGTCTTGGCAAATCCCTTGATGGCCAGCGCGCCGGTAAAAGCCTGCGAGGCCTGCGGGTCGGTCTTCGCCGCCTCCTGCAGGCTTGCCACGATCTTGTCGTAGCCGGTGACGTCGATGGTCACATCAGCATCCGGCTTCTTACCGGGGAAGGTCATTTCGCCTTCCATCGCGATCACGATACTGTCGTTCCTGACCGTGCTGTGCCCGAGAACGAATTTTGGTGTCTTGGCCAGGAAATCTGCGGAGATCTCATCGCCGAAATCCGCCGGCAGGGGCGGATCCTTGCTGAAATCGAGCGTTTCGATGGCTTTCCTCGCCATGCTGTCTAGATCGATGTTGGCGCCGCCGAAGTTCAGGTCGATATTGGTCGGCAACAAGGCGACGCTCCAAACCGGCAGCATTTGATGTGGCACGGTCAGGCTGGAGGCCTTGATGGCGTAGTTGATCTTGCCGTCTTTGGCGATGCCGTCCATGCCGACTGCGGTGCTCAGTTGCGCCGCACCGAACTTGCCGACCGGGCTCTCCACCTCAAAATCCTTGAAGCCATAGGTGCCATCGATCCGCTCCCACAGCGGCAGTGCGGCTGTCAGAAGCGACTTGAACTCCACTTCATTCGCCTTGAGCTTGGCCTCGTCGTCGGTGGCCGCGATGAAAGCAAACAGGTCGAGCAACGCCTTTGTCCGCAAACCCTTGCCGGTCGCATCCACGGAAAGTTCCGGCGCTTTTACAGCCAGTGGCAAACTCAGCCCTTTTTCGGGATCGTTGACTTTGACCGTTTCGACGAAGTTCGTCAGCTTTTCCGACGCCGTGAAATCGATGCCGCCATCCGCGGATTTGGTCGAAGCTAATGTTGCGGTGCCAGAGCCGATCCTGACGTTTGCCTGTTGCTTGGTCTCCCGGATCGCCATCGTCATGCCGCCTATCGAGACGTTTGCGCTCGCGAAAGCGGCCAGATCGGGGTCATAAACTCCATTGAATTTATGGTCCGATATCGAGACATCGACGTGCTGCGGCCCTTCAGGACCAACGAAATCAAAGGATCCCTTTGGAGACACCTCCATCGAAACGTCCCACCGAGCGTCCTCGCGTGGCTTGACCAGCATGGCGTAAGGCGTGAGCTCGAACTTGAAGGCCTGCTGCGTTGCCAGCATTTCCGCCAACGGCTTGAAGTCGAACGCAAGCTTGTAGGCATCGCCTTCGACGGAGACTTTTACAAATCCAATGTCGAACGGTTTCTTGCCGAAATAGTGCGCCAGATTGTCGGTGAGCTGCTTCGCGCCCTGGCTGTCCACCGTCTGGCCAAACGCCGGTGCGCTGCAGGCAAGAAGCAAAACAAATGGCAATACGCGCTTCATATCGATCCTCCACTCTATTGCGGCCGTCAAAACCGTTTCTGCCACTGGTAGGGAAATACCATCACAGCCGCAAGACAAGACCCTGCATTACGGGCTATAGCACCAGCCGCATCAGCGGCCGGCCGGCCTTGCGTTCAACAAGCCGCTCGAAGCCGGCCTTTTCGAATACCGCAAGCGCTCAGGGTTTCAGCTTCGCCCCTGCCCCGCCTCCATCCGGAACGGTCGCTTTGCTCGGATCGAAAATGGAGATATCCTGCACGGCATCGGCCGGCTTCAACATGGCGCCGTTGACGATGATTGAGCCGTCAGCCTTGGCGTCGATCACCCACTCCAGTCGGCCATCGGGCAACGTTTTGGCAAACCCTTTGACAGCGAGTGTGGCCGGGAAAATCTCTGCAGCCTGCGGGTCAGTCTTGGCGGCGGCTTGAACAGCCTGCACGATCTTGTCGTAGCCCGCGACGTCCACCGTCACCGTCGCATCCGGTTTCATGCCCGGGAACGTCATCTCGCCTTCCATCGTCACTTCGACGCTGCCGTTCTTCACTGTACTATGCCCGAGCACGATCTTCGGGTTGTTCGCCATGAAATCGGCGGCCAAGGCATTGCCAAACTCGTCCGACAGCGGCGGATCCTTATTGAGATCAAAAGCTTCGATCGCTTTTTTCGCCATCGTATCGAGATCTATGTTGGCGCCTCCGACGTTCAATTCGAGATCGGTGGGCAGCATGGCGACGCTCCAGCCTGGTACAAGTTGCGGGGGAACGGTCAGCCCCGCCGCCTTGATGCTGTAGTCGATCTTTCCATCGTTGGAGATGCCGCCGATGCTAGTCATTACACTGAAATCTCTGAGCCCAAAATCACCCCGTGCCGTTGCAAAGGTCACGCCCTCGAAGCGATAGGACTCTTCCAGCCGCTCCCACAGGGGCAATGCACTTGTCAGCAGTGATTTGAGCTCGGCCTGATTTGCCTTCAGTGTGGCTTCGTCCTGGTTGGCGACGGCAAAACCGAGAAGATCGAGCAACGCCTTCGTGCGCACGCCATTCCCGGTAATCTTGGCCGACACCCGAGGTGACTTCATCGTGAACGGCACTTTCAGTCCCGTCTCATCTTGGTCAACCATGGCCGTTTCGACGAAATCAGCGATCGTCTGCGTCACGGCAAAATCAACGCCGCCGCCTGCGGATTTGCCAGCAGCCAAGATCGACGTTCCGGCGCCGACGCTGAGGTCCATAGGCTCCTTGGGATCTCTGGACGCCACTTGCATGCCGGCCATCGAGCCCGCCCCGCTGGTGAAAGCTGCCAATCCCGGATCGTAGATGCCGCTAAAAGCGGAGCCGGAAACGGAGAACCGCGCCCCGTGCGGCCCCTCGACGTCGACGAAGGCGTTGGGCGTTAGATCTGACGACACGCTCCAGCTTCCGTCGTTGCGCGGTTTGACCAGAATCGCAAATGGCGCGAGGTTGAATGTCAGAGGGTCCTTGCTAGGATTTGCCCTAAGCACTGCATTGAAGTCGAGGGCTATCCGATATGCATCGCCGTCGGCCGAAATCTTCAGAATGCCGCTGTCGAGCGCCTTCTTGCCAATGTAACGCGACAGATTATCCGACAGCTGCCTTGCACCTTGACTGTCGACAGCCTGCCCCCAGGCTGGCGTACCGATTGCGAGCAGCAAAACAAATGGCAAAACACGCTTCATCTTGACCCCCATTTTGAACGCAAAAACGCTTCAAGCATTGATAGTAAGGTACCATCACAACCACACTACAGCACCAGCCGCATCAGCGGCCGGCCGGCCTTGCGTTCGACAAGCCGCTCGAAGCCGGCCTTTTCAAACACACGCGACGAGCCGACGAACAGACCGATCGAACGCGAATCGCGCGATACATCGATCGGACAGGCCTCGACCAGCCGCGCTTTGTTCTGGCGGGCAAAGGCGATGCCGCCTTCGACCAGACGATGGCTTATGCCCCTGCCGCGCGCACTGGCGCGGATGAAGAAGCAGGAGATCGCCCAGACACCGGAATCGCTGGCGTCGGACGGATCGACCGGGGCCGAGCCCCTGCCCCGATTGTTCCATTCGGGCACGTCGGCGCGCGGACCGATCTGCATCCAGCCGACCGCCACGCCGTCCTCGAAAGCCAAAAGCCCCGGCGGCGGCCCAGCCTCGATACGCGCCTTGATAAGATCTTTGTTGCGCTGCTTGTCGCTGGCGCGCCGCGCCGCCGGCGCCTGCCGGAAATACGTGCACCAGCAGCCGTAACAGGCGCCCTGCTTGCCGAAAAGGTCCTCGAAATCCGCCCACAATTCGGGCGCCAGCGGCGCTATGGTCGTGCTCATGAGTTCTCTCCCGGCTAACCGCTTGTGGCGGCTTCCGTCCTGACGTACCATTGCATCTGTTCTCTTTATGTTCGCAGCGATGGCGGCCCCTGTCAACAATCCCGAGCACGGTTTTTGCCGCGACTGCCTGACCCTTCAGCGCAGCGATGTCAGACGCTGCGAGCGCTGCGGCAGCCCCCGGCTTGCCCGTCATCCCGAACTCTACCGGCTGCATCTTGCCCATATCGATTGCGACGCCTTCTATGCGGCGATCGAAAAGCGCGACAATCCGGCGCTGAAGGATAAGCCGCTAATCATCGGCGGCGGCAAGCGCGGCGTCGTCTCCACCGCCTGCTACATCGCCCGCATCAAGGGCGTGCGCTCGGCAATGCCGATGTTCAAGGCGCTTGAAGCCTGTCCGGAAGCGGTCGTCATCCCGCCCAACATGGAAAAATATGTCCGCGTCGGCCGCGAAGTGCGCGCGTTTATGCAGGCGCTGACACCGCTGGTCGAGCCCCTCTCCATCGACGAGGCGTTTCTCGATCTTGCCGGCACCGAGCGCCTGCACGGCATGCCGCCGGCAGTGGTGCTGGCGCGCTTTGCGCTGACCATCGAAAAGGAGATCGGCATCACCGTTTCGGCCGGCCTCTCCTACTGTAAGTTCCTGGCCAAGGTCGCCTCCGATTTCCGCAAGCCGCGCGGCTTTTCGGTGATCGGCGAGGCCGAGGTGCTGGGTTTCCTGGCCGAACAGCCGGTGACAATGATCTGGGGCGTTGGCAAGGCCTTTGCCGCCACGCTGGAGCGCGACGGCATCCGCACCATCGCCCAGTTGCAGCGCATGGAGCGCGCCGATCTGATGCGCCGCTATGGCGTGATGGGCACCCGGCTCTACCACCTGTCGCGCGGCCAGGACGACCGCCGTGTCGATCCTGACCAGGATGCAAAAAGCGTCTCGGCCGAAACCACTTTCGACACCGATATAGCTGAAATGGACGAACTGGTTCCGGTGCTGAGGGGGTTGTCTGAAAAGGTCTCGGCCAGGCTGAAGAAGTCAGGCATTGCCGGACGCACCGTGGTGCTGAAGCTGAAGTCCCAGGATTTCAAGCTGCGCACCCGCAACCGCCAGCTCGGCGACCCGACAAGGCTGGCCGACCGCATTTTTCAGACCGGGCTTGAGCTCCTGCGCAAGGAGGCGGACGGTACAAAGTACCGGCTGCTCGGCATCGGGGTCAGCGATCTCTCCGATGACGAGAAGGCCGATCCGCCCGATCTGGTCGACGTCGGCTCACGCAAGCGGGCCATGGCCGAAAGCGCCATCGACACGCTGCGCGACAAGTTCGGCAAGAAGGCGGTGGAAACCGGCTATACCTTCGGCAAGGGCCGCAACGCCAACCCGCCCGAGCCGATCGAGGAGTAATACGGCTTAGATGCGCTGCAGATCGATGCGGCTTGTCACCACGCTCTTGCCGGTTTTTGGATCGACGTCGGTAACGGTCAACCGCATTCCGTCGCCGCTGGTTTTCTCGACCGTCAATCGCGCCTTGCGGTCGCCATTGACCTCCGTCGCCCAGCTAATACCGAGATTGATCGCGTTACCCGAGCGGCTGCCGGCGAGTTGCGCAGGACCGGTGCGCGATCCGACATAGACGCCGGTGTATTTCGCCCCGCTGGCCTTCAGATCAGCGCTGATCGCGCGCGTCACCACGACAAGCCCTCGGCAGCGACCATCCAACGACAATGAGGTCGAGGTCGCATCGGAATTGAAGGTGCAGGACACATTCAACGTCGGTGCGTCGGTGGTGACCTTGACAGTTCCCTGTCCGGCAAAATTTCCCTGGAACGAGCGCAGGAAATCAGCCTCGTCGGCACGTGCGTCCGTCGCAGCCATCAAGCAACCGGCAAGGACAAAGCATGCAAGTGATTTCATCATACTCTCCCCCGAAACATGTTGGACATGCCGCGCGTCCAGCAGAAGCCGGCACCACGCAGACTTAGAACGCCTGCCCGCACAACGGGTTCCGCTTTCGATATGATTGTCTTTGACGCCGCCCTGCCCAAGGGCTGGCCCGTTCGAATGCGTCGGCTAGCGGTTGCGACGGAAACAAACTTAGGTGCGATTGAGATCGATGCGGCTTGTCACCACCGTCTTGCCGGTGTTGGGATCGACATCGGTCACGGTCAGGCGCATGGCGTCGGCGCCGATCTTTTCGACTATCATCTGGGCGTCGCGATCGCCATTGACGATCTTTGCCCAACGGATGTCGAGGTTGATCGCGTCGCCGGTGCGGCTGCCGCTGAGTGCCGCCGGTCCACTTCTGGAACCGACATAGGTGCCGCTGTAGGTCGCTGCGCTGATCGTCAGGTCGGCGCGGATTTCGCGCGTCATGATCATCATGGCGCGGCAGGTGCCGTCCAGCGAGAGCGAGGTATCCGTCGTATCCGATTTGAAGGTGCAGGAAATGTTCATGACTGGCGAATTCGTCCTGATCCTGACTGTTCCTTTGCCGGCAAATTCTCCTTGCAGCGAGCGCAGAAAGCTCGCTTCGTCGGCATGTGCCGCCGTCGCTGACAGCAGGCAGACGGCAATCAGCAACCCGACGACTGATTTCATCCAGAATCCCCTCTCGCGATCACAAAAGCGCGGGCCACTCCACAGGGATGGCCTAAATGTCGACTCGAAACGAGTGCCCCGCCAGCAGATTCCGCCTTCGACGTGACCGTTTTTTTACAACCGTTTTCGACATCGCCCCGCTGGCCCAGTCGAATGCTTCGACTAACGGTTGCGGCGCGGCCGCGGTCTTGCGACATAGCGCCCATGGTCCCTGCTCCCTCGATCCCCAAAGCCGCTTTCTGGATGGCGCTGTCGATCGCCTCGTTCCTGGCGATGTCGGTCGCCGGCCGCGCCACGACCGCGGAGCTCAACGTCTTCCAGGTGTTGGAACTGCGCTCGGTGATCGGCTTTTTCATCCTGTTGCCGCTGGTGATGATGAGCGGTGGTTTCGCCGCGATGCGCACGCAGCGCCCGCTTGCCCATATCGCTCGCAACGTCATCCACTATACCGGCCAGGCGGCCTGGCTCTATGCGCTGACGCTGATCCCGCTTGCGGTGCTGATCTCGATCGAATTCACCACGCCGATCTGGACCGCGATCCTGGCCGTCAGCTTCCTTGGCGAAAAACTGTCGCGGCCAAGGCTGGCGGCGATCGTGCTCGGTTTGATCGGCGTGGTGGTCATCGTGCGCCCCGGCGTCGGCTCGATGGATCCGGGCCACCTCGTCGTTCTCGGCGCCGCGGTTTGCTTCGGCATCTCGCTGGTGCTGGTCAAATCACTGACACGCACCGACAGCGTCGTGCGCATCATCTTCTGGATGCTGGTCATCCAGTCGGCGGTCGGCCTCGTGCCGGCGCTTTATGAATGGCGCAATCCCTCGCTGGCGCTCTGGCCGTGGATTTTCGTCATCGCCTTCACCGGCATGTCATCGCATTTCTGCCTGGCCCGCGCGCTGGTCTATGCCGACGCCACGATCATCTCGCCGATGGATTTCCTGCGTGTGCCGCTGTCGGCGCTGGTCGGCTGGCTGCTCTACAGCGAGCAGATCGACATCTTCACCGCCGGCGGCGCCGCGCTGATCCTGATGGGCAATCTGCTCAACCTGCAGCGCAAAGGTCCAAAACCGGCCGAAGTGGCGGCGTCGTAGCCCTGCCGCCTAGGTGTGTTGAGATTCAGGTCAGGCCGAGCCGAAAATGGTGGCTTCTGAGAACCGGAGCGGAGCGTACTTAAGTACGTGAGCACCGGAAGCGCAGGAAGCCGGCGTTTGCAGGCCGGCATCACCTGAATATCGGCACACCTAGTTTCCCTCGTCAGGTATGTTGAGCAGGTGGCCACAGGCCTTGCAATGAACGGCATCCGGCTCGTGCCGCTGCAGGCCGCAGTGCGGACAGGGAAAGAACACTTTGGCGGGGCGGAAGATCGCCGTCGCCAGCCTGACGAACAGCGATATTCCGATGATCATGGTGACGATGGCGGTCAGCTTGCCGGCGACCCCCGGCAGGACGATGTCGCCGAAACCGGTCGTCGTCACTGTGGCAACGGTGAAATAAAGCGCATCGACATAGTTTTCGAGGCCGGCGCCGGTGCGGAAGAAGAAGGTGTAGACGAAGCCTGTGATGACGAACAGGAACGTCAAAAGGTTGATAACCGCGTGGCTCGCCTCGCGCCAAGGCCTCAGTCCGCGCATCTCGAAATGCCGCCACAACGACCCGCTGCGCGACAGCGACCACAGCCGCAGGATGCGCAGGAACGCCAGGTTTGCAAGTGCGGTCGGCATCAGCAGCGTCAAAAGGATGAAGACATCGACCCAGGATGTCGGCTGTTTCATCAGCCGCAGCATGTCGTTGGAGGCCAAGAGCCGGGCCGCCATGTCCGCGGCAACCAGGGCCGCCACGGAGTAATCGAGCCAGAGAAAGGACGGCTTGTCTTGCAAGACCGGCGTAGCGATGAAGAAGGCAATGATGGCGAGGTCGATGATAACCACCGCCAGTTGAAACCGAAACGCCGCCGGCGTGCGCCCGTGATAGAGCTTGCGCAGCCTGTCACGCAGCCGCGCCATCGCTGAGCTTTGCTGTAGGCCGTCCTTGTCCGCTTTCATGACAAAGTGCCTAGCGGCCGCAGCCGGAACCGTCTAGTGGCGGCCGGCAATCCTCAGCCTTCCACCACTTTGCCGTCAGGCCCGACAAGGCGCCATGCCGAGGCGGTATCATAGACGAACCGCTCCTCGGCGATCCGGTCGCCGCGCCAGCGCTGCAGGGCGACCTCTTCCAGCCGCCGCACGGTGCCTGTCTTGTCGATACGGTCGAACGTCCAGCGGATGGCGACATGGTCGCCATCGACCAGGAATGTTTGGACCGGATGCGTGTGCATCCTCTCGATCCGGTCGAGCGCGGCCTGCTCATGCGCCATCAGCGTTTCGATGCCGCGCCTCGGGACGCCGAGATTCTCCTGCATGGTCGCATCGTCATGGTAGAAGTCGGCGATCGCCTTGACATGGCTGCCTTCGACCACCTCCTTGAGGAAGGCTTCAACGCGTTCGCGGCTGGGCATGATTGTGCGTTCCTTTGAAGTTCGTGCTCAACGCATGTGGTTCAAAGGAGCTTCACTTCAACTGCGCGGGGCACGCTGGCCCTATCGCCTACAATGTCAGGCCCAGAACAAAGTCACTTCGCGATGCGCTGGCCGACATCGATGCGATTGCCGTCGGGATCCTCGAAGACGAAGGCGCGCAAGCCATAGTCATGATCGCGCAAACCTTTGACGATGCGAAGGCCGTGCGCCTTGCAGGCGTCATGCATGGCATCGACGTCTCCGACCATCATATGGGCGACGTTGAAATGCACGGCGCGGTGATCCTTCTGCAAGGTCAGATGCAGTTCGGCGTCATCGCGTTCCAGAATCATGAAGCCGACCGGGTCGCCATTCTCGAATGTCTTGGAAAAGCCGAGCACGCCGCAATAGAAGGCGGTGGCCCTTCGCATGTCAGCGACAGGCAGCATGGCGGCAACACGGCCGAAACGGATAGGGTTGGTCATCGTAACCTCGACGTTTTTGGAACCCACGCCTGCCCCGTGGACGGTGCCACGTCAGCAATTCCGGTTCCTGATTATCGGTTCGATGAGACGGTGCCCACGCGTCGGAAGCTATAGACGATCTTCGTGTCGGTAAACGGGTTTTCCCGAAAATCAGCTAGACCAATTCCACCTCGACCACACCCGGCACGGCGCGCATGGCGGACGCGATCTGCGGCGAGATGCGGTAGCGATTGGGCAGTTCGATCTCGACCTCGCCCTGCGCCTCTTCTTTGATGACGATAATGCTTACCTGACTTTCCCCACGCTGGGTAAGCTGCGATTGAATCGCCGAAGCAGGCCCGTCATTTCGAACAAAGATGCGCAGCGCCTTCTGGATGCGACTGGCCTCGTCCTCCAGCGACTGCACGGTCTGGATGCGCAGATTGACGCCTTCGGGCCGGTCTTCGGCCGAAACGGTGATCACCACCGAACGGCCGGGCTCGAGCAGGTCGCGATATTGCGCCAGCCCCTCTGAAAACAGCACGGCTTCATACTGGCCCGACGTGTCGGAAAAGGCGATGACGCCCATCTTGTTGCCGGTGCGGGTCTTGCGCTCCTGCTTGGTGGTGACGGTGCCGGCGAGCCGCCCGGCCGCAGCACCGCGCTTGACCGCGGCCGAGAACTCGCCCCAGTTCTGCACCCGCATCTTCTGCAGCGCCGCCTTGTATTCGTCGAGCGGATGCGCCGAGAGATAGAAGCCGACGACCTGGAATTCGCGGTGCAGCCGGTCGGCGGCAAGCCACGGATCGGTCTGCGGCAAATTGAGCGCCTGCGACTGCGCGCCAAGTGAAGCGCCGAAGATGTCGTGCTGGCCAGAGATGGCATTCTGCTGCGCCAGCGAGGCCAGCCCCATCATCCGCTCGACGCCGGCCATCATCTGGGCACGGTCATGGCCGAAGCAGTCGAGCGCACCGGCCATGATCAGGCTTTCGAACACGCGTTTGCCGACAATCTTCGGGTCGACCCGCTCGCAGAAATCGGCGAGGTTCTTGAACGGCTTTTCGCCGCGCATCGCAACGATGTGCTCGACCGCCGCGTCGCCAACCCCCTTCAGCGCGGCAAGCGAATAGTAGATGCGGTTCTCGCCGACCTCGAAATTGCGGAAGCTGGTCATCACCGACGGCGCCACCACCTCGATGCCGAGGCGCAGTGCATCCTGGCGGAAATCGGCGAGCTTGTCGGTGTTGCCCATGTCGAGCGTCATCGACGCCGCCAGGAATTCGACCGGATAATGCGCCTTGAGAAAGGCGGTCTGGTAGGAAACCACGGCGTAAGCCGCGGCATGCGATTTGTTGAAGCCGTAGTCGGCGAATTTGGCCAAAAGGTCGAAGATGAAGTCGGCCTGCGGCTTGCCGACGCCGCGCTCGACGGCGCCGGAGACGAAGCGCTCGCGCTGCTTGTCCATCTCGGCGCGGATCTTCTTGCCCATGGCGCGGCGCAGAAGATCGGCTTCGCCGAGCGAATAGCCGGACAGCTCCTGCGCGATCTGCATCACCTGTTCCTGGTAGACGATGACGCCTTGCGTCTCCTTCACCAGATGGTCGATCTTGGGATGGATCGAGGCCATCTCCTCCTCGCCGTGCTTTCTGGCGTTGTAGGTCGGAATGTTCTCCATCGGGCCCGGACGATAGAGCGCCACCAGCGCGATAATGTCCTCGATGCAGTCGGGCCGCATGCCGATCAGCGCCTTGCGCATGCCGGCGCTTTCCACCTGGAACACGCCGACCACTTCGCCGCGCGACAACATGGCGTAAGTGTCGGGATCGTCGAGCGGGATCGTCGCCAGGTCGATCTCGATGCCGCGCCGGCGGATCAGCTTCACCGCCGTCTCCAGCACCGTCAGCGTCTTCAGGCCGAGGAAGTCGAACTTCACCAGCCCGGCCTGCTCGACATATTTCATGTTGAACTGGGTGACCGGCATGTCCGAGCGCGGATCGCGGTACATTGGCACCAGCTCCGACAAAGGCCTGTCACCGATGACGATGCCCGCGGCATGCGTCGAGGCGTGGCGGTAAAGCCCTTCCAGCTTCTGCGCCATATCGAGCAGCGTCTGCACGATCGGCTCCTTCTCGGCCTCTTCGGCAAAGCGCGGCTCATTGGCGATGGCGTCCGCCAGCTTTACCGGATTGGCCGGGTTCTGCGGCACCATTTTGGACAGCTTGTCGACCTGGCCGTAAGGCATCTGCAGCACGCGGCCAACGTCGCGCAGCACGGCGCGCGCCTGCAGCGTACCGAAGGTGATGATCTGCCCCACCTGGTCGCGGCCGTATTTCTGCTGGACGTAGCGGATGACCTCTTCGCGCCGGTCCTGGCAGAAATCGATGTCGAAGTCGGGCATCGACACGCGGTCGGGATTGAGGAAGCGCTCGAACAGCAGCGAGAAGCGCAACGGGTCGATGTCGGTGATGGTTGTCGAATATGCAACCAGCGATCCCGCGCCCGAACCGCGGCCCGGCCCGACCGGAATGCCTTGCGCCTTCGCCCATTTGATGAAGTCGGCGACGATCAGGAAGTAGCCGGGGAATTTCATCTTCTCGATGATGGAGAGTTCGAAATCGAGCCGCTCGCGATACTGCTCGACCGTGTAGCCGGCAGTGGGTCCATGCGCCGCCAGCCGCGCCTCCAGCCCCTCTTGGGCCTGGCGCCGCAGTTCGTCGGCCTCGGCCTTCAGCGCCACCTCATTGTCGGCGACATCGCCGCCGGTAAAGCGCGGCAGGATCGGGTTGCGGTTCTTGGGATAGTAGGAGCAGCGCAGTGCGATCTCGACGGTGTTGTCGATCGCCTCCGGCAGATCGGCGAACAACCTTGCCATATCGGCCTGGCTGCGCAGGAAATTGTCCGATGTCAGCCGGCGGCGGTTGTCGGCGGCGACAACCGAGCCTTCGGCAATGGCGATCAGCGCATCATGCGCGTCATAATCGTCGCGGGCGGAAAAGAAGGCCTCATTGGTGGCGACCAGCGGCAGGTCATGGATATAGGCGAGATCGACCGATGATTTTTCGATGGCGCGGTCATAGCCGGAAACCCGGTCCAGCTCGACATAGAGCCGGTCGCCAAACAGCGCCTTGAGCGCCAGCAGCCGTGTTTCGGCAAGATCGCGGCGGTCCTCTTTCAGCGCCCGGCCGATCGGCCCGCGCGGCCCGCCGCTGAGGCAGATCAGGCCATCGCTATGGCCTTCCAGCATTGCTGACGTCAGATGCACGGGCTCGCCCGGCGGCGTTTCCAGATAGACCTGGCTGACCAACCTGACCAGATTGCTATAGCCGGCCTCGGTGGCGGCGAGCAGCACCACGGCGTGCATCTCTGGCCCATGGCGGCGGCGGTCGCGCTGCGCATCGCTGGTCTCGCCGGAAAAGGCGAGATCGATCTGGCAGCCGATGATCGGCTGGATACCCTCCTTCACCGCTTTCTGGGCAAATTCCAGCGCGCCGAACAGATTGTTGGTGTCGGTGACGGCGATGGCCGGGCACTCGTCCTTGACGGCATGACCGACAACGGCGGCGACCTGCAAGGCGCCTTCGAGCAGCGAATACGCTGAATGCACGCGCAGGTGGATGAACGGCCGCGCCGGTGTCTCCGGGCGCGCAGCAGCGATCGCTGCTTCGCGCTTCAGGGGATCGCGTGGAAGTTTGTCATCCGCCATAATTTCTCGCGCTGCCTAGGGCTTTGAGTCGATGGAGATGTATTGTCCGGGACCGGGCGATACCAGTCCAGCACAAACGGTCCCCGACCACAGCATTCCATACCTGCCGACTCGGCTCAGAGATTGTTTCGAAATTCGCTCTGGCGAGTCATATGGTGGTGGTTTCGAGAACCGGAGCGCAGCGGACATTTGGGTCCGTGAGCACCGGAAGCGCAGAAAACGCCTTCAGATGGCCGCCAGAGTAGAATTTCCAAACAATCTCAGGCGAATTCCATGATCACCGCATCCACGGCCAGGCTGTCGCCCGGCTTGGCGTTGAGCTTCGACACAACAAGATCACGGTCGGCGCGCAGCACGTTTTCCATCTTCATCGCCTCGACCACGGCCAGCGTCTCGCCGGCCTTGACCTCCTGCCCCTCGGCAACCGCTATCGACACAACCAGCCCCGGCATCGGGCAAAGCAGCATCTTGGACGTGTCGGGCGCCACTTTCTCCGGCATCAGCCGTTCGAGCTCCGCCGTGCGTGGCAGCATGGCGCGCGCCGTCACCGACATGCCTTTCCAGGCGATGCGCAAGCCATTCGGCAGCGGCCTGATCTGCGCTGTGACCTTGCGGGCACCAACCGTGCCGCGCCAGATCAGATCGCCCGGCCGCCAGTCGGAAGTCACCGTCAGCGCCTTGCCGCCGTCGACCGACAGGTCGATTTCCATCGGGATGGAGATCATGCCTTCGAGGATCGCAGCCTCGAGATAGTCCTCGCCGATCTTCACCACCCAGTCGCGCTTGAGCGCGCCTGAATGCGGCGCCAGCCGCCCGCCCAGCCGATCGAGCCGGTCGCGGCGCAAAAGCTCCACGGCCGTGGCGATCGCCGCCAGCACCGCCTTTTCGTCATCGTCCGGAACGATCGGCGCGAAACCGTCAGGATATTCCTCCGCGATAAAGCCTGTCGATATCCGCCCTTCGCGCCAGCGCGGGTGCTGCATCAGAGCCGCCAGGAAGGGGATGTTGTGCTCGATGCCGTCGACGATGAAACTGTCCAATGCCTCCGACATCGCATCGATGGCCGCGAGACGCGTCGGCGCCCAGGTACAAAGCTTTGCCACCATCGGGTCATAGAACATCGAAATCTCGGAGCCTTCGGTGACGCCGGTGTCGTTGCGGATGACGACGTCGCCGAACGTGCCCTCCTCCGGCGGCCGGTAACGCGTCAGCCGGCCGATCGACGGCAGGAAGTTGCGGTAGGGATCCTCGGCGTAGAGCCGGCTTTCCACCGCCCAGCCGTTCAGCTTCACGTCGCTCTGCTTGATACCAAGCTTCTCGCCCGCGGCGACGCGGATCATCTGCTCAACCAGATCGATGCCGGTAATGAGCTCCGTCACCGGATGCTCGACCTGCAATCTCGTATTCATTTCAAGGAAGTAGAAGTTCTTTTCAGCATCGACGATGAACTCGACGGTGCCGGCGCTCTGATAGTCGACCGCCTTGGCCAGCGCCACGGCCTGCTCGCCCATCGCCTTCCTGGTTTTGGCATCGAGGAAGGGCGACGGAGCCTCTTCGGCGACCTTCTGGTTGCGGCGCTGGATCGAGCATTCGCGCTCACCGAGATAGAGCGCGGTGCCATGCGCGTCGGCCAGCACCTGGATTTCGATGTGGCGCGGATCGACCACGAATTTTTCGATGAACACGCGGTCGTCGCCGAACGAGCTTTTCGCCTCCGAGCGCGCTCGATCGAAGCCGTCGCGCACCTCGGACTGGCTCCAGGCGATGCGCATGCCCTTGCCGCCGCCACCGGCCGAAGCCTTGATCATCACGGGATAGCCGATCTCGCCGGCGATCTTCTCCGCATGGTCGGCATTCTCGATGACGCCGAGCCAGCCGGGCACCGTCGAAACCTTGGCCGCGTTGGCGAACTTCTTCGATTCGATCTTGTCACCCATCGCCTTGATCGCCTTGGGCTTTGGGCCGATGAAGACAATGCCTTCCGCCTCCAGCGCTTCGCAGAAGGCGGCCCGCTCCGACAGAAAGCCGTAGCCGGGATGCACGGCCTGAGCCCCCGTCTCCTTGCAGGCGGCGATGATCTTCTCAGGCAGCAGATAGCTCTGTGCGGCAGGCGACGGCCCGATATGCACGGCTTCGTCGGCCATTTCGACATGCACGGCGTCGCGATCGGCGTCGGAATAAACCGCTACAGTGGCGATGCCCATCTTGCGCGCCGTCTTGATGACGCGGCAAGCGATCTCGCCGCGATTGGCGATCAGGATTTTCGTGAACATCGAAGGCGTTTCCTCGGGTCTTTCGTCCTTCTTATGGGCTTCGGCAGCCGGGCTCAAGCACCGCCCGGCCGCGCACCCATCAAGACACTTCCGGCACGCCAGGCCCGTGCCGCGAGACAAAGGTCGGGATCGCCGACGACTGGGCCAAGATTTGCGCCATATTTGGTCGCCAAATCGGGTTGAAACAGTATAAAAATCCTGAAAGCCTGAAGACCAATCGCCTTGGGAGGAACTGCCTGATGAAAACGCGCGCCGCTGTCGCTGTTGCTGCCGGAAAGCCGCTGGAGATCATGGAGGTCGACCTCGACGGACCGCGCGAGGGCGAGGTGCTGGTCGAGATCATGGCGACCGGCATCTGCCACACCGACGAATTCACTTTGTCGGGCGCCGATCCCGAAGGCCTGTTCCCGGCGATCCTCGGCCATGAGGGCGCCGGCGTCGTCGTCGATGTCGGCAAGGGCGTCACCTCGGTCAAGAAGGGTGACCACGTCATCCCGCTCTATACGCCGGAATGCCGGCAGTGCCCGTCCTGCCTGTCCAGGAAAACCAACCTGTGCACCGCTATCCGCGCCACGCAGGGCCAAGGCCTGATGCCGGACGGCTCGTCGCGCTTCTCGATCGGCAAGGACAAGATCTTCCACTATATGGGCTGCTCGACCTTCTCCAATTTTACGGTCTTGCCTGAGATCGCCGTCGCAAAAGTCAATCCCGACGCGCCGTTCGACAAGATCTGCTACATCGGCTGCGGCGTCACCACCGGCATCGGTGCCGTCATCAACACCGCCAAGGTCGAGCAAGGCGCGACCGCTGTCGTCTTCGGTCTCGGCGGCATCGGCCTCAACGTCATCCAGGGCCTGAAGCTTGCCGGCGCCGACATGATCATCGGCGTCGATTTGAACAACGACAAGAAGGAATGGGGCGAGCGCTTCGGCATGACGCATTTCGTCAATCCGAAGGAGATCGACGGCGATATCGTTCCGCACCTGGTCAACATGACCAAGCGCGGCGCCGACCAGATCGGTGGCGCCGACTACACATTCGACTGCACCGGCAATACCAAGGTGATGCGCCAGGCGCTGGAAGCCTCGCATCGCGGCTGGGGCAAGTCGGTGGTCATCGGCGTCGCCGGTGCTGGCCAGGAGATCTCAACGCGGCCGTTCCAGCTGGTCACCGGCCGCAGCTGGATGGGCACCGCCTTCGGCGGCGCGCGCGGCCGCACCGATGTGCCAAAAATCGTCGACTGGTACATGGACGGCAAGATCCAGATCGACCCGATGATCACCCATTTGCTGAAGCTGGAGGACATCAACAAGGGTTTTGATCTCATGCATGAGGGCAAGTCGATCCGAAGCGTGGTCGTTTACTAGGAGAAGAAAGCCGCCGACCGAAGGGCCAGCGACTGAAGTTGCACGGGTTCAACAAGGGAGGAAGACAATGCCTGAGAAACTACATCCGAAAATCGACAATGGCTTGCCCAGGGAGAGCGCCAGCTTTGCCGGCGGCACGTTGGTCTGCGCCTGCACCAGCAAGCCGGTCAAGGTGAAGGTCAAGGGTCAGATCGCCCACAACCATGCCTGCGGCTGCACCAAATGCTGGAAGCCTGACGGCGCGGTGTTCTCGGTCGTGGCGGTCGCCGGCACCGGCGATGTCACCGTCACCGAAAACGGCGACAAGCTGAAGGTGGTCGATCCCTCGGCGACGATCCTGCGCCATGCCTGCACCGGCTGCGGCGTCCACATGCACGGACCGGTCGAGCGCGACCATCCGTTCAAGGGTCTGTCCTTCATCCATCCCGAGCGTTTCGAGGAAGACGGCTGGTCGCCGCCGGGCTTCACCGCCTTCGTCTCGTCGATCATCGAATCCGGTGTCGACCCCAAGCGGATGGACGGTATTCGCGCGCAGTTGAAATCGATCGGGCTCGAACCCTATGACTGCCTGAACCCCGGTCTGATGGACTATATGGCCACCTGGACGGCGAAGAAGTCGGGCGCCCTGCCAGCCTGACAGGCCAAGATTTCTGGCATGGGGCCGGGTAACATGCCGGCCCCATGTTCGTTTTGGAGAGACAATGCCCGCACCCGCCATCTACGTCGACGCCGACGCCTGCCCGGTGAAGGCCGAGGTTGAAAAGGTCGCCGAGCGCCATGGCGTCGCCGTTACTTACGTCTCCAATGGCGGCCTGCGTCCCTCACGTGATCCGATGATCCGCAACGTCGTCGTCTCCAAAGGTGCCGACGCCGCCGACGACTGGATTGTCGACAACGCAAAATCCAACGACATCGTGATCACCGCCGACATCCCGCTTGCCGCCCGCGCCGTGGCGCTCGGCGCCTATGTGCTCGGCCCCACCGGGCGGCCGTTCACGCCCGAAACCATCGGCATGGCTGTGGCAATGCGCGATTTGAAGCAGCATTTGCGGGAGACCGGCGAGAGCAAGGGTTACAATGCCAGCTTTGCGCCGCAGGACCGTTCGCGCTTCCTGAACGAGCTCGACCGCATCTTGCGGCGAGCGCTGAAATCCGTCACACCGGGCTAGAAACGGCACCAGGGGCCGGACTATGGCGACAGATATCCCCGTCACGAACCCGCTGCACCGGCACAAGCAATTTCTGGTGTCGGCCTGCGTCGGTCTGCCGGCGTTGATTATCGCGCTGATCGCGGGCTTGCCGCTTGCCTATTCCGTCTCGGTCGCTGCCGACGCCTTCTTCTTCGTCTTCATCGCACTCGTCCTCGCCAAGATGCCGCTGCTGTCCGGCCGCTATCTCAGCAAGAATGCGCGCGAGGTCGACCTGCCAGTGCTGGGCATCTTTGCCATCACGCTCGGTGTCGTCAGCATCGCCATCGTCCTTTTGTTCCTGCTGATCAACCATAGGGATCGCGACCCGATCGAACTCGGTATCGCCATGCTGTCGATCCCGCTGGGCTGGTTCACCATCCACTGCCTGGCGGCACTTCACTATGCTCATGTCTACTGGATGGACGGCGACGCGATCGATGCCGAGACCAAGAAGAAGATGCCGATCGGCGGCCTCGATTTCCCCGGCAGCAAACGGCCGGAGGGCTGGGATTTCCTCTACTTCGCGACGGTGATCGGCATGACCGCGCAGACCGCCGACACGGCGATCACAACGTCACATATGCGCCGCGTCGTGCTTGTCCATTCGATCCTGTCGTTCTTCTTCAACACGGTCATCGTCGCTGCCGTCGTCAATCTCGCGGTCAGCCTCGGCAATCCGTCCCCGTGACAAAACCGTGCCCGTAATAAAAACGTGATCGTATGAAACATCGCTTTCGATAGCGACGTATTGGGAGGACAAGGACGAGCGCGGCCACGCCAGGATCGCGCGAGCCGGAAGGCGAGGAAAAGATGGAAACCATTGCCATGAGCCAGGCCATCGCCGAAGCGGATACCACCGCGCCGAAGGATACGACGCTGATCTACCGGCAATCGCGCTGGACGCGTCTGACGCACTGGCTGTGGGCCATCTCGCTGTTCTTCATGTTGTTGTCCGGCCTGCAGATCTTCAACGCCCGCCCGCAGCTTTACATCGGCAAGCAATCCGGCTTCGGCTACAACAACACCGTCTTTGCCATCGGCGCCGAAAACACCGCCACCGGCCCACGCGGCTATACCGAAATCTTCGGCCATCGCTTCGACACCACCGGTGTGCTCGGCTGGTCCGGCCCCGCCGGCCAGGAAACCTCGCGCGGCTTTCCGTCCTGGGCGACCATCCCGTCTTACTACGATCTCGGCACCGCCCGCGTCGTGCATTTCTTCTTCGCCTGGATACTGACCACCACACTGGTGGTCTGGCTTGTCGCCAGTCTCATCAACGGCCATCTGCGCCGCGATCTGGCGCCGCGCCTGGACGATCTCAAGCGCCTGCCGCAGGACATCGTCGACCACGCCAAGCTCAGGTTTCACCACACCCGTGAATACAACACGCTGCAGAAAATGGCTTACGGCGGCGTGCTGTTCGTGCTGTTGCCGCTGATGATCATCACCGGCCTTGCCATGTCGCCGAGCATGAACTCGGTGCTGCCCTGGCTCAATGAACTGCTCGGCGGAAGGCAGACAGCGCGCACCATCCATTTCACGGTGATGGTGCTGCTGGTCGGCTTCTTCATCATCCATATCGTGATGATCCTCGCTGCCGGCCCCATCAACGAACTGCGCTCGATCATCACGGGCTGGTACCGCACCGACCCTCCCGCACATGACGACAAGCCCGCCGAGAGGAGCATCTGACATGGCCAAATTCCAGATCAGCCGCAGAAAATTCCTGACTTCGGCCAGCCTCGGCGTTTCCGGCATCATGCTGTCGGGCTGCGATGCGTTCGACAGCCAGCTTGGCATGGGCGATGGCCTGCGCAGTTTCCTCGAAAATGCCAATGGCCTGACCTATCGGGCTCAGCGGCTGCTGGCCGGCCGCGATGCGCTGGCGCCGGAATTTTCCGAGGCCGACATCCGCCAGCCGCAGCGGCCGAACGGCGTCACCGCGCCAGACGACGATACCTACAAGGGCCTGCTCGCCAACAATTTCGCCGACTGGCGGCTGGAGGTGACGGGTCTGGTCGAAAAGCCGCTGTCGCTCAGCCGCGAGCAGCTGCAGAACATGCCGAGCCGCACCCAGATCACCCGGCACGATTGCGTCGAGGGCTGGAGCTGCATCGCCAAATGGACCGGCACACCGCTGTCGCTGGTGCTCGACCAGGCGGTGGTCA
Source organism: Mesorhizobium sp. P2_C5_2 (assembly GCF_056404535.1). Lineage (NCBI taxonomy): Bacteria > Pseudomonadati > Pseudomonadota > Alphaproteobacteria > Hyphomicrobiales > Phyllobacteriaceae > Mesorhizobium > Mesorhizobium sp. P2_C5_2. The sequence continues at coordinate 923,755 of NZ_JBFUDV010000005.1, read as the reverse complement.
AGCCTGAGGCTCGCTACGTCATGTTCCATTGCCTGGATACGATCGACCGCAGCCTCTCAGGCGAGGTCAAATACTACGGCACCATCGACCTGATCGATGCCCGCCACCCGCAGACGATCCTCGCCTATGGCCTGAACGGCAAGCCGCTACCGGTTGAAAACGGCGCGCCGCTGCGCGTGCGTGTCGAGCGCCAGCTCGGCTACAAGATGCCGAAATATCTCTACAAGATCGAGCTCGTCGACAGCTTTGCCAATGTCGGCGGCGGCCGAGGCGGCTACTGGGAAGACAATGGCTATGACTGGTATGGCGGGATTTGATGGCAGCTCGCCTGCAGCCCGCCCACGACCTGTCGCCCACCGAACTGGATACTCTCGAGGAACGTCTGCACGAAGACAATCGTCGCCTCACAAACCGCGACGATGACCGGCAGCTGGCCTTTGTCCTCCGCAACGAGGCGGGAAACGCAATCGGCGTTGCCGCCGGCTATTCCTGGGCAGGCACGTCCGAACTCACATTGATGTGGATTGAAGAGACCCATCGAGGTCGCGGCTACGCAAGGCAGTTGCTCGACGCGTTTGTTGCCGAGGCCGCCAGCCGCGGTGTACGCAAGATCTGGGTCTCCAGCCATGACTTCCAGGCGCCAAGCCTATATGAAAAGGCCGGCTTCGAACGCATGGCCGAACTCGCGGACTGGCCCGAAGGCCACTCCAACATCATCCTCTGCAAAACGATAGCAGGTACGACTTAGGCAACCTTGTCGAGCAGCGGCTTCAGCGCCGGATGGATCTCCGGCGAGGCGTGCTTGATCAGCGTCAGCAGCGCACGCTCATTGTCGTGCAATGGCCGGCCGGCGCCGATGCGTTCGGCCAGCCATTTCGCCTCGCCGGCGTCTATCGTTTCGGCGCGGCGGCCGAGCGCTTCGGCGGCGCGGTTCTTCGATTCCCACTCGGCCTCGATATCACCGGGTGAACGGTAGGCTTCCATGATGCCGGCGAGCCCGCCCGACACCATGCGCCCGAAGAAGCCGCCGATCTCGGGTTCTGACTGTTCGAAAAAGGCATCCCGGCGCAGCGCCACATCGCGCGTTGGCGCTTCGTAGCCGGCCGAACACATGACGAAATTGGCGATCGCCTTGACAAACAGCTCGTTCCAGGACGGATCATTGTCTGCCGCGGAAGTCTGCTCGTTGATCCTGAACAGCACCTCGGCCTCGGCGCGGGTGATGGCGATGTTACCGTCGCCGCCATAGGCATAAAGGATGCAGCGCAACAGCTCGACCTCGGCCTTGGCGACCAGCCCAGGAACCAGCGCGCCGCCGAGCATCAGCGGCCCCTTGCCGTCGACCACCGCGTGGGCGACCTGCTCCAGCGCATAGGCGGAGAGCCGGCCGGGCGACGATTTCGCCCGCTCCAGCACATGCACCAGCAGCTCCAGCTCGGTCAGGCTGTCGACCATGCCGTCGCGCGAGATGGTGCTGATCAACCAGTCTGCATTGTCTTCAGAGATATAGCCCGCCGGCTTTTCCTGGTGGACGATATAGTCGGTGACGGCCTCGACGAAGAATTCCGGCCATTCCGGGCATTTGTCCTTGGCCGTGGCATCGAGCGCGAACAGCGCTTCGGCCTCACCGCGCGTCACCACGCCGTCGGCGAACACTTCTCGACGCAGCATGACGACGTCTTCCACCATGATGCGGTCTTTTGAGGCCAGCCCCGCCACCGGCGCGCTCCCGATCCGTTCGCCCATCTGTCAGTCCCCGTCCGCCGTGCCCAACGCAATTGCCGGCCAAGCTATCAGCATTGTCTTGAAAAACCGGCAAACGGCGTGGTTAGCGAAGACTTGTCAGGAAGATGTCGCGGGCAGGTGACAAGGTGTCGCCGACAAGCTATGGATGGCGCGTCGAGGGCTCGGGGTTCTGAGTCCTACCTGTTTGCGGGAGAGAGCAGCGCGAGCTGCCGCCGAAGGGGAAATCGCCCGAAATCTCTCAGGCAAAAGAACCGTAGACGGGAAAGACACTCTGGAAAGTCGGGGCTTGCCCCCGCGCCGAAGGTGTAAGCGCCGCTGACAGAGTTCCGGCTGCGCGAGTCTCTCAGGCTTCAGACAGAGGGGCACGGACTGGTCGCCATTCGCGGCCGATTGCGTGCGACTCTGGAGATGACATGACGGGCGACACCAAACACCTTCCCCTCGAAGATCTGCACACCGCCGCCGGCGCGCGCTTTGGCGCCTTTGCCGGCTGGTCGATGCCGCTGACCTATCCGGCCGGCGTCATGAAGGAGCACCTTCACACCCGCGAACATGCCGGCCTGTTCGACATTTCGCATATGAAGCTGTTCGAGGTCAGCGGACCGGACGCCGTGGCCCTGCTGAACCGCGCCTGCCCGCTCGATGCCGGCGCGCTGGACATCTCGCAGTCCAAGCTGTCGTTCTTCCTCAACGAACATGCCGGCATTCTCGACGATCTGATCGTCACCCGGCTTGGCGATACGCGCTTCATGGTGGTCGCCAATGCCGGCAACGCGGTGGCCGACGAAAAGCATCTGCGCGCGCTGGCCGCGGATTTCGATGTGAAGGTCGATGCGCTCGACCGCGTCTTCCTGGCGATCCAGGGGCCGGAAGCCTGGGCTGCCCTGTCCCGCGCCGGCATCGAGACCGGCTCGCTGCTGTTCATGCACGGCATCGAGCCCAGGAAAAACTGGTTCATGAGCCGCTCCGGTTATACCGGCGAGGACGGTTTCGAGATCGGCCTGCCGGAAGCTGACGCACGGGCTCTGGTCGCGAAACTGCTCGAGGATGAACGTGTGCTGTGGATCGGCCTTGCCGCCCGCGATTCGCTTCGGCTTGAAGCCGGGCTCTGCCTGCATGGCCAGGACATCACGCCGGAGACCGACCCGGCAAGTGCGGCCCTGATGTGGGCAATCCCCAAGGAGATCCGTGCCACTGGATCCTTCATCGGCGCTGATGTCTTACGCAAGACCGCACAAGGCCCGTGGTGGAAACGGGTCGGCTTGAAGCCTGAAGGCCGCCAGCCCGTGCGTGCCGGTTCTGCCCTGTTCGATGCCGACGGCAATGCCGCTGGCCATGTCACCTCCGGCGGATTTGGTCCGTCAGTTGGCCATCCCGTCGCCATGGGCTACGTCCCGACAGCTCTGGCCAAGCCGGGCACAAAGCTGTTCGCCGACGTTCGCGGGACGAAAATCCCGATTAATATCAATTCCTTGCCCTTCAATCCTCATCGCTATCGCAAAGGATAAATCCCGATGGCAAAAACCTATTTCACCCAAGATCATGAATGGCTCCGTGTCGAAGGCGGCGTCGCCACCGTCGGGATTACCGACTACGCGCAGGAACAGCTCGGCGATCTCGTCTTCGTCGAACTGCCTCAAATCGGCACGAAGCTAAGCAAGGGTGACACCGCCGTGGTCGTCGAGTCCGTCAAGGCGGCATCCGACGTCTATGCGCCGGTCGACGGCGAAATCATCGACGCCAACGGCGCGCTGTCCTCGGACCCGTCGCTGGTCAACTCCTCGGCGACCGGCAACGGCTGGCTGTGGAAGATGAAGCTGGCTGACGAAGGCCAGCTCGCCGGCCTCATGGATGAAGCCGCCTACAAAGCCCATATCGGTTGATATCAGGATTTATTGCCATGACTGCAGCACTCACCCCCTTCTCGGCCCGCCATATCGGTCCCGATGTCAACGATGTCAGAGCCATGCTTGCGGTGATCGGCGTTCCGTCCGTCGAGACGCTGATCAGCCAGGCCGTGCCGCAGTCGATTCGCCTCGACCTGCCGCTGACCCTGCCCGCACCGGCGAGCGAAGCCGAAGCCTTGGCCGAACTGTCGGCGACCATGGCCAAAAACACAGTGCTGAAGAGCTTCATCGGCGCCGGTTATCACGGTGTCCACGTGCCGCCGGTCATCCAGCGCAACCTGTTCGAAAACCCGGCCTGGTACACCGCCTATACGCCCTATCAGGCCGAGATCAGCCAGGGTCGGCTGGAAATGCTGTTCAACTTCCAGACCCTGGTCACTGAACTGACCGGCCTGCCGGTGGCATCGGCCTCGCTGCTCGATGAAGCGACGGCGGTGGCCGAAGCGGTCGGCATTGCACTGCGCCATCACCGCGACAAGCGCACCAAGGTGGCGCTGGCCGGCACGCCGCACCCGCAGACGCTGGACGTCGTGCGCACCCGCGCCGAGCCGCTCGGCATCGAGATCGACGGCGAGACCATCGACGACAACACCGCTGCCCTGCTGGTCTCCTGGCCGGACACGTTTGGCGTCTATGGCGACCACAAGGCGGCGATCGACAAGGCCCGCGCCACCGGCGCAGTGGTCGTCTTCATCGCCGATCCGCTTGCGCTCACGCTGACCGAGGCGCCGGCCAAGCTTGGCGCCGACATCGCCGTCGGCCCGATGCAGCGCTTCGGCGTGCCGATGGGCTTTGGCGGCCCGCATGCCGCCTATTGCGCCGTTTCCGACAAGCTTACGCGGCTGATGCCAGGCCGCCTCGTCGGCCAGTCCACCGACAGCAAGAGCCGTCCCGGCTATCGCCTCGCCCTGCAGACGCGCGAACAGCATATCCGCCGCGACAAGGCGACCTCCAACATCTGCACCGCACAGGCGCTGCTTGCCAACATGGCGACCGCATACGCGATCTGGCACGGCCCCGCCGGACTGCAGGCGATCGCAGGGCGCATTCATGAGCTAGCCGGCCGCCTTGCGGCAGGCCTGAAAACCGCTGGTGTTTCGGTGCTCGGCTCGAGCCGCTTCGATACGGTGACCGCCGAGGTCAAGGGCAAGGCAGCTTCGATCGCCGCTACCGCTGAAAAGGGTGGCCGGTTGCTGCGCGTCATCGATACCGACCGCATCAGCATCGCCTTCGACGAAACCTCGACGGAGGCCGACCTCGGAGCGATCGCTGAGCTGTTCGGCGCCAAGCCAGCTGCTGCCGAAGCCGGCATGATGCCCGGCAAGCCGCGCGGCAAGGAATTTTTGACCCAGCCGGTCTTCCGCGACAACCACTCCGAGACCGACATGATGCGCTTGCTGCGCCGGCTGGCCGACAAGGATCTGGCGCTCGACCGCACCATGATCCCGTTGGGATCCTGCACCATGAAGCTCAACGCCGCGGCTGAAATGATGCCGGTGAGCTGGCCGAGCGTCGCCAATCTGCATCCCTTCGCGCCGGCCAGCCATTCGGTCGGCTATCGCGACATGGTCGGCGAGCTCGAAGGCTGGCTGGCGGAGATCACCGGCTTCGACGCCGTCAGCCTGCAGCCCAATGCCGGCAGCCAGGGCGAATATGCCGGCCTGCTCGCCATCCGCGCCTATCACCGCGCGCGCGGCGAAGGCCATCGCACCATCTGCCTGATCCCGCAGTCCGCGCACGGCACCAATCCCGCAAGTGCTGCCATGGCCGGCATGAGCGTCGTCGTCGTGCGTTGCCTCGAGGACGGCAACATCGACATGGACGATATGCGGGCCAAGGCCAACGAGCATTCGAAGAACCTCGCGGCGCTGATGTTCACCTATCCCTCGACACATGGCGTCTACGAAGAAGGCGCGCGGCACCTCTGCGCTCTCATCCATGAGCATGGCGGCCAGGTCTATTTCGACGGCGCCAACCTCAATGCGCTGGTCGCGCTGGCGCGGCCCGCCGACATCGGCGCCGACGTCTGCCACATGAACCTGCACAAGACCTTCTGCATCCCGCATGGCGGTGGCGGCCCGGGCGTCGGCCCGATCGGCGTCAGGGCGCATCTAAAACCCTATTTGCCGGGTCATGTCACCGAGGGGTCGGCGCATGCCGTGTCGGCCGCACCTTTCGGCAGCGCTTCCATCCTGCCGATTACCTGGATGTATATCCGCATGATGGGCGCCGCCGGCCTGAAGCAGGCGACGGAGACGGCCATCATCTCGGCCAACTATGTGGCGACGCGGCTCGCGCCGCACTTCCCGCTTCTCTACAAGGGCAGGCACGATCGCATCGCGCATGAATGCATCCTCGACACCCGCGTGCTCAAGGAGAGCGCCGGCATCAGCGTCGACGATATCGCCAAGCGGCTGATCGACTACGGCTTCCACGCGCCGACCATGTCGTTCCCGGTCGCCGGCACGCTGATGGTCGAGCCCACCGAATCCGAGCCCAAGCGCGAGCTGGACCGGTTCTGCGAGGCGATGATCGCCATCGCCGGCGAGGCGGCGAAAGTGGCGAAGGGCGAATGGCCGCTCGAGGACAACCCGCTGGTCAATGCCCCGCACACGGCCGCCGAAACGCTGGCCGGCCACTGGACCCACCCCTACTCGCGGCTGGAAGCGGCCTACCCCGCCGGCGACGTGGATACGGCGGCCAAATACTGGCCGCCGGTATCGCGCATCGACAATGTCGCCGGCGATCGCAACCTGGTCTGCTCCTGCCCGCCGCTGTCGGAATATCTCGGCGCCGCCGAGTAACACTCTGGCCGGTCAGGCTGAACGCAAGGCCGGCCCATCGGCCTTGTTCATACGATCGTGGACAAGCACGCGGTTTCGCCCGGCGTGCTTGGCCGCGTAGAGCGCCTTGTCGGCCTCGGCCAGCACGTCGTCGAGGCTGCTGCCACCCTCCTTGCCGAAGCCGATGCCGCCGCTGACGGTGCTGCGCAGCGGACCGCGCGGCGTAGGCACCACTTCCGCCCCGAAGGCGACGCCGATCCTGCTGGCGAGGTCGTAGGCCTTGTCTTCATTCATCCGCGACATGACCAGCGCGAACTCCTCGCCGCCCAGCCGGAAGGCGTCGACGCCGGCCCTGTCATACTTCTTGATGATTGCGGCAAAGCGGCAGAGCACCCGGTCGCCGACCGGATGGCCATAGACATCGTTCGTCCGCTTGAAGTGATCGAGGTCGAACATGGCGACCGACATGAACGGACCGAAGACGCGCTCGCCGTAGAGCGAGTTCAAAGCCCGCCGGTTCATCAGTCCGGTCAGCGGGTCGGTCAAGGTCTCGGCCTTCAGTTCGATCTGCGCCTGCAAATGATGCAGCGACAGCGTCAGCGCGCCGAGCGCCGTCATGCAGGCGACCGCCACGACCGAATTCAGCCGCTCGGCCCAATTGTCGGGTGCGACGCCGAGCACCCACTGACCCTTGACCAGAAGCACAGCGCCGCAGAGGCCGAAGGACAGACCACAGACGCCGCTCAGGGCCGAAACGACCAGCAGAATGCCGCGATCATGACCGCCCTTGATCCAGAACATCACGCCGATCGAAGCGAGCAGCACTGTTACCGTCACATAGGTGAGGATGAAGCCGACACCGTCGAAGCCGAGATAGGTCACCCCGGCGCAGACCACAATCGCAAGCAGGGTCGGCAGGACGGCGCGACTGTAATTTCGCACGTCGAGGTATTGCATGGCTGAAAGCGAAAGGGCCAGGAAACCGAGGCTGAGTAGCGCCAGCGCTGCCTGGCAAAGCCAGGGGTTGGGCTCCCTCGTGTAGCGCCAGAAGACGACGACATGGGCAACGAGCACCAGGATACCGCACGCCACCGTCAACACGAAGCGTGCGCGCGGCGCCGTGAACCAGATCGCAAACATGGTAATGCTCAGGCATGTGCCTGACAGCGCGGCGGCCAGCAGGAGCGAACTGAAATCAAGCATGGGTGAACGACAGCCTTCAGGGATCGTCGGTTGCGCTGCATCATAGGCGAGCGGTCGCTTCGAGATACCGTTTTTGGCCGGGCTTCCAGTGCAACTTTCCGACAGGGTTTACAAACCGTCGATAGATAACGGCAGATGCTGCAAACGACGGTTGCGAAGCCTTACCCCTTGTTGAGCAGCGCCAGATTGGCGTTGACGACTGTCGGGTCGGCCATGCCGGCCCTTGCTTCCATCAGCAGGGCTCTTGCCTTCTTCTTGTTGCCGCGCAGCAGCTGCGAATAGCCCATATTGTTGACGATCTGCGGCTTGCGCCCGGCAACCTTCAAAAGCTGGTCGTAGGCACGGTCGGCGAAGTCGAAGCGGCCGAGCTCGTCATAGGAGGCGGCCAACCCCATCCATCCCTCGGCGCTGTCGGCCTTCAGCTCCACGGCCTTGCGGAAATGCTGTTCAGCCAAGCCGTAATTGGCATCGCGGAATTGCGCCTTGCCTTGCGCCAGGTCGGACGTGCTGACGTCCTTTGCCGCCGGTTGGATCGATGTGGTCTTGGTCTTGTCGACGTTTTCGGTCGTACAGCCGCTGACCATCAAGACGGCCGTTAGCGCGGCCATTGCCGTGAAACTTCTGTGACGCATGCCCCTGGCCCCAATCGCCCGATTTACCGGGTCATTCTCTGGGAATCATTTGTACAGGAGAGCGATTAAGCTTCGGTGCTGAAATGCGCTGAAAATTTGGTTTCCGGCATACCAGCCATTAACCACCAGGCGCAGCCTTCGATCAGCACCGACGCGGGCGGCCTCAAGGTTCCAAGACGTTGAGCGCCGCCGGAACCGGATAGCGGCTGCCGTCATAACGCAGCCGATGGGTATGGCCTGTGGACTTGCCGGGATGGGACTGGCACTCCCCGTTCGCATCAGGAAATGGATTATCGGTATCCGATCGCTCGACCACGGTAATGTCGTGATAGCCGTGATGTATCGCCCGGCCCATGGTCAGCGTCACCTGAGTGGAATGAAACGACCCTGCGCAGTTGGTATCGCCCTCGCCGCCACTGCCTGCCACGATCATGCCAGCGAGCACCACCCGCAGGCCGTTGCCGTCAACCGCATAGAGCCGCAGATCGGTCTCGCTAAAGGGATTCGGCTGCGAATGGTTTGCCATCTCGATGCGCAGGCCGAAGGCGGTGACATTCGGGGCCAGCCCATAGCGGCCAGTGTCGAACTCGATCTCGCGGATTGCGATGGCGTCATCCGTCATCAGCCCGGGTTGGAGGAGGCGCTGGCGTACCTGTTGGCTATTCCTGTCGATAACCAGTAGCTCGATATCGCCGACATGTCGGTCGTCGCTGGATTGGGCGCTGTCGAGCAGCGGCACTGCGACCAGCAACAGTTCGTCATGGGCGGGCCAGATCTTGCAGACGAGACCGAATGGCGTATCGCCGTCCCGGAGGGTCCGAGCGATGCTGGTATGGGGCTCAAGTGTGAACGAGGCGCCGTCAGCACTCTTTCGAGCCTTGGGATAAGCCTGCTGCACGAGAGCGGCGGCGTCGCCGCAGTCGCCGGCCGCAGCCTGGGCGAGCGACAAGCCGGCCGTGGCAAGGCTGAGGAAGACGGTGCACAGGACTATTCGCATTCGCTGATCACTCATTTGCTGATTTTGCCGAAGCGGCCACGCTGGCCGGGTTCCGCGAAATCCAGGGAGGGCTAATTGAAGTGAGTAACCGCAGGAAGTCGCCGGGCGGCTCCGACGTATCTACTGCGCGGCAGTCATTTTTACGATGATGGGAATGACGGCGATCATCAGCACCACCGGCAGGATGCACACCACCACCGGCACTGACATCTTGGCCGGCAAGGCATGTGCCTTTTCCTCGGCCAGCGACATGCGCTTGTGGCGCATTTCGTCGGAGAACACGCGCAGCGCCCCGGCGAGGCTGGTGCCGAGTTCCTTCGACTGCTGCAAGAGCGTGGCGAAGGAGCGCACCTCGTCCAGGCTGAGGCGATCGGCGAGCGCCTTCAAGGCATCGTCGAGGCTGCGACCGGCCCTCAGTTCCAGCGACACCAACTGCAGGTTCTGGCTGAGCGACGGATAGGTCTTGGCCAGTTCCTTCGAGACCCGCTCGATGCCGGCTTCCATGCTCATGCCGGCGTCGGAGCAGACGATCATCAAATCCATGAAGTCGGGAAAGCCGTTGCGGTATTCGCGCATCTTTTCCCGCACCTTCTGGCTGAGCACCAGGCCGGGCACGAAATAGCCGGCGGCTCCCGACAGGATGATGAAGGTCCAGCGGCTGGTCGCGGTGGAATCGGCGCTTGCCATCCAGTGGTTGACCAGGAACGCGCCGATCGCCGTGCCCACGAGGCAGGCAAAGCGGATCAGGAAGAACGTGCCGACGGCGCGCGGCTCCATGTAGCCCGCCTGGATCAGCTTCATGCGCAGCCGGGCGACATTTTCGGGATCGCTCTTGGCGTAGAATTCCTGCGCCCGCTTCACCGCCTTCTCGCGCACGACGCTTTGGCTCTTCTTCGGCGGCGCCGCCTCGACCTGTTCGGGAGCCTTCTTGTCGTCGACCTTGAGCCGGCGCTTAAGATCGTTACGGTCGCCCTTGGCCATCACCAGCGGCCATGCCACCGCGCCACCGCCCAAGGCCAGGAGCATCGCGGCCACCGGCATCAGCGACGTCGGCGCCAGCGAGGCGAGAAACTGGATCACCTGTTCCATCTCAGAACCGGAAATTCGACATCTTGAACATGATGATGTTGCCCAGCATCAGCCATGTCACCGAACCGCCCAGCAGATACCAGGTCTTCGGCACATCCCAGACGCTTTGATAGAATTGCGGCATCATCACCATGATGGCGGCGAACAGCAGCGCCGGCACCGCCGTCAGGATATAGGCCGACATACGGCCTTCGGTCGAAATGGCGCGCACCTTGCGGCGCAGCTTGCCGCGTTCGCGAATGGTCGTCGACAAGCCGTCGAGGATCTCGCGCAGATTGCCGCCCGAACTCGTCTGGATCGACACCGCGGTGACGAACAGCGGCAGATCCTCTTGGCCGACCCGGTCGAACAGCGAATTCAGCGCCGAGACCAGGTCGGAGCCATAGGTCACTTCGTCGGAGATAACGCCGAACTCGCTGCCGATCGGATCGGGCATCTCGCGCGACACCATGGAGATCGCAACCGGCACCGGATGCCCGGCCTTGAGGCCGCGCGTGATCAGCTCCAGCGCCTCCGGCAACTGCACGCCGAACCGCTTGACCCGCCGGCTGCGCTTGGTACGCAGCACCAGCACCGGCAGCAGTGGCGCGAGCATCACAAACAGCAAGATGGCGAGCAGCAGCGGCAGGCCGTACCAGAGCGTGGTGAGCATCAGCGCCAGTGCCACGCCCGTCGTGATGGTCAGGAATTTCGGCAATGGCATCACCATGCCCGACTGCGTGCGCAGCGCGCGGAAGCGGTCGGGCGAGAACAACGACGTGCCGGCATCCAGGCCGCGCTCCTTGCGCAGCTGGATCAGCACCTGCTCCTGGCTGATCTTGTTTTCCTGCAGCTTCATGCGCCGGTTGATCGCCACGCGCTTGTCGCTGCGGCCGGCATAAAGCAGATAGCAGCCTTCGGCGATCATGATGCCGGTCAGCGCTGCCGCGGCATAAACGACATAGATTGGGCTGAAACTCTCGAACACGCAGCTACTCCTGCGGCCGGCCAGGTTCGAAATATTTGCCGGGGAATTCGATGCCCATATTGCGCAGATCCTCAAGAAAGCGCGGGCGAATGCCGGTCGCCTCGTAGTGACCGAGGATGGTGCCATCGGCTTCCATGCCGGTGCGCACGAAGCGGAATATCTCCTGCATCTGGATGACGTCGCCTTCCATGCCGGTCACCTCGGCGACGCTGGTCACCTTGCGCTTGCCGTCGGACAGACGCGTCAACTGGACGATAAGGTCGAGCGCGCTGGCGATCTGGCTGCGGATCGACTGCACCGTCATTGGCATGCCGGTCATGCCCAGCATCTGCTCGAGGCGTGAAATGGCATCGCGCGGCGTGTTGGCGTGGATGGTCGCCATCGAACCTTCATGGCCCGTGTTCATCGCCTGCAGCATGTCGAAGGCTTCCTCGCCGCGGCACTCGCCGAGGATGACGCGGTCGGGGCGCATGCGCAGCGCGTTCTTGACCAGGTCGCGCTGTTTCAGCTCGCCATGACCTTCGATGTTGGCGGGGCGCGTTTCCATGCGCGCGACATGCGGCTGCTGCAGCTGCAGTTCGGCCGCGTCCTCGATGGTGATCAGCCGCTCGTCTTCCGGAATGAAGGCCGACAATGCGTTGAGCATCGTCGTCTTGCCGGTGCCGGTACCACCGGAGATGATGGTGGTCTTGCGGGCGTGCACGGCGGCGGCCAGCACCTCGGCCATGTTCTGGGTGATGGCGCCGAATTCGACCAGCTTGTGCAGGCCGAGCTTGTTCTTGGAAAACTTGCGGATCGACACCAGCGGCCCGTCGACGCCCACCGGCCGGATGGCGGCGTTGAAGCGTGAGCCGTCGAGCATGCGGGCATCGACCATCGGCTGCGATTCATCGACGCGGCGGCCAACGGCGGCGACGATCTTGTTGATGATGCGCAACAGATGCGCCTCATCCTTGAAAGGAATATGGACCTGCTGCAGCTTGCCGCGTTTTTCGACGAAGCAGTTCTGGTGGCCGTTGATCAGGATGTCGTTGATGTCAGGGTCCTTGAGCAGCGGCTCCAGCGGGCCGAGGCCGACCATCTCATCGACGATGTCGTCGACCAGCGCCTCGAGCTCGACGGTGTTGATCGCCATCCGCTCCTGGCGGGTCTTTTCCGACACGAATTCCTGCACCTGCCGGCGCATTTCGTCCTTGGGCAGGCGCTCCAGCGCGACCAGGTTGATCTCTTCGAGCAGCATACGGTGGATGCGCACGCGGGCGTCGAGCACCTTGTTGGCGCTTTTTCCCGGTGTTGTATCCGGCTTCGGCGGCAAGGCCTTGCGGATCGTCGGAATGACCACGGCGTGGTGCGCAACCGGCGCCGCCTCGGAAGGCTTCAGCGGACGGACGTCACGGTTCTGCAGGGTCGAGAAGCGGCTGGTCATCCGGCTTTCCTCTTCAGGAGGCCCCTGCCGATGCCGAACAGCGAGCGTGATTTCTCCGGCGTCGCGACGGCTTCTTCCGGCAGGATGATCTTCTTCAGATCGTTGACGACATTGGCGTTCGGATCGATCTCGTGCAGCGGCACGCCGCGGTCGACCGCCTCACGCACAAGCCGGTAATTGTTGGAAATGCCGCCGACGAAATGCTCGCCGAGAATTTCCTGGACATCCGCCTGTTTGATGCCGTTGTCGAACATCTTCTGCTCGAACCGGTTGACGATGACATTCGGCTTCACTTCCTTGCCGGCCGTCTCGTAGACCGCCTGGATCAGCCGCTGTGTGTGACGCAGACACGGCACCGTCATTTCGGCGACGATGTAGAGTTTGTTGGAGCCAAGCAGCACGGTCTCCGTCCACGGAAACCAGGTGCGCGGCATGTCGATGACGACATTGTCGAAATAGGCAGAGACGAGATCGAGCATGCGCACCACGACATCGGTCTTGAACGAGCGCATTTCCGATGGATGCGTGGGGGCGGCCAGCACGCAGAGCCCGCTCGCATGCTTGGACAGCATCACGTCGAGCAGCTGCCGATCGAGGCGCTCGGGCTGGTTCTCGATTTCGGTGATGTCGAAGCGCGGTTCGAGGTCGAGATATTCGGCGCAGGCGCCCTGCTGGAAATTGAGGTCGACGACACAGGTCGAGGCGCCGCGCGTCACCGAATGATGCAGCTGGAAGGCGGTTTGCAGCGCCAGCGTCGTGGTGCCGACACCGCCGGCGGCCGGCATGAAGGTGTAGATCTGCGACTCGGTGTTTTCCTCGCGTCCCGGCCCTTGCAGGGCGCGGATGGCCGAACGCACCAGATCGGCAGTGGTGATCGGCTTGACCAGGAAATCGGCGACCTGGAGCTGCACCAGGATGCGCACCGCTGCCGCGTTGAACTCCTGGGTGACGACGACGACGGGAACGCGGCCTTCGAGCCGGCGCATGATGCGCTGCAGCGACTCGATCTCTTCCAGCTTTGCCGCATCCATGTCGACGATGAGCGCGCCGAAATCGGCTTCCTGGACCTCGCCGCGCAGTTCGGAGATGTTCTTCTCGACGGTCGAAAGCTGGATCACCTCCGAGGCCGCGAAAGCGGTGCGCGTATCCTGCACAAAGGTCCGGTCGCTGGACACCAGCAGGATTTTCTTGGTCTTGATGCCGCTTGCCATTTTGTCAGCCTGTCAGGTCATTCCCGGTCAAATCGCCAGGCAAATCAATCGGTTGTCGCTGTTGGTTGCACGGCCTTGGCGGCAGCCGCCTGATCGGCGGCGTTCACCGCGGCGTCACTGCGCTGCGCCGGCACCAGCAGCCTGGTGTTCTGGACGCCGTACTTCCAGGGATCGACCATCTGCATGGCCGTATTGGCAGCTTGCGCGTTGCCGGCGGCCGTCGTCGGCCCTTCGCTGCGGATATAGTCGTCGCTGGTGCAGGCGCTGGCGAGGCCGGCGAGCAGCAGGGCGATGCATGGTCCCACGCGCATGGCTTCAATCCTTCGGCAGGTCGAGGAAATGCCCGACCGTGGTGACCGGGGCCGACTGCGCCGTGCTGCCGCTGGCCATTGCCATTGCACGGTTGGCGTCGGACGTTTTCACTTCCTCGGTGTTGTTGAGGAAATAGTCGACATTGCTGGCCGGCTGCGTGCCGTCGGTCGGTTCGAGCAGCTTCTTCGATGGATCGACCGGCTTGACCAGATAAGGGGTGACGATGATCACCAGGTCGGTCTCGCGCCGCTGATAGGATTTCGAGGAAAACAACGAACCGAGCACCGGCAGTTTGCCGAGGCCGGGAAGGCGCGAGGTGGTGATGTCGTTCTGCGACTGCAGCAGACCGGCGATCATGAAGCTCTGGCCGTTCTTCAGGTCGACCGATGTCCTGGCGCGACGCACGATAAAGCCCGGCACCGAGATCGTACCGATATTGTACGAGGCCGAGGCATCGATCGAGGACACTTCCGGCGCGATGTCGAGGCTGACCAGCCCGTCTTTCAGTACGGTCGGCGTGAAATCCAGGCTGACGCCGTATTTCTTGTAGCTGACGGAGATCTTGCCATTGTCCTCGGAAACCGGGATCGGGAACTCGCCGCCGGCGAGGAAGCTTGCCGTCTGGCCCGAACGGGCGATCAGGTTCGGCTCGGCCAGCCGCCTGGCAAGGCCACGCTCCTCCAGCGCCTTGATGGCGACGTCGATCGACAGGCCGTTCGACAGCAGCCGGCCGATGATCTCGCCATTGCCGGCCGCTGGCAGCGAGCCAGGCTCGATGGTGACGTCGCGCCCGCCAAGGCCGTACGCGAAATTGGCGCTGTATTTGGCGCCGAGATCCTGTCCGGCCTGACGGTTGATCTCGACGAAGCGAACGTTGAGCTGAACCTGCTGCGACGACGAGATGTTGACCGAATTGATCACTTCCTCATTTCCGGAGAAGCGGCTGGCGATCTTGCTCGCCTTCTCGGCGGCGACGGCGTCATCGGCCTCGCCCGACAGCACGACGCGGCCGTTGGCCGAGCCAACCTTGATGTTGGCGTCCGGCACGCTGGCGCGAATGGTGCTGGCCAGCTGGTCGGTGTCCAGCGTCACTTCGATGTCGACGGTGCCGACCAGCTGCTTGTTCTCGTCGAACAGCGCGATGCCGGTGGTGCCGAGATTGTTGCCCAGCACATAGAAGGACTTGTCGGTCAGCGGATTGACGTTGGCGATCTCCGGATCGCCGATGACGATCTGATAGAACGCGGCATTGGTCATGATCGTCTTCGGCTTGCCCTTGGCAACCTTGATCGACGCATTCTTGGTCGACGACACATAGACGATGTCGTTGTCGGCCCTGGCCGGCGCGCTGAGGCCGAGCATGGCGGCCGCGGCGAGACAAGCCGTTACCGCAAGCGCCCGCATTGGGCGCAGCCTTTTCGTCATCCGATATGCATGAAGTCCCGACATCTGTCCCGTCCCTCGTCCGGTCCCCACCGGCAGTTATGGCTGGTCCCGCGCAGGAACCTGGTATTCTTCGACCTGCGTGCCGCGCGTCACGATGATCGTCTTGAATTTCGGCCTCTCAGGCTCCTTCGTCGCGGCAGTGAACAGCGCGCCGGCCGCAGCCTGGACGCCGGAGGCGACCGAACCGCCGAAGGATGAGATGGTGGTGACGCCGTCCTTGGCCGTGCCACCATCGGCGGCCGAGCGGAGCGACAGCGACAAGGTGCCGACGGTGCGGGCGAGCGCCACTTTCTGGGCGCCGTCCGTTGTCACCTCGATTGTCACGGAATTGGCGATCTGCGGCGTGGTCTGGCGCTGGTCGGCGCCCTGCCCGACGGTCAGCACCTTGGCGTCGGAGACGACGATCTCGGAGGTGACCGTGGAGCCGGCCGCGCCTTGCGCGTTCTTGGCCACTTCCTGGATTTCGCCGGCATCGCGCGTCAGCACCACGTCGACCCGGTCGCCCGGCATCACGAAGCCGCCAACACCGGCGATCTCATCGGTGCGGATGGTCACCGCCCGCATGCCGGGCGTCATCATGTTGGACAGCGTCGCGCGGCCATTCGGCCCCGACAGCTTGCTGATCAGCACCGGCTCGTTGATCTCGATCGGCGACAGCACCACGCGGCTGCCTTCGGCAAGCAATGCATTGATGGTGGTGAAGGCGCCCTGCGGCACCGAGCCTTCCGACCACGGGATTTCGGTGAGTTGCGCGCGGTCCAGTTCCATGCCGTAACGCAGCGGCGCATTGGCCACGACGATGGTCTTGAACTCGACCTTGGGGGTCACGGGCGCCGGGATCGATGCCGTCTTTTCCTCGGCATCGGCCTTGGCCTGGCTTTTAACCCAGAAATCCGCGGCAAAGATCGAGATCGCGCCGAAAACGGCGGCGATGCCGATCATGGTTATGGCCTTGCCCCTCACAACTAACCCCTGACACCTGATGGTCTTTTATTTGTTGAGGCCACGCTAGGCCGCATAGTTAAAGATTCAGGAATCCCGGGCGCTCCGCACGGACCTATTTTCGCCGGCTTGGTTATCGAAAGGTTTTAGGATAAGAAGGGGTTAAATCCCCGAACGTAACAGGAACTTCCGTCGCTTGGCGCTGAAAAGCGTGGCAGTATCGGCGGGTGATTCGCGGCACCGGATTCTATGGCAGGCATGGACGACAACAACGATCTTTTCGGCAATCTGGAAAAGCAGCCGCAACCTGCCCGCGCGACCGCGCGCCCGGCTGATCCGCTGGTGCAGGCCGCGAAACGCCCTGTTGCCACCAAGGATGGCAGCGAAGGCTACAGCGCTGCCGACATCGAGGTGCTGGAAGGGCTGGAGCCGGTGCGGCGCCGTCCCGGCATGTATATTGGCGGCACCGACGACAAGGCGATGCACCATCTGTTCGCCGAGGTCATCGACAATTCGATGGACGAGGCGGTCGCCGGCCATGCCACCTTCATCGATGTCGAGCTTTCGGCCGACGGATTTCTGACCGTTACCGACAATGGCCGTGGCATTCCGGTCGATCCGCATCCGAAATTCAAGAAGCCGGCGCTCGAAGTCATCATGACGACGCTGCATTCGGGCGGCAAATTCGACTCCAAGGTCTATGAAACCTCCGGCGGCCTGCACGGCGTCGGCGTCTCCGTCGTCAATGCGCTGTCGGACCATCTCGAAGTCGAGGTCGCACGCGGACGTCAGCTTTACCGCCAGAGATTCTCGCGCGGCGTTCCGGTGAGCGGGCTGGAGCACCTCGGCGAGGTGCACAACCGCCGCGGCACAAAAATCCGCTTCCATCCCGACGAGCAGATTTTTGGCAAGGGCGCTGCCTTCGAGCCGGCGCGGCTCTACCGCATGACGCGCTCGAAAGCGTATCTGTTCGGCGGCGTCGAAATCCGCTGGAGCTGCGATCCGTCGCTGATCAAGGAAAAGGACCAGACGCCGGCCAAGGCGGAATTCCATTTCCCCGGCGGCCTGAAGGACTATCTCAAGGCGTCGCTCGGTGACGACTTCCAGGTGACGCGCGAAATCTTCGCCGGCAAGAGCGAGAAACAGGGCGGCCACGGCTCGCTGGAATGGGCAGTGACCTGGTTCGGCGGCGACGGCTTCATCAATTCCTACTGCAACACCATCCCGACCGGCGAAGGCGGCACACATGAGGCCGGCTTTCGCAATGTGCTGACGCGCGGGCTTCGCGCCTATGCCGACCTCGTCGGCAACAGGCGCGCTTCGATCGTCACCTCCGAGGACGTCATGATCTCGGCGGCGGGCATGCTGTCTGTATTCATCCGCGAGCCGGAATTTGTCGGCCAGACCAAGGACCGGCTGGCGACGATCGAAGCCATTCGCATCGTTGAGACCGCCATCCGCGATCCCTTCGACCATTGGCTGGCCGACAATCCGCAGGAAGCCTCGAAGCTGCTGGAATGGGTGATCGCGCGCGCCGACGAACGGGTGCGCCGGCGCCAGGAAAAGGAAGTGTCGCGCAAGAGCGCGGTGCGCAAGCTCAGGCTGCCCGGCAAGCTCGCCGACTGCACCCAGAATGCCGCCGCGGGTGCCGAACTGTTCATCGTCGAAGGCGATTCGGCCGGCGGCTCGGCCAAGCAGGCGCGCGATCGCGCCAGCCAGGCCGTCCTTCCGCTGCGCGGCAAGATCCTCAACGTCGCCAGCGCCGGTACCGACAAGCTGGCGGCCAACCAGCAGATTTCGGACCTGATCCAGGCGCTCGGCTGCGGCACACGCTCAAAATACCGCGACGAGGATTTGCGCTACGACCGCGTGATCATCATGACCGACGCCGACGTCGACGGCGCCCACATCGCCTCGCTGCTGATCACCTTCTTCTACCAGGAGATGCCGAACCTGGTGAACGGCGGCCATCTCTATTTGGCGGTGCCGCCGCTCTATTCGATCCGGCAAGGCGGCAAGGTTGCCTACGCTCGCGACGATGCACACAAGGACGAGCTCTTGCGCACCGAGTTTACCGGCCGCGCCAAGGTCGAGATCGGCCGCTTCAAGGGCCTCGGCGAAATGATGGCCGCGCAGCTCAAGGAAACCACCATGGACCCGAGGAAGCGCACGTTGCTCAGGGTCGACGTGATCGATGCCGTGGCGGCGACCAAGGATGCGATCGATGCGCTGATGGGCACCAAGCCCGAGGCGCGCTTCCGCTTCATCCAGGAACGCGCTGAATTCGCCGCGACGGAAGTGCTGGATATCTGAGCGTCGGCCGGTCTAGCCTGCGCTTCTGATACGGAGACCAGCTTGTGATCTGGGCGCGGCTGAAAAGCTACTTCGAAACCAGTTTGGCGGGACTGACGCAGCCGACCCGCTCAGACTGGATTTTCGCTCTGCGCACCGTTTCGGCCGGCCTGATCGCGCTTCTCGTTGCCTACGCGCTGAAACTTGACCACCCGCAATGGGCGATGATGACGGTCTTCATTGTCGCCCAGCCGGTCGCCGGCATGGTGTTGGCGAAAGGTTTTTACCGGCTGCTCGGCACATTGGCCGGCGGGCTTGCGGCGATCGGCATCACCTCGATTTTCGGCACCAATCCCTGGCTGCTGGTCACGGCGTTGTCCGTCTGGATCGGCATGTGCACCCTGGTCTCGTCGCTGCTGCGCAACCCGGAAGCCTATGGCGCCGCCCTTGCTGGCTATACCGCGATGATCATCGGGCTGCCGGCTTTCGGCCAACCGCATGTGATCGTCGATCTCGCTGTCGCGCGCTGCGCCGAGATAGTGCTCGGCATCGTCTGCGCCGGGCTGACCAGCCGGCTGATCCTGCCCAAGCTGGCGGCCGACGCCATCATCTCCAGGCTGAAGCGCAGCATCCTCGACCTTGCCACTTATGCAGGCGGCGCTTTTTCCGGCGGCGACCCGGCGACGCTGGCCGGCCTGCATCGCAAGCTGATCGCCGATGCCCAGACGCTGGCCGAGATGCGCACCTATGCCCGGCTCGAAGCGCCGAGCTTCGCCACCCGCGCACATCCGGTCCGCCGCACCATCGGCCAGCTCCTGTCGGCGCTGTCGGCGGCACGCGCGCTGCATTCGCACGCCGCGCCGAAAAACGCCGCGCTCATTCCGGTGCGCTCTGAACTGCGGGCGCTGGTCAGCGAACTTGCAGCCACGCCCGAGGCGCTGGACGACACCTCGCCCTGGGTGACGCGGCTCGACGCGATCGCCGGCAAGGCCCGGCAAATGCCCGACGCCTCGACCGATCAGGGCGACGACAGGGTCGGAACCATAACGCGCCTCACCATCGCCGCCGATTTCGCCGAAGCCTTCAAGCAGGTGCTGCGCGGCCTCGACGCTTTGCGCGCACCAGTGACGCGCACGGGCCAGGGCAACAGGCAGCCGCCTGCGCTGGTGCACCGCGACTACCCCGGCGCGTCGCGCAATGCCATACGCGCCGCCATTGCCACGCTGGCGGTCGCCGCCTTCTGGCTGACGACGAAATGGTCCGACGCGGCCGGCACCGTCATTCTCGTGGCCGTCGTCTCCAGTCTTTTCGCTGCCCGGCCTGACCCGGTGCAGGTATCCTGGGGCTTCTTCAAGGGAACGCTGCTGGCTTTGCCCTTTGCCTTCCTTGTCGGCCAGGTCGCCCTGCCTGCCCTGCCCGGCTTCGGCTGGTTCGCGTTGTTTGTGGTGCCGATACTGATACCGACGGCGCTGGGCATGGCCAGTCCGCGCACCGTCGGCGTGGCGACCGCCTTTGCCATCAACTTCCTCGCCTTCCTCAGCCCGCACCAGGCGATGACCTATGCTCCAGGCCCGTTCTTCGCCGGCTCGGCGTCGGTGCTGGTCGGTATCCTGCTGGCGATCGGCGTCTTCATCGTCGTGCTGCCCGCCGATCCATGGCTCGCGGCCAACCGCATCGTGCGCGCCATGCGCGAGGATCTGGCGCGGCTGTGCCTGCATGATCGGGTGCCTCGGCGTTCAGCCTTCGAGAGCCTTGCCTATGACCGGATCAACCAGCTGATGCCACTTTTGCAAAACGCTGGCAGGAAAGGCGATGCTATCCTCGGCGGCGGCGTCGCCGCCGTCACCGTCGGCCTCGAAATCCTGCGCCTGCGCGCCGCACAGCAGAGCCCGGCCATTCCTTCCGAAACCGCGCTTTCGATCGCCAATTTCCTGCGCGGCCTAGCGCGGGAACTGCTGTTTCGCACACCCGGCGATCCGCAGACGGCGACCGTCGCCGTCGCCCGGCAATACGCAGCCAGCCTCAGCGAACGCAGCGGCAGCGCCGACACGCTGCAGATCGCAGCCTCGCTGCGCATCATCGCCGCCGCGATCGAGGATTTCCCGGATTTTTTCACCAAGGATCGCGACTAGGGTCTCAGGCCGCCGCTATCGCCAGCGCATGTCCACGCGCGTTTTCGCGCAAGGCGTCGAGATGGATGGACTTGACCAAACCGGCGAGATCGCCCTCGGTGGCCTGGCCGCCGAGCTCCTTCAGCATCAGCCAGCTGACTTCCTGCACGCCGGCGACGCGCTTGCCGTTGGCGACTTCGCGCCAGATCTTGAGCGCGCGCAGGATGATGGCGTGGGTGGGAGCGGCAAGGCCGGCACTGCGAAACAGCGCCTGCAGCGCAACGTCGTGTCCGCCGGCGAGCAGCGCCCGCACCCGCTGCTCCGACTGCTGGCTGAGCGCGACCAGGGTCGAGCCGAAAAAGTCGACCTTGCCATGGGCGATGGTGCGGATAATGAAGCTCGCGGTCAGGTCGCCGCGCAGGCGCAGATGTTCGATGAGTGCCGCATGTTCATCCGTGCGCGTGCCTTCAACCAGCCGCACCGAAGCCTTGACGCAGGCATCGCGCGTGACGCGCTCGGCTCTGGCCGCCCCCATCAGCGCCATCACCAGCGGCGAACCCTTCAGCGTTTCGCCGAGCTTGACCAGCAGCATATGCCGGCAGTCGGCAGGCAGCCGCACGTCGGTAACCATTGCCTCGCGCAAATGGGCGACATGGCCATGCCGCTCGGCCATGCGGCGAAAGCTGAGCGACGCGATCTCGGCACCGTCATTGGCGAGCAGCGCGGCGCACGCTTCCGGTTCGCCGATCTCGGCAATGGCAGCGGCAACCGCCATCGAGACGACCGGCCGGTCGGCGATCAGTTTTTGCGTCGCCTTGTGACCGGCGGCAACGCGGTCGATCAGGTCGGCATCGGTGAGCAGCGGCGAGCGCGCCAGCACCATGGCGGCCACTTCCGGTTGATCGGAGGCGAGCGCGCTGATGATCTGCAGCGGGGCGTGATGGCTCATCGACAGCGCCTCGGCCAGCGCCAGCCGCACCTTCGACGAGGCGTCGTCGAGCAGCAGCGTCAGCGCGGCCTCGGCGGCGCAGCGGTCCTCGAAAGGCAGGTCGGAATTGATGTAGGCGCGGGCCAGGGCGCTCGCCGCCGCGGCACGCTCAGAAACCCTCGCCGTGTAGATCCATTTGAGAAAATGCGAGACAACCATACTGCCTGCTTACGCCCCTTGCCGGAAAGCTTCCGGCCCCAGGAATGACCCTAGGCAGAAAAGGTTTACGAACGGTTCACCATGTTTATTAACTGGCTTGCGGGCGGGATAGGCAGCGCCTATCAACCGTCAATCGGATGAGGAGGAAACAATGGCCGGGCTTTATCTTGAAGAGTTCGTCGTCGGCCATGTCTTCCAGCACACGCTGCGCAAGACCGTCACCGAGAGCGACAACATGCTGTTTTCGGTGATGACGCTGAACCCGCAGCCGCTGCACATCGACTTCGACTTCGCCGCCAAGAGCGAGTGGGGCAGACCGCTGGTCAATTCACTGTTCACGCTCGGCCTGATGATCGGCATTTCGGTCAATGACATCACCGTCGGCACCACGGTTGCCAATCTCGGCATGAAGGAGACGGTGTTTCCCCACCCGGTCTTCCACGGCGACACCATCCGTGTCGAGACGACGGTGCTTTCGGTCAGGGAATCGAAATCGAAACCGGACCGCGGCATCGTCGAGTTCGAGCATCGCGCCTACAATCAGAACGACGTGCTCGTCGCCAAATGCACGCGCCAGGCGATGATGATGAAAAAGGCGGTGTGATGCGCTCGCTGCTGTTTGTACCCGGCGATTCCGAAAAGAAGCTGGAGAAAGGCTTTGGCGCCGGCGCCGACGTGGTCATCGTCGACCTCGAGGATTCGGTGGCGCCACAAAACAAGGCGTCGGCACGCGAGATCGCGGCACGCTTCATTGCCGGCAACAGGCGTCAGACAAGCTCCGCCATCTATATCAGGGTCAACGATCTCTCGACCGGATTGACCGACGGTGATCTGGCAGTGCTGGTGGCAGTCAAACCCGACGGCATCATGCTGCCGAAGTCGAACAGCGGCCAGGACGTGCAGCAGCTCTCGGCAAAGCTCCGCGTGCACGAAGCCGAGAACGGATTGCCGGACGGCGGCATAAAAATTCTGCCGATCATCACCGAGACCGCTGCCGGCGTGCTTGCCGCCGCGACCTATGCGGGCGCAAGCGCCCGGCTTGCCGGCCTCACCTGGGGTGCCGAGGATCTTTCGGCGGCGGTCGGCGCGCGCGCGGCGCGCGACGAGAGCGGCCGCTACACCGATGTCTTCCGCCTTGCCCGCACCATGACCATCCTCGCCGCCGGTGCGGCCGAAGTCGCGGCGATCGATACTGTTTTCCCCGGATTTCGCGACATGGCCGCCTTCGAAGCCGAATGCACCGAGGCCGAGCGTGACGGTTTTACCGGCAAGATGGCGATCCATCCGGCGCAAGTGCCGGTCATCAACGCCGCCTTCACGCCGTCGACCGAGGTGGTGGAACGCTCGCGGGCCATTGTTGCGGCCTTCGAGGCGGCCGGAAATCCCGGCGTGGTCGCCATTGACGGCAAGATGTACGACCGTCCGCATCTGCGACTGGCCGAACGGCTTCTGGCTCGCGCCAGGGCAGCCGGGGATTCCGCTTAGGGCGGTTTTCTTCTAGGCGGCGCCGAATTCCGTGGCCGCTGCGAAGATGAGGACGTCCTACAATAAGCGGCTGTCCTGACCGGCCGCCTCTTTAAGCCACTGGACGAAATGCTCTGTCTTCTGTCTCCCCGACCGGGGCACCTGCACTGCATAAATGTAGTTGCTATCCACTGACCCAAAGGGCGCGCGCAACCGACCGCAGGCAACGTCCTCAGCCACCAGATGCCAAGGAGCGATTGCGACGCCGAGGCTGTTGAGCACAGCCTCGATAGTCATGTGGTAATGGTCGAAAATTCGGGTCCCACCAATTTCATGGAGCCCCTCCTTACACGTCAGACGCGCCCATTCGCGCCAGGCATCAGGCCGTGTCCGTGTTTCCAAGCGAGGCAGCGAGAACACATCAGTCCGGTCATCCGCTGCAAGCGATGGCGCGACGACCAGCGCCAGCTTCTCGCGGAAAAGCGTTGAACAGTTTTCCGGCGGTGCTGCGTCCGGCGGCAGAACCAGAATCTGGGCATCGATGTGGCCGCGGGGGTGCCGGTCATCGGTTGCCAGACGCACATCATAGCGGGGATACTTGGCTGTAAAGTCGTGAAGGCGTGGAATAAGCCAGCGCATGGCAAAGGTACTGAGGCAGGCCACATCCAGAATGCTGCCATCGCCCCGGCCTATGATGCGAAGTGCGTCCTCGATCTGGTCGAATGCAGCAGTGAGCGCGAAGCCGAATACCCGTCCCTCTGCGGTGAGCTTCGGACGGTTTCGCGCTCCCTCAAATAGCGGTGCTCCGACAAACGCCTCAAGATGGCTGACATGGCGGCTAACCGCCCCATGAGTCACCCCGAGTTCTTCGGCTGCTGATGACATTTGGCCATTCCGTGCGGCGGCCTCGAAAGCTCGTAGAGCGGCAACAGGGAGGTTTTTACGATGTTTCATTGTGAGCCATACTCACGCTGAAACGGCTAAACTGTCAATAAATGGAGGGCATTGGGGATGATAGATCATGCCTCATTGGAACGATGAGGTCAGCCATGCCATTTGTCAGAACAGCGATGCCCAAAGGAACGGAGCAATCACGAAAGCTCCGGATCGTGCAGGGGATACACGAAGCCTTGGTCGAGGGCATCGGAATGCCGAAGGATGAGCTATTCAACCTTGCGACCGAATATGGAGACGGCGAGTTCTTCTATGATCGAAGCTTCAACGGCATTGCCCGTTCCGAAAACCTGATTGTCGTGGAAATCACGATGCGCAGGGGCAGAAGCGATGCCATGAAACGCGATCTCTATGCGGCCATCACCCGAAACCTCGAAGTGACGGCGACTGTGTCGCCCAAGGACGTCTTCATTTTCATGCACGAGAATGATTATTCGGACTGGAGCGTCGGAAATGGTGTGTTCGCTATGGCGATAGCCCAGCAACGCGGCGCCGACGGTCAGACTAATCCCGCGCCAGGACGATGACCCGGTCCTCCGGCAGGTAGGCCAGCGCTTCCGACTTCAGCGGATTGACGGTGACGCCGCCCAGCGCCCGCTCATCGGTCTGCGCGGCGCGGACGCGCCGGTACCCGATGGCGATCTCGCTACGCAACCGCGCCGATTCCGCGATCGTCCAGAAGGTAACCGGCTGGTCGATGGCGACATAGTCGCCAACCGGACGCATGTAGATTTCGGAGCCCTCCTCGTCGAGCAGGTCATCGAAGATCGCGGCGAGATACTGGTTCTCCGACGCCTGCGCCAGCATCAGGCTGACCAGCCTGTTGCTGACGACGAAGTCATCGGCCTTGGTCACCGCCGCAAGCTCGCGGTTGCGCACGTCGATCATCTCACTGACGATGCTGATATGCGTGCCGGCATCGTCCGAAATCTTGCGCAGATGCAGCAGCGTCACCAGCGTGCGCGTATCGGCGGGCTGCGCCGCCATGGTCTCGCTGTAGCCGAGGACGAGCACGTGATCGTAGGAAGGCACGTCCAGGCTTGCCAGCTCGGTGCTGCTCGACGTGTCGGTGATGCGGCAGGACACCGACAGATTGTCGCCGACGACCGGCAGTCCGGCAACTTCCTGCTCGAGGCCGGGCGTATCGGCGGCAATGGTCAGGATCGAACCCGGCGCGACGTAGCGCGACAGTTCATAGGTGATGATCGGGCCGCGCCGATTCCAGCCGAGGATCAGCGTGCGCTCCGGCTTGGCTTCGATGGGCTGATGGCCAAGGATCGCCGCGGCATCGATCTTTGCCCCGGCGCCTTCCAGCTTGATGGCGGCATCGTCCTCGGCAATGATGATGGCGCGCATGTCCTTGCCGATCATCAGATCCGACGACGGGTTCAGATTGACGCGCCCCTTCTGGTCGCAGAGCCCGATCAGCGTGCAATGCTCATACGCCATCACCGCCTCGCCGAAGGTCTTGCCATTGAGGTCCGGCTGCTCAGTCGTGTAGATCTCGCAGCCGTCGAAATCGAGCAGCTCCGAATAGACACCGCTGAGACCCGACTGCCGGCTCGAATGCACGACGATGCGCGAGATCAGCTGATCAGCCAGCACGAGCTGCACCTCGGCGCCGCCGACGACGCGGGCGACCTCGGCGTTCTTGCCGTCGCGGATCTCGGCGGCGATGTTATAGGGCGCCGTGCGCCGGTTCGGGTCGTTGGCCAGCGCCAGCACCGTCTTGATCACTTGCGAATCCGGATCGTCGCCGTTCGGCGACAGCACGATGACCGACCGCGAAGTCTGCGGGTTGACGATAGCGAGATCGTAGAGGTCAGTCGGGTCGCCGCTGCGGCAGATGATGCGTGTGTTGCCCAGTTTGTCGACCTTGGCCGCGATCTCGTCCTCCATCGCGACCTTGTCCATATTGGCCATGACGACAATGCGCGGATGGCGGCGGCTGGCATTGGCAATGACGAGCTCGGAGATGACGTCGAAGATCGACGGCGACCAGTTGAGGATGATGGTGTGGTCGCTCTCAAGCACCCGCGAACGGCCCTTGCGCAATTCATCGAGCTTGCTGTCGACGCCCGCGCTGAGCACGCCGATGAGAGCCGACACGACGAAGATGCCGGCAAGCGTGACAAACAGCATGACGAGGCGGAAGGCCCAGCCGGTGTCGCCGCCCATCGTGCCGGAATCGAGTGTACGCATCAGCGATTCCCAGAACGCTTCGAAGAAGTTCAGCGGTTCGCCACCCTCGGGCGCGATACGGGTCACTGCAAGGAAAGCCGCGGCGGCGATGATGATCAGCAGCGAAGCGACCGCAAGCCAGCCGATCAGCGCGATCGGGCCGGCGGCCATGCTCTTGTCGAACCCGTAGCGCAGCCGGGTTGCCAACGAGTCTCGTTTCTTCATGCCGCCGACGCCCCCGCAATCCCAAGGCCGATGCGCCAGCGCATCGCCCAAGCCGCCCTCTTAGCGTGTGTGTGGATGAAGGGCATCGCTTTTCGCGTGTGCACGGCTACGGAATCCACAGGAATGTCGAACCCGCCACACGCGCCCGGCAAGCCGCCCCGAACCGGCTCACCGTGGCTCTCTGACCATTCAGCCGTTCCAAGGTCCCGCATAATCGGCATAGAGCTTTGCCGGATCGGGCCGCGGCCGTTCCGGCGCCGGCCCCTGGTAGGAGCCGATATGGATGAAGCCGATGACACGTTCCTGCGGCGCCAGCCCCAGCAGCGCCCTGCCCTCGGCCACGTCGGAATACCAGTTGCTGATCATGTTGGTGCCGTAACCCAGCGCATTGGCTGCGATCATCAGGTTCATCGCCGCCATGCCGCCGGACAGGAACATTTCCCATTGCGGGATTTTAGGATTTTCCTTC
The DNA here is from genome assembly GCF_056404535.1 of Mesorhizobium sp. P2_C5_2. Lineage (NCBI taxonomy): Bacteria > Pseudomonadati > Pseudomonadota > Alphaproteobacteria > Hyphomicrobiales > Phyllobacteriaceae > Mesorhizobium > Mesorhizobium sp. P2_C5_2. The sequence continues at coordinate 896,251 of NZ_JBFUDV010000005.1, read as the reverse complement.
GGGCTGGAGACCACGCCGATCACCAGTGGCGCACGCGAAAACCGCGCCAGCTCCTGGTTGCGGCGGTTTTCCGGTAGCGGCCCTTCGCGCTGTTCGGCAAGGGCGGCTAGCTTCCTGCCGATCTCGACGCGCGCCTCGCCGCGATAGAGGATGAAACGCCAGGGCTCCAGCCGTCCATGATCTGGCACGCGGCTTGCGGCGGCGATCATGGTCGCAACATCGGCATCGCTGGGCGCCGGTTCCTTCAATTCAGGAATCGGTGCGGAGTTTCGGGTCAGCAGGAAGTCGATGATCGGCGACGCCATGGGGGCCTGGTCTCCTAAAGCACTCGATTTTGAGCTGAAGCGCGCCGTTGCGGATCGGGGCGGCTCGGGCATTGGCGCGAAAGCGCCGGACGAAAGAGCCTGTTGCCAAGGCGGATCGGACTCTTAAGCCTTGAAATTGCCACCGCCTTGGGCTTCAACGCAAGGCATGTTTGAGGGGACATTGCGCCTTTTCCTGATTTGGCTCGCCGCAGCGCTGTTGATGGTGCCGGCCTCAATGGCCATGGCGCAGAATGCCGACGGCATCAGCAATCTGAAACTCCCCGATATTTCGAGCTATGCATCGCCCAAGAGCAGGACATCGTTGGCGCTCAGTGGCGGTGGCGCCATCACGCTGTCGGCCCAGCTTACCGACAAGGGCGCCGACATCACGCGCGGCATCGTCTGGCGCGTCTTCAAGCCCGAGGCCACCAGCGACGGCAAGCTGCCGATGGTGGCGTCCGCGCACGGCGGCACCGCGGTGTTCCAGCTCGAACCCGGCAGCTATCTGGTCCACGCCTCCTACGGACGCGCCGGCGCCACCAAGCGCATCACCGTCGGCAAGGACGCCAAGCGCGAAAGCCTGGTGCTCGATGCCGGCGGCCTCAAACTCGACGCGGTGCTGTCGGGCGGCGTGCGCATTCCGCCGAAAAAACTGCGTTTTTCGATCTATGAGGGCACCGCCGAGGCCAATGGCGACCGCGCTTTGGTCATCCCCGATGTCGAGCCGAACAGCGTCGTACGGCTCAACGCCGGCGTCTACCATGTCGTCTCCACCTATGGCGCGGTGAATGCCGTCATCCGCTCCGACATCCGCGTTGAGGCCGGCAAGCTGACCGAAGCCACGGTCGAACATCGCGCGGCCGAGATGACCATGAAACTGGTGCGCGAGACCGGCGGCGAGGCCATCGCCGACACATCCTGGTCGCTGCTCAACGAATCCGGTGATCCGATCAAGGAAGCCGTCGGCGCCTTCGCCTCGATGGTGCTGGCCGAAGGCCAGTACACCATCATCGCCAAGAACCGGGACCGCATCTACCAGAAGGATTTCACCGTCGTCGCCGGACAGAACCAGGAGATCGAGGTCCTGGCCACAGAGGCCTCGGCGATCGATCCCGAGGAAGGCGCCGACTAGAGCAGCTCCAGGAAAAGTGTGAGTGTTTGATCCCAAGCTTTGATGGGGCATCCTTATCCTCCGAATCGAGGGATGCACTATGGGCCAGGTTCTTCATGGGAGCGCCACGACGACAGAGGCAATCCGTCGAGCGATACAGCATAGTCAAGAGAGCCTGAGGACGCTGGCCAAGCGCTACGGCATCAATCAGAAGACTGTCGCCAAATGGCGGGAGCGGACTTCGGTGACCGATCTGCCGACCGGTCCGAGAGAGCCGGGATCGACGGTTCTGTCTGTCGAGGAAGAGGCCGTCATCGTCGCCTTCCGCCAGTACACGCTGCTGCCGTTGGACGATTGCCTCTACGCCTTGCAGCCGACGATACCATAGTGAACCTACGACCGAGGTCGTGACTGGCTGGGGTCACAAGCGTGGAAGATCACAAGTGGTCACTCAATACATGCCCCAGTCAACGGCACCACCTCTCCGGATGTACTTGATAAATAACATGAATCTGGTCATAGTGGTTTGATGCACAAGATGCCCGCGCGATACCCCACTCGCGTGCCCCGCCGCATCCCGCAGTTCGCGCATACGTCCGCTATTGATAGGAAAAAAGGAAGTAGTCGCCGTGAGCCTTTCAGTTCATCAAGGGCCGAGCGGGTCCGGAATGTCCGCTTTTGGGGTTAAACCGGATCTACGGCGGATATCGCAAAATCGACGCGATTGACCCATCGCGGAAGTCGGGTTGAATAGACTCCACGCCAGATTACCAATACATTCCAGATGCTGGGTTTTCTGAAAGTATTCAACCCACATGGCCGAGATTCGAACCCAACGCCGCCTTGCCGCGATTCTGGCCGCCGATGTCGTTGGCTTTTCGCGCCTCATGGAGCACGACGAGGCTGGCACACTGGCCGCTCTCAAAGCGCGGCGGCGCGATGTTCTGGTTCCATTGGTTGCCCAGCACCACGGCCGCGTGGTCAAGGTGATGGGCGACGGTGTGCTGGTGGAATTTGGCAGTGCGGTTGATGCCGTCCAATGCGCCGTCGAATTACAAAAGGGTTTTACCGGGGCCAACGAGAGCGTGGCGGAGGCCTACCGCATCGTCCTGCGTATCGGCATCAATCTGGGCGACGTCATCGTCGAGGGCAGCGATCTCTATGGCGACGGCGTCAACGTGGCAGCCCGGCTGGAGGGTCTGGCTGAGCCCGGCGGCATCTACGTCTCCGCCACCGTGCACGATCATGTCACTGGCAAGCTGACATTGGCGTTCGACGATCTCGGCGAGCACGCGCTCAAGAATATCGCAAAGCCGGTGCAGGTTTACCGCGCCGGAACAGGGGGGACCCGCAAACGCGCGGTGCAACCCGTGCCTCAACTCCCGGATAGACCCTCGATCGCGGTTCTGCCCTTTGTCAACATGAGCGGCGATCCCGAGCAGGAGTACTTTTCCGACGGCATCACCGAGGACATTATCACCGACCTTTCGAAAGCGTCCGGACTCTCCGTCGTCGCGCGCAATACCGTCTTTACCTTCAAGGGCAAGGCGGTATTGATCGAGGAGGTGGCGAAGAAGCTGAATGTCGCCTACGTCCTGGAAGGAAGTGTACGCAGGGCTGGAGGGCGAGTGCGTATCACGGCTCAGCTAATCAATGGTCGTGGCGGTGACCATATCTGGGCCGAGCGGTATGACCGGACGCTGGACGATATCTTTGCCCTTCAGGACGAGATATCCAAAAGCATTGTCGACGTGCTCAAAGTGAAGCTGTTGCCCGAAGAACTGGCGACAATTACAAACCGCTCGACCGACAACCCAGAGGCTTACGAGACGCTGTTGATGGGCAGGTCGTTCCTCAATAGGGGAGTCGAGACCAAGTTTATCAAAACAGCGCAGCGACTGTTTGCCAGAGCTGTTGAAATTGACCCAAATTATGCGCGCGCTTATGCCGCTTTGGCTGATTGTGAGTGGCTTCTGTTGACTTGCAACGATCCCGACGCCAGCTTCGAGGCAGTCCTTTCCAACAGCACACGGGCGCTGGAACTTGAGCCAGGTCTCGCCGACGCCCACGCATCACGCGGCGGGACCTTGTTCGTAAATGGCCGGTATGCCGAGGCGGAAGTGGAGTTCGAGCGAGCTTTAGAGTTAGACGCCAGTTCTTCCGATACCTATTTCTCTTACGGCCGGAATTGTTTCATTCAAGGTCAATACGAGAAAGCTGCCGCGCTGTACCAGCGTGCCGTATCGTTGTCACCCGATGACTATCGGATCTGGACCAATCTAAATATGGTCTATGTTTCACTTGGCCGCAGCGACGACGCCAAGGAAGCAGCAAGGCAAGGTGTGCTGGGAGTGGAAAAGGAAGTCAAAGCGCATCCCGACAATGCCACCGCGCTATGTTACGGCGCCTCAATGCTGGCGGAAATTGGCGAGATTGAACGCGCGCTGTCGTGGGTCTCCCGTGCTGAAATGTTCGCCGGAGACAACATTGCGGTTCAGTACAACATAGGCTGTTTTTATGCGAGGCTGGGCAAGGGGGAACAGGCTATCGATTGCCTGGAACGTCAGCTAACTGCATCACATGCCTACCTCATTTTGCGCATGCCTTGGATGCGCCAGGATAGCGACCTCGACTCGCTCCGCTCTCATCCCCGTTATGTCGCGCTTGTCAATCGGATGGAGGCCCAAATAGCCGCGACTAGAAGCCTGACTGAGTAGTGACTGGTCAAGAGGGGGCGAGTCTGATTCCTTGCTGGGTTATGAGCAAGGAATTTCGGCCCTGGAAGATCGATGAGGCACAGCTTCTGCCGGCGAGCGTGCACGACTACTATGAGAACCACGATCAGCTCCGGCAGCACCTCACCGACTTCGTCGCTGCGTACAACTTCGCCCGCAGGCTCAAGACAAAGGGCCTCACGCCCTACGAGTTCATTTGCAAGGCATGGGCTGCACAGCCAGAGCGCTTCAAGCTTGATCCGCTCCAGCAAATGCCGGGACTAAACATCTAGTCTAGCGGGCGTCTCTTCAGGCGGCCTTGCGCAGGCGGCGCGGCAGGAAATGGACGCGGCCACGCGGTGCATCGGGCGCCAGATCGAAGACGCCGCGATGAAGGCGGTCGAGCAAGGCCTTGCGGTCGCGCAGCGGCTCCAGTTCGTCCCAGCGCAGCACGTTGCCGACGCGCACGTCGATCGCCTTGCCGGACAGTCGCGCGAATTCGCGGATGAGCATCGAAAGGCGCAGCGTCAGCGACGCCTTGCCGACGAATTTCGCCACCCTTCCCTCACGCTCGGCCATGTTCATGGGACCGCTGACCAGATGGAACAGCCGCCCGTTCTGTCCGGAAAAATGCATCGGCACCACCGACGCCTTGGCGTCCTGCACGAGGCGCGCCGGAAACATCTTCCACGGCAGATCGCGCGCCCGGCCAAATCCTTTCGGCGCGGTGGCGACGCCGCCAGCCGGAAACACAACGATGGTGACGCCCTCTTTCAACAGCCGCACCGCCTCGTGGCGCACCGCCATGTTGTTCTTCACCGCGTCCTTGGTCTCGGAAAAGTCGATCGGCAGCGAATAGGGTTCCATCTCGCGGATCTTGAGCAGATCCTTGTGGATCATGACGCGGAACGGACGCCCGAGCTGCTCGGCCAGCGACAGCACGGCAATGCCGTCGCCGATGCCGAACGGATGGTTGGCGACGATCACCAGCGGTGTGTCGGGCAGCCTGGCCGGCGGCCATTGATCGGCGCTGCGCACCTTGACGTCGATCAGCTCCAGCATGCGGCTGAACACACGCTCGCCCGTCGGCACCACCTGGCGGCGCCAGAAATCGTAGAGCGCGGCATACCGGTCGCGCCCCGACAGGCCTTCAATGGAATGGATGAACCAGCGCGTCAGCGCCGGCTGGCTCGCATTGGCGTAGGAGAGCTCGGGAAACGGTCTTTCCCGCATTTTCAGCTTGAGCATGGGGGCTCGTTACAGGGCTGGCGTGACAGGCATGTGAAAATGGCGGTGGATCACTCCACCGCCATTCCTAGAGATATCGACGGTTCAGGCCGCGCGCCGTCTCCGGTCAGGCGAAGTGGCCTCGTCGGACAGCGACTTGAGCGCATCGGCCAGCTTGAGCGATTCCTGGTCGCGCGAGCCGAGCCGGCGCATGTTGACCGTCTCCTCCTCCGCCTCGCGCTTGCCGCAGACAAGGATCACAGGAACCTTGGCCAGCGAATGCTCGCGCACCTTGTAGTTGATCTTCTCGTTGCGCAGATCCGCTTCGGCGATAAGCCCCGCCGCCTTCAGCTGCGCGACAACCTTTCGCGCATAGTCGTCGGCATCCGACGTGATCGTCGCCACCACCACCTGCAGCGGCGCGAACCACAGCGGGAAATGACCGGAATAATGCTCGGTCAGAATGCCGAGGAAGCGCTCCATCGAGCCGCAGATGGCGCGATGCACCATCACCGGCTGCTTCTTTTCCGAATCCGAGCCGATGTAGAAGGCGCCAAAGCGCTCCGGCAGGTTGAAGTCGACCTGCGTGGTGCCGCACTGCCATTCGCGGCCGATGGCGTCCTTCAGCACATATTCGAACTTTGGTCCGTAAAAGGCGCCCTCGCCCGGATTGATCGAGGTCTTGATGCGATTACCCGACCGCGTGCGGATCGTGTCCAGCACGCTGTTCATGATCGCCTCAGCATGGTCCCAGGCCTCGTCGGTGCCGACGCGCTTGTCGGGCCGCGTCGACAGCTTCACGCTGACCTCGTCGAAGCCGAAATCGGCATAGGTCGACAGGATCAGGTCATTGATGCGCAGGCACTCCGCAGCGAGCTGATCCTCGGTGCAGAAGATATGCGCATCGTCCTGCGTGAAGCCGCGCACGCGCATCAGCCCGTGCAGCGCGCCGGATGGTTCGTAGCGATGCACATTGCCGAATTCTGCAAGCTTTACGGGCAGATCGCGATAGGATTTCAACCCATGCTTGAAGATTTGCACATGGCCCGGACAGTTCATCGGCTTCAGCGCGAACACGCGGTCGTCGTCGGTATCGTCGCCCGCCACCGTCACCTTGAACATGGCGTCGCGATACCAGCCCCAATGGCCCGACGTCTCCCACAGGCTCTTGTCCAGAACCTGCGGCGCGTTGACCTCCTGATAGCCTTGCTCGTCGAGGCGACGGCGCATGTAGTTGACCAGGTTCTGGAACATCTTCCAGCCCTTGGCGTGCCAGAAGACGACGCCTGGCCCCTCTTCCTGGAAATGGAACAGGTCCATCTCGCGGCCGAGTTTGCGGTGGTCGCGCTTTTCCGCCTCCTCCAGCATCGTCTGGTAGGCATCGAGCTCAGCCTGCTCGGCCCAGGCCGTGCCGTAGATGCGGGTCAGCATCGGGTTGTTCGAATCGCCGCGCCAATAGGCGCCGGCCACCTTCATCAGCTTGAAGGCGTTGCCGATCTGGCCGGTCGAGGCCATGTGCGGGCCGCGGCAGAGGTCGAACCAGTCGCCCTGGGCATAGATCTTGAGATCCTGGTCCTCGGGAATGGCGTCGATCAGTTCGAGCTTGTAGCGCTCGCCCTTCTCCGCAAAGACCTTTTTCGCCCTGTCGCGCGACCAGATTTCCTTGGTGAACGGCTTGTTGCGCGCGATGATCTCGCGCATCTTCTTTTCGATCACCGGGAAATCGTCCGGCGTGAACGGCTCGTTGCGGGCGAAGTCGTAGTAGAATCCGTTCTCGATCACCGGCCCGATGGTCACCTGCGTTCCCGGCCATAGCTCCTGCACGGCTTCCGCCAGCACATGCGCCGCGTCATGGCGGATGAGTTCCAGCGCGCGCGGATCGGTGCGGGTGATGATCTCGACCTTGCCGGACTTGCCGAGCGGGTCGGAAAGGTCGCGCACGGTACCGTCGATAGCGTAGGCCACGGCCTTCTTTGCCAGCGACTTCGAGATCGATTCGGCCAAGCCCGCACCGGTCATCGCCGCGTCGTAGTCGCGGACGGAGCCATCGGGAAATGTCAGGGAAACGGAATTCAGCATCAGGGTTCTCCTATCCAGTCCCGCAAACGAGCGCGGGTGGTAAAATGAGCCGGAGGCGTCAATTGGGCTGACGACAACAGCGGGCGGGTTTTAGAGGCAGCACGGTAAGAGGTAAAGGGCCGTCATTGGCGCAGCCGTCAGGAAATGGCGCGACAGATGTCGCAGTGGGGTCGCGAAGACTTGCGAAAATCCGCGACATAAACTCGAATTGCCTGCATGGAAGACGCAAAACCCAGCCGAACCGCCCTGGGCGTCGCGCGCATGCGGGCCCTCCACCAGTTCTCGCCGCAGGCGGCGCTGTTTCGCGACCCATATGCGAGTGCGATTCTGGGCGATGCCGCACCGACGGCGCAGGACCTCGAGCAGGAAGATGAACGCAGCCGGCGCATGCGCCTGTTCGTGGCGGCGCGTGCCCGTCTCGCCGAGGACTGGCTGGCCGCGGCGGTGTGCCGAGGCGTCCGGCAAGTGGTGATGCTCGGCGCCGGCCTCGACACGTTCTCACTGCGCAATCCGTACCCGGATGTCGCGGTGTTCGAAGTCGACCATCCGGCAACGCAGGCATGGAAACGCAAATGCCTCGCCGATGCAGGGCTTGCCGAGCCGCCGGCCACGACCTTCGTGCCGGTCAATTTCGAGCGGCAGCGCCTGACGGATGAACTGGCATCAGCCGGTTTGAGGCCGACCGAGCCCAGTTTCTTCATCTGGCTGGGTGTCGTTCCGTATCTGAGCGAGGAAGCGATCTTCAGCACCCTGTCCTGGATTGCCGCCATGCCCGCCTCGGAGGTCGTCTTCGACTATAGCGAGCCGGCCGAGAACCGCGATCCGGCGGGACAGGCTGCCCTCTCCTTCCATGCAGCGCGCGTTGCCGCTGTCGGCGAGCCCTGGATCAGCTTCTTCGTCCCCACCGCATTGAAGCAATCGCTGTGCGAACTCGGTTTCGATGAGATCGAAGATCTGGAAAGCAGCGACATCGCCGCTCGCTTCTCCAGGGCGCCAAAGGCGGATGCAAGGAATTCCGGCGGCCACCTCATCCGTGCCCGCCGGAGCGCTTAAGGCCAAAGCATGGTCACTTCACCAGCTGTGGCAAATCCTTCAGGAACGCCGCGCGTGTCGCCGGGCCTTTCGGCGTGTCGATCGGCTTGGTGTCGACGACCAGCCGGGCAAAGACGATCCGGCGTTCGCCCTTTTCGGCCCAGCCGACGAACCAGCCCAGCGAACGCTTGTCCTTGTTGTTGCCGAGCCTTGTGCTGCCGGTCTTGCCCTGCACCGTCCAGTCGCCGGCCTGGAAGGTCGGCAGGATGGCTCTGGTTATCTCGTGCGCCTTGGTAGAAACCGGCATTTTGCCGGCAAGCAGCCGGCGCAGGAAGGCTGTCTGCTCGACCGGTGAAATCTCAAGCGACGAATTTATCCAGGATTGCGTGAGCCCGTTGTCCTTGCCGGCGTCGCCCGAGACATCCATGTTGCCATAGCCGAATTTCGAGACGTAGCCGGCAAAGCTTTTGGCGCCTAGCCGGCGCACGATTTCGCGCGAATACCACACGATCGAGTCGCGTTCCCAGATAATCGGGTCGACGGTTTTGTGGTCGCGCATCACGGCCTTGAACTCGGGCTTGTAGTCCCAGCTCGGCGTATGCGCGTCGCTAAGGATGCCGCTGTCGTAACCGATCAGCGCCAGCGGCACCTTGAAGGTCGACGCCGGGCTGACGCGCTGGTCGCAGACGCCGTTCTGATAGAGCGTCTCGCCGCTCGCCGCGTCCTGGATCAACGTGCACGCGACATCGCCGAGCGGCGCCGATTGCGCCCGCATCGGAAAACCCAAATACCAAGCCAGGAGGAACAGGATAGCGGCAATGATGAAGGGATGGGTTTCGATCCGACGCATGTGAGCTCTCCTGGGAATGACAGGAGGCGCTTAGCGAGTTGTCTTGGCTCGATTTTGACTCAAATGCGCAGTCTTTGTGCAGGCTGTTGTTAACCCTACCGGATCGTAAAGAATTCGGCTTTTGGCACCTGGATCAGCACCCAGCGCCGGCCGTCAGGCCTCCGCCTCGCCGCGCTTCTTGCCGACCCGCCAATAACGCCATGGGATGAACCAGACATAGCGCGCGGCCAGCACCTCGGGCACGCGGTCTATACCATGCGTGCCGAACGGCCCGCAGCGCAGCACCCGAAAAAACCCCATCCAGCCGCCGGCCCAAAGGCCGTGGCGGGCAATCGCCTCATGCGCGTATTCGGAACAGGTCGGCAAATGCCGGCAGGAATTGCCGACAAAGCCGGACAGCGTCAGCTGGTACAGGCGCACCAGCGACGTGCCGAAAATGCGGCCAGGCGTTCTGCGCCAGGGACCGGGCCAGTTGCGCCCGCGCGGGGTCTGTCCGGCGGCATGCGCATGCCGATGTTGGTCGCCCACCACGGTCTCTTTCTGAACGTGACCCCGAAACCGATTTCGGGATCAGCTTGCGTTTCCAAACCGATAGATGTGAGCTTCGGCAGGCGAACGCAATCCCTCTCATTCGCGCGTCCCATTGTCGGCTTCATTGTCGCACGCGGCGAAACGGGTGCCGCTCAGCCGGCGTCGCCCAGCGACTGACGCTCGCCGGCCGCTCCTCGCGGCACGGGTCATGCCGCCTGTCGCCACGCCATTGAAACGTCGCGATCCGCATCACATCGCCAAAGATTTCCAGAAACTGGATCATGTCCGTGTCTCCTCTGAGAGCGGATTAGACGCCCACTGGCCATCGCCTTCAAACGAGTATAATTTCCGTTTCGGATAACTTTGGGTTATGCGAATGAAGCGCGGGTGGCTGCCTCTGACAGCGTTGCGAAGTTTCGAGGCAGCCGGCCGGCAATTGAGTTTCAGCCGCGCCGCCGAGGAGCTGTTCGTCTCGCAGGCCGCTATCAGCCGGCAGATCCGCGAACTCGAGCAGTTCCTGCGCCAGCCCCTGTTCCACCGCCATCACCGCCGCGTCGAGCTGACTGAGGCGGGTCGACGCCTGCTCGATCAGTTGGTCAGAAGCTTCGACGACATCGACAGGCTGCTTTCCGAGTTGGCGACGGCCCCGGCGCAGTCCGTCGTCCGCGTCAGCGTCGAACCATCGCTGGCCTCGATATGGCTGTTGCCGCGGCTCAACCGCTTCAGCAAGTTGCGGCCCGATATCGACGTTTCTCTCGAAGTCGACCCAAGGCCGATCGAGTTCCGCAGCGATCAGCCCGAACTTGCACTGCGGTTCAGCGCACATAACACCTCATGGCCGCGCAGCGAGGCCGAATGGCTTGCATCGACCGCCGATTCACCGGTCCTGTCGCCGGCCTTGCTGGCGTCGGGCCCTGCCCTGGAAAGGCCGCTCGACCTTGCCCGCTACATGCTGTTGCACGAGGAAAACCGCCAGGGCTGGGCGCGCTGGTTCGAGGCCGCCGGCGTGGCCCCCGATGCCATTCCGGCGCGCGGCCCGATGCTGGCGGATGTGTCGCTGTCCAAGCAGGCAGCCCTGCTCGGCCACGGCGTGGCGCTGGGCGACCTCTTGCAGATCGGTGAGGAGATTGCGTCCGGCGCGCTGATCAAGCCGTTCGACATCGACGTCGCATCCGGCGCTTACTGGCTGGTCGCCAGGAGTTTGAAGGATCTGCCGGAGCCGGCCAAGGCTTTTGCCGACTGGATCCGCAACGAATTTGCAGAAAGCCGCCGCGCTCTGGACGGATAGGGTCAAGCCGCCTGTTCGGCGCGTTTCTTCTCGATTTGGCCGATCGCATCGACGACCGCATCGAAGGTCAGCATGGTCGAGGCATGGCGCGCCTTGTAGTCGCGCACCGGCTCCAGATATTTCAAATCGGCAAAGCGGCCTTGCGGCGGCGCGCCGTTTTCCTTGAGCATCTTCAGCATGGTGTCGCGCACCGCGCGCAATTCGTCAGCGTTGGCGCCGATGACATGCTGAGCCATGATCGAGGACGAGGCCTGGCCAAGCGCGCAGGCCTTCACGTCATGAGCGAAATCGGTGACGACGCCATCGTCCATCTTGAGATCGACGGTCACCGTCGAGCCGCACAATTTGGAATGGGCCTTGGCCGTTGCGTCCGGACGATCGAGCCGGCCGATGCGCGCGATGTTTCCGGCAAAACCCAGAATTTTCGCATTGTAGACATCGTCAATCATATTTTTCCAATCCGTCGCCGCCAAGCGAACAGCGATTGCCGCTGTAGCGTCTTTCATTCGCCGGGCACGACCATATATAATGCTGGCAGTCGGGTATCGACAAGGCAACGCAAAGCCATCGTCCTTGCCCAATTCGTTCACGCCGCTTGCGGGCTGGAAACAGGGCGAGTTTTCAGCAACCCGAAAGGTCGTGGTCCGTTCAACTCGTTCCTCCTGAGAGAGGAACTACGGGAGACGCCTTTATGGATGCCGTCATCAAGAAAATCATGCCCCCTTCCGACTATCTGGACAAGCCGGTCACCGACAGGCCGAGCGAAGCCGAGGTCGAGGCCGCCGTGCGCACGCTGTTGCGCTGGACCGGCGACAATCCGGACCGCGAGGGTCTGATCGACACGCCCAAGCGCGTCACCAAGTCCTTCCTCGAAATGTTCAACGGCTATGACATGTGCCCGGCCGAAGAACTTGGCCGTACCTTCGAGGAGGTCGCCGGCTATGACGATCTCGTCATCGTCAGGGACATCCAGTTCCATTCGCATTGCGAACACCACATGGTGCCGATCATCGGCAAGGCGCATGTCGGCTATCTGCCGGACGGCAAGGTCGTCGGCCTGTCCAAGATCGCCCGCGTCGTCGATATCTTTGCCCATCGCCTGCAGACCCAGGAGGCCATGACCGCGCAGATCGCCGGCGTCATCCAGGACGTGCTCAACCCGCGCGGCGTCGCCGTCATGATCGAGGCCGAGCATATGTGCATGGCCATGCGCGGCATCCGCAAGCAGGGCTCGACCACACTGACCTCGACCTTCACCGGCGTGTTCAAGGACACGCCCGAGGAACAGGTTCGTTTCGTCACCATGGTGCGCGGCCTCGGGGCGTAAGCCCCCTCGCCGGCATCGCTAGATAAGGACCGGCGATGTCGGCACTGCATTTTCCCAAGGCTCCATCGGACAAGAAGGCTCTTGAAGAAGGCGCGGTGTTTTCACCGCGCTTTGACGCCAACGGTCTCGTCACCGTCGTGGTCACCGATGCCGAAGACGGCATGCTTTTGATGGTCGCGCATATGAATGCCGAGGCGCTGGCGCTGACGCTGGAAACCGGCATCGCCCATTACTGGTCGCGCTCACGCAACGCGCTGTGGAAGAAGGGCGAAACATCCGGCAACCTCCAGACCGTCGTCGAGATCCGCACCGACTGCGACCAGGACGCCTTGTGGCTTCGCGTCAAAGTGTTGGGCCACGACGCAACCTGTCACACCGGCCGGCGTTCATGCTTTTATCGGACGGTGGGGCTGAACAACGGCAAAGCAACGCTTGCCGACGATGGTAGCACGCCGCTGTTCGATGCGGAAAAGACGTATCGGAAGCCAGCGTGAACCATTCAACAGTCGCAAACCACTCATATTCACTATTCTCAAACGTCCTTCCTGTAGAACGGACGCGGGACAAGGGAGATCATGATGCTCGAGTGGGCGTCATTGCGTAACAGACCGGACATGCGGGAGGCCAATGGCCCCTCATCGTCCGGTGGCGTGCCTGACCCGCAACCTGCGGGGAAGACAGGCATTTCGCTCGCGCTGGGCGGCGGCTGCGCACGCGGCTGGGCACATATCGGCGTGCTGCGCGCGCTCGACGAAGCTGGCATCGAAGTCTCGATGATCGCCGGCACCTCGATTGGCGCGCTGGTCGGCGGCTGCTATATCGCCGGCAAGCTGGACGAGCTCGAGGAGTTCGCCCGCAGCCTGACCAAGCGCCGCATTTTCGGCTTGCTCGATCTCAATCTGCGCGGTAGCGGCCTGTTCGGCGGCATGAAACTGGACGCTAGGCTGCGCGAGCACATGGCCGGCATCCGCTTCGAGGACCTGACGAAACCCTTCGTCGCCGTCGGCGCGGAAATCCGCACCGGCCATGAGATCTGGCTGTCGAGCGGCTCCCTGATCACCGCCATGCGCGCTTCTTATGCGCTGCCCGGCGTTTTCGAGCCGGTGAATTGCAACGGCCGCATCCTGGTCGACGGCGCGCTGGTCAACCCCGTTCCGGTCTCGGTCTGCCGCGCCTACGAGCAGCCGCTCGTCGTCGCGGTCAACCTTCACTACGATCTATTCGGCCGCGCCGCCGTCATCAAGCACAGCGCCGGGGAACTGCTCATCGAGAAGGATGCGCCTCGGCCAGGCCAGGCCGCCCCTGACCACCAGGCGCACCAGAGCCGTCTCGGCGTCACCGGCGTCATGGTCGAGGCCTTCAACATCATCCAGGACCGCATTTCGCGCGCCAGGCTCGCCGGCGATCCGCCCGACATGTCGCTACAGCCCAAACTCAGCCATATCGGCCTGACCGAATTCCACCGCGCCGATGAGGCCATCAACCTCGGCTACCAGGCGACGATGGCGCAAATCGGCGAGTTGAAGCGGCTGCAGACGGTTCTGGCTTAATTCGGCGATCTCAGGCCTTTGCCGCATCGGTGATGCGAAACTGCACCGTGCGATTGCCGTTCCAGTAATTACCCGACAGCGAACCGGCGACATGGACCGTCTTGCCGCGGTTCTTGAACAGGAATTCGCCGAGCGCGGTATCAACGGCGCGAAAGGCGATGGCCTGGATGCGGCCGCCGCTTTCCGACTGCAGATCGGCGCGGATGTGGTTGGTGCCGACCGCCCGCGCGTCGGCCAACCGATGACGCGGCAGCGCGAACACCGGTGCGACATGGCCGGCGCCGAAAGGGCCGGCCTTTTCCAGCGCATCGAGCAGAGCGAGCGTCGCGCCTTCGGCCGCAAGCGCGCCGTCTATGGCCAGGCTTTCCTCATCCTGCAGCCGGAACACTTCGGCCGCCGCGCGCTCCCCGAAGAAGGCTCTCAGTTCGCCAAGCTTTGCGCGCTCCACCGTGATGCCGGCCGCCATGCTATGGCCGCCGCCCTTGACGATCAGCCCTTTGTCGGCCGCCTCGCGCACCAGCCGCCCGAGATCGAAACCCGACACCGAACGCCCCGAGCCGGTACCGATGCCATTGGCGTTGAAGGCGATGGCGAAGGCCGGCCGCCGCGCATGATCCTTCAGCCGCGAGGCGATCAGGCCGACAATGCCCGGATGCCAGTTGGTGCTGGCGGTAACGATGATGGCCGGACCATTGCCGCCGGCAAGCTCGGCATCGGCCTCGGCGCGCGCCGCGGCCAGCATCTCCAGTTCCATCTGCTGGCGTTCCTGGTTGAGCCGGTCGAGCGTCTCGGCAATGGTGCCAGCCTCGACCGGATCGTCGGTGGCGAGCAGCCGGCTGCCGAGCGCGGCGTCGCCGATGCGCCCGCCGGCGTTGATGCGCGGGCCGATCAGATAGGCGAGATGAAAGGTGCTGATCGGCTCGCCGATGCGCGACACCCGCGCCAGCGCGGCCAGCCCCTCATTCTTCTGCTGGCGCGCCATCTGCAGCCCCTTGACCACAAAGGCACGGTTGACGCCGATGAGCGGCACCACGTCGCAGACCGTGGCCAGCGCCGCCAGATCAAGCAACGACAGCAGGTCCGGCTGCGCAGAGTCGGGCAAGCGGCTGCGAAGGATCCTGGCCGTCTGCACCAGAGCGAGAAAGACGACGCCGGCGGCGCATAGGTGGCCTTGCCCCGACAGATCATCCTCGCGGTTGGGATTGACGACCGCGGTCGCCTCCGGCAGCGCGCCGCCGACCTGATGGTGATCGAGCACCACCACATCGGCGCCGGCCGCCTTGGCGGCATCGATGGAGACGGCACTGTTGGTGCCGCAGTCGACGGTGACGATCAGGGTCGCGCCGCGCGAGACCAGTTCGCGCATCGCCTCCGGATTGGGGCCATACCCCTCGAAAATGCGGTCCGGAATGTAGATTTCAGACGGCACCGCAAAGTGCGTCAGGAAGCGTTTGAGCAATGCCGACGAGGCGGCGCCGTCGACATCGTAGTCGCCGAAGATCGCCACCTTCTCCTTGGCCATGACAGCTTCGGCAATACGGGTGGCGGCCTTGTCCATGTCGGTCAGCGATGCCGGGTCCGGCAACAGGTCGCGGATCGTCGGATCGAGGAAGCGCTCAGCCTGGTCGGCGGTGACGCCGCGCCCGGCAAGCACGCGCGCGACAATGTCGGGCACGCCATGGCCTTGCGCGATGGCAAGCGCCGTCATGTCCTGCCGTTCGCTCAACCGGTGTTCCCAGGAAACACCGGTCGCCGACTGCCTGACATCGAGGAAGAGGCGTTTGTCGCCCGTCATAGGACGCGTCGTCTGCAGATTGTCATTTGCGGCAATATGCGACGGCTAAACAGGAAAGTCTCAAAACTTTTCCAGATCCTGGTGGCGCGCCTTGATCTCGCGCACGGTGCGCGACGACGAGCGCAATACGATGGTGTGCGTGGTGATGTAATTGCCGCCGAACTTGACGCCGGCCAGCATGTTGCCGTCGGTGACGCCGGTCGCCGCAAACAGCACGTCGCCGCGCGCCATGTCCTCGGCGCGATAAATCCGCTTCGGATCGGCAATGCCCATCTTGGCCGCGCGCGCCACCTTTTCTGCCGTGTCGAGGATCAGCCGGCCCTGCATCTGGCCGCCGGTGCAGCGCAGCGCCGCCGCGGCCAGAACGCCTTCCGGCGCGCCGCCGGTGCCGAGATAGATGTCGATGCCGGTCTCTTCCGGATCGGTCGTGTGGATGACGCCGGCGACATCGCCGTCGCCGATTAACCGGATCGCCGCACCCGTGGCCCGCACCGCCTCGATCAGCCTCTCATGGCGCGGTCGGTCGAGGATGCAGGCAGTGATTTCGGATATTGCGACGCCCTTGGCCCTGGCCAGGCTGGCAATGTTTTCGGCCGGCGAGGCATCGATGTCGATGACGCCTTCGGCGTAGCCCGGGCCGATGGCAATCTTGTCCATATAGACGTCGGGCGCAAACAACAGGCTGCCCTTTTCGGCAATGGCGATGACGGCCAGCGCATTGGGCAGGTTCTTGGCGCAGATCGTCGTGCCTTCGAGCGGATCGAGCGCGATGTCGACCGCCGGACCGATGCCGCTGCCGACTTCTTCGCCGATATAGAGCATCGGCGCCTCGTCGCGCTCGCCCTCGCCGATCACCACCGTGCCCTTGATGGCGAGGCGATTGAGCTCCTGGCGCATGGCGTCGACGGCGGCCTGGTCGGCGGCTTTTTCATCGCCGCGCCCGCGCAATCTGGCGGCCGCGACAGCGGCGCGCTCGGTGACGCGCACAACTTCCATGGTGAGTATCCGGTCGAGACCGGCGACAATGTTCTGGGCCACGTTCATCGGGAGAAATCCTCGTTCACGACGCGCCTCCGCTAGAGCCGGATGATTTCAGGTCTGTTCGACCTGAGATCTGAATCCGGCTCTAAATCAAAGAGATAGAGCATGATGTCGTCCGAAAACCGCTTCACACTTTTCGGCACCATGCTCTAGAGGCGCGCTTCTTGTGTCAAAGCTCCATGACAAGGGCAAGACTTGCTGCGTCAATTTTTCGAAATCGAAGCAATATCAATCGATTAAAGGCGAAAGATGACTTTCCTTACCCGGCTCGCTCGATGCGGATGACCTGCGGCTTGTCAGTTAGATGGCCGTCCTTGGTGATGCCGTCGACGGCCTTGCGTACCGCCGCTTCCGTGGTCTCGTGGGTGACCAGGATGACGGTCTTTTGCGCATCGGTTTCCGGCCCGGCCGCGTGCTGGACGATCGATTCCAGCGAAATGTCGTTGTCGGCCATGCGCTTGGCGATCGCGGCAAACACACCGATGCGGTCATGCACGGTCAGCCGGATGAAGTATCCGCCGGCATGGCTGCGCATCTGCGCCTTCTTGTAGGGGCGCAATTCCTTGGCCGGCAGGCCGAACACCGGACCGTGCTGGAAACCCGGCCGGCTCTTGGCGATGTCGGCGATATCGCCGACCACGGCCGATGCGGTGGCGTTACCGCCCGCACCCGGGCCGGAGAGCAGAAGCTCGCCCAGAATGTCGGTTTCGATGGCCACCGCATTGGTGACGCCATGCACCTGCGCGATCACCGAAGCCGTCGGCACCATAGTCGGGTGCACGCGCTGCTCGATGCCGCTGTCGGTGCGCTGGGCGACGCCAAGCAACTTGATGCGGTAGCCAAGATCGCCGGCGGCGCGGATGTCGGCCTGGCTGATGTTGGAGATGCCTTCCATGTAGATGTCGTTGGCGGCGATCCTGGTGCCGAAGGCCAGGCTGGTCAGGATCGACAGTTTGTGCGCGGTGTCATGACCCTCGATGTCGAAGGTCGGGTCGGCTTCGGCATAGCCCAGCCGCTGCGCGTCCTTCAGGCACTCGTCGAAGGAGATGCCTTCGGCCTCCATACGGGTCAGGATGTAGTTGCAGGTGCCGTTGAGGATACCGAAGACGCGGGTGACCGAATTGCCGGCCATCGCCTCGCGCATCGTCTTGATGACCGGGATGCCGCCGGCCACTGCCGCCTCGTAGTTGAGCAACACACCCTTCTTCTCGGCGATTTCTGCCAGCGCCACGCCGTGTTTGGCGAGTAACGCCTTGTTGGCGGTGACGACATGGCGTCCGGCTTCAAGTGCTGCCTTGACCGAGGATCGCGCCGGCCCCTCGTCGCCGCCGATCAGTTCGACAAAGACGTCGATATCGGCGGTCTGCGCCATCTTCACCGGATCATCGAACCATTTGGCGGCGCCGAGATCGACGCCGCGATCGCGCTTGGGGTCGCGGGCCGAAACGGCAGTGACAATCACGTCACGGCCGCACTGGCGGGTCAGTTCGGCCGCCTTGTCGCGCAGCACGCGCGCCACCGAGGCGCCGACAGTGCCCAGACCCGCAATTCCAACACGCAACGCTTCAGCCATGTCCGGCGACGCCCCTCAAAAACCCTGCTCAAATAAGATGTGCGGCGACCTTAGCGATGCGCGGCGAGCGGCACCACATTGTTCGGCTGCTTGGCGCTGGACGCCAGGAAGCGCTTGATGTTGCGCGCCGCCTGCCGGATCCGGTGCTCGTTCTCGACCAGCGCGATGCGCACATGATCGTCGCCGTGCTCACCGAAGCCGATGCCCGGCGCCACCGCCACGTCGGCGTGCTCGATCAGGAGCTTGGAAAATTCGAGCGAGCCGAGATGCTTGAACGGCTCCGGGATCGGCGCCCAGGCAAACATCGAGGCCGCGGGTGCCGGAATGGTCCAGCCGGCGCGGCTGAAGGCGTCGACCATGACGTCGCGGCGCTTCAAATAAACCTCGCGAACTTCGGCGATGTCGGCGCCGTCGCCATTCAGCGCATGCGCCGCCGCCACCTGGATCGGCGTGAAGGCGCCGTAGTCGAGATACGACTTCACCCGGGTCAGCGCCGAGATCAGCCGCTCGTTGCCGACGGCAAAGCCCATCCGCCAGCCGGGCATGGAAAAGGTCTTCGACATCGAGGTGAACTCGACGCAGACATCGATGGCGCCAGGCACCTGCAGCACCGAAGGCGGCGGATTGCCGTCGAAATAGATCTCCGAATAGGCAAGATCCGACAGGATGATGATGTCGTTCTTCTTGGCGAAGGCGACGACATCCTTGTAGAAATCGAGCGAGGCGACCAGCGCCGTCGGGTTCGACGGATAGTTGAGGATCAGCGCCAAAGGCTTCGGGATCGAGTGGCGGACACCGCGCTCGAGTGCCGGAATGAAGCCGTCATCCGGCTCGACCTGAAGCGAACGGATGACGCCGCCCGACATGATGAAGCCGAAAGCATGGATCGGATAGGTCGGGTTGGGGCACAGGATGACGTCACCGGGCGCGGTGATCGCCTGCGCCATGTTGGCGAAGCCTTCCTTCGAGCCGAGCGTGGCCACCACTTGCGTGTCGGGATTGAGCTTCACGCCGAAGCGGCGCTGATAGTAGGCAGCCTGGGCGCGGCGCAGGCCAGGAATGCCGCGCGAGGAGGAATAGCGATGGGTGCGCGGATCGCGCACCACTTCGCACAATTTGTCGACGATCGCCTTCGGTGTCGGCAGGTCCGGATTGCCCATGCCAAGGTCGATAATGTCGGCGCCGCGCGAACGGGCACTGGCCTTCAGCCGGTTGACCTGCTCGAACACATAAGGCGGAAGCCGGCGGACCTTGTGAAATTCTTCCATGTCAGTTCCAGACGATTAGAATTGGCTTTGGCAGAGTGGCTAAGCGGACCTTGGCAAAGGCGGCTTTTGGCGCGCCGTATAGCCTCATTTGCAGGTAGGGTCGAGGGCGGGGTCGCATTTGGCCTCGATCTGCTTCAGCGTATCGTTGCCATGGTTCTTCGCCAGCGAGTTCAGCGCCGCCGGACTGGTGGACGGAACACCGCCGCCGCCTTTGCCCGCCTGCGCCTGCTGCTCGGCTTTCAACTGGGCAAGCTTGGCCTTGCTCTCCTCAGGGGTGAGCTGCGTTGCCGCTACTTGTGGCGGGATGTTGAGATTGGGATAGGAGCCAGTGTCCTGGGCGCCCTGGGTCAAGCCGACATCCATCCCGTTGCCGGTGTTGGCGCTCGTGCAGCCACCTGCTGCCAACAGCCCTGGCGCCAGACAGGCGATCGCAACCGCGATGCGGCAAAAGCGGCCTGCCCCCGAATAAATGGTCTTGCCGGTGTTAATCGTCATATTGTTTTCCTGGCAGCCGGGGTACAGCGCATTGGACCCGGTCAGATGTCCCATGATAATATGTCAAGAAAACGCCTCGGGAGGAACCCCGCGAGCCATGTCCAAAACACCTGATTCGAGCAAAGCGGAAGTTGATCAATCTTCGACCGTCGAGCAATATCTGGTGAAAGACCCGGAACGCTTCGCGTTGAACATGGCGCGCATGGTCGAACAGGCCGGCAAAGCGGCCTCCGCCTGGGCCGAGCCGCGCGAAAAGGGTGAGGTGCGCGATCACGTCGCCGAGCCCGTGGTCGACATGGTCAAAACCTTCTCCAAGCTCAGCGAATACTGGCTGGCCGACCCGCAGCGCGCGCTGGAAGCGCAGACGCGGCTGTTCGCCGGCTACATGACGGTCTGGGGCAACGCCATCCAGAAGGTCAGCTCGAATGCCGAAGCGCCGGACGATGCGGTCAAGCCCGAGCGGGGCGACAAGCGTTTCCAGGACCCCGAATGGGGCCGCAACGCGTTCTTTGATTTCCTCAAACAGGCCTATCTCGTCACCTCGCGCTGGGCGGCCGACCTGGTCGAGCACGCAGAAGGCCTCGACGACCACACCCGCCACAAGGCGAGCTTCTACGTCAAGCAGGTGTCCAACGCCATCTCGCCGTCGAACTTCATTCTGACCAATCCGGAGCTGTTTCGCGAAACCGTCGCCTCGAACGGTGAAAATCTGGTGCGCGGCATGAAGATGCTGGCCGAAGACATCGCCGCCGGCAAGGGCGACCTGAAGCTGAGACAGGCCGACTATTCGCCCTTCGAGATCGGCAAGAACGTTGCGATGTCACCCGGCAAGGTGGTCGGGCGCAGCGATGTCGCCGAGATCATCCAGTACGATCCGACGACCGAAACGGTGCTGAAGCGGCCTCTGCTGATCTGCCCGCCATGGATCAACAAATACTACATCCTCGATCTCAACCCGCAGAAATCCTTCATCCGCTGGGCGATCGAGCAGGGCCACACCGTCTTCATCATTTCGTGGATCAACCCCGACGAGCGCCACGGCGCCAAGGGCTGGGAGGCCTATATCCGCGAGGGTCTGCAATACGGCCTCGACATGGTCGAGAAAGCCACCGGCGAGAAGGAGGTCAACGCCATCGGCTACTGCGTCGGCGGCACGCTTTTGGCGGCAGCCCTCGCGCTCCTGGCGCAGGAAGGCGACAACCGCATCAAATCGGCGACCTTCTTCACCACGCAGGTCGACTTCACCCATGCCGGCGACCTGAAGGTGTTCGTCGACGAGGACCAGGTGGCGGCGGTCGAGAAATCGATGAACGAGAAGGGCTATCTCGACGGCACCAAGATGGCGACCGCCTTCAACATGCTGCGCTCGGGCGACCTGATCTGGCCCTATGTCATCAACAACTACATGCGCGGCAAGGATCCCCTGCCCTTCGACCTGCTCTACTGGAATGCCGATTCCACCCGCATGGCGGCAGCCAACCATTCCTTCTATCTGCGCAACTGCTATCTCGAGAACAATCTCACACGCGGCGTGATGGAGTTGGCCGGCCGTATTGTCTCGCTGGGAGACGTCACCATCCCGGTCTACAATCTGGCGTCGAAGGAAGATCACATCGCACCGGCGCTTTCGGTGTTCCTCGGCTCGCAATATTTCGGCGGCGACGTCGAGTATGTCATGGCCGGTTCCGGTCACATCGCCGGTGTCGTCAATCCGCCGGCGGCCAACAAGTACCAGTACTGGACCGGCGGCAAGCCGGTGGGCGATTTTGGCCAGTGGTTCGCCGCGGCGATAGAGCATCCCGGCTCCTGGTGGACGCACTGGCAGCACTGGATCGAGACCCAGGATGACACCCTCGTTCCGGCCCGCAAACCGGGCAAGCATATGAAAACCCTGGGTGATGCCCCCGGGACCTATGTCAAGGTGCGTGTGTAACGGACTGTAATGTCTGGTGAGTTGACGGGCCGGCAAAACGGGGCGAAATGGTGTCGTCAACCATCAAGAAGCCTCAATTCGCCTCCAACGAGCGATTAATTCAGAGGCTTGCAGAATTGACACAAGTCTCGTTTCCGGTTTGGGAACACAGGGCTATTGGACATAAACGTTTCGACGCCGCACCGATAGCAGACCGACCGGACACCGAGGGGGAATTTAGTTTTGAAATCAGTAGGATCGCGTCTCGCGGGGAGAGAGGGTCGCACTATAGCGGCAGCACTTTTCTCCGTGCTTCTGGCGTCCTGCACCTCCGCCGGCGACCCGACAATGTCGGTTGGTATGCCCGGCTACAACGCCACCGCTTCTGACATTGCGGCAGCTTCCGGTACGACAACAACATCCGATTCGACCGCACAGATCACACCGACAGGGCCGCAGATGATGATGACGGCCGCGGGCGATGCGACGCTGCCCGAGCAGGTCGCCTACGTGCCGGTGGCCAAGCCCGGCACCAGCTTTCCGGTCGATGTTCCCGCCGGCTCCGAAACCATCGCCGGCCAGACACCGCAATCGCTGCAGCAGCCGGCGCAGACCGCGGCCGCAACGGACGACGTGGCGCAGAAGATTGCTACAGCCGATGCCGGCGTGAGCGCACCGCAACCGGCGGCCGCCGCACCTGCGACCAACGAGGTCTACGTGACGGCCGCCGCCCCCCAACAGGTCGACGCGCCGAAGAAGGGCTTCCTCGCTTCGCTGTTCAGCACAGCGCCAGCCTCGGCTGCGCCAACTCCGCTGATCAACTCCCGCTCGGGCGAACAGCCTGCGGTTACGGCTCAGCCCAAGCCATCTCCGGCAAAGCCGATCGTCACGCTGGCCTCTGCCAGTTCGGCCGACAAGCCGGTGCAGCTTGCCTCGCTCGGCGATGACAGCAGCAACCACATCACGGGCAGCGACGCGCTGCCCGGCGTGCGCCAGACGGCGCTGTTCGAGATCAAGCGCAAATCCGGCATCGACGACGAAAGCGACGTCGACCTGAACGAGGACGAAAGCTCGGGCGGCGCCTATCAGGTGGCCTCCGCCGCCGGCCTCGCCCGGCTGGCGCCCAACGGCCTGTTGAAGCAGAACGAAAGCGTCGACGTCGCCTGCCTGAAGCCGTCGCTGGTGCGTGTGCTGAAGACGATCGAAGGCCATTACGGCCGCAAGATGACGGTCACCTCAGGCTATCGCGACCCGGCCCGCAACCGCCGCGCCAACGGCGCCAAGAATTCGCTGCACATGTATTGCGCCGCCGCCGACATTCAGGTTCCCGGCGTCTCCAAATGGGAGCTGGCAAGCTACATCAGGACCATGCCCGGCCGTGGCGGCGTCGGCACCTACTGCCACACCGAATCCGTCCACGTCGACGTCGGCCCCGAGCGCGACTGGAACTGGCGCTGCCGCCGTCGCGGCTAAGTTTTTCTCCGCTCTCACCCGGTGTTTGAAAAAAGTTGTCGCATCTGGCGGCTGATGGGTTGCCGGTTGGCAACAACGCAATTATAAGCCGCTTCGTCTGAGCGCGCCCATCGTCTAGCGGTTAGGACACCGCCCTTTCACGGCGGTAACAGGGGTTCGATTCCCCTTGGGCGTACCAGATCTTTCAAGCACTTAGCGACCTCCCCGTTTTTAGTGTCCAATTTTTGGCCAATATCGCCTGGAGCCGGCTGATTCCAGGGAAGTCAAATATGGCAAAACAAAAAGTTTCGCGTGCTCGATTGATCGAGTTACGGGACGAACATCTGCAATTCCTGGAGTCCTCAGCTGCCGCATTTGACGCCGGGTTCATTGGTGAGGCTAAGCGGATGGCGGTATCGCTACGTGTTCTCTTTCACGAGACTGCGCAGTCCCATTCCATATTGGCCCAGCTTGGCGAGCGGCAGCGGCACATGTTCGACAGCTCGCATCCATACAACCCCAACAACCTTGCGTCGCATCACGGGCTCGTCGCGATGAAGATTACCGGCGGAGAATAAATCAAGTTCTTTGCTCCGCTCAGCGATCGAGCAATAGCTCCGCGGCCGAGGCGATTCGGTGACTGGTGGGAGAAGGACATCGTTATCAAAGAGGACCAGAAGGGTACAACCTACACTCGGCGCAGCTTGGTTCTCTTCGCGGCAAACAAGGATGGCGGGGCGCATGTCGATCCTCACTTGGACACAAGCTTTGAGGGCCTCAAGGAGGGAAGCGGGATCGGGTGGGTTGTTTCGGGTTTCAGCAGCCAGGCGGACGGCAGCTTTATCCCGGATGTGCAGGCTCACTCGATCAGGCAGATCACCTATGAGGTGCAGCTAGCCCGCCACCGAAGCAGCGGGCCAGCCTTAGCGGCGTATGATGAATTACAGGACCTTGCTCGGCCCGTGATGATGCACCAGCGGTCTGCTTATTTTGCTGGGGATTTGTAGGAAGAAGCGATTTTGCCCGCCTTCTCTTGGGCCGCTTTGAACTCCGCGCCGGTATACGCTCGCACGGTTTTGACATTCGATACTGCTCCCGATGCGCCGACGACGAGAAGTGCGGGGATCAGGTCAGCACCGTCGCCGAATTCGGTGATCGCCATCCAGTCAGTTTCGCCCGTCGTGATGTAGAAAGAATGCAGTTTCCCGCCTGCTGCCTCAAAGATGGCACGGGCCGCCTTTTCTCGGTTCGACGGATTGTCGATCATTCCACTCGCTGCCGTGGCTGAATAGGACCCTGTAACTATGAACGTTGGCATAGGACATCCTCCCTCGATATTCGGGCAGGTCGGGTGATCTGCCCGAATATAAGCAATATCTCATATTTTGGCGTTGGACGAGCGTTGGGCTGTCGCCCGACCGGCGCAGAAAAGCCCACCACCGCGCCGGCTCTTAGCGACACCAGCACTTCCTGCGACTTCAGGTCGTCGGGCCAGATCACAGATTCACCGTAGACATCCGGGCACGGTTCGGCGTCGCCGCCTTCTTCGTCGTCGCAGTTGTCCATTTCGAGGTCGAGCACGTCACCTGCCGGAAGGTTCGGCGCAAGGTATGATGCTGAACCATGTCCTCCCCGCTCCGTCCAGCCAAGGGACGGCTCGTCGTCGTCCGTGCTCTCCAGATCGCAATCGGCTTCCATGAGTTCCAGCGCTGTTATCAGGCTCATGGCGCGGTCCAGAAGGTCATTCAGACGCTTCTCGACTGACCGGCGCCATGTGCGCGGATCTAAGGCATACGCCGGCATTTGTGAAATACATGGAGCGGGAGTTCGGCTTAGTACCTGTTTGATTCCAGTTTGTCAGGCGCTGCGGCGATCCCCTCAAACGGAGTTCGCTATCCCATTGGCCAGAACCAAACCTTCCAAGCATCTTTCACAGAGCTAAAAGAAAAGCCCGGCTTGAAACCGGGCTTTGGAGGTAACTCAGGAACACCGACTTGGGAGGATCGCGCCCCTTCGGTCAGCTAAATTAGCATCACCTTCATGACGGTTGAATGAAGCCGCTGTTAGCAGGAAACGGGTGGCGATGGCTTTTGGCTGGGGTGAGATTGGGCGACCTTAACAAGAGGTCGCTGCCATGTTTTCCCTGTTACGCACGCTTCATGTCTGCGCCTCAAAATGTAGCCAGCTGGCTGTTGCCGAACCGCCGGCCAGGATGCGAGTTTCGCGTGAACATATCAGTTCGAGGGTGAGGCCCATGTCCATGCGCCGAATTATTTCGATGACAGCAGCGATCATGTTTGCCGCGACCGGCATAGCCAACGCCCGGCCGGACACGCGCAAGATGAGTTGCGGAGAGCTTCAACAGATGATCCAGAGCCGCCACGCCGTGGTGCTGTCCACCGGACCAAACACCTATGACCGCTATGTCAGGCAGTTCGGCAACGAGTGCGACTGGCCGCAGGTGCCGATGTCGGCCTATGTCCAGACCCGTGACGGACGCTGCCCACTCTACCGCTGCGACGAGCCGGTTGGCCGCATCCCATGATGGCGACTGCCGTCCGAAAGACACGGAGCCGTTGCGGCAGAAGCCAGCCTGATTGGTTACTTGCATTTTAGCTAAATTAGCTGCGTCAGTGGTCATGGAAATTCGAGCGGGGGCTCATGATCACAGACCTATTTCTCACCGGTGTCGCGGCATTCGCAATGCTCGTCCCGCTCTACTTCATCCTGAAGTGAGGCGCATTAGACCTTCTAAGCCTCACCCAACGCACGCGCTGACCTATAGCGTCCTGTTTCTCTGCTTCACGCGCCAGCCTGTATACCTCAGGCAAGGGCTGCCAGTCGGCCGGCTTGAGCTTCATCGTCCATTTCTCTTGGCGGTAGGCTTCGCGAAGCAGGGGCTAGTTGGTTCAGGTCGATTATTTTGAATGGCTGGACCGCCACAACTGTTTTAGTGCCGCTTATCATCCCATCAGCCGCCCGATGCCGGCGCAGGTGTGGCCTTAAGTCGCAAACTATTGGCTTCAAAAGCAGGGCGTCGGGCTTCATTGAAGGTGCGACCAGCACCATATGGTGATGCAAAGCCCTCCAAAACGAGAGAAGCTCGCCCGACGGGTCGCACTGCGGCTGTCAGCCAGCAATGGCTGTGAACCAAGGAACCTGAAAACCATCATGCCTGAAAATGTCAGACTAACTTCGAGAGACGTTCCCCTCATTCAGCTCGGCGTCTATCAGTGCCGCTTCCCGGTGAGCGAAGACCCGTCAGTACCTGGCGGCTACCGTTTTTGTGCCGGGCCAACTTCGCCGGATCGTGTCTACTGCGATCACCACCACACCATTGTGACCGCCGTGGACCCTCGTCGAGCCCGTCCGGGTCTTCATATCCCCCAACGGCGCGCCGCTTAGGTTACGAAGCCTCACAAGCCCCTACCGGCGGCGTCACGTCCCGGTAGCTTGTCCAATAGACAGCCGCAAGACAATCGCTGAATTTCACCAGGGGTGGAAACGCGCTGTTAACGTCGTTCGCGGATGACGGTATGTCGGCATCTGTTCGAAAGTGTAAGTTCCATTCGCTCTCAGCCGTGGAGGCCGGGAATGAACTTGCTGCGAACAGCGCTTTTGTGCGCGGCCATGATCGGCCTGGCAGGACTATCGGTCGTTCGCGCCGAAGATCAGCCTGTTTCGCCGAACGCCACAGCGACACCAGAGCAGCCGCCAGTTCATTGCGAGGGGCAAAATTGCTTGCCGCCGGCGGAGGACCACGTCGAGCAGTGCAAGGGGCAAGATTGCACGCCGGTGCCCGCGACCGACCAGGCGCCTGCTCCGGAGATCGAACAGGTCAAGTGAGCAGCATCAGCCGGTATCCTGGACTCCCCAGCGAAAGCGGCGCCGCCGCCTATCAGTTCGGAACCAGTGGCGACGCCTCTTCGCACCGATAAACCATGCACTGACCGTCACTGGCCGGCACATACCTAACCCTTGGCACGGAAGGAGCATCGCACTCATTGCCGAATTGGCGGACATAGCGGTCATAGGTGTTTGGTCCGGTGGACAGCACCGCGGCGTGCTGGCTCTGGATCAGCGCCTGGGTTTGCGAACACGTCATCTTGCGCGTGTCAGGCCGGGCGTCGGCGAAATTTGTAGCGGCAATGACGATCGCTACCGAGCAAAACACAATCTTGCGTAAGGGCATGGTGGCATCCAAGCAGAACATCGTATCGCTAATTCGCATCTTGCGACGCAGTTGCGCAACGGTCACGCGGTCACGAATCGGCGAGCGAGGCCGACGTCTGTCCGCGCAACCAATCCCAGGTCCCCAGCACGTCGACATCCCGAAGCCGATCCTGGGTCGAGATTGCATACCATCCGCGACCGGCATCTAGGACATGGTCGAACGGCAGCACGAGCAGCCCTGATACCAGCGACGGCGCCGCCAGAAACAGGCTGCCCAGCGCCACGCCCTGGCCATGCTCGGCGGCCGCGAGCGCCAGGTCGCTGTCGCTGAAATTGGTGCCGTGCCAGGTGCCGTTCGGCTCGACGCCGGTGCTGCGCAGCCAATCCGCCCAGCCGGTCGGACGCTCATCGTGGATGAGCGATGCGCCGAGCAGGTCGGCGGGGGTGCGTAGCGTGCGAGCCCTATCCTTCGTCGCAACGGGCGACAGAAAGTCCCGGGCGATCAGCAGGCTTTCGCAGCCTTCCGGCGGCGCGTCCGCGTAGACGATTGCGAGGTCGAGTTCCATTGTCTCGAAGTCGACAGCGCCGCCGCTGGTGTCGAGCCACGGTTCGCAGGCCGGCACGGCCGCGCGCAACGCCGGCAGGCGATGCAGCAGCCAGCGCCGGCTGAAATCGCGCGGCGCGTAGATCACGACGCTGCCGGGCTTTCGATAGGGCTCGAGACGCCGATACCCCTCCTCCATCAATTCGAGGCACCGGCGCACGGTGCGCTGATAGTCGCGCCCGGCATCGGTCAGCCGCACTTCGCGGCCGAAGCGCATGAACAGAGGCTGGCCGATATGACCTTCAAGCAGCCGCATCTGGTGGCTGATCGCCGACTGGGAGAGGCCAAGTTCTTCGGCGGCGCGGCTGAAACTTTCCAGGCGTGAGGCTGCCTCGAACCCCTTCAGGAACTGCGTCGGCGGAATATGCCGGAATTTCACCATTCATGAATTCCATTCACTGAATTCGGGAATCCTTCTCAGTTGTACGGCCGCCGAAGGCGATTAACAATGAGTTCGATACATGAATGGAGAGTTTGATGAACGCCCTCGATTGGCCGGCGCAGCAGTTGAAGATCCGCCGTCCGGCGGAGTTCGAGCCGCATGCCCGGACATGGATGGCCTGGCCGCACAGGCACGACATGTACGGCGCTACCCTCCCCGCCATGCAAAAGGCCTATGCCGATGTCGCCCATGCCATCGCCCAGTTCGAGCCTGTCACCATGGTGGCCCATCCCGACCATGCCGGCGTCGCCCGTGCCCAGCTTGGAAACGGCATCGAGGTGGTCGAAATCCCGATCGACGATTGCTGGATCCGCGATTCTGGTCCGACCTTCCTGAAATTCGCCGATGGCGGCCTAGCCGGCGTGTCCTGGCGCTTCAATGCCTGGGGCCGCAAGCACGAGCCCTATGACCAAGACAATGCGCTGGCTGAACGGCTGCTCGCCCGCGAGGACGCGTCCGTCCTGCGCTCCTTCCTGCATTGCGAAGGCGGCTCGCTGACCACCGACGGTCAAGGCACGCTGATCGCCACCGAAACCAGCCTGCTCCATTCCAACCGCAACCCCGGCATCTCCAAGGCCTGGGTGGAGAAGGAATTGTTGCGCATGCTCGGCCTTGAAAAAATCGTCTGGCTTCCCGGCGATCCGCTGGATCTCGAGACCGACGGCCATGTCGACGGTATGTGCTGCTTCGTTCGGCCCGGCGTGGTGATGTTCGAATACAATCCCGACCCTTCCGACTTGCATGGCCGCATCCTGGCCGACAATCTTGCAGCGCTGGCCAGCCAGACCGACGCGCGCGGCCGCAATTTCGAGGTCATTCCCATCCCAGAGGCCTATGACGTGGAGGCTACGAGCGCGGTGTTTGCCCGCTCCTACATCAATTTCGCGCTCGCCAATGGCGGCGTCGTCATGCCGGGCTTCGGGCGCCCCTCTGGCGAAGAAGCCAAGGCGGCCGTGGCCCGCGCCTTCCCCGATCGCCGCATCGTCACCGTCGATGTCGGCGCCGTCGTGCCGGCGGGCGGCGCCATCCACTGCATTACCCAGGAACAACCGGTGTGATGAGGACATCATGGACACGACGTCACGCCATCATGGCGGCAGCAGGGTGGGCACTCATGCCTGAGATCGCGATCAAGGCGGCCAGGGCCGACAGCTGGAAAGCCACCGTGCCTTCCGAGGCCGAGCCGCATGCCCGGACCTGGATGGCCTGGCCGAGCACGCCGGCCGTCTATGGCGGACCGGGCGCCTATTACGAGAGTGTGCAGGAAACGTTGGGCCGGCTGGCTGCTGCGATCGCCGAGAACGAACCGGTGGCGATGGCCGCCTCCGCGGATCAGCACGAACTCGCGGCAAAGCTGTGCGGTCCAAAAGTCGAGCTCGTCGATATCGACACCGACGACATGTGGATGCGCGATTCCGGCCCGGTGTTCGTGCGCACCGAGAATGGCGCCGTTGCCGCCGTCGACTTCCGCTTCAACGGCTGGGGCGACAAGCAGGCGTATGCCAGCGATACCGGGATCGCCGGCAAGGTTGCGCAACACCTCAATGTGCCCCGCCATGTCGCTGCAATCCGCGGCGAAGGCGGCGGCATCGAATATGACGGCGACGGCACCTTGCTTTTGGCTGAAAGCTGCTGGGTCAACGACAATCGCAACCCGGGGATCGGCCGCACCGATATCGAACGGCATCTGAAAACCATACTTGGCGTGGAGACAGTGATCTGGATCTCCGGCGTGCGCGGGCTCGACATCACCGACGGCCATATCGATGGCTCGCTCCGCTTCGTCAAACCCGGCCTGCTCATCGCCAGCAACCTAACCGGCGACACCTCCGAATGGGGCCGCGCTCATGTGGAAGCACTTGCCATTCTGGCGCGCTCCAAAGATGCGCGCGGGCGCAGCTTCGAGGTGGTCTCCATCCCCGCCGCCACCGACGTGCGCTCGACCAGCGACGACTTTCTGACCAGCTATGCCAACTACTACATCGGCAACGGCGCGCTCTACACGCCGCAGTTCGGCGACAAAAAGGCCGATGCTTTTGCCCAGGAAACGCTTGGCCGGCTGCACCCGGACCGCCGCATCGTCGAGCTCGACATGGACCGCATCTACGAGAATGGCGGCGGCATCCACTGCGTCACCCAACAGCAACCCTTGTGAGGTGAGCCATGCGCCAGCTGATCGCCGCCGCTGTCCAGATCACTTGCACCGATGAGGTCGAAAGCAACCTCGACAGACTGGAAAATCACGTCCGCGAAGCTGCACGGCGCGGTGCCGGGCTCGTCGTGCTGCAGGAGCTGTTCGAAGGCGTCTACTTCTGCATGGACGAGGATAGGCGCCACACCGCTCGCGCCCTCCCCCTGGATGGGCACAAGACCATCGCACGGATGGCTGCGCTGGCGCGCGAGACGGGCGTCGTGCTGCCGGTTTCGCTGTTCGAACGCGACGGCTCAGCCTTGTACAACACGCTGGTCATGATCGACGCCAACGGCAAGGTGCTCGGCCACTACCGCAAGAGCCACATTCCAAACAGTCCGGGCTATTCCGAAAAGCTCTATTTCGCCGATGGCGACACCGGCTTCCGCGTCTTCGAAACCGCCGCCGGCAAGATCGGCGCCGGCATCTGCTGGGACCAGTGGTTTCCGGAAGCGGCCCGCGCCATGGTGCTGATGGGCGCTGAGGTGCTGATCTATCCCACCGCCATCGGCTCGGAACCATCCTTTCGCGGCTGGGATTCCCGCGACCATTGGCAGCGCGTCATGCAGGGTCATGCCGGCGCCAACCTGACCCCGGTCATCGCCGCCAACCGGGTTGGCGTCGAGAAGGGTGAGACCAACGAGATTGTCTTCTACGGCTCGTCCTTCATCGCCGACCACACCGGCGCGAAGCTCGCCGAAGCCGACCGCGTCTCCGACGGCGTGATCACGGCAGCGCTCGAGCTCGACGAGATTGCGGAGGCAAGGCGCAGTTGGGGGGTGTTCCTCGACCGGCGTCCTGACCTCTACGGCGTGCTGCTGGAGCCGACGCCGGAACGCCTGCTTGCCAGAAATGCAGCCTGACTGAACGGCCCCGATCAGGGTCCACCAAGGGAGGAAACGATGAAACATTGGCTCGCGCTCGCCGCGGCATGCCTTTTTGCGACCTCGGCCCAGGCCGAGGAAAAGATCCTGCATCTCTATTCCTGGGAGTCCTATTTCGGGCCCGGCACCATCGAAAAATTCGAGGCTGAAAGCGGCATCAAGGTCACCTACGACATGTTCGATTCCAACGACATCGTCGAAACCAAGCTGCTCACCGGCGGCTCGGGCTACGACCTCGTCACCATCAATCTGGCGCCGCATCTGCAGCGCGAATTGCCGGTCGGCGTCTGGGCGGCGCTGGACAAGAGCCGGCTTTCCAACCTCGGCAATCTCGACCCGGCTGTCGCCGCCCGTCTCGACCAGGTCGACGAGGGCGGCGCGCATGGCGTGCCGTGGATGTGGGGAACGACCGGCGTCGGCTACAACGTCGAAAAGATCCACGCGATCATGCCCGATGCCCCGGTCGACTCGCTGCGCATGCTTTTCGACCCTGAGATCGCCGCCAAATTCGCACCGTGCGGCATCACCATGCTCGACGACGCCGAGCAGGTTCTGGGTCTTGCGCTGATCTATCTCGGGCTGGATCCGGACACCACCAATCCCGACGAGCTACAGAAAGCGGTGGACGTGGTCGCGAAGGTCCGCCCTTACGTGCGCAAGTTCCACAGCTCCAGCTACATCAACGACCTCGCCGAAGGCGATGCCTGCCTGTCGCTCGGCTTTTCCGGCGACATGCACATAGCCGACATCAGGGCCAAGGAAGCGAAGCGGCCGTTCACCATCACCTATCGCCTGTCGAAGGAAGGCAATCTGGTGTGGGCCGACATATTGGCGATCCCGAGCGACGCCCCGCACCCGGAAGCCGCCCTCGCCTTTATCGACTTTGTCCTGCGTCCCGAAATCGCCGCATCTGCCGCCACGGATACCGGCTTCTCGACCGCGAACAAGGCGGCGCTCCCGCTGCTCGACGAGACATTGCGCGCCGACCCGAATCTCTACCCTTCTGAAGAAGCCCAGAAGCGCCTGCATCTGCCGAAGGCGCTAGACCAGAAGTCACTCAGGATGTGGTCGAAAGCCTGGGACCGCGCCAAGGGTCTGGAATAGCAATCGACGAACAAGCATTCCTCCCGTGATGCATCCGCCCTACGTTTGGCAACGCCGTCTTTACCGGCGGATGTCAAGGTCCAGCTGTCATTGTGCCTTCATCGATGACGGCGAATTGTGGCGGGCGCCACGGGTGGGATCGGCAGGATGCGGGCTTGGGAGACATCGCAGGCGGACCAGCGGCAGGCCGGCGGTTGGAGTAGTCTGCAACCCTGCTTCGCCTTCCTCGCCCTGATGGCCGTCTTTGTGCAACCCGCAGGGGCAGGTGAGCGAACCTCGCATGTGCTTGATCGCACCAGCACAGCCTCGGCCTATGCGACCGAATCGGATCTCGTCACCGCCTATACGACGGGGATGGCGCGCAGCCGGCTGAACCTTGCGGGACGCGCCAGCCAGACCGGCCTGGCAGTCCCGCTCGAGCCATGGTCCTTGCGAGCGGAATTCCGGGCGCGGACATGGCGCGCGGCGGACGGCAGCCTGCTGCAGGGTTTTGCAGGCACTGGCGGCTTCCGGGTGACCGTCGGAAATTGCCTTGCCCGCTTTTGCGCCGCCAGCGAATGCAGCGATGTCGGTTGGCCGCTCTACAGCTGCAGCGACGGCCGCAAACGAAAGATGTCGGCCACCGACTTTGTGACGGCAAGTTTCGATGGCGTCTCCTACCGGCGGTTGAGCGCCGCCAAGGAGTAACGCTGAGGCACTGCGAAAAATCCTTACCCTTGGTCGTGCGCCACCTGCGGCCAGCGCTGCAAGGCGGCGTGCCCCACCTCGGTCAGCGCATAGACGCCGCGCTCGGCCCTGGCGAACCATCCATAGACATTGTCCAAGAGGATGCTGGCCGCGCGCGGCGAAATGCTTTTCAGATCGCGCGGGCGCTTCGGGCCGTCGGTCATGGCGGCGGCGCAGGCCAGCGCATCCTGCCGGTAGGCGGTCATGATTGGCGCGCGCGAACCGCCGCCGACCACCGGATCGCCGCGCCGGCGCCGGTGCTCTTCCATCAGCCGCGAGCGACGCTTCGGATCGCGGCGCGGCGCCAAGGCGGCAGGACTGAGCAGCAATTCGACCTCGTCCTTGCTGCCGACCGCTAGCAACCCGAAGCCGAGCCGCCGGCAGAGCGCGCGAAAACGGCGGTCGTGTTCACGGCCCTTGCCGCGCGCCGACATCCGCGCTGCCAGCCACACCTCGTCGCAGGCGGCGGCGCGATCGACGCCTTGCAGCACGAGTTCCAGATTGAACTGCAGTTTCAGTTCGCAAATGACCAGCACCGGTGGCTCGCCATCGCGCACCGCCACGATATCGCAATTGCCGATTTCGCCCTTTACCGTGAATTCCAGGCTCTCAAGAAACCGCTTCACCGGGACGTAGAGAGACGTTTCCTGCATGGCGCAGGCATAGCCGATTCGGACCCACCCGGCACAGGATTGCCGAAAGGCTAATGCCGCGCGCTAAACCGCCTTGAACACCACCGTCTGCAAAAGCCCGCCGCCGGACAAGTTTTCCAGCGTGATGGTTCCGCCATAGCGCTCGACGATTTCCTTGGCGATCGCCAAGCCCAGGCCGGCACCTGGGATCGACTGCCAGCGGGCGGGGTTGACGCGGAAGAACGGCTCGAACGCCTTGTTGAGCAATTCCGTTGGAATGCCGGGGCCATGATCGGCGATTGCCAAGACCGCACGGCCGTCGGTAGCGGTGAGCGAAACGCTGCAACCCTTGCCGTGCGTGGCGGCGTTGACGATCAGATTGCGCAACGCCCGGCGCAGGCCCAACGCCCCTGCCCGCACCGAGACCTTGTCGAGACGGTCGGCGGAAACCTGATGTCCGAGCGATCGCATCTCGGCCGCGATGTCGCGGACCAGCCTTTCCAGGTCGACCGGTTCGACCGCGTCCTGGTTGACCTCCTCGCGCACCAGCCGGATCGCGCTGTCGGCGATGCGGTCGAGTTCGTCGAGGTCGTGCAGCCATTTTTCACGGTCGTCGTCGAGGAATTCGGCGCGCAGCCGCATGCGCGTCATCGG
Organism: Mesorhizobium sp. P2_C5_2; assembly: GCF_056404535.1. NCBI lineage: Bacteria > Pseudomonadati > Pseudomonadota > Alphaproteobacteria > Hyphomicrobiales > Phyllobacteriaceae > Mesorhizobium > Mesorhizobium sp. P2_C5_2. Next base: position 861,291 of record NZ_JBFUDV010000005.1, on the reverse strand, counting down.
CGTGCGCAGATCATGGCCGGCGGCGGCGACGAGCCGCATGCGGCTTTCCATGGCCGTCTTCAGCCGGGCGGAGAGCTGGTTCAAAGCATGCGCGGTCGCCTTGACCTCGGCCGACCCCACTTCCGGCACCGACGCCAGCACGCCGTCCGAGCCGATCTTGGAGACCGCGGCCTCCAGCATTTCCAGCGGCCGGATCAACACGGAGGTGAAATAGACGGACACCGCCGTGGCGCCGGCCACGATCAGCGAGATCCAGCCGGCCAGAACCAGCCATTCGCGCCTTGGCGGCTTGACGTGCGGCACCTCCATGATCGCCCAGCGACCATCCGGCAACTGCACCGATGCGAGCTGGCCAGGTTCGTCCGCCTTCTCGCTGACGATGGCTGGGAGGTCGAAGCCCCGGCGGCGCAGTATGTCGTTGAGCATCGCCGTCTCGGCACGGGCGACCTTGCCGCCGGCGAGATGATCGGTGAACTGCACGTTCAGCACATCAGGGACAGGACCGGGCAGCAGCCGCACCACAAGTTCCATCTGCTGCGCAATCCAGGGCACGGTCAGTTCCGGTGGCGGCCCGCCGCCGCGCACGCTGATCACGGCGGTGGTAGCCAGGCCAACCACGCCGACGATCGAAGCGACCAGCAGGATGATCAGGCGCCGGCGCAGCGAATTCATGCCTCGGTCTCCGCCGTCTCGACGCGGGTGGTGAGCTGGTAGCCGCCATTGCGCACCGTCTTGAACAGCGGTTCCTCACCAGTCTCGGCAAACTTGCGGCGCAGCCGGCTCATCAAGACGTCGACGGATCGGTCGAGCGGATCGCGTTCGCGGCCTTGGGTGAGATCGAGCAGTTGGTCGCGCGACAACAGCCGGCCGGGCCGATCGAGAAACACCTGCAAGAGGTCGAATTCGGCGCCGGTCAGATCGACGGGAACCCCTTCCGCATCCGTCACCTTGCGGATGTCTGGCTCCAGAGTGTAGCTGGCGAAGCGGTAGATGCGCGCGCGCGGTGCCGCAAACTCCTCAGGTGCTGCCCGACGCAGCACGGCGCGGATGCGGGCGGTGAGCTCACGCGGGTTGAACGGCTTGCCGATATAGTCGTCTGCGCCGAGTTCCAGGCCGATGATGCGGTCGACATCCTCTTTCAGCGCCGTCAGCAGGATGATCGGAATATGCGGTTTGCGGTCGCGCAGTCCCCGGCAGATATCAAGCCCGGAGCCATCGGGCAGCATGACGTCGAGCACGATCAGGTCGAATTGGCCGGCGCCGAGCTTCTGTTCGCATTCGCGGCGGTCCGCCGCCATCGAAACGCGAAAGCCCTGGCCGTCGAGATAGCGCCCGAGCAGCGTCCTGATCTCGCGGTCGTCGTCGACGACGAGGATATGGGGTTGCGATTGCATTGCCTGCGATGTGCCCTTTGCCGGTTTATGACGCCGATTATAGGCAAGCCGCCGGCGCACAGCAGATAAAATTGCAACCGAATGTTGCCAGCAATCCGGCAGAAACATTCCGAAACAAATCTCCCTTTGCTGGAAACCTTCGGCAACACACCGAAGCAAAGCGGAAAAAGAGGCCCCCTATTCTGCTGCCATCCGATGCATGTGGGAAAGGATTACGTCATGCAAAGCAGACTTCTGGCGCTCGGCTTGTTCTCCGCGGTCGCCATTCATCCCGCCCTTGCGCAGCAGGCCGGCCCCGCGCCCGGCGAGCAGCCACAAATCCTGGCGCTGCAGGACGACCCGGACCAAGGTACCCCGGATCAAGGTCCTTGGCCGCACCGGCCGACATGGCACGGCCCGGAAGGCTTCGGCCTGCATCGCATGGGGCCGCCGCCGCAATTGCTCGCGGCTCGGCTTGCGACGCTCGAAACCCGCATCGGCGTGCGCAGCGAACAGCTCGATGCCTGGCGCGACTATACCAGCGCGCTGCAGGCGGTGCTGGCGCCGCCCGGGCCCGATCATGGCTTCGGTGGCTCCGGTGGTCGCGGTCCCGATGGAAGTGGCGCGGAGGACCACGGCGGCAAAGCCGATCAGGGTCCCCGCGATCCCTTTGCCTTCCAGGAAAGACTGGCCGACGATGTTACCAAGCGTGGCGCGGCGGCCGCCAAGTTGAAGGACGCGATCACAGCGCTGCGCACCAAACTGACGCCCGAACAGCTTGAAATACTTGCCTCGGCGGAGCCACCTCACGGCCCACCCCCCGGTCCCTGGGGCCATCCGCCGGACGCAGCCGGCCCAGGAGGTCTGCCTGGCCATGACAGACACGCTCCCAATGCCCTACCCCGGACTGACGAGCAACTCTGACCGGCTGCGCCGGCCGGCCCGCTGCCCCCCGGTATCGGGCCGGCCGGTTTCACCCCAAGAGCAATTCCAGGAAAAGTGTGAAGCGGTTTTCCGTCCGGAATTGCGTAAAGCAATGTGGTCGGTTCCGGCCGCCATCAAGCAACGAAAGCACCACAATGTGGGAAGCCCTGATGATGCTGCGGCTGATCGCAGCGTATGGCCCAGTCGGTGGCCGAGTCAGTTCGCCCGGCCATGGCGCGCGAAGCGTGCAGCCGACGCTGCCGGCGGACACGCTCAAGGGTGAGATTCGGCTGAGCTTCGCTGCCTGGCGCCTTTCGCTGCCGCTTTCGACGCAGTCGAGCGCCGCCCTTCGTGACAAGAAAATTGCGTAAAGTCCGCCCATTGCTGATCACAGGCAAAGCGCTTGGCGCAATGCCGCTTAGTGGCCTATTGATGTGCTGGGCATCGCGGCCAAGACTTAATTCTGCTTGTCGAATACGCCCTGGTCGCCGAGAAGGAGCGCAAGATGAGCCGCTTCGAGGCATTGCTCGACGCCCCGCGCAAGCGGGCGCAGCCGACTGCCATGACCTTCCGATTGCCATGACCTTCGACTGCAACTCCAGCGAAAGATGATCGACGCCATGCGACTCCCATCCAGCCAGTCCTATCTGCCGTCGCGCCTTTCCGCCTCCTGGGTCGCGATGCTGGGTGCCGCGCTCTTTCTCGCAGCCTGCTCCCAGGAAGAGGGCAAGGCTCCGGCAGGCATGGGCGCCGCCGGCCGACCCGAGGTCGGTGTCGTCACGCTGCATCCGCAGTCGGTTGCCATCACCGCCGAACTGTCGGGACGCACAACCGCTTCGCTGACCGCCGATGTCCGCCCGCAGGTGAACGGCATCATCCAGGCCCGGCTTTTCCAGGAAGGCAGCGAGGTCGTGGTCGGCCAGCCGCTTTATCTCATCAACCCCGCGAGCTACCAAGCATCTCTGGACAGCGCGAAAGCAGCGCAGCAGAAGGCTGAAGCGGCGGTGCCTACCGCGCAGTCCAAGTTCGACCGCTACGCCGGCCTGCTGGCGCAAAAGGTCGTCTCGCAGCAGGATTACGACGACGCTGCCGCCACGCTGGCACAGGCGCAGGCGGACGTGGCGTCGGCCAAGGCGAGCGTGGAAACCGCACGCATCAATCTCGACTACACCAAGATCACCGCGCCGATCGCCGGCCGCATCGACAAGTCGTCGCTGACGCCGGGAGCGCTCGTCACCGCCAACCAGGACACCGTGCTCACCACCATCCGCGCGCTCGATCCGATCAATGTCGATGTCACGCAATCAAGCACCAATCTGCTCAATTTGCGCCAGGCCATCAATGAAGGCCGGCTGAAGTTCAGCGGCCCCAATGTCAGCGTCAAGCTCAAGCTCGACAACGGCGCCGTCTATACACAGACCGGCAAAATGGAATTCGCCGGCGCCAATGTCGACCAGTCCACCGGCACCTTCGCGCTGAGAGCGCAGTTCCCCAACCCGGATCGCCTGTTGCTGCCCGGCATGTATGTGCGCGCGCTCATCGAGGAAGGCGTCGCCCAGAACAGCTTCCTGGTGCCGCAGCGCGCCGTCAGCCGCAACACCAAGGGTGAAGCGACGGCCATGGTCATCAACGCTGCCGGCAAGGTCGAGCAGCGTGTGCTCGCCGTGCGCAACAGCGTCGGCAACAGCTGGCTTGTGGATTCCGGCGTCGGCGATGGCGACCGCGTCATCGTCGAAGGCGTGCAGCTGGTACGCCCCGGCGGCGATGCGACCGGCGTCGAGGTGACGATCGACGAGGCAACCGGCGAGGTCAAGGACCGCGCGCAGACCTCCTCGGCCGTGCCCGCCGCCTCGGAAGTGGCGGCCAACGCCCAGAAGACCGGGAACTGAGCCGATGTCCGCATTCTTCATCAACCGGCCGATCTTCGCCTGGGTGATCGCCATCGTGATCATGCTGGGCGGCCTGCTCGCGCTCACCACGCTGCCGATCTCGCAATACCCGCAGATTGCGCCGACCACGGTCAACATAAGCGCGACTTATCCCGGCGCTGACGCGCAGACGGTCGAAAACTCGGTGACCAAGGTCATCGAGCAAGGCATGACCGGCATCGACAATCTCGACTACATGACGGCGACGTCGACCTCGACCGGTGCGGCCTCGATCACGCTGACCTTCACTACCGCGGCCGATCCCGATACCGCGCAGGTGCAGACCCAAAACAAGCTGCAGCTGGTGCAGTCGCAGTTGCCGCAGGTGGTGCAGAGCAACGGCATCACCGTCTCCAAATCCTCGACCGGCTTCCTGATGGTCATCGGCTTCGTCTCCAGCGACGGCAAGATGAACTCGACCGACCTTGCCGACTATGTCGACTCGACTATCAACGACACGCTGAAGCGCGTCGAAGGCGTCGGCTCGACGCAGCTTTTCGGGTCCGGCTATGCCATGCGCATCTGGCTCGACCCCGACCAGCTCGCCAAATATGCCCTGATGCCGAGCGACGTGGCCGCCGCGATCGAGGCGCAGAACACGCAGGTGTCGGCCGGCCAGCTCGGCGGCCTGCCGCAACGCAAGGGCCAGCAGCTCAACGCAACGGTGACCGCCAAGAGCCGGCTGCAGACCGCCGAACAGTTCCGCAACATCATCCTGAAGAGCCAGACCGATGGTTCGCTGGTGCGGCTCAACGATGTCGCCACTGTCCAACTCGGCGCCGAGAGCTATACGACGCAGGCCAATTTCAACGGCAAACCGGCAGCCGGCGTCGCCATCAACCTGGCGACCGGCGCCAACGCCATCAGCACGGCGGAAGCGGTGCGCACGACCATAAACCGCCTGAGCTCGACCTTCCCGCAAGGGGTCGAGGTCGTCTACCCCTACGACACCTCGCCCTTCGTGCGGCTGTCGATCGAGGAGGTGGTCAAGACGCTGCTCGAGGCGATCGTGCTGGTGTTCCTGGTGATGTTCGTCTTCCTGCAGAATCTGCGCGCCACCATCATCCCGACCATCGCCGTGCCGGTGGTGCTGCTCGGCACGTTCGGCGTGCTGTCCTTCTTCGGCTATTCGATCAACACGCTGACCATGTTCGCCATGGTGCTGGCCATCGGCCTGCTCGTCGACGACGCCATCGTCGTGGTCGAGAATGTCGAGCGCGTCATGCAGGAGGAAGACCTGTCGCCGAAAGAGGCGACGCGCAAATCGATGAACGAGATCACCGGCGCGCTGGTCGGCATCGCCACCGTGCTGTCGGCCGTGTTCGTGCCGATGGCCTTCTTCGGCGGTTCGACCGGCATCATCTACCGGCAGTTCTCAGTGACCATCGTCTCGGCGATGATCCTCTCCGTTCTGGTCGCGCTGGTGCTGACGCCGGCGCTGTGCGCCACCATCTTGCGGCGGCCAAAGGACCACGCGACGCAGACCGGTCCGTTCGGCTGGTTCAACCGCGTCTTCGACCGCGGCACGACGGCCTATCACGACGGCTCGCACGGCATTATCAACCGCTCCTGGCGTTTCCTCGCCGTATTCCTCGCCATCGTCATCGCCATGGGCTGGATGTTTGCCCGGTTGCCGAGCTCCTTCCTGCCGGAAGAGGACCAGGGCATCCTGATCACCAGCGTATCTCTGCCGGTCGGAGCGACGCAGGACCGCACCGAGCGCGTGCTGAAGCAAGTCACCGACCACTATCTCAACGACGAAAAGGACGCTGTCGCAGGGGTGTTCACCGCTTCCGGCTTCGGCTTCGGCGGCGCCGGCCAGAATGTCGGCATCGCTTTCGTGCCGCTGAAGGAATTCAGCCAGCGCAAATCACCAGCCTTGGCGGCGCAAGCGGTCGCCGGCCGCGCCATGGGCGCCTTCCGCAAGATAAGGGATGCGCAGGTCTTTGCCCTTGCCCCGCCCGCCATCCAGGGTTTTGGCAACACCAACGGCTTCGATTTCTACCTGCAAGACGTCAACGGCGCCGGCCATGACGCGCTGATCCAGACCCGCAACCAGCTCCTGGGACTTGCCGCGCAGAGCAAGCTGCTCACCGCCACAAGGCCCAACGGCCAGGAGGACCAGCCGCAATTCTCGGTCGACATCGACCAGGAGAAAGCCAGCGCGCTTGGCGTCAACCTCGCCGACATCAACAACACGCTGTCGGCCGCCTGGGGCAGCGACTACGTCAACGATTTCATCGATCGCGGACGGGTCAAGCCGGTCTATTTGCAGTCGGACCCGAACTTCCGCATGCAGCCGGAAGACCTGGACAAATGGCAGGTCCGCAACTCCGCCGGCACCATGGTGCCGTTCTCCTCCTTCGCCTCCAGCCACTGGACATTCGGCTCGCCGCGGCTCGAACGCTACAATGGCTCGGCCGCAGTCGAGATCCAGGGCGCCGCGGCCGCCGGTATCAGCTCCGGCGCCGCGATGGACGAGATCGACAGGCTGGTGGCGCAGCTGCCGCCCGGCTACTCCCATGAATGGACCGGGCTGTCGCACCAGGAACGGCTTTCCGGCAACCAGGCGCTGTCGCTCTACGCGATCTCGGCATTGGTGGTGTTCCTGTGCCTGGCAGCACTTTATGAGAGCTGGTCAATCCCGTTCGCGGTCATGCTGGCTGTGCCGATCGGCATCTTCGGCGCGCTGCTCGCGGCAAGCCTGTTCGGCCAGACCAACGACGTCTATTTCAAGGTCGGCCTGTTGACCACGATCGGCCTCGCCGCCAAGAACGCCATCCTTATTGTCGAGTTCGCCATCGAACGGCAGACGGCCGGCATGGGTCTCGTCGAGGCGACACTGGAAGCGGCGCGACAGCGATTGCGGCCGATCCTGATGACGTCGCTGGCCTTCATCCTCGGCGTCACGCCGCTGGCGATCGCCAACGGCGCCGGCTCAGGCGCGCAGAACTCGGTCGGCATCGGCGTCATGGGCGGCATGATCGCGGCGACGGTGATCGGCGTGTTCCTGGTGCCGCTGCTGTTCGTCACGGTGCGGCGCATCTTCAAGGGCGGGGCGGCTAAACAGGGCGAAGCGCCAGCAGCAGCCAACCAGCAATAAGGGTTCTTCCATGACAGGTTTTGAACGTGGCTCGCGGGCCGCGAGGCGGGCGCTTGCGCCTATACTTACCGCCGCCGTGCTCTCCGGCTGTGTCGTCGGCCCGGACTATGAGAAGCCGTTTCTGGCAATGCCGGCGGCATGGAGCGACCAGAAGTCATCCAAAGCCGCCAGGCCACCGCAACTGTCGCAATGGTGGCAGCGCCTGCGCGATCCGCAGCTGGACAGCCTTGTCGGGGAAGCGGTTGCCGGCAATCTCGATGTCGCCACTGCCAAGGCCAAGATCCGCCAGGCGCGCGCCAGCTACCGCCAGAGCGCCGGGACGTTGTTCCCGACGGCCGACGGTTCCGGCTCTGCCACCCGCAGCAAGACCGCTGCGACCACGGAAGGCGGCGCCGCCAGCGATGCCTACAGCTATTACCAGGCCGGCTTCGACGCCAGCTCGGAACTCGATCTGTTCGGCGCCAACCGCAGAGGCGTCGAGGCTGCCCGCTATGGCGTGGACGCTTCCGAGCAGGAGCTGCGCTCGACGCTGCTGACCTTGGTCGGCGACATTGCCTCCTACTGTGCCCAGGCGCGCGGCTACCAGGCGCGCATCCAGCTGGCACGGCGCACGGCCGCATCGCAACAGCAGACCGCCGCACTGACCCGCACCATGCTGCTGGCCGGTACGGCAACGGCGGCCGACGTCGCCAAAGCCCAGGGACAGGCAAGCGCCACCGAGGCCGATGTGCCGACGCTGGAGGCCAGCTACGCCGAAGCCGTGCATCGGCTTTCCGTGCTAACCGGCCGCCCGCCGGCGGCGCTGAACGAGCGGCTGAAGCGCGGCGCACCGATCCCGACGCCGCGCCTGCCGCTGCCGACCGGCATTCCCGCCGATATCCTGCTGACCCGGCCCGACGTGCGCATGGCTGAGCGGCAGTATGCCCAGTACACCGCCAAGGTCGGCCAGGCCGAGGCGGCCCGTTATCCCGCGGTCAGCCTGACCGGCAATATCGACACCTCGGCCTTCAAGCTTGGCGACCTCGGCAAGAATTCCACCATCGGCTGGTCGTTCGGGCCGACGCTCAGCGTGCCGATCTTCAATGCCGGGCAGCTGAAGGCCGCGGCCGACGTCGCCAGGGCCGAGCGCGACCAGTATTTCATCGCCTACAAGGCGTCCGTGCTGACGGCGCTCGAAGATGTCGAAAACGCCATCGTCGCGCTGCGCCAGGAGCGCATCAGGAACAGCAAGCTTGCGGCTTCGGTGAAATCCTATGGCGAGGCGGCAAATCTCGAGCGCACGCTGTTCAAGGCAGGCGAAGCCAGCCTTCTCGATGTGCTGGATGCGGAGCGTTCGCTCTACTCGGCCGAGGACGATCTCTTGCAAAGCCGCATCGCCATCGCCACCGACTATGTCGCACTCAACAAAGCGCTCGGCGGCGGCTGGGACGGCACGATCGACAGCGCAAAACCCGAGATCGTCGACGTGAAGACGGGGCCAAGGCTGGCGTCGGCGGCCGAAGAGCCGTGATGAGCGTGTCAGTGTGCTTCTACTTAGAGGCGGGTCCGCGTCTGGCGCTGTCCTGGTAAAGCATCGTCCACCTTGAAATGCATCTCGTCCTGGACGGCGGCGAAAAACCGGCGGACATCGTTGGCCGCCGAAGCCGCATCGCTGCCGGCCGCGATCGCCTTGTCGAGGAGTTCGCGCGCCGTGGCTTTCCAGAAGCAGGTGGCCGTGTCGCCATGCAGCCTGCCCAGCCTTGCGGCGACCTCACGTACCAGCATGGTCTGCCGGTCTAGCGGAAAGGCGCGCACATTTGCTGAGGACATATTTTCTGCACCATGACACTGACGCAACGAATCAGACGCTGCTCTATGCCGTCATGACTAGCTGTGAAGTCGGAAACGGAACCTTAACGGCGCGGAGTCCGTGCCGATCAGAGCGAGTCGGTTGGTCGGCCTCGAGGCCAGGCAGAACTCTAGATCCGCAGGCCCCTCGCCTCGCCGCCGCGCTTGGCCATCACCATCATGTCCCTGGCCAGCAGGCCGCTCACCCGGCAAAACGCCATGAAGGCGCGGCAGGCATCCTCGGTTTTGACCACGTCCACAGTCGCGCCGAAGCAGGCGTTGAACGCCGCCTCATAGATCTTGCCCTGTCGCTTCTTCGGCCAGTCATGCAGGACATCCAGCGCCTGTTCGACGCTGTAGATCTCCTCTACCGGCAGCCCGGGGGCAGGCGCGATGCGCACCGGCACCTCGAATTGCAATCTGTCCATTTCCAAGTCTCCCGAACTGGCATCGTGCACAGCAACGCCGCTCGTCGTCAAAAGTTGCTTTGACCGCTTGTCGCGCAAAAATGTGTCGTCACTGCGATCACGGCAAGTAAGCCGGGCGCGATGCACCTGCCGGGCTCATCCGCATGTCATCAGCTTTGCGGCCTGAATGCCGCGCAAGGACACCTCAAACGCTGAATATTGCCGGCGTTTGCTATCGGTCCGGCAGTTCGTCCTTGAACCTTGCGGCTTCCAGTGCCAAATCTGGAGAGATTTTCGAACGGGCTGATATGCATTGCCCGCTTACAGGCAAAACGGACACTATGGTCACCTATCTCGACGCCGCCACCGCACCCCTCAGGAACACCGGCCAGATCCGCCTCTATGGCGAGGAAGGCTTTGCCGGCATGCGAAAGGCCTGCGATCTCACCGCGCGCTGCCTCGACGAGCTGGTGCCGATGGTCCAGCCCGGCGTCACCACCGAGACCATCGACCGTTTCGTCTTCGAATTCGGCATGGACCAAGGCGCGCTGCCGGCAACGCTCAATTATCGCGGTTACACCAAATCGTCCTGCACCTCGATCAACCATGTCGTCTGCCACGGCATTCCCGACAACAAGCCGTTGAAGGACGGTGACATCGTCAACATCGACGTCACCTATATCCTTGATGGCTGGCATGGCGATTCCTCGCGCATGTATCCGGTCGGCACCATCAAGCGCGCCGCCGAACGCCTGCTCGAAGTCACGCATGAGTGCCTTATGCGCGGCATCGCGGCGGTCCGGCCCGGCGCCCGCACCGGCGCCATCGGCGCCGCCATACAGACTTTTGCCGAGGCCGAACGCTGCTCGGTGGTGCGCGATTTCTGCGGCCACGGCGTCGGCCAGCTGTTTCATGACGCGCCAAACATCCTGCACTACGGCACTGCCTCGGAAGGCGTTGAGATGAGGCCGGGCATGATCTTCACCATCGAGCCGATGATCAATCTTGGCCGCCCGCATGTGAAAGTGCTGTCGGACGGCTGGACGGCGGTGACGCGCGACCGCTCGCTGTCGGCGCAGTACGAACACACGATCGGCGTCACCGAGACAGGCTGCGAGATTTTCACCCTGTCGCCAAACAAGCTCGACCGCCCCGGCCTGCCGGCCTGAGCGGTCGATATTTATCGGGGGCCGATTGACGCCCCACTAACTCACACCCGTCGCCTCAGGCAACAACAGCCGGGTGAAGCAGGTCTTCGAGGCCGATGTTGCGGTAGATCTCCCGGCGCACCCGGTCGGCAACGCCGTTGACGATCTCGGCGCCGTCCTGTGACGGGTCGACATGGACGCGGAACGGCCGTTTGCCGAACGGCATGTCCACGACGCGGACGATCTCGCGCGCCACCTCCGACGGATCGGCGTCGGCGGGCTCGAGGCCGGCCAGCCCCTTCAGCGCCCGATCAGCGATTCCGGCATAAGGCCCCGCTTCATATTCGGCCGCCCGCGCCGCATCGGACGGCTTGCCGGAATGGGCGAAGTGATTGGTGCCCTTGGTGAAGGCACCGGGAACCATGATGGTGGTTTCTATGCCCCACAGAGCGAGCTCGGTGGAGTAGGACACAGCCAGTGCATCCATCGCCGCCTTGGCGGCAAAGTAAGGCGCCAGGAACGGCGGCGTACCGCCGCGTGTCGAGGACGAGCCGACCCAGACCAGCAGGCCCTTGCCTTGCCCGCGCAGATGCGGAAGTGCGGCGCGATTGACACGCTGAGACCCCAGAACGTTGACGTCGTACTGCTGGATGAACTGGTCGGGGGTAAATGCCTCGGCGGGACCGAACACCATATGACCGGCATTGTGGACAATGACATCCAGCCGGCCCGCCTCGGCGATGATGTGGGCGATGCCGGCCTCGGCCGAGGCGTCCGATTGCACGTCGAGTTCAGCGCTGCGCAGGTCGGCCTTGTGCTCAGTGGCCCAAGCGGCGACGGCAGCGACCTGGGGTGCATTGCGCCCGGTGGTCTCGCGCATCGTGGCGTAGACGGTGTGGCCGGCTTCGGCCAGCGACTTGGCGGTCATCAGGCCGAAGCCCGAGGACGCGCCGGTGACGAGGATGACGAATTTGGACATGACGATGGTTCCTTGATTGAGGTCGATTGAAGCGGTTTAGGGTTGCCGGGCCGGCCGGATCAGATGATCCCGCCATTGGCCCGAAGGGTCTGGCCATTGATCCAGGCGCCGTCCGGGCCGGCGAGGAAGGCGACTGCGTCGGCGATATCCTTAGGCTGGCCAAGACGTTCGAGTGGGGCCAATTTGGCCAGGCGATCGACAAGGTCCTGCGGCTTGCCATCGAGGAACAGCTTCGTTGCAGTCGGCCCAGGCGCAATGGCGTTGACCGTGATGTTGCGGCCGCGCAATTCCTTGGCGAGCACGCTGGTCATCGCCTCCACGGCAGCCTTGGTGGCGGCATAGACGCCATAGGTCGGCTGCAGAAGGCCGACGACGCTGGACGAGAAATTCACGATCCGGCCGCCGTCGCGCAGGCGCTTTGCCGCTTCGCGCAATGTGTTGAAGGTGCCCTTGAGATTGACGGCGATCGTGCGGTCGAACAGCGCATCGTCACTGTCGGCGATGGTGGCGAGGTTCATGATGCCGGCATTGTTGATCAGCACGTCGACGCCGCCGAAAGCGGTTTCGACCGTGTCGAACATGCGGGTCACAGCGGCTGCGTCCGAGATGTCGGCCTTGGCCGCGACCGCCCTGCCCCCGGCCGCTTCGATCCTGGCGACAACCGCCTCTGCGGCAGCCGCATTGCCGGCATAGTTCACCACGACGGTGAAGCCGTCCCTGGCGAGGCGCTCGGCAACGCCGGCGCCGATGCCACCCGAGGCGCCGGTGACGATGGCAATCTTACTGGTCTGGTTGGTCATGGTCTGTCTCCTTGTTGGATGCCGTTGATCGGCTGCCAACAAGATGCGCCTTCCCGCCTTGCGGATAATCGGGCATAATCCGACATCATCATTCGAAGGTTCGAACAATGGATCGCTTCGACGCCATGCGCGTCTTCATCCGCATCGTTGAGCGGCGCAGCTTCACCAAGGCCGCCGACGATCTTGGTCTTCCCCGCTCATCCGTCACCGATGCGGTCAAAGGTCTGGAGGCGCGACTGGGCGTGCGGCTGCTGCAGCGCACGACCCGTCAGGTCAGCCCGACACTGGACGGTGAAGCCTATTATCAGCGCTGCGTCAGCCTGGTCGCCGATCTGGAAGACGCCGAGGGTGCTTTTGTCGGCGCCAAGCCGTCGGGCCTGGTCCGCGTCGACATGCATGGCACCCAGGCGCGGTATTTCCTGCTGCCGGGCCTGCCCCGCTTTCGTGAGCTGTATCCCGACATCCGGCTGCACATCAGCGAGATGCACCAGCCATTGGATATGATCCGTGAAGGGTTCGACTGCCTCCTGCGCGCCGGCGAACTGGCCGACAGCCCGCTGATCAAGCGGCGCCTGGCGACGCTGGAAAGAGGCACTTTCGCCAGCCCCGCCTATCTCAGCCGCTTCGGCACGCCGCAAACGCCCGGCGACCTCTCAGGGCACGAAATGGTCGGCCTGATGGCGCCGGACGCAGCCGAGATCATTCCGCTCGTCTTCAGCATCGATGGGAAACCCAGCCAGTTCACCTTGCCCGCCATGGTGACGGTGACCGGCCCCGAGACCAATGTCGCTTCCGCATGCCTGGGTCTCGGGCTGATCCAGGTCCCACGCTACCGGGTCGTCTCGGAACTGGCCAGCGGCGCACTAGTCGAGGTGCTCGCCGGCTTTCCACCTTCGCCCTTGCCGGTTCACGTCCTCTATTCGCCCACGCGGCAATTGTCGCCGCGCCTGCGCGTGTTCATCGACTGGATGGCGCAGCAGTTCCGCAATCGAACCGCGTCGGCGGAATGAAGCACCCCACGCCAGCTGCCTCATCCTCTGAGGCATCGATACGGCAGACGCAGTCCGTTCACCGCCGGCCATACGCCCGCCGCCGAAAAGCACTCGACCTCCGGCTGCCTGTCGCTCTAATCTTGCCGAAACCTCGGGGGGATGGATGGGGAAGAGTGGCGACGACGAACGGGGGTTCTTCTCCGAGCGGTGGATTGAACCGCCGGCGAAGGACAAGGCGCCAAAAGACAAACCGACGGAGAAGCCGCACTATCACGGTCATCGCGACCGCCTGCGAGAGCGCTTCGTCGCCGCCGGCCCCGACGCCCTGCCTGACTACGAACTCCTCGAACTGCTGCTGTTTCGCCTGATCCCGCGCGTCGACACCAAGCCGATCGCCAAGGCGCTGCTGGCGCGCTTCGGCACATTCGGCGAAGTGCTTGGCGCGCCGGTGGCGCTGCTGCAGGAGGTGAAGGGCATCGGCCCTGCCGTGGCGGTCGACCTGAAGGTGATTGCAGCGGCTGCGCAGCGCATGGCGCGCGCGGAAGTCCGCGACCGCGAAGTGCTGTCCAACTGGACGCAGCTTCTTGCCTACTGCCGCTCGGCCATGGCGTTCGAGAACCGCGAACAGTTCCGTATCCTGTTCCTCGACAAGAAGAACGTCTTGATCGCCGACGAGGTGCAGCAGGTCGGCACCGTCGACCACACACCGGTCTATCCGCGCGAAGTGATCAAGCGCGCGCTGGAACTCTCGGCCAGCGCCGTCATCCTGGTCCACAACCACCCCTCGGGCGACCCGACGCCGTCGCGCGCCGACATCGAGATGACCAAGCAGATCATCGACAGCGCCAAGCCGCTCGGCATCGCCGTCCATGACCACATCATCATCGGCAAGAAGGGCAATGCCTCGATGAAGGGCTTGCTGCTGATCTGAGCCAAATCCAAAGGTGCGCGGACGGAGCCCTGAGGCGGCTGATTTCCATGCCGCCCCAGATCCGGCCAATCTCTTTAGCTGAGCGACCCGGCTGCTTGCGAGATGAGCCCGGCGATCTCGTGCGGGTGAGAGATCAACGACAGATGGCTTGCCTTCACTTCGATGATCTTTGCGTTCATGCGCTTTGCCATGAAGCGTTCGAGATCCGGATTGATCGTGCGATCCTCGGTCGAGACAGCATACCAGCTTGGCTTCGAGCGCCAAGCCGCTTGCGTTGTCTTTCCGGTGAAAAGCTTGTCCGAGATCGGCCCCTGGACGGCGTAGAGGATGCGTGCCTTCTCGCGAGGAATATCGCCGGCGAAATCGCGCAGGAAAGCCTCCTCGCCGAGCTTGCCATAGCCATCGGACCAGACGAGCCCGGCGGAGGCGGGCGGCGCCGCAAAAGTCTTGGCGAGCGCCGTGTAATCTTCGCCCGCATCCGGCGCGCGCGCCGCGACATAGACGAGCGAGGAAACCTTTGGATCCATTCCTGCCTCGGTGACGATCATCCCGGCAAAAGAGTGTCCGACAAGGACCGTCGGTCCATCCTGGAGTGCGATCGCACGCCGCGTTGCCTCGACACCAGCCTCCAGCGTGGTCAGCGGATGCTGGACGACGGTTGCGTTGAGGCCCGCTTGTTGCAGCAGGCCAACCACCTCTGACCAGCACGAGCCATCGGCGTAGGCGCCATGGACCAGAACGACATTGCGAACCTTGGGGGCGATCTGCGCTCGCGTCTTGTGGGAGCCGGCCAATATGCTCGTCGCCACCCCAGCGACGAGCGCGGTGGAGAAAGTACGCCGATTTATCATGATCGTGAATTCCTTTGAGAGGTTGGCGGATCGCGCCCAAACTTCGGCCGGGACGCGCCGGAAATGCTTCGCCCGGCGCCTATATCCAGCCTTCGCAGCCTGCCGAGCCTTCGTTACGGCCGTCACCACTTCGTGATCGCATGCCTCGGGCTCTCGCCGAGCTCGGAGGCTTTTTGTGGGGCTGAACCCGAGCGCACACGCTTCAGCTGGCATCCCTCTCGAGCACGCCGCCGCCGAGCCTGCCTTCCAGCAGATCGCGCCGCTGCTGCAATTCGCCGGAGACGAATTTGGTGAAGGCGTGGACGCGCGCCGTGCGGCGCAAATCGTCATGCACAAGCACCCACAGCGCCGAGCCGATCTCCTCGATCAGCCCTCCGACCCGCACAAGCCCGGGCAGACCGTCGCCGAGATAGCAGGGCAATGCGGCGATCCCTATCCCTGCGCCGGCGGCGTGAGACATCGTCACCAGGGAATCGGCGCGGAAAGCTATTTCGGCGTCGGGCAGTGACGACCGCATCCAGCGGGCGACGCCGGTGTTGGCCAGGCTGTCGTCGGGCGCGATCCAGCGCAGAGCGCCAAATCTCGGCTCTGGCTGCAGCGTCTCGGCATAAGAGCGCGCCGCGTAGGCGGCGAAGGCAACGCCCGAAATGCGCCTGCCGACCAGAATTTCCTGCGGCTGCGACACCGGCCTGATCGCCACGTCGGCATCCCTGTGCGTCAGATTGGCGATCGAATTCTGCGTCATCGCCTCGACCCGTATGCCGGGATGCAGCCCATGAAACGCAGCCAGGATCGGCGGCAGCACCGACACCATCAGCGTGTCGGTGGTGGTGACCCGCAACGTGCCTTCGAACCTCAGATCCTGCCCCGACAGTTTGCGCGTCAGTTCATTGACCGTCTCGGCCATTGCGCGCGCAGCACCCAGCAGTTCCTCGCCGCCGGCGGTAAGCGCATAGCCCGTCGGCAGCCTGTCGAAAAGACGGATGCCCAGCCGCGCTTCGAAAGCGTTGACGCGCCTCAGCACAGTGGTGTGGTTCACGCCCAGTATCCGCGCCGCGGCCGCCAGCGAAGCGCCCTCGGCGACGGCCAGCACCATGCGCAAATCTTCCCAGTCGATATGATCGCGTGAGCTGTGCATTCTTGCAGAAGGATAGGGGAAATCTATGCCACTGGCGAGCCAAATGCAGTGCTACCTGTGCATGAATGCAGAGTAAGTAGGCAAATCGGCAGATCGATCTGCACAGGCGCGCAGGCCATATACGCCCAACAGTCGCGCCACCCAAATCTAGGGAATACAATCGTGGAAATCCTCTTCATCCCTCTGGCGCTTGTCGCCGGCGGCCTGCTCGCGGTGCAGGCCGGCGCCAACGCACAACTGTCAAAGGCAGTCGGCTCGCCCTTTGCGGCAACAACGCTTCAGCTCGCGGTCGGCGCGGTCGTGCTGCTGTCGATCACAGCCCTTACAGGAACGACGCCGGCGCTGCTGGCCGTTCGCAAGGCCGAATGGTGGCACGCGATTGGCGGCATGGCCTCGGCCTTCTACGTCGTCTCAACCATTCTTCTGTTCCCTCGCCTTGGAGCCGTCGTGTCCGTCGGCCTGTTCATCGCCGGGCAGATGCTGGCATCCTTCGCCCTCGACACGTTCGGCTGGCTCGGGATTCCAGAAGCCGGACTGCGAGCCGGGCCAGCCTTTGGCATGCTCATCGTGCTTGTCGGTGCTGCCCTCATCGTTCTCGGACAGAAGGGTGCGGCGGATAATCTGTCGCCTTCGAAACTGGGCTGGATCGGGCTGGCGCTGCTGGCAGGCGCGGTGCTGCCAGTGCAAGGCGCGGTGAACGCCTTGCTCCGGCACGACCTTGGCGGCGCACCGTTCGCCGTTGGCACCATCTCGTTCCTGGTGGCGATGCTGGCGATGGCCGCGGTGCTTGTGGCCACGCTTGCCCTGACGAAGGCGCCCCGCCCTCGCCTCGCAGGCCTGTCATCGATGCCCTGGTGGGGCTGGCTCGGCGGCTTCGCGGGCGCCACCTATGTCACGACCGTGTTCACCGCTATCCCCGTGATTGGCGCGGCGGCAGCCGTCAGCCTGACAGTGGCAGGCCAGCAGGTTGCCAGCATCTTCGTCGACACGTTCAGCTGGTTTCGGCTGCCGCAGCGGCTGGTGTCGGGCATGCGGCTCGCCGGCGTCGTCCTGCTTCTGGCCGGCTGCATCGTCATAAAGGCGCTTTGATCCCGCTGGCGCGACACATGTGGCGGGCCCCAGCCGAAATCGATCACCAGTTCCTGTCCCTCCCTGATTTGGGGGTCGAGGTGTCGCTGCGATGTCACCAACGAAGCAAGGTCCGCCGCCGCAAAAGCAATTTTTCGCCCCTTCCACAGCCGGCTCTAGAATTTCGATCGCAAATCACGCATGATGCATTTGGTATTTTCCCGGGACGGCTTCGCGCCCCCTGAAATACCGGGAGGAACGGGACATGCCCATAGTGGTTGTACTCGTTTTGATCGTCTTGGGCTCGGTGTTGTTCCACTTCCTGAGCCCATGGTGGTGGACTCCGATTGCCTCGAACTGGGACTATATCGACAACACCATCATCATCACCTTTTGGATCACCGGCGTCGTCTTCGCCGCCGTGGTCCTGTTCATGGCCTATTGCGTCTTCCGCTTTCGTCATCGCGAAGGCAGCCGGGCTGCCTACGAACCGGAGAACAAGCGGCTCGAATCGTGGCTGACGATCGTCACCGGAGTAGGCGTCACGGCGTTGCTGGTTCCCGGCCTGTTTGTCTGGAGCCAATTCGTCAACGTTCCAAGCGACGCAACCGTGGTCGAAGTCGTCGGCCAGCAATGGCAGTGGAGTTTCCGCTTGCCGGGCAAGGACGGCAAGCTCGGCACATCCGACACCCGCGACGTCACGGCCGACAACCCGCTGGGCGTCATCGCCAAGGATCCCAACGGCCAGGACGATGTCGTGGTCGAAGCGGCCGACCTGCATCTGCCGGTCGGCAAGCCGGTCAAAATGCTGCTCCGCTCGATCGATGTGCTGCATGATTTCTATGTCCCGGAATTCCGCGCCAAGATGGACATGATCCCGGGCTCGGTCACTTATTTCTGGTTTACCCCGACCAAGATCGGAACCTTCCAGGTTCTGTGCGCCGAGCTTTGCGGCCAGGGCCATCCGATGATGCATGGCATCGTCATGGTCGACACCGAGCAGGACTATGTGGCCTGGCTCGGCCAGCAGCAGACGTTCGCGCAATTGTCGACGCCCCAGCAGACGGGCTCGGCGGAACAGGCGCCGAACAACGCGACGGCGTCAGCTTTGAAAGTTGCGGTAAAACTCGAAACTGTCGGGTCCCGCTGAAAAGGGCACGGAGGTGCTCCGCCTATGGTCGATGTCACGCCTGCAGATGCCGTCCCGCCCGCCGAAGTCGCGGAAATGGAACTCTACCATCCGCACAGCTGGTGGACGAAGTATGTCTTCTCGCAGGACGCCAAGGTCATCGCGATCCAGTATGCGGGGACCGCAACGGCCATCGGCCTGGTCGCCCTGGTCTTGTCCTGGCTGATGCGCCTGCAACTCGGCTTCCCCGGCACGTTCGACTTCATCACCCCGGAAGCCTACTACCAGTTCATCACCATGCACGGCATGATCATGGTGATCTACCTGCTCACGGCACTCTTCCTCGGCGGCTTCGGCAACTACCTAATCCCGCTGATGGTCGGTGCCCGCGACATGGTCTTTCCCTATGTCAACATGCTGAGCTACTGGATCTACCTGCTTGCCGTGCTGGTTCTGGTGTCGAGTTTCTTTGCGCCCGGCGGACCGACGGGCGCCGGCTGGACGCTCTACCCGCCACAAGCCATCACCAGCGGCACGCCAGGCGGCCAGGACTGGGGCATCATCCTGATGCTCGTCTCGCTGATCCTGTTCATCATCGGCTTCACCATGGGCGGCCTGAACTATGTCGTGACGGTGCTGCAGGCCCGCACGCGCGGCATGACAATGATGCGCCTGCCGTTGACCGTCTGGGGCATTTTCACCGCGACCGTCATGGCGCTGCTCGCCTTTCCGGCGCTGTTCGTCGCCTGCGTAATGATGCTGCTTGACCGGGTGCTCGGCACCTCCTTCTTCATGCCGGCAATCGCCGAGATGGGCGAGCAACTGCCGCACAATGGCGGCAGCCCGATCCTGTTCCAGCACCTGTTCTGGTTCTTCGGCCATCCCGAAGTCTACATCGTGGCGCTACCGGCCTTCGGCATCGTGTCCGACCTGATCAGCACCCATGCGCGCAAGAATATCTTCGGCTATCGGATGATGGTCTGGGCCATCGTTGGCATCGGCGCGCTCAGCTTCGTGGTCTGGGCACATCATATGTATGTCAGCGGCATGGATCCCTATTTCGGCTTCTTCTTCGCCACCACGACATTGATCATCGCCGTTCCGACCGCCATCAAGGTTTATAATTGGGTGCTGACCTTATGGCGTGGCGACATCCATCTCACCATACCGATGCTGTTTGCCCTGGCCTTCATCGTCACCTTCGTCAATGGCGGGCTGACCGGCTTGTTTCTCGGCAACGTCGTCGTCGACGTTCCGCTGTCGGACACGATGTTCGTCGTCGCCCACTTCCATATGGTCATGGGTGTCGCCCCGATCGTCGTTGTTTTCGGCGCGATCTACCATTGGTACCCGAAGGTCACCGGCCGGATGCTCAACGAGACGCTGGGCCGGTTCCATTTCTGGGTCACGTTCCTCGGCGCCTACCTGATCTTCTTCCCCATGCACTACCTCGGTCTGATGGGCGTGCCGCGGCGTTACGCCGAACTGACCGACATGACTGTGATGACGGAGTCGGCCCACCACCTGAACTCGTTTATCAGCATCATGGCGTTCATCGTCGGCTTTGCCCAGATGGTGTTCCTGTTCAATCTGATCTGGAGCATCCGCCACGGCCGCGAGGCCGGTGGCAATCCATGGCGGGCCACCACGCTCGAATGGCAGACGCCGCAGACACCACCGGCGCACGGCAATTTCGGCAAGGACCTG
Organism: Mesorhizobium sp. P2_C5_2; assembly: GCF_056404535.1. NCBI lineage: Bacteria > Pseudomonadati > Pseudomonadota > Alphaproteobacteria > Hyphomicrobiales > Phyllobacteriaceae > Mesorhizobium > Mesorhizobium sp. P2_C5_2. Next base: position 840,986 of record NZ_JBFUDV010000005.1, on the reverse strand, counting down.
CCGATCGTCTATCGCTGGGCCTATGACTACAGCGTGCCGGGCGCCAAGGAGGACTTCATTCCGCAAAACATGCCGGGCACCTTTGGCCCCTCCAGGGAGCCGGCATGAGCGTCATCCTGGTCTTCCTGCTCGTGATCGCCGGCTTTGCCGGCTGGTGGCTGTCCCATCAGCGGCTGATGGCCAAGCCATGGCTCGAGCAAGGTGCGGCGGGAGATTTTGTTGCCTTCGACCGGTCGGGCCTGCCGACCGCCAAGATCGGCCTCGGTGTCTTCCTCGCCGTCGTCGGCTGCCTGTTCGCGCTGTTCACCAGCGCCTACTTCATGCGTATGGCGCTGTCGGACTGGCAGCCGCTGCCAATGCCCCGCCTGCTCTGGCTCAACACCGGCATGCTGGTGTTGAGCAGCATCGCGCTGCAATGCGCCTCCGTCGCGGCGCGCAAGCGCCAGATGGACACGGTCAGGCTCGGCCTTGCCGCGGCTGGGCTCACCGCGATCGCCTTCCTCATCGGGCAGCTCATGGCATGGCGGGACCTGACCGCCGATGGTTATTTTCTGGCCTCCAATCCGGCCAACAGTTTTTTCTACCTGATAACCGGCATGCACGGCCTGCACATAGTCGGAGGGCTGGTGGGCCTGAGCAGGACAACCGCCGGCGCCTGGAACGGCGCACGGCCGGAACGGCTTCGCCTCGGCGTCGAATTGTGCGCCATGTACTGGCATTTCCTGCTTTTCGTCTGGCTCGCCATCTTCGCCCTTTTGGCTGGCTGGGCCGCGACGTTCATCGATATTTGCCGGCAGTTGCTGACCTAGGAGCTCGAGGAGCATGGCAGAAACGACACTGACGCATACCGGCCAAACGGAGTCGCGGCCCGCAGGCTGGCAAGGCATCGCCGCCGACTGGTCCTCGGATCAGCGCGCGTTCAAGAACGTGTCCTGGGGCAAGGCCATGATGTGGATCTTCCTGCTCAGCGACACCTTCATCTTTGGCTGCTTCCTGCTCTCCTATATGACCGCGCGCGTCTCCACGCGCGTGCCGTGGCCCAATCCGAGCGAGGTCTTTGCGCTTCGCATCGGCGGTTCGGATATTCCACTGATCCTGATCGCCATCATGACCTTCGTGCTAATATCGAGCAGCGGAACGATGGCGATGGCCGTCAATTTCGGCTATCGCCGCGACCGCCGCAAAACGGCAATCCTCATGCTTCTGACGGCAGCGCTAGGCGCCACCTTCGTCGGCATGCAGGCCTTCGAATGGACCAAGCTGATCACCGAAGGGGTACGGCCGTGGGGCAATCCCTGGGGCGCGGCACAATTCGGTTCGACTTTCTTCATGATCACCGGCTTCCACGGCACGCATGTGACGATCGGGGTGATCTTCCTCATCATCGTGGCGCGAAAGGTCTGGCGTGGAGACTACGACGTCGGACGTCCCGGCTTCTTCACCAGCCGCAGGGGTCGCTACGAGAACGTCGAAATCATGGGACTCTACTGGCATTTCGTCGATCTGGTCTGGGTGTTCATTTTCGCATTTTTCTATCTTTGGTGAGAGGCTGACATGGCTGAAGCAACCGCAAACGGGCTTGGGCAACACGCACTTCACGCTGCCCATGCGCATGACGCGCCAGCGACCGGCGTCGCCCAGGCGGAGGTTCATCAGGAACACCCGATCAAGCTCTATATGGTGGTCTGGGCATGGCTGTTCATACTCAGCACCTGCTCCTATCTGGTCGATTACTTCGGCCTCCACGGCTATCTCAGATGGTCGCTGATCCTGATCTTCATGATCCTCAAGGCGGGGCTGATCGTCGCCGTGTTCATGCACATGGCCTGGGAGCGGCTGGCGCTGGCCTATGCGATCATCCTGCCGCCGGTTCTGATACTGGTGTTCGTGGCGATGATGCTGTTCGAAGCGGATTACACGCTTCTCACCCGGATGTCGTTTTTCGGGCCCGGGCCCTGACGCACAGTCCGGATTTGAGGCTTCGCCCGCGGCATTTCCAGTCAGGAACCGCAGGATCCTGACTGCGGTCCGGGTCGAGTTGCTGCTGCCTTGAAACAAGCGGCGGCTGATCCATCTTGCTATTATCGGAAACGATCGGAGGAGAATGATTGCCTTCGTTTCCAATGCGCCGCGAACTCCAGCAGGGAGGCCGAAGATGACGATCGCAAACAGACTGAAGGACTACATTGACGGGAGAGGAATCTCCTACGACACCGTCGCCCATCATCGCACATCGACGAGCAGGCAGTCCGCCATTGCCGCGCATGTGCCCGGCAGCATGATGGCCAAATCGGTGGTCGTTCACCACGAACTCGGTTATGCGCTGGCCGTGGTCCCAAGCACGCACAGAATCGAGCTCGGTACACTGCAGGACGTCATGGACAGGCGTCTTGGACTCGCCTCCGAAGACGAGGTGGTCTCACTCTTCGGCGATTGTGACACCGGCGCCATTCCACCGATCGGCGCGGCCTACGATGTCCCGGTGATCCTCGACGACAGCCTCGGCGAAGCCGCCGACATCTATTTCGAGGGCGGCGACCACAGGACGCTGGTGCATGTGAGCGGCAAGGATTTCCGCAACCTGACCATGGACGCACGTCACGCCCGCTTCAGCCACGCTGCCTACTGAAAAAATCAACCGTCTGCACCGGCACTCTCGCCGGTGCAGCCCAGCCGGATATCGTCAACTCGTCGGCCTGACCGGCGGTTCCACAACCTTGCGGTAGACATGCCAGGTGGCGTGACCGAGGATCGGCAGCACCACCGCCAGCCCGGCAAACACCGGCAGCGAGCCGATGATCAGGGCGACGGCGACAATCAGTCCCCAGACGGCCATGGGGATCGGGTTTGCCAGCACCGCTCGCACCGAGGTGTGGATGGCTTCGTAGGCGCCGACATCGCGGTCGAGCAACAATGGGAAGGCGACGACCGTCGTGCACAACACCACCACGGCGAAGACGAAGCCGATGGCGTGCCCCAGGATAATCAGAGACCAACCGCGTCCGGTGGCAAATATTTCATTGATGAAGCCGGATATCGATTCCGGCGGAGCCGGGCCGAAGAGATATTGGTAGAACACCTGCGCCGTCAAAAGCCAAGCGATGAAGATTGCAACCAGCATGATCCCGACCGCCGCGATGGCTGGCAGGGCCGGAGAGTTCCTGACCTCGAAAGCGTGTCGCCAGGAGGTGTCGAGCCCGGCTTCTCGTCTGCGGCTGATCTCATAAAGGCCGATCGCTGCGAATGGACCGATCAGCGCAAAGCCGGACACCAGCGGAAACAACAACGGCAGCGCATTGGCGCCCGAAGTCCAGGCAGCGAGCACGACGCCGACAAGCGGATAGATCAGGCAGAGAAAAACGATGTGCGACGGTTTGACCATGAAATCGTCAACACCGCCCTTGAGCGCATCGAAAAGATCGGAAACACCGATTTTTCGAATTTTGGTGTGTTCCAGCGTTTCGCTGGCGCCTGCAATCACGTGAAAACTTGTCATGCCGTTCCTCCAGACCAGGTCCGGTAAGGTCGCGGTTTCACGGTGCTGCCGTTCTGCATGACTGGCCACGCAAAACCGCGACCTGCACCGCAATCAACATACTCCATTGCCTGGAACTTGTCGCCCTTTTGTCACAAGGGCTCGGAAGGCCATACGCTGGCTCTTGAGGCCTTTCTTCGATATCCTCTCCAATCGAAGGTGAGGTCATGGACGGAAAAACAATTCTGCTGCTCGGCCTCGGCGTCGTCGCTCTACTGATCCTGGGATTCTGTGCTCTACCATCGTGAGCCGATCCTGGCGTGCAAGGTTTTCGGTGCAGCGATCACCGACCTGCCGTCTCGACCGGCGAGGGTTCCGAGAACAGCGGTAAAGCTGTCAACCTCCGGCTGACATGAACGCGCGCATCGCGATGGTGTCGGCAAGCAGTACGGCAAAGATCGCGAAAAGATAGAAAATCGAATAGGCAAACAGCGCCTTTGCCGGCTTCATCTCCTTGTCGGGGACGACCAGAGCCTTCCAGGCGTGCCAGATGAAGCCCACGCCCAATGCAGCCGAAACGATCCCATAGACCCCGCTCGTGAATCCGAACGCCCAGGGCAGCACGCCGATTGGTGCCAGGAGCAGTGAATAGGCGAAGATCTGCCTTCTGGTCGAGGCCTGGCCGGCCACGTTCGGCATCATCGGGACGCCGGCAGCAGCGTAGTCGCCAGCCTTGAACAGCGCGAGCGCCCAGAAATGCGGCGGCGTCCACAGGAAAATGATCAGGAACAGGATGAGGCTTTCAATGCCGATGGCGCCAGTGGCCGCCGCCCAGCCAATCATCGGAGGAAGGGCACCCGCCGCGCCGCCGATGACGATGTTCTGCGGCGTCGAGCGCTTCAGCCACATCGTATAGATGACGACGTAGAAAAAGATGGTGAAGGCCAGCAGAGACGCAGCAAGCCAGCCCACCAGCACGCCGAGCGTCATGACCGAAAGCGCGGAAAGCACCAGGCCGAAGCCGAGAGCTTCGCCGGGAGCGACGCGGCCTGACGGAACCGGCCGCTTTGACGTGCGCGACATTAGCGCGTCGATGTCCGCGTCGTACCACATGTTGAGCGCTCCGGCCGCTCCCGCTCCAACCGCAATCGCGCCTATTGCGATCACGGCAATGACCGGGTTCATCGCGCCGGGCGCCACCATCAGACCGACGAAAGCGGTAAAGACTGCAAGCGCCATGACCCGCGGTTTCAAGAGCGCAAAGAAATCACCGGTCGTCGCTTCCGAGAGGCGGACGCTGGTATCCTTGAGGCTTTCCTTGACCGACATTTGAGACGACCATCGATGGAAAACGGGTAGCCTAGCCGGCCGAAGAGCCAGGCTACTGGGAAAATTGCTTCAGATAGGCAATGACGTTGGCGACGTCCTCGTCCTTCTTGAGGCCGGGAAACGTCATTTTCGTCCCTTTCACCATGGCCTTGGGATCGTGAAGGTACGTCGTCAGCGTCGGTTCATCCCATTTGACGCCGGATGCGCCGGCGGCGATCATGGCCTCGGAGTATTTGAAATCCGGATGCGTGCCGGCCGTCCGGCCGATAACGCCGTGCAACGAAGGACCGATCTTGTTCGTGTCTACGTCTGCGACGTGGCAGACCTTGCATTTGGTGAAGACCTTCTCGCCCGCCGCAGCATCCTGTGCCCGCGATGGATTGGCGATGAAGGTTGCAACAGACACGACGGCGAAAAACGCAACCAAGCGCATGGCATTTCCTCCCTGATCGTCAAATTTGCCTGAGACGATTTGCGCATGCCGATACCGTCAGCATGCGCCTTGCACGGCAGAACAGAGTCTCCGCTTTCTCCCCCAAATTGAATTGCGGCACCTGTCTACCACAGAATCTGGCCGGCAGGTAGAACAGGTCGACCGTACAAAGGTTTAGAGCAATTCCAGGAAAAGTGTGAAGCGGTTTTCCCGGGAAAAGCGCGTAGCGCTTTCCCTTGGGAATTGCGTAAGAACAAATACATAGAGCGGTTCGCCGTTTCCATGAAACGGTGAAACGCTCTAGGTGGTCCGCGGTGGCTCAAGGCACATCCGCCACAACGAAAAAGGCCGCCTCAAGGGTGGCCTTTTCTGATCTTGTCTTCAGGCGCTTATTCGGCGTCCTTGGCGGCCTTCTTCTTCGGCGCGGCCTTCTTCTTGGACTCTTCCGCGTCGTCGGCCTTTTCAGCCTTGTCGGCCTTCTTGGCAGCAGCCTTCTTCGCCGGCTTGGCCTTGGCCGTATCGGCCTCTTCGTCGTCAGCCATCAGCTCTTCCTTGCTGACCTTGACGTCGGTGACCGAGATCTGGCTGAGCAGATGGTCGACGACCTTCTCCTCGAACATCGGCGCGCGCAACGTGTTCAACGCTTCCGGATTGCTGCGGTAGAACTCGAAGGCTTCCTGCTGCTGGTTGGCCGGGTAGCGGCGCACCTGCTCGAACAGGCCGCGCTGCAATTCCTCGTCCGAAACGGTGACGCCGGCCTTCTCGCCGATCTCGGCCAGAACCAGGCCGAGACGCACGCGGCGCTCGGCAAGGCGCAGATATTCGGCGCGTGCCTCTTCTTCCGTCGTCTCTTCATCGGCGAAGGTACGGCCGGCGGCTTCGAGATCGCGGTTGACCTGGGTCCAGATGTTGTTGAACTCGGCGTCTACGAGCTTCGACGGCGCTTCGAACGAATAGGCCGCGTCAAGCTGGTCGAGCAGCTGGCGCTTGACCTTCTGGCGCGTCATCGAACCGAACTGGTTCTCGATCTGGCCACGCACCACGTCGCGCAGGCGCTCCAGCGATTCCAGCCCGAGATTCTTGGCCATCTCGTCATTGATGTCCAGCGCGCCGGGCTTGGACACTTCCTTGACGGTGACGTCGAAGGTGGCTTCCTTGCCGGCCAGATGTGCTGCCTGGTAGTTTTCCGGGAAGGTGACCGTGACCTGCTTTTCGTCGCCGGCCTTGGAGCCGACGAGCTGGTCCTCAAAACCCGGGATGAATTCCTTGGAACCCAGAACCAGCGGCTGGTCGGTGCCGGCGCCGCCAGAGAAGGCCTCGCCGTCGATCTTGCCGAGATAGTCGATCGAAACGCGGTCGCCTTCGGCGGCCTTGCCGGTCTTCGGCTCGAAGCTGCGCGCCGATTCGGCGACGCGCTGGACCTGCTCGTCGATCTCGCTGTCCGGCACTTCGAACACCTGGCGCGTCACCTTGATGTCGGAGAAATCCTTGATCTCGATCGCCGGGATGATCTCGTAGTTGAGGCGGAATTCGAAGTCGGCGCCGCCGGCCAGGATCTTCTCGGCCTCTTTCTCGTCCTCGGTCATGATCACTTCGGGCTGCATGGCGGCTTTTTCGCCGCGGCCGGTGATGATCGAACGGGTCGAATCGTTGAGGATCTCGTTGACCACTTCGGCCATGAACGACTTGCCATAAACCTTGCGGAGGTGCTGGACCGGCACCTTGCCCGGACGGAAGCCGTTGATGCGGACCTTGTCGCGGGCATCGGACAGCCGCGCCATAAGCTTGGCTTCCATATCACCGGCCGGCACGGTGATCTTGATCTCGCGCTTGAGACCGGAGTTGAGCGTTTCGGTGACCTGCATCGTAAAACCTTTATCTTCACCAAAGAGACTGCCACGGCGCTTTGCCGTTCACAGCCTGCCGGTACAATCTTGCCGGGAATGGCTTTTGGTACGGAACCTGGCGATTTGACCGAAATTACGGCCCAAACTCTTCCAAACTGCGTTCCAAGATGTGAATAAGTTCTTGTTTTTCCTACTTCTTATCACATTCTGCAGAAGCGGATCGGCGCGTCCCGTCACATTTGACACGCCTTTTGTCACAGGCGAGGCTAATTTTCAACCATCTTCGCGTTGCAGCGAATTGATGCCATTTTCGCCCCGACATTGACAGAATGATGGCTACATGGGATTGCCGGGCCACGCGGGTATGGCGGAATTGGTAGACGCACCAGATTTAGGTTCTGGCGTGAAAGCGTGGGGGTTCGAGTCCCTCTACCCGCACCACCCTTCGCTCTTTCGAGCTTCGGGTGGCGGGCCACCCTGAAGCTTGAGAGACTGAAGGGTGTCCTCCGAAGCCTTGGCGAAGGAGGACTGGCGCGACGCCCTACACTTCAAACACCTGGCCGGTGAACCACTCGCTCAATTTTGCCAGCTCCGGTCCCAGCACCCGGTCGGCATCGACCGGCGGGACGATCTTCCTGATATCGGCCACGAACGACTGCAGCGCCGGCGGCGCGGCGCGTTCAGTCACGTGCAGCGCCTGCGAGGCGATCATGGCCAGCATCGCCATTGCCGCGTCGAGGCAGCGGCCGGCGGTTGCTTCCTTGGTCCAGGCGAAGAATGCCGTGGTGGCGACATCATCCTGGCCCGCACCAGCCGATTCCGTTCCCGGAATGAAGGTGCGTTGCGCCGCAAGCTTGGCCTGTTCGAGATAGCCGGTGATTGCCATCGGGACATAGCCGACATTGCCGTGGCCGTCGCTGTCGGCCCAATGCCGCCCGGTCATCAACAGGTCCGGCAGCAGCGACACCTTGCCGTTCAGCAGCTTGGACGCATGGCGGTCGCAGAGCAGGCAGAGATCGGCCCAGATCGCCGCCAGATCATCAAGCGCCGGCGTCGCCATGGCATTATGATAGCCGCCGGTGGAGATGCAGCGTCCCAGCGGGTGCGCATCGTCGGGCGGGATATAGACCGGATTGTCGGAGATCGAAGCCAGCGAAACAGTCGCAGCCTGCTCCGCATTCGCCAGCGCGCGATGCGCGTGGCCGAGCACGCGCGGCACGATGCGGTAGCTGACCGGCGCCTGATAGTTGCGCCGCCCGTCGCCTGCGCCGACCAGAAACTGCCGCAACCCGCGCAAGGCCGTCGCTTCGTGTTCGTCGCCCCAGAGCCCGTCGAGCGCGGCATCATAATGTTCGAGCGGCGCACGAAACGCCTCGATCGACAGCGCAAACACCTTGTGCGCCATGTCGACGCGTCGGCGCGCCGCCAGAGCCGCGTCGGCGACCAGGGCTGCCGCACAAGGCGAGCCGTTGATCAGCGAACCCCGCTCCTTCACTTCGAGATCGAAGCCAGCGGTAAGCTCGGCAAACAGCGGATAGAGCGCCAGTATCTCGCCGGCGCCGCCCTGCCCCTGCGACGGCACCACCGGCATCGAGCCGCCGTCGAGCATCGCGGCAACCGCCCGCGCGATACGCGGCGTGGTGGCGGCATTGCCTTCGATGAAATTGGTGAGACGGGCCAGCACGATTGCCCTGACCACGCGCTCGGGCAGCGGCTCGCCGAAGGATGTGGCGGCGGCATATGCCTTGATGCGCGCATGGCGGTCGCGCTCGTCACGTTCGAGCTTTCGGCTCGCCAGCTCGCCCATGGCGGTGGTGACGCCATAGATGACGGGCGGCGGATCGGATTCGATGAGTTTGAGGAATGAAGCGCGGCATTCGGCAATGCGTTGCAAGGCCTTGTCGCCGATTTCGATCGTGTCGTTTTTCCAGGCGACACAAAACACAGAGTCGAGATTGATGTCTTCGCGCGTCGTCAGCGTAATCGTCATGGTTCTTCGCCCGGACCTTGTTGCATGCGGGCGAAGCGATCGATCTTTGCCGAAACCCATGCCCTGAAATGAATTCCAGTCGTCAATTCTAGTAGAGCGGTTCCTCGAACATTGTCTTGTCGCCGTCCATCAGCGCCTTGATCTGCGCCTCGCCATTGGCGGTGAGCGCAATGCGCACCCCGAATGGCCGCACCCGCATGTCGTTCTGGATCGCCATGCCCTGGCCCTCCGGCAGGTAGAAGCGGTCGATGCCGTATTGCGGCGCGATCGTGGATTCGGGGTCAAGCGTCCAGCCCGGCGCGACCTGGCCGACAATATCGGCTTCGTCGGCGGCTGCCGGCGTCGGCGCCTTGCCGAACCAGGCCGTGGTCGCATGCCAGTAGCCGTCGGCGCCCGGCTTCAGCCGAACCACGATCGGCATGTTGTCGCTGGTGGTCTGGCCGGCCGCAATGTTGGCGATCAGTTTCACCGGCAAGCGCGATATCTCGTAGCCGAGGATGATATAATCGCCGCGCAGCAGATCACGCGGGTCGACCGGCTCGATCTTCAGCAAGACTTCCTTGCCGTTTTGCAGGATTGCGGCGCGGCCGGCGATGATCCAGCTCAGGAAGCCGATCTGGACGAGCGCCAGGACCAGCGCCGAGATGACAAGTTTCTTTCCCGATATCATGCTGCCGCTCCTTCCGGGGCCTTCATGCGCTTTTCCACGCGGATGATGACAAGGGCCAGAATGCCGAACAGCACCGCTGCGGCGAGGAAGAAGCCGGCCGTGTCGAGCATCGACTGCAAGGTCACCACGTAGATGATGGCGAGTTCGAAGGCAAAGCCGGCATAGGCGACCCAGCGCAGCCCCCTGCTCTCGCGCCCGCCCAGCATGATAGCCGCGACAATGCCGGCCAGTGCCACGACCGAAGCGATGGCAAAGCCGCCATTGAAGGTGCTATGATCGCCAAGCTCGAGCTGGATCATGGCCAGGCCGGTCAGAAAGCCGATCAAAGCGTGCAAGGGCAGCCGCCCGCCGAGCTGCAAAATCCTGTCGACCGGCTCGGCGGCGAAGATCGCGACCGCAAACAGCAACGCCGACACCACGACCAGCGGGATGGCCAGCAGCAGCGTGTTGTGATCCATGCCGCGCACCGCGATATAGAAAATGACCGAGAGCAGGATCAGGTGGCGGGCCGGCTGGCTACGCGTCCAGAACGAGACGACAAACAGCGCCGGCGCCATGATGACGAAGAAATTCGGGAATTCGGTGCGGTTGTAGAAGTCGAACTCGCGCACGAACAGCCAGGCAATCGATATGCCGACCGCAGCGACGGTCAGCGGGTTCGAGCGCAACGCCACCGCGGCAAGCGCCGTGCCGATGCCCCAGGTGACGATGGCCGAGGCCTCGTCGCCCGTGAGATGGTACATCTGGCCGATCAGGGCGATCGACCCGCCGAAGGCCGCGGCGGCCACGATCCACAGCGCCTCGCCGATCGCCGCCTGGTCGCGCATCTTCAAGAGTGCGCCGCCGACATAGCCAGCAAGAATGACGGCAAACAGCGCCGCGACGCGCACCAGCCGCGGGATGGCGTCCCAGTTGGAAGCGACGAACAACAGGATCGCGGCGCCAAACAGCAGCGCCGCCATCATCGCCAGGATGGTGCCGAAGCTCAGCGATTTACGTTCGTTTGCCTCGATGTCGCGCGTCAGCGCACCGGCCGTCGGCGCATCGATCAGGCCGGCCTGCAGCCACCGCCCGATATCGGCCCTCGCCCGTGACGAATAGCTCGCCATGCCGCGTCTCCCCCAGTTTGGTCTTTCTGACAGCCGATCGGGTCAAATTATTGACGCTACGGCATTTTCCGATTCGGGTTTCTTTATGCCCAAGCCGTGAACGGGCGTTAATGTTGCATTGCACAATTTGCATTGCTGCCATGCGTCAATGGCACTTTTAAATCGATATAGTCCCACCTATTTTCCATTCGTACACAAACGGAATGATCCGAAGAAAGACGAAACGAGTACTACCATGAACCTGATCCGCAACTACCGCAACTGGCGCCGCTACCGGGACACCGTCTCCGAGCTGAGCCGCCTGTCGACCCGTGAACTGACCGACCTCGGCATCAGCCGCAGCGACATCCACTACGTCGCCCGCAAGGCGGTCTAATCCCCTTCGGATCGCAAATGGTCCGAACCTGTTTTGAAAAAGAGAACGACAATGAACCTGATCCGCAACTATCGTAACTGGCGCGTTTATCGCGACACGGTTACCGAGCTGGGTCGCCTTTCAAACCGCCAGCTCCATGATCTCGGTATCGTCCGCGACGAGATCAAGATCATCGCCCGCAAGGCGACGATCTAAGTAAGAATTTCGCCAGGGTCGACCTCCTCCCCGACCCTGGCGGATACGGTCAGCCTTCACCTCCTCCCGAGGGTTGACCACCAAAACGGCGCCCGCCGCACCTCCTCCCGCGGCGGGCGTTGTTTCCGAAGCGAACGTAGTTCGTCTTCCAGGGATTTCGCCTCCCTAGATCCGGCGAAAGGAATTTCGTCAAAGCCGACCTCCTCCCCGGCGATGACGAATACGGCCGATCCCCACCTCCTCCCGAGGATCGGCCCCCAAAACGACACCCGCCGCACCTCCTCCCGCGGCGGGTGTTGTTGTTTCTAGGGCAGGTTTTCAGCTGAGTACGCCGTCGACCAAGGCGCCTAGGCCGCCATGAGAGCATCGTCGCGGACAGACTGGACAAGAAAGTCGAGCACCGTCGTCACGCGCAACGGCATGTTCTTGCGCGACGGGTAGACGACGTTGATCGGCAGCCGCGTCGGCGGAAAATCCGGCATCACCTTGACCAGCCTGCCTTTCTCGATGTCCGGCCCGGCCAGGATATGGGACAGCACCGCAAGCCCTGCTCCCGCCAGCGTTGCCCGATGGACGGCCATTGAATTGTTGGCGACCAGGCGAGGCTCAACCCGCAGAACAACATCATCCGCCCCGTCGGAGAACGACCATGACCGGCCATCGCCGGCACGGCTGTAACAAATGCAGCGATGATCCCTGATGTCTTGCGGTGCTCGCGGTGTATCCCGCCCTTCGAGATAGCATGGCGAGGCCACCAGAAAGGCCGTCGTCCAGCCGATCCGGCGGCACATCAGGCTGCTGTCGCCGACCGGCCCGAGGCGTACCTCGAGATCGATGGCATCAGCGACGAGATCTGACGGTTCCTCCCGCAAGATCAGGTCGACGGCGAGAGATGGATGGCTCTCCAGCAGCCTTGCAAGGCGGTCGCCGATAAACAACCCGAGCGGCGTGGGCAGGCTAAGCCGCACTTTTCCCGACACGGTTGCGCCTTCGGCTCCACTCACTTCGCCCAGCGCGTCCACCGCCTCCACCACGCGCAGCGCCATCGGTAGCATCTGTTCGCCCTCCACCGTCAAGGCAAGCGCGCTCGTCGTGCGATGCAAAAGGCGCGTCTTCAGATGCGCTTCCAGCGCCGAGACCTGCCGGGATACGGCCGGCTGCGTCAGGTTGAGGTCGATCGCGGCCGCGGAGAAGGACCTTGTCTGCGCCACCCGCAGGAACGTTCGCAACGCCGATACGACGTCCATCCTCAACCTCATTACCTTTCGACATATGCCTTATGTCCGCATCCTAGGCGGTAGGCGCTTTACTGTCCAGCTATTATGGATATTAATTGTCCTTAAGGACACAACATATCCTCAAATCCGTCAGAAGGACAAGCCATGACATCGCGCCTGAACGCCGCCCAACAATCGCCCGAGCTGTTCAAGAAGCTTTCCGACCTCAGCATGGCCGAGGCGCACAGCGCTATCGAAGAGAAGATCCGCGATCTCGTCCACATCAGGGCATCGCAGATCAATGGCTGCGCCTTCTGCCTCGACATGCATGTCAAGGAAGCAAAGATCCATGGCGAGAGCGAACTGCGGCTCTACCATGTCGCTGTCTGGCGGGAATCGACCCTGTTCATTCCGCGTGAGCGCGCCGCCCTTGCCTGGACGGAAGCCGTCACCAAACTCCCCGAAGGCGGCATTCCCGACGACCTCTATGAGCGTGTGCGCGGGCAGCTTTCGGAAAAGGAAATCTCCGACCTGACCTTCTCGATCATGGCCATCAACGCCTGGAACCGCGTCAGTGTTGCCTTCAAGGCCGTGCCCGGCTCCGCGGACAAGTTCTACGGCCTCGACAAGGCCGGCCTGAACTAACGCGTTCCCAGAGGCAACCCATCCCGCAAACGGAGAGCATCATGAAAATCGTCATCATCGGTGGCACCGGCCTCATCGGCACCAAAACCACCGAACGCCTGCGCAAGCAAAGCCACGAGGTGATCGCCGCCGCCCCGAATACCGGCGTCAACACCATCACCGGTGAGGGCCTGATAGAGGCGCTGGCCGGCGCCAAGGTCGTGATCGATCTCGCCAACTCACCCTCCTTCGAGGACAAGGCCGCCATGGATTTCTTCACGATTTCCGGCCGCAATCTGCTCGCGGCAGGCAAGGCTGCCGGGGTCAAGCACCATATCGCGCTCTCGGTTGTCGGAACCGAACGCCTGCAGGACTGCGGCTATTTCCGCGCCAAACTCGTCCAGGAACAGCTGATCAAGGCGTCCGGCATTCCCTACACAATCGTTCATTCCACGCAGTTCATGGAATTCCTCGCCGGCATCGCCAAGTCGGGCACAGTCGGCGAAGCCGTGCATCTGTCGCCGGCCTATGTGCAGCCTATCGCATCCGACGACGTCGCCGACTTCATGGCCGGTGTCGCGCTCGCCGCGCCGATCAACGGCATGATCGAGATTTCGGGTCCGGAGCGCGTGCGGATGAGCGAACTCGTCACCCGCTACCTCAAGGCTGTCGGCGATCCCCGCAAGGTCGTGGCCGATCCCGAGGCGCTCTATTTCGGCGCGCGGCTGAACGACAATTCGCTCGTCTCCGACAACAATCCTCGCCTTGGCCACGTCACCTTCGAGCAGTGGTTCGCCACCGCGGCGCGGAAATGACCGTCGCGCTGCGCCTCAGCCCAGGCGCAGCACACTGCTCACCCCCAAAAGGAGTTTCGAAATGATCAAATCAATCGTCGCTGCCCTCATCGTGACGGCCGCTGTGGCTGGCCCGGCCGGAGCCACAGATACCCATCCCGCTGGCGAAAAAGCTGCCAAGGTCACCCTCGTCTATGAGCATGAACTGCCGAATGCGCCGGGCAAGAGCATCAAGGGCATCCTCGTCGAATACGGCCCCGGCGGCTACTCGGAGGCCCACACCCATCCGAGCTCGGCCTTCATCTATGCGACGGTTCTGGAAGGCTCCATCCGCAGCCAGGTCAATGACGATCCGGCCAAGATCTACAAGGCCGGCGAGAGCTTTTCGGAGATGCCGGGCGATCGCCACAGCGTGAGCGAGAACGGCAGCAAGACGAAGCCCGCAAAACTGCTGGCCGTCTTCGTCGTCGATACCGCTCAGAAGGAATTGACCTATCCGGTCACGAAATAGGCCGAAGAGGCCGGGCGCCTCCAGACGCCCGGCCTTGCTCGTGAGCTTGCATCATTTCGGGGACCCATGTTCGGCGATCATCACTCCCTTGCCCTGGTCTTGATCAATCTGCTGGGGCTTGCCGGCATTGTCGTCTGGTGTTTCCAGGGCCGTGGGCGTCCGATGGCACGCCTGATCGTCCAGATCCTGTTCTTCGCCGGCATGACCGCGGTGCTCGGCTTCAGCGGTATCCTGCCGCATTGGGTGGCTGAGACAGATCTCACAGATATCCAAGGCGCGGGCGCGTATCTGGCGAAGTCGGCGCGCGTCCTCTGGTGGATACACCTTGCCTGGACGCTTGTCGGCTTTGTGCGCCTCTACATCGTCGTCGAACACCGGCCGCGAGAAGCGCGCCTGCTCCAGGAACTGGCCGTCGCTGTTATCTATCTCGGCGTGGCGCTGTCGATAACGGGTTTCGTCTTCGGAGTTCCCGTCGCAACGTTGGCGGCGACATCGGGCGTGGTTGCCATCATTGTCGGGCTTGCGCTGCAGAACACGCTTGGTGACGTCTTTTCCGGTATCGCGCTGACGCTGGGCCGGCCCTACACGCTCGGTGACTGGATCATGCTGAGCGACGGTACGGAAGGACGCATCGTCGAAACAACCTGGCGCTCCACCCACCTGCTCACCGGCGCCAACATCATCGTCGTTCTGCCCAACAGCGTGTTGGCGAAAGTCAGCCTGACCAATCTCAGCCGTCCCGATGAGAGGCAGCTGATCAGCGTGAACGTGCGGATTGCGGCGACGCACGCGCCGCACATCATCGAGGAGGCCATGCACGCGGCTCTCCAGAAATGCCAACGGATCGTCAAGGAGCCGGCACCACTCGTCGCGCTCAAGGAGATCGACGCGGTGGCAATCGGGATCGACCTGCTCTTTTGCGTGGCCGGTCCGGGCGACCGGTTGCTCGCCAGGAATGAGGTGATCGACCTTGTCCATCGCCACTGCGAGGCGAATGGTCTGTTCCTTGCGATGTCGCCCCAGAGCTATGCCGTCGTATTGCCGGCGACGGCTGACCAGCCGCCCGCAACGGTCATGCGTTCACGTTCATCCGGCGCGCTCTAGCACCCATTCGAAGCTGTCCTTCCAAAGCTCTGGCGGGATCTCCTGCGCCAGCGCTTCGGTGAGGTCGGAAAGCCTGACGCTGCGCAGTTTTGCCCGCCAGGCCTCGTCGGCTTCCCACATGATGCGCGACACCGCGCAGGGGCCGCTTTCGCAATAGCCCTGCGGACGGCACGGATTGTTTTCGCGGATGTTGGTGCACACAAATGTCCGCGCCTTGCCCTCCACCGCTTCCACGATCTCAAGGAAGGTCAGCTCTGCCGGCGGCCGCGCCAACCGGTATCCGCCCGATGGGCCGAGCGTGGTATCCACCAGACCCGCTTGCGACAGACTTTGCAGCGCCTTGGAGAGATACTCCTTGGGAAGGCCGTGAAACTCGGCGAGCGCTTTTGTGGAGAGATACCGCCCTGCAGGCAGGCCCGCGAGAATGGCGCAGCAGTGCAGCGCCCATTCGACTTGGCTTTTCAGGATCATCAATGGATTCCGGGTCGTACCGATCGAGACTATTAAGGATATGAAATATCCCTATTTTCCTGCTGTGTAAACAGACGGTCTGGCGGAGTGGTTAGGGCGACGGCAACAACACAGGCTCGCAGCCGGCCAATTGCAAACGGCGCGCCAAGCGATTATTCCGGCGCTCATGAGCAAAAATCCAATCCACATCGTCGGTGGCGGCCTCGCCGGCTCCGAAGCCGCATGGCAGGCAGCGCAAGCCGGCGTTCCCGTCATTTTGCATGAGATGCGCCCGGTGCGCGGCACCGATGCCCACAAGACCGACGGTCTGGCCGAGCTCGTCTGCTCCAACTCCTTCCGCTCCGACGATGCCGAGAACAACGCCGTCGGCCTGCTGCATGCCGAAATGCGGCTGGCCGGTTCGCTGATCATGAGCGCCGGCGACGCCAACCAGGTGCCGGCCGGCGGGGCACTGGCCGTCGACCGCGACGGCTTCTCCGACGCCGTGACGAAAAAACTCGAAGCCCACCCGCTGATCACCATCCAGCGCGAGGAAGTGCCGGGCCTGCCGCCGGCGGAGTGGGACCAGGCGATCATCGCCACCGGCCCGCTGACGGCGCCTTCGCTCGCCCAATCGATCGCCGAGGCAACCGGCGCCGACGCGCTTGCCTTCTTCGACGCCATCGCCCCGATCATCCATTTCGACACGATCGACCTGGACACCTGCTGGTTCCAGTCACGTTACGACAAGATCGGCCCCGGCGGCACCGGCAAGGACTACATCAACTGTCCGATGGACAAGGATCAGTATCTCACCTTCGTGCAGGCGCTGGTCGACGGCCAGAAAACCGAATTCAAGCAGTGGGAAGGCACGCCCTATTTCGACGGCTGCCTGCCGATCGAGATCATGGCCGAGCGCGGCGTCGAGACGCTGCGCTACGGGCCGATGAAGCCGATGGGGCTGACCAATGCCCATAATCCGACGGTCAAAGCCTATGCCGTGGTGCAGCTGCGTCAGGACAATGCGCTGGGCACGCTCTACAACATGGTCGGTTTCCAGACCAAGCTGAAGCATGCCGAGCAGGTGCGCGTCTTCCGCACCATTCCGGGTTTGGAAAACGCCGACTTCGCCCGGCTGGGCGGCCTGCATCGCAACACCTACATCAACTCGCCGACCTTGCTCGACGCTTCGCTGCAGCTGAAGTCGCGGCCCGGCCTGCGCTTTGCCGGCCAGATCACCGGTTGCGAGGGCTATGTCGAGAGTGCAGCCATCGGCCTGCTTGCTGGCCGCTTCGCCGCCGCCGAGCGTCTCGGCTATGAGCTGTCGCTGCCGCCGCTCACCACCGCCTTCGGCGCGCTGCTGAACCACATCACCGGCGGCCACATCGTCTCCGACGATGAGCCCGGAAAACGCTCCTTCCAGCCGATGAACGTCAATTTCGGCCTGTTCCCGCCGGTCGAAGCGCCGAAGACCGAAGGCAAACGCCTGCGCGGCAAGGACAAGACGGTGGCCAAGCGCCACGCCATCACCTCGCGCGCCCAGGCCGATTGCCGGCAATGGCTGGGGCTGCCGGCACAAGCGCAAGCTGCCGAGTAACGAGCCTTTCGGATGGACTCACGGCAAGGAGTAGGATACTATCCTACTTTCTGCCCGATGGGAGCCGTTCCATGGAATCCGCCGAGAAACTGTCCGTCACCGTTACCCCCGCAATGGCGCGCATGATCCGCGAAAAGGTCGAGGATGGCTCCTTCGGATCAGCGAGCGAAGTCATTCGCGCAGCCCTTCGCGCCTTCCAGCGCGAGGAAGAAGAGCACGCCGAACGCTTGGCCTCGATACGAGCGCGAGTAAAGGCGTCGATCGAGGATACGCGGCCAAGCCATTCGGGGGAAAAGGTTCGCGACCATCTTCGGGAGCTCGCCGCTCAATATTCGAGCCGTAGCGATGATACAGCGCCTTGATGTTGAATACGGCGAAAGCGCCAGGAACGATCTGGCCGATATTTTCAGACATATCGTCGACGCCGGCGGAAGTCCTGACGCCGCGCTGAAGTTCACCTTGCGCATTGAAGACCGCTGCCAGAGTATCGGCAATGCACCGCGCGGCGGTCGCTCCCGCGACGATATCTCGCCCGGGTTGCGAATGGTCCCTTTCGAGCACTCGGCCGTCATTGTCTATGTCATCGCCGACGATCTCGTCCGCATCGTCAACATCTTCTACGGCGGTCGCGATTATGAGACGCTGATGCGCGACGGCGGCTCGAGCGAACCCTCTTAGCGCTACTCCGCCGGCTCAGCACCCGCCATCGGCAGCCCCGGCTTACCCGCCTCCCCCGGATTGCGCCTGACATACGCCGCCTTCAGCGTCTCCGAAGTCTCGCGCGAACCGTCATGGCTCCAGCCCGGCGGCTTGATCAGGTAGTTGATGCGATCACGCATCGTCAGCCCCGGCGCAAAGGCATCCCTAAACATGCCGATCCATTCGTGAAACGCCACTTTCAGCGGATTGAACGTGCCGAGATTTTTCACGATGCCGTAGCGCGGCCGGTCCTCCTCCAACTCCGCGACAAAGGTGCCGAACATGCGGTCCCAGATGATCAGCGTGCCGGCATAGTTGGCGTCGAGATAGCGCGGATTGGTGGCATGATGGACGCGGTGATGCGAAGGCGTGTTGAAGATGAATTCGAACCAGCCCCACATCTTGCCGATCGCCTCGGTGTGGATCCAGAACTGCCAGACGAGATTGAAGCCGAAGGTGAAGGCGATGACCGCCGGATGGAAGCCGAGCAGCACCAAAGGCGCCTGCAGCACGAACATGAAGGTGAACAGCCCGGTCCAGCTTTGCCGGAGCGCCGTCGAGAGATTGTAGTGCTGGCTGGAATGGTGGTTGACGTGCTCGGCCCACACCCAGCGCACCCGGTGCGCAATGCGGTGATAGACATAGTAGCGCAGATCATCGAGCAGGAAGGCGGCCAGGAACACCCACACCGACAGGCCGAGATTGAAGAAACGAAACTGCCACAGCCACAGCAGTGCCCAATAGGAGACGACGCCGAGCAGCAGGCCAGCAACGACATTGCCGGTGCCCATCATCAGGCTGGTCAGCGTGTCGCGCGTTTCGAACGACCCCTTGGCACGGCCGGTCCGCACCAGCCACAGCTCGATCAGGATGGCGGCGACGAAGAACGGGATGGCAAGCTGGGTCACCTGCGGGAAATTGAAGTCGTCCATCACGCGGCTTCCTTCGCCTGGCTCGGATTGTGCGGCCCAAGCGCCGCCGCGACAGCCCTGGCGTCAGCCTTGTCGGCGAAGGCGAAGCGTCCGCCTTTCCAGGTAAAGTCGGCCAACTTCAGCGAAATCGCGCCGTCTTCATCGAGGTCAATGGCCTTGATGTCATGCGGCGTGACGATGCGGGTCAAAAAGCAGTCGCCGACGCTGTGGACGATGCCGCTGCGGGCTGGACCGAGGTCGAGGAACGCCGTCCGGCCATCAGCCGTCAGGCGCAAGGCAGAAGCCTTCTCGTCAGGAAAATCATCGGCGAAACGGCTAAGCGCCTGATCCGCGCCGGCAAGCGTCGCGATCCTGCTGCCGCCGGTGAAGTGCACGGCCAGGACCGACAGCGCAATGCCGACAGTGACGAGTGCAACCAGCACAGGCAGGTTCATGAACAGAAATCTCCTCCAGACCGGTCGCGTCTTTTGGCGACGATTTCGGGCCGACGGAGTCCTAGCACGATTGACGTTTACGTCAAATGGCTGGCCAGCCCCGCGTCGCGCGCCTGAGCAGCAGCCAATGCCGGCGCAAGGCCGAAAGCCGCACCGCTCCGGCCAGAGGCGACTGGCGACCGTCCTTCATCTTGTCGAGATAGGCGCGGGTCAAGGCGAGCGGCAGAAATGCAAGGCGCAGCGTCCCCGGAAGCGCGGATGCCCCTTGCTCGAACGCGCCGAGATGCTCCTGAGCCAGCGCGACCATTGCAGCCACCGCCCGCGCCGCGCCGAGACCGCCATCGCCGCTGACAAACTCCTCCGGCGACGAGCCCGCCGCCGCCAGGATATCGGCCGGCACGAAGCATTGCCCGCGCCGGCGATGCAGCGGCAACAACAGCAACAAGCCGGTCATCGCTTGGGCGCAGCCGGCCCTGCCCGCCAGTTCCGCAAATCGCGGCGCTGCAATGGGATCGAGAACCATCGCCGCCAGCTGGATCAGCGCCGCCGCCGTCTCGCCGCAATAGCCTTCGAGATCGGTGCGCGACGGCATCGGATCGTCATAGAGGTCGAAGATGCGGGCTTCGAGCATGTTGTCGAAAGCAGCTTTCGGCAGACCGTGGGCGGCAATCGTCGCCTTCAGCGCATCGGCGAGCGGGTTGCCGGTGGCTGCGGCCTCGGCAGCGATGACATCGCGCCACCATTGCAGCCTCACCTCGCCCGGCAATGCCTCATGGATGCGGTCGCGGACAGACGCGATCTCGGCATTGAAGGCGTAAAGCGAAAACAGCGCCTCGCGCTTGTCGGCGGGTGCGTAGAGTGCACTAACATAGCGATCATGGTCGCCGGCGCGCACCGCCTCCATGACGATGTTGGCGGTATCGGTCACGTCAGTCGACGGCGATCAGCGCCGCGGCCACGGCGCGGTCTTCGGCGAGCAGCACATTGTAGGTGCGCACCGCCGCTCCGGTCGACATCGGGTCGGAGGCAATGCCCGCCGCTTTCAGCGCCGCCCGAAGTGCCGCCGGCAAGGGCCGCAAATCCTTGCCCATGCCTACCAGCAGGATCTCGACCTTGCCGGCCTCGGCCAGCAGCAAGCCGAAATCGGCCGCCGTCAGCGCCAGAGGATCGGCCGGCTCCCAGCCATGGATACCGGAGGGCAGGCACAGCAGCGAGCCGCGATGCGACATGTCGGCGAAGCGAAAGCCGCCATTGCCGTAGGCCTCGATCGGCGCGCGCCCGGGGAAATGCGCTTCGCGAATGACGATGCCTTTTGCCACCGGGGTGGCCGTCAGGTCGCCACGGCCTTGCCGCCACCAACCGGCTTCTCCTCGTCGGCCGTCGCCTGCGGCCTGAGCCTGAACAGGATCAGCAAGGGTGCTGCGATAAAGATCGACGAATAGGTGCCAAAGACGACACCGAACAGCATCGCCATGGTGAACGAGCGGATCACCTCGCCGCCGAACAGCACCAGCGCCAGCAGCGCCAGGATGGTCGTCACCGAGGTTAGCGTCGTTCTCGACAGCGTCTCGTTGATGGCATTGTTCAGCAATTGCGGCAGCGGCATCCGCTTGTATTTTCGCAGATCTTCTCGAACGCGGTCATAGACGACGATGGTGTCGTTGAGCGAATAGCCGATAATGGTCAGGATCGCCGCCAGCGACGATTGGTTGAACTCGAGCCCGGTGATGACGAAGAAGCCCAGCGTCATCACCACATCGTGCACCGTCGCCACAATGGCGCCGACCGCGAACTGCCATTCGAACCGGAACCAGACATAGACCAGGATGCCGATCAGCGCGACCAGCATGGCGATGGTGCCTTGCTTCGCCAATTCGCCCGAAACCGTCGGTCCCACCACTTCGACGCGGCGGAAATCATAAGTATCCTGCAGTTCGCCGCGCACCTTGTCGATGACGGTCTGCTCGGCGTTCTCGCCACCATCCTGGGTGCCGACGCGGATCAACACGTCATTCGGCGCGCCGAATTGCTGGACCTGCACTTCACCGATGTTGAGTTCCGACAGCCGGCTTCTGATATCGCCAATATCGGCGTCGCCTTGCTTGGACTGCACCTCGATGATCGAGCCGCCCTTGAAGTCGATGCCGTAATTGATGTCGACCGTAAAGAACAGCACCACCGACAGGATCGACAGCAGGCTGGACAGCGCGAAGGTCCAGCGGCGAATGCCCATGAACGGGATCTTGGTGCCGGGCGGGACGAAGGTCACCGGCGCGCGCGGCAGTTCCTTCGGACGTGCGCGGCGCAGCCAGATCGACACCAGCAGGCGTGTGAAGGTGAAGGCGGTGAACACCGTGGTCAGGATACCGATGGCATAGGTGATGGCGAAGCCCTTGACCGGGCCGGTGCCGAGATAAAACAGCACCACCGTGGCGATCAACGACGTCACGTTGGAATCGACGATGGTCGCCAACGCCTTGGTGAAACCGGTGTCGATCGACTGGATCACCGAACGGCCGGCGCGTCGCTCCTCGCGGATACGCTCGTAAATCAGCACGTTGGAATCGACCGCCATGCCGATGGTCAGCACGATACCGGCAATACCGGGCAAGGTCAGCGTTGCGCCAAGCAGCGACAAAAGCCCGACGATCATCGCCACGTGCACGGCCAGCGCGATGTTGGCGAGGAAGCCGAGAAGGCCGTAGGCGACGAACATGAAGGCGACGACGAGAATGGATCCGATGATGCCGGCGACCTTGCCTGCATGGATCGAATCCTGGCCGAGGCCTGGGCCAACGGTGCGCTCTTCGATCACCGTCAGCTTTGCCGGCAGCGCGCCGGCGCGCAGCAGCACGGCGAGATCATTGGCGCTTTCAGCGGTGAAATTGCCCGAAATCTGGCCGCTGCCGCCAAGGATCGGTTCGCGAATGACCGGCGCCGAGATCACCTGATTGTCGAGGATGATGGCGAACGGCTTGCCGACATTCTGCTGCGTCGCCTGGCCGAACCGGGTCGCGCCGCGCGAATTGAAGGTGAACGAAACCACCGGCTCGTTGTTCTGCGAGTTGTAGGTTGCCGTCGCCTTGGCGAGATCTTCGCCCGAAACAATGACGCGATTCTCGACCAGATAAGGAACCGGCGGATCGTCCTGTGAATAAAGCACCGAGGAGCCCGCCGGCGGGCGGCCATTGAGGGCGTCCTGCACCGACATCGAGGTGTCGACCATCTGGAACGTCATCTTGGCGGTCTGGCCGATGATTTCCTTCAGCCTTTGCGGATCCTGCAGGCCCGGCACCTGGACCAGCACACGATCGTCGCCCTGCCGCTGGACGATCGGCTCTGTGGTGCCGAGTTCATTGACGCGACGCTCGACGACTTCGATCGACTGCGCCAACGCAGCCGAGGTGCGGTATTTGATGCCGGCGTCGGTGACGGTGAATTTCAACAGGCCGGCTTCGGAATCATCCAGCGACATTTCCTGGATGGAGCCGCCGGTGAACAGGCCGGCGGCGACCGGATCGGTCAGTGGCTTCAGCGCCGTCTTGGCCGCATCGATCTGGGTTGGGTCGGTAATGCGCACCTGCACGGTACTGCCGGTGCCGCCAAGGCCGGTATAGGCTATCTTCGCGTCGCGCAGCAGCGTGCGGATTTCGTCGCGCGTCGTCTCCAGCTGCGCCTTGACCAGATCGTTCTGGTCCATCTGCAAGAGGATGTGCGAGCCGCCCTGCAGATCGAGACCGAGCGTCATCTGCCGCTTCGGCACCCAGCTGGGCAACTGCGCCAATGTGCTGGCCGGGAAGAGATTGGGCGCGGCAAGGATGAACGTGGCGGCGACAGCCAGCCAGATCAGGATCATCTTCAGGCGCGAAAAATACAGCATATGGCGTTGTCCGTCAGGGCGTGCTGGCGGATCGTTCCGCCGACAATTCGGTTATTTCTTGGCGTTGTTATTTGCCACCGGCTCGCCCTTACCCCGCACATCGTCGATTGTCGAGCGCGCTAAGGTCAATTTGGCGCCGCCGCCGGGATCGCGCTGGGCGTCGATAGCCTCCGCCGGTCGCTATTCTAATTCTGAACGCCGCCGGGCGCTATCGTGCGTACGTCGACTATTTTCAGTGTTGCCGCCATCGGGCCGGAACGCAGGATCAAGGCAAGATCATCGGCGCTTTCCTTGGTGAAGTTGCCCGATATCTGGCCGGTGCCACCAAGGATCGGCTCGCGGATGACGGGAGCCGAAAGCACCTGGCCGTCCAGAATGATGGCGAAGGGCTTGCCGACATTCTGCGAGGTCGCCTCTCCGAACCGCGCCGCGCCCTTGGCGTCGAACCGGAACGAAACGGCAGGCTCATTCATGGCCATGTTGTATACCGCCTGGGCATCGACGATGTTGTCGCCGGAAACAATGACGCGATCTTCGACCAGATAGGGAACCGGCGGTTCGTCTTGAGAAAATAGCACCGAAGAGCCTCGCGGCGGCCGGTTCTTGAGGGCATCCTCGACCGGCCAGGAGGTATCGATCACCTGAAATGTCAGCCTGCCGGTCCGGCCGAGAATTTCTTTGAGCCTTTGCGGGTCTTGTAGGCCCGGTACCTGAACGAGGATACGGTCATCGCCTTGCTGCCGCACGATCGGTTCGGGAGCGCCTGCGCTTGCCCGGAGCCGGACGGTTTCCATCGAGGGCACCATCGCCATCGACGTCCGCAGCTTCACGCCTTCATCGGTCAGCGCAAGCCTTAGCAGTCCCGGTTCCGGCTCATCGAGCGCGAATTCCTTGACGGGACTATTCCCGGCGATCGGGTCGGTGAATATTTTCAGGGCTGTCTTGGCGGCATCGATCTCAGCCGGATCGGAGATGTGAACCTTGAACTCGCGACCCGATACGAAAAGGCCCCGATAGCCGATCTTGGCATCGCGCAGCGTTGAGCGGACATCATCAAGCACCGCCTGGAGACGGAACTTGATCAAATCGTCCTTGTCCACCTCGAGCAGGAATTGCGAACCGCCCTGCTTCTCGAAACTCGTCTGACGCTTCGGCAGCCAGGCAAGAAGCTTATCGAACGTGCCGTCGGGCTCAACGGAGCGCGCGCCAACGAACACGCCAAACACCACCACGACGGCAACAACCAGCCAGGTCAGGCCCTTCGTGAGGCGCGAAAACCGCATATGGCGTTGCCTGTTGCTGGCGGACCGCGCCGCCCGAAGACCCGTTATCGCCTGTGGAGATTACTTCTTGGCGTTCTGGTTGGCCACCGGCTCGCCCTTGACCCTCACATCGGCGATCGTCGAGCGCAGCGCCGTCACCTTGGTGCCGCCGCCGAGGTCGATCTCGAGCTCATTGTCGTCGATCACCTTGGTCACCTTGCCGACGAAGCCGCCGCCGGTGATGACCGTATCACCGCGACGCACCGCCGAGATCATCTCCTGGCGCTTCTTCAGCTGCGCGCGCTGCGGCCGGATGATGAGAAAATACATAATCACGAAGATCAGCACGAACGGGAGTATCATGCCGATATCCCCGAACGGACCAAGCGGAGTTCCCGTGGCTTGGGCGTATGCCGGTGTGACGAACATCAAGAACTCCTGGTTACGAAGAAGGCCATGAGGCGGCCTCGCCAAATTTGGCCGGAATATAGTGGGTAAAGTTGCCAATGCAACTGCGCGGCCCGGCTTTCGGCTGCTTTTCCGGCCGGTTGACCCGTGTTAGAGCATGCTCCCGGATGGCGAGCGTGATTTTCGCAAAAGATCATGCTCAAACAAAAGCTTGGAACCCGTTTCTATCTCGCCCGGACCAGCACGATTTCCCCCTGCGCACGTTCGTGCAGAAACAAACAAAGACCGAGACATGACCGACAGCACCATCGAGGCCCTGAACCAGAAGCTCGACCGCCTGATCGAGGCGGTCATCCGCCTCGCCCCGCCGCCGGTGCCGCAAACGGATCTTGCCGTGGCTGACTGCTTTGTCTGGCAGGCCGATCCCGGCTATCTCGAGCCGGTCCGCAAGGTCAACCGCGTCGGCATCGACCTGATCCGCGGCGTCGATCGCGTTCGCGACATTCTGGTCGAAAACACCGAGCGCTTCGCCGCCGGCCACGCTGCCAACAATGTGTTGTTGTGGGGCGCGCGCGGCATGGGCAAATCCTCGCTGGTCAAGGCCGTGCATGCCGAGATCAACGCCAAAGCCAAATCCGATCTGCCGCTCAAGCTGATCGAGATCCACCGCGAGGACATCGACACGCTGCCCAGGCTGATGAGCCAGTTGAAGGCAGCGCCCTTTCGCTTCATCCTGTTTTGCGACGACCTGTCTTTCGACCATGACGACACCTCCTACAAGTCGCTGAAGGCAGCCCTTGAAGGCGGCGTCGAGGGCCGCCCGGCCAATGTCATCTTCTACGCCACCTCGAACCGCCGGCACCTGTTGCCGCGCGACATGATCGACAATGAGCGCTCGACCGCCATCAATCCATCCGAAGCAGTCGAGGAAAAGGTTTCGCTGTCCGACCGTTTCGGCCTGTGGCTTGGTTTCCACAAATGTTCGCAGGACGAATATCTCGACATGATCAACGGCTATGCCAGCCATCACAAGCTGGAGATCGACCCGGAGCAGCTGCGCGCCGAAGCGCTGGAATGGGCGACAACGCGCGGCAGCCGCTCGGGCCGTGTCGCCTGGCAGTTCACCCAGGATCTGGCGGGCCGCCTCGGCAAGCCGCTCAACGATTGATATCCAGACCATGATCCCGAAAAGTCGAAGCCGGTTTTCGGATAAGATCATGGTCAACAAAAACGACTGAAAAAGCCCGCCCCTTGCGGAGCGGGCTGAGCCGGCGGGCCGGACTGGAGGTCAGACGGCCTGCAAAACGTTTATTGTTCTATTCGAGATAGCGCGACTATTCGAGATAGCCCGACGGATCGACCGGGGCCGAGTTCTTGCGCACTTCGAAGTGCAGTTTCGGCGAGTCGGTGGTGCCGCTCATGCCCGACAGCGCGATTTCCTGGCCGCGCTTGACCTTCTGGCCGCGCTGCACCTCGATCGAACTGGCATGGCCGTAGACGGTGACCAGACCGTTTTCGTGGCGCACCAGCACCGTGTTGCCGAATTCCTTGAGGCCGTCGCCGGCATAGATGACGACGCCATTCTCGGCCGCCTTGACCGGCGTCCCTTCCGGCACGGCGATGTCGACACCATCCTTGCCGCCACCAAAGCTGGAGATCACGCGGCCACGCACCGGCCAGCGCATCTTGCCGATGCCGGTGGCGTCCGGCGCCACAGCGTCGTCGTCCTCGGCCTGCTGGATGACCTTGGTGTCCTTCTTCGGCGGCGTGTAGGTGGCGAGCGTCTCCGTCGGCTTCGCCGCCGGCTGGGTGGCGGCCGTCGTCACCGGATCGACTTTTGCCGGCTTGGCGCTGGCGACCGTTGCCGTGCCGCCGGCCGGAACCTTCAGCGTCTGGCCGATCTTGAGCAGTCCGTCCTGCATGCCGTTGGCCTGCTTCAGCGCAACGACGCCAACGCCGGTCTTGCGTGCAATCGAGGACAGGCTATCGCCCTGCTGGACCGTATAGGTGCCCGCGCCGGCCTTGGGTGCGGCCGCAGCCATCTGCTGCGCCGGCTTGTCGGCCTTCGGCTTGTTCGCGGCGGAGGCATCGACCTGCGCAGCGGATTTGCCGTCCTTGAGTTTCGGCTGCTGCGGCAGCACGGCGACCTTCTCCGGCGCCGGTGCCTTGGGGCTGTTCGCCGGCTTGCCATTGGCAAGTTTCGGTTCGGTCCCCTTGCTCGAATAGGCATAGGCCGGGATGACCAGCTTCTGGCCGGTCTTCAATCCCTTGGTGGCGCTCAGGCCGTTGACCTTCATGATCACGTCGGCCGGCACATGATAATGCTGGGCAATGCCGGAAATGGTCTCACCGTCCCTGACCACGATCTCTGTGGCATGCGGCGTACCGCCAGCGGCGGGCTTTGGCGCATCGGGCTCACCAGCATTCTTGAATGGCCTTGCCGGCTGCACGGTGCCGGTCGTCATCGTCCTGTCGACATGCGGTGCAGGCGCAAGTGCAGGCGCCGAGGCGGTGCGCATCGGAGCAGCCTTGGGCTGGCTTGGCGGCGGCAACTGCTGGACGGTGACCGGCTCCAGGCTGGAGCGGCTGACCGACTGGCTATGGCTGCCATCGACCGGTGCTGCAGCGATCGGCTCGGCTGCCACATCGCCCGGATAGGGCTGCGCGTTGCTCTGCTTGTCGATGATGGCGCGTTGATTGTTGGTCGAGGAGGTGAAGACGTCGTCGACACCGTTGAACCGTGAGGCCTGGGAGCTACATCCCGCTGCCACTCCGGCTAGCATGAGGACAGCGCAACCCCGCGACAGAGTACGCCCGTTTGCCTTCAAAACACTGAATTGCATCGCACTAACCCGCACAGACCCGGTACACACTGGTCATGATTAAAGCGCGTTAATGTTACTGGCGGGTTAACCCCATAGAATCAGACGCAAATTTTCTTAAAACATTTTCGAGCCGCCGAAGGTGCGTTGAGATTCAGGTCATCGTCAACTTCGTCATCCTAGGGCGTAGCAGGAGCGAAGCTCCGTCGCGCAGACCCTAGGATCCATTCCGTGACATTTGCCGAAGAACGTAGCGGAGCAAAATTTCTGTGCCGTAGCAATGCCTTGCCGGCGCGGCATGGATCCTAGGGTCTGCGCCGCGTCGCTTCGCTCCTTGCTCCGCCCTAGGATGACGAAACGACGGGATTCTGCATTATCTTCGAAGCACGCGATACCCGTTCTCAAATCACCGCCGCGACGCTGCGCAGGATCGGCTGCAGGCGCACGGTTCCGATATCCTCACGCTCGAAACGGCTGCCGACCTTGGTCAGCTTGGCAAGAACCTGCTCGCCCTCCTCCGGCCCGATCGGCGCAATGACGATGCCGCCGCTCGACAGCTGCTCGAGCAGGAAGCGCGGCAGGGTGTCGAAAGCCGCCCAGGCGACGATGCGGTCGAACGGCCCTTCATTGGCGAGCCCGTTGGAGCCGTCGGCCTGGCGCACGATGACATTGCCGATGCCGAGCGCCTCGAAGCGTTGCCTCGCCTGTTCGGCCAGCGTCTTGTAGCGATCGACGCTGACGATGCGCGCCGCCAGTCGCGACATCACCGCCGCCGTATAGCCCGAGCCGGTACCGATCTCGAGTACCCGGTTGCCGGGCTCTATTGCCAACGATGCGATCACCGTCGCCTGCAGATCGGCGCCCTCGATCGCCTCGCCGCATTCGATCGGCAGCATGCCGTCCGACCAGGCGATCGAATGGTATTGTCCGTTGAGAAAGCCGCGCCGCGGCGTCGCCTCGAAGGCGGCGATCAGCGCCTTGGGCACCGCGCCGCGGCCACGCAGGCGCAGCAGGAAAGCGGCAAAACCCTCACGGTCGTCGAGCGGCAAGTTCATGCAAAAACCTTGTTCATGCCAAACCTTATTCGGACAGAGCCTTGGTCAGTTGGTCGCGGATCTCATGGGCGGTGAGGTCAAGCTGCAGCGGCGTCACCGACACCAGCCGGTTGCGAAGTGCGTGGAGATCAGTGCCTTGCTTGCCTTCCACAGGCTCGCGGCCGAAGCGCAGCCAGTAGTAAGGCAGGCCGCGCCCGTCGCGGCGCTCGTCGACCCACAGGCTGTGCACCAGCTTGCCTTGCGAGGTGACCACGGTGCCGGCGACTTCTTCGGGCAGGCAGTTGGGGAAATTGACGTTGAGCAGCACGCCGTCCGGCAGCGGCATGGCAACGAGCTTCTTCAGCAGCGCCGGCGCCAGCGTCTCGGTGGTCTCGTAGGGAACGACGCGGTCCTCGCCGACATAGGAATAGCCCTGGCTGAGCGCGATCGAGCGGATGCCGAGCAACGCGCCTTCCATGGCGCCGGCGACCGTGCCGGAATAGGTGACGTCGTCGGCGATGTTGGCGCCCGAATTGACGCCCGACAGGATCAGGTCGGGTGGCTCAGGCAGGATCTTCTTGACGCCCATGATGACGCAGTCGGTCGGCGTGCCGCGCACGGCATAATGCTTCTCGCCGATCTTGCGCAGCCGGAGCGGCTCCGAGATCGACAGCGAATGCGCGTAGCCGGACTGGTCCTGCTCCGGCGCCACCACCCAGACATCGTCCGAAAGCGTGCGGGCGATGCGTTCGAGCGACGCCAGGCCCTCGGCATGGATGCCGTCATCATTGGTCAGAAGAATGCGCATTATTTCGATTCGATCTTCGCCAGACCGCCCATATAAGGCCGCAGCACTTCAGGAATGGTTACGCTGCCATCTTCATTCTGGTAGTTTTCGATGACAGCTATGAGAGCGCGGCCGACGGCGGTGCCCGAGCCGTTCAGCGTATGGACGAAGCGGTTGCCCTTGCCATCCTTGTCCTTGTAGCGGGCATCCATGCGCCGGGCCTGGAAATCGCCGCAGACCGAGCAGGACGAGATCTCACGATAGGCGTTCTGGCCGGGCAGCCAGACCTCGATGTCATAGGTCTTGCGCGCGCCAAAACCCATGTCACCAGTGCACAGCACCATGGTGCGGAAGGGCAGTTCCAGCCGCTTCAGCACCTCTTCGGCGCATTGCGTCATCCGCTCATGCTCGGCGATCGAGGACTCCTGGTCGGTGATCGAGACCAGCTCGACCTTGTAGAACTGGTGCTGGCGCAGCATGCCGCGCGTGTCGCGCCCGGCGGAGCCCGCTTCCGAGCGGAAGCACGGCGTCAGCGCGGTGTAGCGCAGCGGCAACTTTTCATGCGCGGTGATTTCTTCGCGCACAAGGTTGGTTAGCGGGACCTCGGCGGTAGGGATCAGCCCGAGCCGACCCTCGCCATGCTGGACGAAAAACAGATCGTCCTCGAATTTCGGCAACTGATTGGTGCCGAACAAAACTTCGTCGCGCACCATTAGCGGCGGGATGATTTCCTCATAGCCGTGCTCGGTCGTGTGCAAATCGAGCATGAACTGGCCAATGGCGCGTTCCATCCGCGCCAGCCCGCTCTTCAGCACGGTGAAGCGCGACCCCGAGAGCTTTGCCGCCCGCTCGAAATCCATCATGCCGAGCGCTTCACCTACTTCGAAATGCTCCTTCACCCAGTTCGGCCGCGTCGGCACCTTGCCGACGGTGCGTTTGACGACATTGTCATGCTCGTCCTTGCCCACCGGCACGTCGTCGAGCGGCACGTTGGGCAGCACCGCCAGCGCGTCGTTCAGCGCCTTGTCGAGTTCGCGCTCCCGCGCCTCGCCATTCTGGATGAAGGTCTTGATGTCGCCGACTTCGGCCTTGAGCTTTTCGGCCAAAGCCGCATCGCCCGAACGCATGGCGTTGCCGATCTCCTTGGAGGCAGCGTTACGGCGCTCCTGCTTGGTCTGCAATTCGGTGACGTGCTCGCGCCGCGCCTCATCCTTCTTGATCAGCTCATCAACCGTGGACTGCGCCTCGTCAGCCGACCAAGAGCGCTTGGCCAGCGCCTCGACAAGGGCCTTCGGGTTGTCGCGAATCCATTTGATATCAAGCATGGTTGGTTCGTCCTCAGGATAAGGCCTGAGGGGGTAAACCGCATCCTTGATCGATGCAAGACGAGCGTTCAGCGACTGCCGCGTTTTTCGGCCGGCGCAGCCGCCCGAGGCCTGCCGTCTAGGAAGGAGTCTGCGTTGAGGACGCTTTCGCTGCCTTTTCCGCCACGGCTTCGGCAGCTTCCTGCTTTTCGCGCGCCAGCTTCTGCTTGACCTGATCGCGCTCGATCAGCCGGGCCGCCCAGATCGAGACCTCGTAGAGCAGGATCGTCGGGATGGCCAAGCCGATCTGGCTCATCGGATCGGGCGGCGTCAGCACGGCTGCGACGACGAAGGCGATAACGATCGCCCATTTGCGCTTCTCGGCCAGCGCCTTGGACGACAGCATGCCGACGCGCGTCATCAGGCTGGTCACCACCGGCAGCTGGAACACCAGGCCGAAGGAGAAGATCAGCGTCATGATCAGGCTGAGATATTCCGACACTTTCGGCAGCAGCGAGATCTGCACCTGGTCATCGGTGCCGGCCTGCTGCATGGCGAGGAAGAACCACATCACCATCGGCGTGAAGAAGAAATAGACCAGCGACGCGCCCATCAGGAACAGGATCGGCGAGGCGATCAGGAACGGCAGGAAGGCGTTGCGTTCGTTCTTGTAGAGGCCGGGCGCGATGAATTTGTAGATCTGCGTGGCGATCAGCGGAAATGCGATGACCATGCCGCCGAACATGGCGAGCTTGACCTGCGTGAAGAAGAATTCCTGCGGCGCCGTATAGATCAGCTCGACCTTGTGCGGATCGAGGCCTGCCCATTGCGTCGCCCATTTGAACGGGACAACCAAAAGGTTGAACAGCTTCTTGGCGAAGAAGAAGCAGACGAGGAAGGCGACGAAGAAGCCGCCGATCGACCAGATCAGCCGCCGCCGCAGTTCGATCAGATGCTCCATGAGCGGAGCCGACGATTTCTCGATCTCGTCCTTTTCGGTGTCCGAAACGCTCACTTGGCGGCTCCCGCCGTCTTCTTGGCTGCCGGCTTCTTGCCCGGCGCAGATTTCGGGTCAGCCTTTGCGGCAGTCTTTGGTGCAACAGCTGATTTGGCGGCTTTTGCCGGCGCCACCTTGGCGGCCGCGGCTGACGGCTTGGCCGAAGCTTTAGCCGCAGGTGTAGCCTTTGCCGGTGCTGCCTTGGTTACCGCCGTCCTGGTTGCCGGCGCGTTGGCTTGCTTCGGTGCCGCTGCCTTCTTTGCAGGCGCCTTCCGCGGCGCTGGCGTTGCAGCAGCCGGCGTCACTACGGACTCGTCGGTCATGGCCGGAAAGATCGGCGCTGGCGGGACGGCGTCCGGCGCGCTCACGCCGGGCATCACCGTCGCGCCGTTCTTGAGCGGCTCGGCTGCCTGCGGCGTCTCGGCCGCCGGCGTTGAGGGATCAACCGCAGGCTTCGGCTTCATCACCGCATCGACGCCGGAGCGCACATCGGCAGCCGCCTGTTCGAACGGATTGAGCTGCTTGCGGATCTCGGCTGCCGGATTGAGGCTTCTGAGCGTATCGACCGACTTCTTGACGTCGTCGAGTTCGGCTTCTTTCAGCGCCTCATTGAACTGCTTCTGGAAGTCGGAAGCCATGGCGCGCAGCTTCGCCGTCGTGCGGCCGAAGGTGCGCAGCATATTGGGCAAATCCTTGGGCCCGACGACCACGATCATGACGATCGCGATCACCAGCATTTCGGTCCAGCCGACTTCAAACATGGCAATCTGTTCCGACTAGAAACCTTGGGCTCAGCTCTTGCTGGCCTTTTCCTTCACTGCCGAAACGGTCTCGTCCGGGCGATGCTCGACGGTGCGCTTGTCATCGGCGGTGTCGTCGTCGGCCATGCCCTTCTTGAAGCTCTTGATGCCCTTGGCCATGTCGCCCATCAGCTCGGGAATCTTGCCGCGGCCGAACACCAACAGCACGATCACCAGCACGATCATCCAGTGCCAAATCGAAAATGAACCCATTGTAACTCTCTCTCGAATGTTTTCCCTGGCGATGATCTATGCGTTTTCGCGTTGGGATTCAAACACAACCGCGACAAAGTTTATGAAGGCGCGGCTTATGTCACGCATTTTCGGCAAAGCGGTCCGCTACCAATCGGCGCATGTACAGCAGCAATGCAGCTTTTTGACAGCGGCTTGCGGTCAATCTTCCGTGACGCGTGGCGTCAACAGGCCGAGTTCCTCGAGGTCGATGTCGGTCAGCGCATCCTCGTCCTCGGTCAGCGCATCCGGATCGGCAGGCGGCAGCGGAATGGCGAAATTCGACGGAATGCGGCCGGAAAGCAGCCCTGCGCCCTTCAGTTCGTCCATGCCGGGAAGATCGCGGATCTCCTCGAGCGCAAAATGGTCGAGGAAAGTGTCCGTCGTGCCGTAGGTGACCGGGCGGCCCGGCGTGCGGCGGCGGCCGCGCATCCGCACCCATTCCGTCTCAAGCAGCGTATCGAGCGTGCCCTTCGAGGTCTCGACGCCTCTGATGTCTTCGATCTCGGCGCGCGTCACCGGCTGGTGGTAGGCGATGATCGCCAGCACTTCGAGGGCCGCGCGGGAAAGCTTGCGCTGCTGGACCGTATCGCGGCTCATCAGGAAGGCGAGATCGCCGGCGGTGCGGAACGCCCAGGCATCGCCGACCCGCACCAGATTGACGCCGCGCCTGGCATAGATCTGCTGCAACTCGGCCATGGCAGCGGCAATGTTGATGCCGTCGGGCAGCCTGGCTGCGAGCTGCTTTTCGCTGACCGGCTCGGCGCTGGCGAACACGATCGCCTCGGCCATGCGCACAGCTTCCGCCATATGCAGCCGCTCGCCAGGATTCATGGGCGAGTTCTGGGACGAATTGTGGGTCTCGGTCGGGTCCTGGGCGATAATGCCCTCCTCCGTCTCTTCTTCGACCTTGAACGGAATGACCGAAGCGTTGGCGCGTTCGCTCATGATGCCACCTCGACTGCCTTGATTGGCTGCGCGCGGCCGCGCAGATAGAGCGGCGCGAACACCTGGTCCTGCCGCATCTCGATGCTGCCTTCGCGCACCATCTCCAGCGACGCCGCAAACGAGCTGGCAATCGCCGTGCGCCGCTCTTCCGGGCTGGTCAGATAATCGATCAGGAAGCCGTCCAGCGCCGTCCAGTCGCGCAGCGAGCCGATCAGCCGGGCCAGGATGTCGCGCGCGTCCTTGAGCGACCACACGCCGCGCCGTGCGATCGTCACATTGGTGATCGCATGTTTCTGGCGCTGCTGGGCGTAGGCGGTAAGCAGGTCGTAGAGCGAGGCCGAATAGGCGTTGCGCTTCTCGACGATGACCATTTCCGGCATGCCGCGCGCGAACACGTCGCGGCCGAGCCGGTTGCGGTTGACCAGCCTTGCCGAGGCGTCGCGCATGGCTTCCAGCCGCTTCAGCCGGAACTGCAGCACCGCCGCCAACTCCTCGCCGCTTTCGCCTTCCTCGCCGGGCTGCTTGGGGATCAAAAGCTTCGACTTGAGGAAGGCTAGCCACGCCGCCATCACCAGATAGTCGGCGGCAAGCTCTAGCCGCAGCGCCCTCGCCGTCTCGACAAAGGTCAGATATTGCTCGACCAGCGCCAGGATCGAAATGCGCGCCAGATCGACCTTCTGGGTGCGGGCAAGGTGCAACAAAAGGTCGAGCGGACCTTCGAAGCCGGCGACGTCGACAACCAGCGACGGATCGCCCGTGACGCGTGAATCGTCGTTCTCGGCCCACAGACGGTCCATCGGTGCGGCCTTCGCAGCCTTGCTGTCCAATGTTTCCGCCACTTGCCCCTTTGTCTCCTGTCTAGGCCACCGCGTCGAAATAGGTGGCAAACTCGGCGCGTATCTCGGTTTCGTCGGCCCGGTCGTGGTCCTGTATATAGGTCAGCGCCCGCTTTGCCCGCTCCAGCGACGTGCCTTCAAGTCCTGTGGTTCGCGATGCGATGCCCGCCATCTCCTCGAAAACGCCATTGCAGTGAAGGACCAGATCGCAGCCCGCCGCAAGGATCGAGGCCGCCTTTGTCGGGAAATCCCCAGAAAGTGCCTTCATCGAGGTGTCGTCGCTCATCAACAGCCCGTCGAAGCCGATCTCGCGGCGGATGATCTCGTCGATGACCTTGCCCGACGTGGTCGCCGGGTTGTTCGGATCGATGGCGCTGTAGACGACATGCGCCGTCATCGCCATCGGCAGATGGCTAAGCTCCCGGAACGGGGCGAAATCATGCCGTTGCAGGTCGCTCAGCGAGGCGTTGACAACAGGCAGTTCGAAATGCGTGTCGGCAAAGGCGCGCCCATGGCCCGGAATGTGCTTCATGACGGGCAGCACGCCGCCCGACATCAACCCTTCCGCCGCCGCGCGGCCAAGCTCGATAACCGGGCGCGGCTCCTTGCCGTAGGCCCGCGCGCCGATGACGTCGCTGGCGCCCTCGATCGGCACGTCCAGCACCGGCAGGCAATCGGCCGAGATGCCGTAGCGCAAAAGGTCGAAGGCGTGCAGCCGCGCCATCAGCCAGGCGGCGCGGTTGCCGGCGTCATGGTCTTTACGCCACAATGCGCCGAGAGCGCCGCCGGCCGGATAGTTCGGCGCCAGCGGCGGCCGTAGGCGCTGGACCCTTCCGCCCTCCTGGTCGATGAACACCAGCGCATCGGGGCGCCCGATGCAGTCGCGCATTTCGGCGACCAGATCGCGGATCTGCTCGGTCTCGCCGATGTTGCGCGCAAACAGGATGAAGCCCCACGGGCATTCATTGCGATAGAAACGTATTTCGTCGCGAGTGAGCGATTTCCCGGCACAGCCGAGGATCATGGATTTTGATTCGGTCATCCCAGGAGTTTAGGGCTTCGCGCCGTCAAAGGGAATCACCCCGGGCCACAAGCGCCTGAACCCCTCGCCCATCCACATGAAAAAGCCGGCGCGACCCCTTGGGAACGCGCCGGCTTTGATGATTGGTCAGGTTCTAGCGCGACACGAAGCAGTTGCCGCCAGCAGCCTTGTAGCTGGTGCACAGGTTGATCGCATCGTTGCGCGACTGCGCCGGGACGCGGACGCGGTAGAAAGTGCCCTTGCCGGCGATCTCGGCCTTGACGATGTTGGCGGTGCGGCCCGCCAGCACGCTGCCATAGCGGCGCTGCAGGTCTGCATAGTTGGCCTGGGCGCTTTCGACCGTCGGCTGCGAAGCAATCTGCATCGACCACGAACCGCCGCCTGATGTCGAAGCCGTCGCCGGAATGGAGGCAACCTGGTCGGGCTTGACCTCGCCGACCACATCGACCGGCTGGTCGGACGGGCGCTGCGGCGCCACGGCAACCGTCTGCGGCGTATTGGCGGACTGCGCCTCAGCCTTCGGTGCAGCCGCCGGCTTCACCGGCTTGACCGGCTTGGCGGGCTCAGTGCTAGCCTGGTCGCCGCTTGCCTGATCGGCGGTAGGCGCCACGGTGCCGGTCGGCTCGGCATCGGCTGACGGAGCGACGTGCTGCGGCGCCGGGTCAAGCGGCTCGGCAGCCGCAACCTGCGGCGCGGCCGGCGCCGGATCCTCGCGCGCCACCAGCGAGCCGTCAGGCTTGACCACCATGGTCCGCACCTTGCGCGGGGCAACGGCGACTGTATCGGGGTTCTTGTCGGCTTCCTGCAGCACCTGCGCGATGCGGTCTTCGGATTTTGGCGCCGGCGCGACAGCCGCGTCGGGATTGACTGCAGCATCGGGATTGCCGGCAGCGTCGGTGCCCGGGGCAGCATCGGTATCGTCCGGCGACAGGTCGACGACGCGGCTTTCCGGCTCCTTCGCCTTCACATCAACCGGCTCTTCGGTGTTGGTGACCAGCTTTTCCTGCACCGGCTCGGCCGGCTTGGTGCCCTTGGCCACCGCGTCATAGACCTTGTTGTCCTGGTTCGGCACCACGGCGCCGCCCGGATTTTCCGGCTTGACCTTGATCGGGGTGTTGTCGGCCTTGACGATCACGGGAGCGTCGCTGCCGCCCTTGCCGCCAAAGGACAAGGCGAAGGCGCCAAGACCGCCCGCAATTGCCACCGCGCCGACGACAGCTGCAATAAACAGCCCGCTCCTGCGCGGCCGTGCAGCTTCCTGCTCGGACAGGCCCGGCACCGCCATCGCCTCGTCCAGATCCGGATCGTAGTCGAGTTCGTCGACCGCAAAATCGTCAGCCTGCGAAACCGGCTGGCTGCCCGGCAGATCGTCCGTGTCGAAGCCACCGGCGGCATAGGTATTTTGCGCCGCGGCGGCGGGCGCTTCTGCCGGCCGCGCCGCATAGGCGCGCTGGTCGAGCTCATGGCCAGAAGTGAAGCCGGAGCTGTAGGAATCGTCGTCATAAGCGGCGCTGCGCGTGGCCGCAGGCGGCTGCTGCGCCACTTCCAGCGCGTTCATGTCGGTGAGCAGGCCGGCGAATTCAGCGTCGATATCGTCGTAGGCCGCCGGCTCGTCTTCCTGGAAGTTGAGCTCGGGAATATCGAGGTCATCGGCAATCGCCACGACGCGCTCCGGCACATCGACCGTCTCGACATCCGGCATCTCGTCATAAGCCTGAGACGGCGCTTGGCGCGATGGCGCCGGTGCCACATAGGCAGCAGCGACCGGCTGGTCGCGATAGGTTGGCGCTGCCGCCGGCGGCATCGAAGGCTTTTCTGCAAAAGAAGCTTGCGGCTGTGCTGTAAAAGAAGGCTGTGCTGCAAAGGAAGGCTGCGCGGGGGTCGGGGTCACGCGGCTCCACGAACGCGCCGGCTCCGGCGGCGTCGAGCGCCAATCATCAGCGGAGCGTTCGGACGTGCCGTCATCACCGAGATCGATGCCCTTGGCCAAGGCCGCATCGAAGGCATGATCGTCGAACTCGATCTCGGGCTCATGACCCTCGAGTTCACCCGCAAGCAGATCCTCGAAATCGGTATCGTTCTGGGCCGCGGCGGCTTGAGGAGCCTGCGCAGGCGCGTGTTCGTCCAGGTCCCAGTCGAGATTGTCGGCAGGAGCCGCCGGCGCCGCAGCGGGCCGCTGCACCGGCACGACAGGCTCATAGGCCCTTGTGGGCTCGATGATTGGCGCCGGCCGTGGTGTGGTCATCGCGCCAAGCAGCGCGTTGAGTTCATCTTCCAAAGTCCGTTCGTCAGCGGCCGGCGCGGCCGGGGTCGCCACAGCGGTGGGCGCCACAATAGCGGGCGCGACATAGGCGGGTTCGACCGGGGCTGGCTGCACCGGAGCGGCGTCGATCTCAGCAACCGGCTCGTGGTCGGCAACCGCGTCGTCGATGCTCAGGTCGAAATCGTCAAATGCTTCGTGCGCAGTCTCATGGGGAGCCTCCGCAGTGGGAGCCTCCGCAGTCCAGGCCAGCAGCTCATCGCCTTCCGGCGCATCGATCTCAACCGGCGCGCTGGCCTCCAGATCGCTGACATCCAGATCGCGCTCTTCCGGATCCTCGGCTTCAACAGGCTGAGCTTCGAAAGCCTGAGGCTCGAAATCCTGCGCGGCGAAATCCATGTCGACATCGGCCATCGCGTCGTCGAAATGACCGGTAAAATCCTCGTCGGCAACAGCGTGGTCGCCGGCGTCGACGACCG
Organism: Mesorhizobium sp. P2_C5_2; assembly: GCF_056404535.1. Taxonomy (NCBI): domain Bacteria; kingdom Pseudomonadati; phylum Pseudomonadota; class Alphaproteobacteria; order Hyphomicrobiales; family Phyllobacteriaceae; genus Mesorhizobium; species Mesorhizobium sp. P2_C5_2. Next base: position 802,110 of record NZ_JBFUDV010000005.1, on the reverse strand, counting down.
GCGCCTCGGCTGCCGGAGCGGCATACTGGTCCTGCGCCGGCACATGACTGTCCAGCGTCAGCTCGTCTTCCAGCGACATCGAGACGGCATTGTCGAAATCATCGTCGAATGCAATGTCATCGGCAGGCGCAGCAGCAACCTCGGCGACATCGACGCTATGGGCGACGTCATCGGTCGCATCGTCATCGAGCAGCAATCCCTGCTCGAGCGACGCGGCAAGCTCGTCGTCCATCGGCAGATCGTCTTCGAGCGGCGACACGTTCTCCAGCGAGCTGGCGACGGCAGTGTCGAAATCGTCGTCGAATGCAGGTTCGTTAAATGCGGGCTGAGCAAACGAAGGTTCGACGGCAGAAGCCGCGGCCTGCGGGGGAGTGCCAAAATGATGATCGGCGGCATCTTCGAAGACGAAATCATGGTCCAGAGAAGCGGCAAGCGCGTCGTCCATCGCAGCGTCGGCAATTTCGAAAGCCGGCTCGTGAATCTCGGCGGCAGGCTGATTGGGCTCGACAGAAGCAACGTCGTCGCCGAATTCGCCCATCAACTCCTTCTCGAGGTCGATGTCGAAGTCGCCCTCGTCCGCAACCTTCTCGACGGCTGGCGCCTGTGGCTTGACCGGCTGGCGCGGATCGAAACCCATGATCCTGGTCAGTTCCGCGAACGGATCATCCTCGGCGATGTCGTTGTTGTCGGCTACTCTCAGCTGGGTTCTGTCTGCCATTATTGTTCCCGAACTCGCACTCATTCGGACGCCATGGACGTCGCGTAGGGTTGGCCCTTACCAGCGCAATGTGGGCAAATGGTGACAGGTGTTTTAGTCAAACCTAACGCATTTCAGTGGGCGCATCAGCCCCAATCAGCGTCAGGCCGGAGGTCAAAACATCCGAAACAGCCTGCACCAGCCCTAGTCTGGCATGCGTCAATTGTCGGTCGTTAACCTTAACAAAACGTAAGTCGGGATTCTCGGTGCCCCGATTCCAGTGCCCATGAAAGCTGGAGGCCAGATCGTAGAGATAGAATGCCAGCCTATGCGGCTCCAGCGCAAGGGCCGCGGATTCGATCAGCCGGGGATATTCAGCCAGCTTCCGGATCAGGCCGATCTCGCCCTCATCGACGAGCGACGCCGAGGCGGCGGCCAGGCTCTTGCGGTCGAAATTCGCCTCGCCCAGCTGCTCGCTCGCCTGCCGGAACACCGAATGGCAACGCGCCGAGGCGTATTGCACGTAGAACACCGGGTTATCCTTGGATTGTTCGGTGACCTTGGCGAAGTCGAAGTCGAGCGGCGCGTCGCTCTTGCGGTAGAGCATCATGAAGCGGATCGCATCGCGGCCGACCTCCTCCACCACTTCGCGCAGCGTCACGAAGTCGCCCGACCGCTTCGACATCCGGACCGGTTCACCGTCGCGAAACAGCTTCACCAGATTGCACAACAGCACGGTCAGCTGGAGCTTCAGATCATCACCGGCAATCGCCCGCGCCAGCGCTTCCAGCCGCTTGACGTAGCCGCCATGGTCGGCGCCCAGCACATAGATCAGGTCGACGAAGCCGCGATCGACCTTGTCCTTGAGATAGGCGACGTCGGCGGCGAAATAGGTGAACGAGCCGTCGGACTTGACCAGCGCCCGGTCCATGTCGTCGCCGACCGCGGTCGAGCGGAACAAGGTCTGCTCGCGGTCTTCCCAGTCGTCCGGCTTCTCGCCCTTGGGCGGCGGCAGTTTGCCCTTGTAGATATGGCCCTTCAGCGTCAGGTCGTTGATCGCCGAGCGGATCTTCTTGGCATTGTCGGCATGCAGCGTGCGCTCGGAGAAGAACACGTCGTGATGGACGTTGAGCAGCGCCAGATCCGAGCGGATCATCGCCATCATGGCGTCGATCGTGCGGTCCTTGACGATGGCCAGCGCCTCGTCATCGGGCATTTGCAGCAGCTTGCGACCGAACTCGGCAACCAGCGCCTCGCCGACAGGCACAAGGTAATCGCCGGGGTAGAGACCGGCCGGTATCTCGCCAATGTCGTCGCCCAGCGCTTCGCGGTAGCGCAGGAAGGCCGAACGCCCGAGCACGTCGATCTGCGAGCCGGCGTCGTTGATGATGTATTCCTTGGTGACGTCGTAGCCGGCGAAGGCCATCAGATTGGCCAGCGTGTCGCCGACCACCGCGCCCCGGCAATGGCCGACATGCATAGGCCCGGTCGGGTTGGCCGAGACATATTCGACATTGGTCTTGCGGCCGCCACCGATGGTCGAGCGGCCATAGTTGCTGCCCTCGCCCAGCAGCGCGGTCAAATGCGCCTGCCAGAAGGCGTCCTTGAGCCTGAGATTGACGAAGCCGGGGCCGGCGACGTCGGCCATGGCGACATCGGCGTCGGTGCGCAGCACTTCCACCAGCCGTTCGGCCAGCGCGCGCGGGTTCTGTCCAGTCGGCTTGGCCAGCACCATCGCCGCATTGGTGGCGAGATCGCCATGGCTGGCATCGCGCGGCGGCTCGACGGCGATGCGCGACAGGTCGGGCGCAACGCCATTACTGTCTTTCAAATCAAGCGCTTCGACGGCTTTTGTGATTCGCGCGCTGAAATCGGCGAAGATGTTCATGGGTCTGACTCTGGCGGACTGTGCAGGGTGACCGGCTCGTTGGCCGGCAAATCGCGCCCGCCCTAGCTTAAATCGGGCGTATGGTCAAACAAGCGGCGGTGTTCCTTCAAGGCGTAGGTGTCGGTCATCCCCGCCAGGAAATCGGCGACACTGCGCGCCTTGATGCGATCCTCGGCCCTGTCGAGCCCTTCGCGCCAGCCATCAGGCATGGCGCGCGGATCGGCGAAATAGACATCGAACAGGTCGCGCACGATCTGCTCGGCATCGCCACGCACGCGCATCACCTCGTCATGCCGGTAGAGGTGCTTGTAGAGAAAGGTCTTCAATTCCTTCTCGGTCGCCGCCATCCCAGCGGAAAACGTCACCATCGTCTCGCCCGCCGCCCGCACCGCTTCGGCGCTGTCAGGTTTTATACGCGCCAGGTTTGCGGTGGTCGAAACAATGACATCCTCGACCATCATCGTGATCTGCCGGCGCATCAGCTCATGGCCGGTGCGGACGTCGTCAAGGCCAGGATAGCGGGCGCGCACGCCTGCGAGGATCGATCCCGGCAGCGCAACCTTCTCCAGCATGTCGAGTGTCAGGAAGCCGGAGCGCAGGCCGTCATCTATGTCATGGGTGTTGTAAGCGATGTCGTCGGCGATCGCCGCGCATTGCGCCTCTATGCCGGCGAAACGGTCGAGTTCGAGGTCGTGCAGCTCGGAATAGTCGCGGATCGCCTGCGGCACCGGGCCTTTGAGGCCTTTTCCCTTGGCATCGGTCAGCGGGCCATTGTGCTTGACCAGGCCTTCCAGCGTTTCCCAGGTCAGGTTCAGCCCGTCGAACTCGGCATAGCGCCGCTCCAGCCGCGTCACCACGCGCAGCGACTGCGCATTGTGGTCGAAGCCGCCCCAGGCGGCCATCCGCTCGTTCAGCGCGTCCTCGCCGGTATGGCCGAACGGCGTGTGGCCGAAATCGTGCACCAGGGCGACTGCCTCGGCCAGATCTTCGTCACCGCGCAGCGCCCGCGCCAAAGCCCGCGCGATCTGCGCCACCTCGATCGAATGAGTCAGCCTTGTGCGATAATGGTCGCCCTCATGGGCGACGAACACCTGCGTCTTGTGCTTCAGCCGGCGAAACGCGGTGGAATGGATGATGCGGTCGCGGTCTCGCTGGAACGGCGTGCGGGTCGGGCTCTCAGCCTCGTCATAGAGCCGCCCGCGCGACTTGGCCGGATCGCTGGCATAGGCCGCGCGCGGCCGATAGCCGAACCCAATGTCGCCAAGCTCATTTGTCATGGCTGATGCCGCCGCAGTTGACTTGCCCCTTCCCGCTTCATACCTATCATGTGAAACCGAAAGCAAGGTGACGCCCATGGGCGCTGATGCCAAGACTGCCATGAAAGTCGAGATGACCGACTCCGCCGCCAGGCGGATCGCGAAAATCGTCTCTGGCGAAGCCGGCAAGACGGCGCTGCGCGTTTCCGTCGAAGGCGGCGGCTGCTCCGGCTTTTCCTACAAGTTCGACCTGGTCGACACGCGCAATGACGACGACGTCGCCATCGAAAAGGACGGCGCCACCGTGCTGATCGACGATTTGTCGCTTGTCTATATGGGCGGCTCGGTCATCGACTTCGTCGACGATCTGATGGGTCAGTCGTTCCAGATCCGCAACCCGAATGCAGTAGCCTCCTGCGGCTGCGGCACCAGTTTCTCCATCTAGCAGATGTTTGCCATCGGCGCGGTCCGCCAGGTCGCGCTGTCGGCCGGGCGCGATCTCGACGTCACATTGGCGTTCTGGCGTGACGTGCTCGGCCTGGGCGTGCACGCCCGCTACGATCCGCCGGGCATGGCCTTCATCATGGCCGGTGATATCAGGCTGCTGTTCACCGATGGCGTGCCGGCCGGCACCGTCTATCTCGACATAACAGGCCTCGAAGCCTTCCACGCCGAGGCCAAAGCATCCGGCGTTCCCTTCACCGCGCCGCCTGCGCTCGTCCACAAAGACACCGAAGGCACGTTCGGTCCAGCGGGGGAAAGCGAGTGGATGGCCTTTCTAAAGGACCCGGCAGGCAATACGATCGGGCTTGTCGAACGTCTCCCGCCTGAACATCCCTGAGGCCGCCCATGAAAATCGTCACCTGGAACATCAACGGCGTTCGCGCTCGCATTGGCAATCTCACCCATTGGCTGACCGAGAGCCAGCCCGACATCGTCTGCCTGCAGGAGATCAAGACGGTCGACGAGCAGTTCCCGCGCGCCGAGATCGAGGCGCTTGGCTACAACGTCGAAACCCATGGCCAGAAAGGCTTCAACGGCGTCGCTCTGCTGTCGAAGCTTCCCTTCGACGAGGTTGTCAGGGGCCTGCCCGGCGACGACACGGATGAGCAGGCACGTTTTATCGAAGGCGTATTCTCGACCGACCAGGGCGCGCTGCGCGTCGCCTCGCTCTATCTGCCCAACGGCAACCCGATCGATGACGAGAAGAAGTTCCCCTACAAGCTGGCCTGGATGGAGCGGCTGTATCGCTGGGCAGAGCAGCGGCTGCTTCTGGAAGAAGCGCTGGTGCTGGCCGGCGACTACAATGTCATCCCCGAACCGATCGATGCGCGCTTCCCCGAGAACTGGCTGGGCGACGCGCTGTTCCAGCCGCAGACGCGGCAAGCGTTCCGCCGGCTGAAGAATCTCGGCTTCACCGAGGCTGTGCGCGCCGTCACCGACGCAACCGACGTCTACACTTTCTGGGATTACCAGGCCGGCGCCTGGCAGAAGAACAACGGCATTCGTATCGACCATCTACTGTTGTCGCCCGAAGCCGCCAACCGCTTTTCCTCGGCCTCGATCGAAAAGCATGTGCGCGCCTGGGAAAAACCTTCCGACCATGTGCCGGCGGCGATCGATCTGGCGCTGCAGCCGGCCTGACAATTCCTAGGAACCCTGATATCGCCACAATCGCGCAGTTGATTGAAATCAGCATGGCGGCTGGGGTTCCATGACCATACGATTCCTTCTTTGTCCGATCGGCTTGGCTTTTGCCTTGGGCGCACCTGCGACGGCCTTCGCCGACCAGCAGTGCCTGGCCAATGGCAAGTCGTACCAGGTCGGCCAGGTCGCTTGCCTGACGGTTTCCGACCAGAGCCATATGGCCCGCTGCGACCTGGTGCTCAACAACACCTCATGGACGAAGATCGACGACACCTGCCCCGACAACACGATGAAGCCGCACCTGCACGTCACGCCGATCTCGATGCCGGCGCAAAACGCGGTGCCGACGGAACCGACTGCGAACTGACAGGTCGCTTCGTCGACGCCTTTAAGGCTCGGCTGGGCTTGAAAGGTTGGCGCCGCCCCTCATTACCCTGCCGGGCATTTCTCCCCGTGAACGGGGAGAAAGAGGCTGGCCGCAACGCCGGCGCTTTCTCCTGCAAACGCTGAAAGTTGGCGAAAGCATTGACGACAGCGACCTTTCTCCCCGTCACTATACGGGGAGAAATGCCCGGCAGGGCAATGAGGGGCAGCGCAGACTTTGGAAGCTTAATTCTTCAGTTGAAGAGCTCGGCGATCATCCCGCCGAGCAACCCTTACTGGTCGCCGCCGCCCTTGGTTAGGATGTCGTCGGCCAGCGAAATGGCGGTGCGGCGGTCGGCTTCGCCGGCGGCGGCGAACGCCTCTTCCTGCATGCCGCGGATCCATGGCTGGTCGGCCGGCGAGGCGCGTTCGAGCGCAGCCGTCATCATCGCCAGCCCGCGCACGATCTTGCCGCTCTGGAAAAGCAGGTTGCCCAGTGTCGCCTGGGCGCCGGCATGGCCCTTTTCGGCGGCGAGTTGGAACCAGCGACCGGCCTGCTTGACGCTGGCCTTGACGCCGCCCTCGCCCTTCAGGAACATCTGGCCCATCTCGAACTGAGCGTTCGGATTGCGGTAATTGGCGGCTGCGCGCATGTAATATTCCTGCGCCGCGACCTCGTTTTCCTCGACCGGGCTGCCGGGAATGCCGGTCCTGAGATAGTCGCCCAGCGCCACCAGCGCGTCGGAGACATAGCTTTCCTCCGGCGATCCCGGCTCGACGTCCTGATCGACGATCTCGGAGAAGAACTTGAAGGCCGCATAGTCGTCGCGCGTCACGCCGTCGCCTTCGGCATACATACGTGCGAGCTTCCAGGTGGCGCCGATCTGGCCGTTCTCGGCGGCGTATTTATAAGCCTCGACCGCCTGTTCCTTGTGGCCGCTCTTGTAGGCGGAGAAGCCGAACTGGAACACGGCCCATGGGCTCGATTGCGGCTTCACGCCGGTCTTGTCGTCGAACACCTTGTCGTCGAAGGCCATGGCCTGGCCCACGGCGCCAAAGATCGCGATAGCGACCAGTGCCGGAAGGACAGACGACCTCAACAACTCAGATATCCGCATAGCAATGTGTTTCTTTGGCACCGCCGGGATGGGTGACCGCGCCGTCGCGGGCAGGCCCTACCGTCTGTGCGTATTTCCAGATCGCGCCCGACTGATAGTCGGTTGTGCGCGCCTTCCAAGTCTTCGCCCTCGTTGCCAGTTCGGCTTCGGACAGGTCGACCTCGATCGTGCCTTTGGTTGCATCGATCGAGATCAAATCGCCGTCTTTCAAGAGCCCGATCGGTCCGCCAACGGCTGCTTCGGGGCCGACATGGCCGATGCAGAACCCGCGCGTCGCGCCCGAAAAACGGCCGTCGGTGATGAGGGCGACCTTGCCGCCCATGCCCTGGCCGTAGAGAGCGGCCGTTGTCGACAGCATCTCGCGCATGCCGGGGCCGCCGCGCGGACCCTCGTAACGGATGACGAGAACCTCGCCTTCCCGGTAGTTGCGGTGCGTGACCGCCTCGAAACATTCCTCTTCCGAATCGAAACAGCGTGCCGGGCCTGAGAATTTCAGCTCCGTCATACCCGCGACCTTCACGATCGCACCTTCGGGGGCAAGGTTGCCCTTCAAGCCCACGACACCGCCGGTTTGGGTGATTGGTCGGTTGGCGGGACGGACCACATCCTGGCTATCATTCCAGGCAACGTGCTCCATGTTTTCGGCCAAAGTACGGCCAGTCACAGTGAGACAGTCGCCATGCAAATAGCCGTGGTCGAGCAACGTCTTCATCAACAGCGGAATGCCGCCGGCCTCGAACATGTCCTTGGCGACATATTTGCCGCCCGGCTTGAGGTCGGCGATGTAGGGCGTCTTCTCGAAAATCGCGGCGACATCGAAGAGGTCGAACTTGATCCCGGCCTCGTGCGCGATGGCCGGCAGATGCAGCGCGGCATTGGTCGAGCCGCCGGTGGCCGAGACCACGGTCGCCGCATTCTCCAGCGCCTTCAGCGTGACGATGTCGCGCGGCCGGATGTTTTTGGCGATCAGCTCCATGATCTTTTCGCCGGAGGCGAAGTTGAAGCGGTCGCGCATTTCGTAAGGCGCCGGCGCGCCGCAGGAATAGGGCAGCGCCAGGCCGATCGCCTCGGCGACGGTGGCCATGGTGTTGGCGGTGAACTGGGCGCCGCAGGAGCCGGCCGACGGACAGGCGACCTGCTCGATTTCGAGCAGTTCAGCGTCACTGATCGTGCCGACCGAATGCTGGCCGACCGCCTCGAACACATCCTGTACGGTGATCTGCCGGCCGCGATAGCTGCCAGGCAGGATCGAGCCGCCATAGATGAAGATCGACGGCACGTTGAGCCGCACCATGGCCATCATCATGCCGGGCAGCGACTTGTCGCAGCCGGCAAGCCCGACCAGCGCATCATAGCAATGGCCGCGCATGGTGAGTTCGACTGAGTCCGCAATGACATCGCGCGACACCAGCGACGACTTCATGCCCTGGTGGCCCATGGCGATGCCGTCGGTGACGGTGATGGTGCAGAATTCGCGCGGCGTGCCGTTGGCGGCGGCCACGCCCTTCTTGACCACTTGCGCCTGGCGCATCAGCGAGATGTTGCAAGGTGCCGCTTCGTTCCAGCAGGAGGCGACACCGACCAGCGGTTGCGCGATCTCGGCTGCCGACAGGCCCATGGCATAGAGATATGAGCGGTGCGGCGCACGCGCCGGACCGACGGTCACATGGCGGCTAGGCAGCTTGGCCTTGGAGATGACTCTGGCGTCCATACTCTTCCTTGCCGCGGGCGGTGCGGCCTGCCTCATCGCCGAGCCTTCTGGCGCGTGTCCCGAGACAAATTCGAGGTGCGCCGGGTTTATGGCGGGAAATAGGCAATTTCCTCTGGCGGAACTGTAGCGCGGGGGTTGTTCAGAAACTGTTGCCAAAACGTCACAATCGCGAGAGGCGACGCCTGTGCGGCGTATCTGCAACGCCAGCCCTTGCCGGCACGGCCTAATGCTGTTGCTGCAAAACGAAAAAGGCCGGGCGATGCCCGGCCTTTTTTTGAATTTCCAAAGACTTAGAACTTGACCTTGACGCCGCCAGAAATGGCCGTGACCAGATCGTTGCCGAAATCGTAGCTGACGTCGGTGCCGGCCACATAGCCGTTCTCGTCGGTCAGGGTCCCGGAATGGCCGCTGGTCAAGACGCCGACGGCGCCGGCCAGACGCACTTCGATATTGGGCGAGGGTGTGTAGGCGACGCCGCCACCCAGGGTCCAGGTATCGCTCTGCGAACCGTAGCCGTGCGAGGTGCCGCGATCCCAAGCAATCTGGACCGCACCGCTCCACTGCTCGTTGAACTTGTGGCCGATGCCGGTAGTGACCGTCCAGCCGTCGCGATACATCAGGTCAAGCGAAGTCCACTTGACCGGTATGGGAGACGTCGTCGTGCAAGCCGCAATGCCCTTGGTCGCCTGCGAGCAGATCGGAATGCTCTGCAGCACGCTCCAGTTGACCCACTTGATCGAACCGAAGGCGAGCCAGCCAGGCGCGATGCCCGACTGAAGTTTCATTTCCACCGAATCCGGCATCGAGGCTTCGCCGTAGATCGGAATGACAGGTCCACCGACATTCGTCAGATCGAGTTCGCCCTTAAGGTTGTCGAGCTTGACCTGCGAATTGTAGACGAGGCTGGCGCGCAGCGCGATCTCTGGGATTTCGTAGGCGAGGCCAGCGCGCCAGCCCCAGCCGCTGCTCGACAGATCAACACGACCGGTGCCGCCGAAATTGGGCACCAGCGGCGACACGAGGCTTTCCTTGAAGCCGTAGACCTCCTGGTAGAAGACGCCACCGATGAAGCGAAGCTGGCCCTTGCCCGCATCCATCTTGTAGGAGCAGGTGGCGGCATAGTTGTCGCTCTTGATTTCGGTTTCCATGTTGGACTGGGCGCCATTCCACTGGCCGGGAGCGGTATGCGCGCCCCAAGGCTGGGAATAGTCGGCCATACAGTCAACGCCTTGCACAATCTGGGCCTTGACGCCGATGCGCGGCACCCAATAGCTCTCGCTGTCGTGAGCAGAGCTCATGCCCGTCACGGTTCCATCGAACGGATTGGTGTCCACCGCATTCTTGAGCTTGCGCTCGGGCATCACATAGGTCGCCTCGGCTTCCGTGGCGAAGGGAGCCGGATCGAACAGAAGGTCGATGTCGTAGCCCCCGCGCTCGATGCCGCCGGCATGCACTGAACCGATCAAGCCCAGCGAAAAACACCCCGCCCCCAGCAGTGTTTTCAAACGCAAATTGTTCATGGATGTCCTCCCCGAAATACTGGTGCGTCAAGCTAGAACCAATTCAGGTTAACGGTGCAACAATGAATTCACATAGCGTACACGTACACTCTTGCGGACCGCATTTCGAACACAGTGGCGGCCTTGGCCAGCAGGTCCGAAAATGACCACTTGGGAGGCACACTAGGAAAAAAATCAGAAAAAAACGCTTAAAACGGCACGAAATCCGGCTATTTTGCCGGCATTCCGCCCGATTGTTACATTATGGCAACAATGGGGCTGAAACTTTCCGTTTACGTCAACATTAACGCAACGGAATGCCTGTTTTTTGGGCAAAAGAGCCGTCGCGACCCGCTTGTCAGCGCCTCGCGAATCCGGTTCTCAACCGGCGTCGCGCACCCTTGTCAACGCCACCGAAAGCTTCTCCTGCTGATCGCGGTATTCGTCGAGTTTTTCGCGCTCGGCTGCGACGATCTCTTCCGGCGCGCTGGCGACGAATCGTTCGTTCGACAGCTTCTTGTGCAACCGCGCGATTTCCTCGGTCACCTTGGCCAGTTCCTTCTGCAGTCGCGCCGCCTCGGCGGAGAGATCGATCAGGCTGCCGAGCGGCAGGCAGATCGTCGCCTCGTTGAGCACGATCTGGGCCGAGCCCTTGGGTGCGGCGTCCTGCAGCGAGATGTCGCCGACCCGCGCCAGCCGCTTGATGGCGGAAGCATGGCGTTCCAGCCTTTGGTGGGTCTCGGCGCTGGCGCCGACCACCACCAGCGGCGCGATGGCCGCCGGCGGCACGTTCATCTCCGAGCGCACCGAGCGAATGCCGGAGACCAGATCGACCAGCCAGTTGATGTCGGCGGCCGCATCGGCGTCCTCGAAGTCCGGTGACGGCCAGGCGGCGTGGCAGAGCAACGAGTCTCGCGTCATGCCCTCGCCTGCCGTCTGCGCCCACAATTCCTCGGTCATGAACGGCATCATCGGGTGAAGCAGCTTGTAGATCTCGTCGAGCACGAACGCGACGCAGGCGCGGCTTTCCGCCTTGGCCGCCTCGTCAGTGCCCATGAACACCGGCTTCAACAGTTCCAGATACCAGTCGCAGAACAGGTTCCAGACGAAGCGGTAGGCAGCGCCCGCAGCTTCGTTGAAGCGGTATGAGGTGATGCCCTCGGTGATCGCGTGCGACGCCCTGGTCAGCTCGGTCAGGATCCAGCGGTTGACCGGCAGCTTGGCGTCGTTCAGCCAGAAATCGTCATTGCGGGCGACCTCGTTCATCTCGGCAAAGCGCGTCGCGTTCCACAGCTTGGTACCGAAATTGCGGTAGCCGGCGATGCGCGCCGGATCGAGCTTCACATCGCGCCCCTGCGCCGCCATCACCGTCAACGTGAAGCGCAGTGCGTCGGCGCCAAACTCGTCGATGAGGTCGAGCGGATCGATGACGTTGCCCTTCGACTTCGACATCTTCTGCCCGTTCTTGTCGCGCACCAGCGCATGCACATAGACGGTGTGGAACGGCTCCTCATGCATGAAATGCAGGCCCATCATCATCATCCGGGCAACCCAGAAGAAGATGATGTCGAAGCCGGTCACCAGCACGTCGGTCTGGTAATAGGTCTTCAGCTCCGGCGTGTGATCCGGCCAGCCCAGCGTCGAGAACGGCCACAGCGCCGAGGAGAACCAGGTGTCGAGAACATCCTCGTCGCGGGTCAGGATTTCGCCCGGCTTGAAATTCTCGAGCTTGTCCTCGACCCAGGCCTTCCACGGCCCTTCCAGCGCCAGATAATATTCGATCGCGGCGGCCAGCGCCTCTTCCTCGGTCTTCTCGACAAAGACGCGCCCGTCCGGCCCGTACCAGGCCGGAATCTGATGGCCCCACCACAGCTGACGTGAAATGCACCAGGGCTGGATGTTCTCCATCCAGTCGAAATAGGTCTTTTCCCAGTTCTTCGGCACGAAGTTGGTACGGCCCTCGCGCACCGAGGCGATCGCCGGCTTGGCGAGCTCCGCGGCATTGGCATACCACTGCTCGGTCAGGAACGGCTCGATCGGCACGCCGCCGCGATCGCCATGCGGCACGGCGTGGCGATGCGGCTCGATCTTGTCGAGAAAGCCGCCGGCCTCCATCAGCTCGACGATCTTCTTGCGCGCGGCGAAACGGTCGAGACCGTCGAGTTCGTCCCAGATGGCCTGACGCTCGGGCGTGATCTCAAGGCCAGCGAGGAAGTCCTCGTTGTCCTTGAGTTTGATGGCTGCCTCGATGGTCAGGATGTTGATTGCCGGCAGCTTGTGGCGCTTGCCGACCTCGAAATCGTTGAAGTCGTGCGCCGGCGTGATCTTGACCGCGCCGGAGCCTTTTTCCGGATCGGAATACTCGTCCGCCACAACAGGGATCTTTCGGCCAACGATCGGCAGCACGACATTCTTGCCGACCAGATGCCGGTAGCGCTCGTCGTCCGGGTGCACGGCGACTGCCGTATCGCCCAGCATCGTCTCCGGGCGGGTGGTCGCCACGGTGATGAAGGTTGCTGGATTTTCCGGATCGAAAACCTCGCCTTCGATCGGATAGCGGAAGTGCCAGAGATTGCCGTTGACCTCCTGCGGCTCGACCTCAAGGTCGGAGATCGCGGTCAACAGCTTGGGGTCCCAGTTCACAAGGCGCTTGTCCTTGTAGATCAGCCCTTGCTTGTAGAGGGTGACGAAGACTTCGAGCACGGCCTTGGACAGGCCTTCATCCATGGTGAAGCGTTCGCGCGACCAGTCGGCCGAGGCGCCAAGCCGCTTCAGCTGATTGAAGATGGCGCCACCGGATTCGGCCTTCCACTCCCAGACCTTCTCGATGAACTGTTCGCGGGTGAGATCGCGGCGATGGATCTGCTTTTCCATCAGCTGGCGTTCGACCACCATCTGCGTGGCGATGCCGGCATGGTCCATGCCGGGCTGCCACAGCACGTTCTTGCCGCGCATGCGCTCGAAGCGCACCAATATGTCCTGCAGCGTGTTGTTGAGCGCGTGGCCCATATGCAGCGAACCGGTGACGTTGGGCGGCGGGATGACGATGGTGAAGGCCTCCGCCCCCTCCTCGGCGCCGGCGCCGGCGCGAAATGCGTCCGCCTCTTCCCAGATTTTGGCGATCTTGGGCTCGACGGTTTTGGCGTCGTAGGTCTTTTCAAGCATGGGAAAATGGTCCGCGCTGTCGGGATTTTTGCTGGTTCGGTGTAAATCGGAAGGTCTTGGGCAAGTCAACCGCAAGGGCGGTCAACGGTACCAGCCATTAGATAGGGCGGCATAGATCGAGGCAACAGACCCGGGCGCGGCCTTGGCCTCGGTCTCGACCTTAAGCCGCAAACCATCATACTTTCCAGCTGCTGCTGCAGGGCGCACCGGCCAGGCTCTACCTGACCCGCGACGAAAAAGCGCCGCCCAAGGGCAGCGCTTTAATCCGGAATGGGCTGTAACTCTTACTGGGCGCCGCGCGCGACGCGCTCGATTTCCTCGCGCACCAAGCGCTCGACCAGCGTCGGCAGATTGTTGTCCAGCCAGTCCTGCAGCATCGGCCGCAGCATCTCCTCGGCCATCTCGTCGAAGGTCTTCTTGCTGCGGCTGGCAAAGGCGTCGGAGAGTTCGCCGAAGGCCGCCGCGACTTGCCGTCCCGTATGTTCCGAAACGATCGCCGGACGGACCGGCATTGCATCGGCCTGGCGCGCCTGCTCGCCGCGCGAAGGGCTAGGCTCGAAAGTCGGCTCGGCCGCCAGATCGTCCTCGAAAGCCTCGATCTCCACGGATACAGCCTGCTGCCTCCCCGTCTCTTGCTGCTTAGTCTCCTGCGGCCTGACTTCCTGCGGCTTGGCCACATCGGCGGGCTTTGTCTGACTGCCCACGGCTGCAATTTCGCGCCGCCAATCGGTGACGATCGAATCGGTGGTTTCCGCCTTTGCCCGGGCCGGCGCCTCTGTCCTGGCCGCCGGAGCAGACTCGCTTGCGATTCTGGCACTCACTTCCGCCAGGGTCATCGGCGCATGCGCGGGAGGCGCGACGGTCGTCGGCGCCGGATTTGCCGGTGCCGGAGCGCTCGGCTTCATCGGAGCCGGCTCGGGGCGTGTCTCCAGCCGCGTCACCAACGGCTCGGTCAGTTGGGCCTGCACCTCGGCCAGCGTCAACGGCTTCTTGCTTTCGGCCGCGCTGTGCAGTTCGCTGCGGAAGGCCTCGACATCCGACGCCGGTCCGGCGGCCGGCGCAAGATCCTGGCGCAGCTCATCGGCGTCACCCGGCTGCTTGCGGCCGGTGTCGCTGTCTTCGATGATCCTCCTGATGGAAGCCAGTATTTCTTCCATGGATGGTTCGCGCTGTGCGCTGCTTGCCGTCGCCATCGTCACATCCGCCGCCCTTGTGACCCGTTTGCAGATTCCTGTCCGTCAAAGCCGGGCACGAATCATGGCGACAGCGTAGCCGACGGATCGCCATCCGAGAATCCCCAATCTCGGGAGATGCGGGATTTCAACAATTTAGACATGGCTCAGAGCCGAAGGCCCTCTTTCGGAAAAGATCATGTCGCTACAAAAGGATAGCGCCGCGCATCCCTGAGATGCGCGGCGCTCCAATGCTTCAATCCTGGCGGGATTTGAACCGCCTGGGCGCGGTCAGCGGCCGTCCGGCGTGCGCAGCCCGATCCACTTGTCCTTCACGGCTCTGTAGTGCTCTTCAGGCTTGTACTTCACCACATTCAACGCCAGGCGCTCGACCGACAGGCGGCCCATGGCCGAAAGGATGGCGTAGCTCGCCACCACCACATCGCGCTCGGAGCTGGCGAGGTCGATCTTGGCCGAGATGACGGCGTTCTGGGCGTTCAACACGTCGAGCGTGGTGCGCTGGCCGACATTGCGCTCTTCGATGACGCCGTTGAGCGCCAATTGCGCGGCGGCGATGACCTGCCGGTTGGCGTCAACGCTTTCCTGCGCAGCGGTATATTGCGTCCATGCTGACGTCACCGCCTGGCGGACCTGGTCGCGGTTGACATCGACTTCGATGCGAGCCTGGCTAAGCGATTCCTTCGACTGGCGGACCAGGGCGGAGGTGCGACCGCCCGAATAGATCGGAATGGTCAGCGTCGCACCGATGTTGGCGGAACGGGTGGTGCCATTCGGCGACGACAGAGAGTCCGGCGAGTTTTTGGAGTAGTCGTCCGAAACGCTGGCGGAAGCGGAAAGCTGAGGCAGCAGCGCCCCTTCCTGCGACTTCACCGCAAACCCCGCCGCATCGACCAGATGCTCAGTGGCGAGAATGGCCGGATGTTCGGTCGCCGCGATGCCGATCGCCGCATCGAGACTCCTTGGCAAAAGCTTCGCCAGCGGCGACGCCGCCTTGAGCTTGCCCGGATCGTCGCCGACGATCTGGCGATAGGTCGCGGCACTGGCCAGCGCCTGCGCGCGGGCCGCACTCAACTGCGCCACCGCGGCCGAGCGCGAGGCGTCGGCTTGGGCCACGTCGGTGCGCGTGCCTTCGCCAACCTCGAAGCGCGAGCGCGCCGCGCGCGCCTGCTCGGTCAGGAACTGCAAATTCTGTTCCGTCAGCACCGCCACCTGGCGGTCGTGGATGACATCCATATAGGCGCTTGCCGCGTTGAACAGCGTGTTCTCTTCGGTGTTGCGCAAGCTCTCGACCGACGCCTTGACCTGCGCCTCGGCCGCCGCGACGTTGTTCTTGGTCTGAAACCCGTCGAACAATGTCTGATTGATGGTGACGCCGAAGCTACCGGTTGTCAGACGAGTGCCGGCGTTTGAGCCGTTGAGGTGCCGGCTGGAGTAGCCGACGTCCGCGCTGCCGGCAATGGTCGGCCTGTATCCCGACTTGGCGATGGCCACGCCCTCATCGGTGACGCGCACGCCGGCGCGGGCGGAATTCAGCGACGAATTGTTCTGGTAAGCCTTGGAAAGCGCGCCGAGAATGGTTTCCGCCGAGGCGGCTATCGGCGAAAGCGCTGTCGCGGAAATGAGGACGGTAACAAACAAACTCTTGGCTAAGGACGGCACTTTAAATCCCTCATTCGTTTTGCACGGGAACCACGCCACGCCGGCCCATCCCTCGGGATCAGCCAGCGCCGCGTCGATTTATCGTTCCCCCGCTGACAGCCTCCCGAAACCCTCGGTTAACCAATCAGCAACGATTGTTCAATCGCAAGCCAACATGACAGCGTTTTTGCTGCAAGGCAAAATCACTTAGAATTCGAACGCATGAATACGTTCAAATCCCGGTAGTGGCTTAATTGCCGCATTAAATGCCCGTCTTCCGGTTACAACCCCCCCTGCCTTGAAAAACAAGCGGGCTACACCCGCATTGCCCTGCCCTTCGACAGCCACCAGACGGCCGCCTTCGGCGAGTTGGCCGAGCAGCGCCGCCGGCACGTCCTCGACGCTGCCGCCGACGAGAATCACATTGTAGGGCGCCTTGGCGGCATGACCTTGCGGCAACGGCCCGGTGACCACGGCGACATTGTCGCAGCCCTGCGCCGAGAGTGCGGCCTTGGCCGTTTCCGCCAGTCCGGCATCGCTTTCCAGCGCGATGACGGATTTTGCCAGTCTGGACAGCAGCGCCGCGCAATAGCCGGTGCCGCAGCCGACATCGAGCACCGAATCGCCGGCGCCGATCTCGGCCAGCTGCAAAAGCTTGGCCAGCGGCGACGGCTCCATGAGGTAGCGTGCACCGCTGCCGTTGGCGCCGTCGGAGATGCGGATATCCCCGTCAATATAGGCAAGAGCCTGCTGGCCTGCCCCGACAAAGGCCTCGCGCGGAACCGCGAGCATGGCATCGAGCAATGCTGCGTCTGTCACGTCGGTGGTGCGGACCTGGCCGTCGACCATCTTGACGCGAAGTTCGGAGAAATCAGCGCTCATGTCCCAACCAATCCGTCAAAAGCCAATGCGCTGAAATGCGCTTGTCGCGCCAACACTGCGGCGCATTCGACCGGAACTCAAGCCCCCGCCGCGCGGGAGCTGAAGCAACTGGAGGCCTCGCCCGGAATCGAACCGGGGTGCAAGGATTTGCAGTCCTCTGCGTAACCACTCCGCCACGAGGCCTCGTCGCTCCCGGCGAGCGAACTCAATATGGTGGCGGCGAAAGGTCGTCAAGCGTCCGCGCAGCATTCCGGCGCGCTTTCCGCGTCAGCTTCCGCAACGTGGTTCCCGAGCGGTGTAACCGCTTGGCGCGGTATATTAGGCAGTCGTTAAGCATGGCCTGCCGATCGGTGAAACTCGAACCTGCGGGTTTACGTTGCGGGAGATGGAGGTAGCCCATGCCTAGGGCCGCAACGGACTGGAAAAACAGCGAGGGCAGATTGTCGCTGCTGCGCTGCGAAGAGCTTGTGCGCTACGCGATCGACCGCCTCTCCATCGAGGGTGCAAACCGGCTTTCGCCGCATGATCGCGCGCGGCTGGCTTCAGCCGCTGCCGTCCTCAAGGAAATCTGCGAGGGGCTGGAAAAGCACAGCGGCCGCTGAGCCGGGACCGCGCCATCGCTTTTCAACTCGGCCGGCGGCGTCGTTCCCACCAGACGACGAACCGCCGCCGCTGGCGGCGCACCGCGGCAAATTCGTAGGAAAGCACCAAAAGGCCGAGCGGAATCATCCAGAAGCCGAGAATCGGCAGGAAGCCGAGAATGCCGAAAAACACCAGCACGATGCCGATGGCGATCCTGAGGCCGCGCGAGCGCGGCATGGTGAACTCGCGGCCGAACACCGAAATTTTCCGCGCCGGTGCCTGGTTTTCGCCTGCTGCAGTCATGTCGAAAGTCGATCCGGTTGCCATCAGTAAAGCCATATGCCGTAAAGGCTGCAATCGCCTTTTCGGTTCCGCCGACCAAGGCCGGACGGCGCCCAAGACCGCTCATATGTGGTGTCATCAGGCGATTGCCAGAAACCATTGCATGAAAAAGCGCTAAAAAAATGCGAAATGCTTCTTTGCAAAGCCGAAACGGGTTTGCTATAGGCTGCGCCACTCACATGAGAGCCTCTGTTCCCCGGTAGCTCAGTGGTAGAGCAACCGGCTGTTAACCGGTTGGTCGCTGGTTCGAATCCGGCCCGGGGAGCCAACATTTCCAAGGTCTTTAGAGTTCTCAGGAACAGCCGGAGATCGGCTGATCTACAGCATATTTACACAACTCGACTTCGCTAGGTGCTGATCTACACCCGGAGGAGAGAATGACCATTGACCACGTTTTCGACGATCTGATCCGGCTGCAGGGAGCCCAACCGAAAGGAAATTGGCGCGCCTTTGCCATGTTCGACTGACTTACTGGCCGCCTTCGCCGGGTCAGCCTGAGATAATTTCGTAGGTAAGGAGCTGAGCGTCGCTGAGGGACGACCTCCGTCCAGGCGAGATGACGCCGGAGCCGAACAGGAGAACGGATTCACGGCGCACGAACACTTCTTGGTCAGGTCCAGTCGACACAAATGTGCCCGACGAGCTTCGCTCAACAAGCCCCGCCCTGCCGTTCGAAATGGTGAAGGTCGCGTGGTGCCGTGAGACCCAGGGCCGCAGGACGACGATATTGCATTCAGGAGATCGGCCGATGGTCACGAATTCGTTGTTGCGGCAAGATCGCAACTGATCTCCATAGCGGATGATTAGATTGATGTGCCTTGGCGGGGCGAACCGCCTATCGATAATGGTGCCCCGGCTGGCGATCTGCGTAGTGAGGCCCCCATCGTCGCTACCCAGGGTATAGACGTCGAAGGGCTCTTCCTTCCCCTTGAAGGGCATTTTGTCGAGGAGCCGCAAGGCACCGCGGCCCTCTGGGGAAAGGGCTTCGAAGAAGCTCTGGCTGATCAGCACCTCCCCCGGGTTCGCCGTGGTGGACAATCTCGCCGTGACATTGACAACGTCGCCGAATACTTCGCCCCGCGTGCGAATAACCGCCCCGAAGTGCAATCCGATCCGGGTGGTCAGCGACCCTTTCGTCAGCTGGCTGCTAATCTGACGGACGGCCGTTAGCGCCGCGTCTGGCCTCTCGAACAGGCTAAGCACGTCATCGCCCTTCGAGTGAATGAAATCACCGCCGTGCCGGAGGGAAATCTCGCGTATAGTGTCTAGGCAATCCGAGACCTGCTGCAGAGCGGCATCGTCGCCGATGCGCTCATAAAGCGGCGTGCTGCCCACCACATCGGCTAACAGGACTGCGGCTAGAATTCTTTCCTGATCCATCGTCCTAAAGCTCCGGCACCGGCTTTATCTCTACAACTGAAACTTGCCACCCGTCCCTGCTTGCGTTGTAGAATGCACGGCAGGGCGGTCTGGCGCTACCGGCAGCGTGACATGATGGGCGTGTGGGCGAGCTTGATGATGCCTTCTGGGCTTGTGTGGCGCCGATCAATCGCGCCGGAATGCCCGTGATGGATCGGAGCAGGCGCAACGTGCTGATCGGTGCGTCTATCTTCGGAGCCTTGAGCCTTGCGGGCTGCTTCCTGCTATGTGCGCAATGCGGCAAATCAGGACAAAATCCCCCATGGCCGAAGCCAGCCACCCCAAACGCCCGCTAGGACAGGCGAAGCCGTTGCTGGAGGAAGATATCGCACCGGCGCTTGCGCGCCTTGATGCCTGGTATTCTACCCATCTTCCGCCAGACAAATATGTGTTCAATCCTCCGGCCACCGGCGCACAACTGGATGCGTTCGAGCGGCTAATCGGCCTCAAGTTGCCGCGCGCCTCTCGAGACCTATACCGGTGGCACAACGGCGAAAACGACGACCGTTGGGGCCATATCTATGGGCTTCCGCTGCTGCCGCTGCATCAGGCAGGGGCGCAATGGAAAGCCTGGCGCGATGTGCTCGCTGACTTCGGCGGCAATCGCTATGAAAGTCCGGGAGGGCGTGGCCTGAAAACGCGGTTGACCCGGCCTATATCAATCTGCGCTGGATACCGCTGACCCATGACGGCTCAGGCAATCATATCGGCCTCGATTTCAATCCCTGGCCCAGCGGTCGTGTCGGCCAGGTCATCCTCTATGGGCGCGACGAAGATGTGAAGGCGGTGCTTGCGGAATCCCTCGGCGAGTTCCTCGAGTGGATCGCCGGCTTGCTGGAAAGCGGCAATTTCACGTTGGAAGCAGCGGAAGAGCCAATGTTGCGCCAGTTCCGATTGAAAGCCCCCGCATCAAACGACTTCCAGGAAGGCGCACGAAGCCTTCTAGGTGCACCTGGTCCCTTCCTATGACGGCAATCGCATTCGCTGACGCACTTATTAGGCGTTCCTAGGATCTCACCTGAAAGTCCTGCACCTTCGCAAAGGAAACAGCCCGACGCGCCACGCAGGTCGGCGGAACCTGGACGCGCGTCGGGCCATTTGCGGGTGGGCTAGAAAACGGGGTTCGGCCCGCAACGCCCAAACTATAGGCACCGTAGCTATTGCTCAACCAGGACTGAAGTCCCCGGTCTTCCGTGGGTTCTGTCCCTGCAGGCTCGCCGAGAGCACCCTCCCGGGTTCTCAGCGAGCCAGCCACCCCGGCACGAGGGACACAACGGAGCGACCTCTAACCTGTACGGGTTCGATGTGCAGAAAGTTACGAAGCATCTCCCAGGAGACTTCGTGCCACTCGATCCACGGCTGGGTAGCATCATCCGGACCACCCAAAATATATGAGGATTCACTAAAAAGTTTGGAACATCAGATGGACAGGGACAGAACCAAAGCGGTCACGTCAGACCTTCGAAAGCAAGCCGCAAGACTTTAGTCTGATAGAAAAAGCCCACCACTGAGGTCCCAGCAGTGGGCTTTAAGCGGCTACATCCACAGAGGGAATCGACCGCCTTGCAAATACAACTCCAGATGAGCGGCTATGGTTCCCGGTGGATCCGTTACGGTCTGAGTTGGGCGCCGCCAACTCAACGGAAGCCGGCGGTGCCCTTAGCTAGCAACCAGCGGCACGGTGACGGTTGTCGAGTAATTGATGGGGTATTGGTCGAAATACGGGAAGGCGATGACGAAGCCATAGCTGGCGGTCAGATGCGCCATCTTGAAGCCGCCGCTGGCAGGGTCGATCGCGATCGTCACGATGACGTTCTGCAGACCCAGGCTCACCAATTTCTGCGTAGCGATGGCCTGGATGTCGCTCTGCGAAAGCGTGTTGTTCAGCTGCAGCGCCCGAGAAGAGGTCTCCAGCGTATAGCGGACGGTCGACACGGCATTCATGGCCCAGCCGAAGGCGAAGATTCCGAACAAAAGCATCACCAGGACAGGGGCGATCAAGGCGAATTCCAGCCCTGCTGCGCCGGAGCAATCACGGCGCCATCTGGACCCGATCCTTTCAGCGGACACGGATCACCTGCTGATGACTGATCGCGCGCGGGTCCGGGAAGACACCGAAGTTGAACGGGGGCACCCAGGTGCCTGTCGCCGTTATCTGGACGAAGACGGTCGGCAGCTTCGTTCCGCCGCAGATGGTGGTCGCATCCACGACCGTGGTGCCGCACAAGTAGGAGCGGACCAGCACGACCGCGGCGTCATCGGGCTTGTTGTCCCAGCTTGAAAGCGCGACCGCCTGCGTTCCCGTGTCTTTGGCCGCGTCACTGCCCGCGCCGGCCATCACCAGATTGGCCGCGGTTTTAACGCCGGCCCGCATCTGCAGGTAGCTCGTCACGTAGGACCAGCCGTCGGCGATGCCGAAGCAGACCAAGCACAGGATGGGCAGCACCATGGCAAATTCCACGGCGGCCATCCCGGCTTTGTCCCGGACAATGCGCAAGGTCCGCTTACCCATCCCGCTACTCGACGAGCTGAACGGACTGCGTCGCCGGAATGTCCTTCATTCCAAGGCTGGTGCAGTTCTGCTTGATGGTCGTACTGCCGGACCACTGGATGGTGTCGGCGACGACCTGGGTGCAGCCGCCGTTCCCCGAGAAATTGCCAAGGTAGTTGACCTGCTGCCTGGGAAAATAGATGGCGCCGGTCAGAAGCGAGTTCGCCGTGCCATTGAAGGTGCTCTGCGCCGCGGTCCCCGTCCTGTCGCCGTAGAACAGCACGCCGGAATAGGTTCCGGATGTCGGCGCACTCAGCGTCACCGTGGCGTTGCCGTTCATACTGACGGTGTTGCTGCCTGCCATGAAGATGGTTACCCCGCTGCCCGCGACGACCGCGTTGGCGTTGACCTTCATACTGCCCTGCACGACATAGACGCCGGGAGAAAGCGTGACGTTGCCGCTGAGGCTCATGCCGCTGCAGTAGGTGCCAGGCTGGAGTGTTTGCGAGTTCTTGTTGCCGTTGACATTCTTGCACGGGTTGCTGGCCGTCGGCGTCGCCAGGCTGGAGAAAGGATCGGCTGCCGGCAAGGCCTGGGTCATATTGGACTTGCAGACCGTGGTCGCAGGAACGTTCAGCACCATGCCGCCGACCGTGATCAGACAGTCGGCCTTTATCGTCGCCGATCCCTGGGTCTTGATGGCGTCCGAGGCAATCGAGTCCGCCATGACCGAGCAGCCGGTGAGGTTGACGGTGGTGTTGCCGGAAAAGAGCGCAGCCTGGGCGGCCGACGGGCTGAGCGCCAGCACGCAGGCTTTCGAGGCGTCGGTGATGAGCGCCACGGCCCTCGCCTGTTCCGGCACCGGCGTGCTGTTGAAGATCGCCGTGAAGTAGCGATCGAGGTTCTGCTTGACGATGACCTCCACCGCCTTCTTCGCGGTGTTCGGGCCGGACAATGGCGGCGTGTTGACCTGGATCGTGCCCGGCGTGGCAAAATTGTTCGAGGTCGCCGACAGCGTGGCGGCGGCGATGATGGTCGGGTTGTCGGAACCCGCGACCTTCTCGAGCGCGCCGGCATAGGCCGCGGCATCGGCCACCGCCTGCAGCTTCAGGCTGTTGTAGTACCAGAGGGAGGTCTCGACACCGAGGCCTGCGCCGCCCACCACGACCGGCAAGGTAAAGGCAAAGATGACGGCAACGTTACCGTTCGTGGCGCGTCTTAGGCGGCCCCAAAAAAACCGGATCCGGGTAAAAGCATTGAATGCCATATGTTATTAGAAATCACGAATAGATAAACGAATGTCTAAAGACTCCATTCCGATTCGACGTAGTCCGACGGGCTAGGCGCGCGTTCGCGCCTGGAATTGTCGTTGGGAAGCTTAGCGATCTGTCGCGTGTCACCGCCACCGATGGCGGAAGACAGGTCGATATGAGCACGTGGTCCAAGTCGGATCGCGAGCGACACAATGAATCGTGACGGAGCCGGATGGGCTTTTACCCGCTGGGCGTTTACCCGCCAGACATCGGCGCCCGGTGCGTTTCATTCGCTTAATGCATGTCGCCCAAAAGTGCGCAGCGGTTTTGGGACAACGACTTGCATAAATACAACAACCTAAAGCGCGTCGCATGAGGCCGTTCAGACGCGACGCGCTTTAGGCCTTCAAACGCCACCGAATTGTTCTCTGAAATCGTCAAGCACGCCCTTGCGGGGGCGAAGCTGCTCGCTTGACCGGCTGTTTGGCGGCGTCCGGAATGGCCTCCTTCGCCTCCTGCTCAGTGTTCCGCCGCCCGTAGACAAGCCCAAACACAAGCGCGAAATACCCCACCTGCAGCAGAAAAGCGGCGATGACGCCCCAGATTACACCCTTCCCGATGGACCCCGTGTCAAGATAGGCCCAAACTGCAACGAGCACCGACGTCGCCAGCATTCCCACCAGAAACCGCGGAAAATACATTGACCCAAACCCCTTGCCGCCGTTCCCCAACGGCTCCCCGCACCCTCCTGACCATTATTTAGTATTTTAGCAATTGCGCAAGTATGGCAGTTCGGTCGCTTGCGCAGCCGCCCTGAGGGAGAAGCCTTCCGGGCTAGGTGTCCTCGCGGAAATTCTGCAGCGAGGCAGGGCGCACGTCCTTCCGGCAAGGCTATATGCGTTACGCGATCACACCATACCCTTGACTGGTGAGTCCGCTATTCTTCATGGGCGGCGGACCCCATTTCCGCCTTAAGGCCGGCGCCACCCCAAAAGCCCACCCAGGCATACCCCAACGGCGTCGGCCATTTTTCCCCGGAACATCTCCACGACAGCGACGTTCGCCTTGATGGCTATCGTCACCGGGTTCGCATCTGCGGTGGTGGTTCTGTTTGTCGTGCTGCTGTTCATCCATGCAGCCCGAGACCTTCAAAGCTCGCCCAGCTATCACCGGTTATGTCGCCGCCTGCGCAAAGGCTTTTAGCGCCTGACGCGCATTGCCTGTTGATTCCCATCAGGTAGGGCCTGCGTAGCCGGCGGCTAGTCTCTAGCAGCCAGTCACGATCCACGGATCGGTGTCGTATCCGAGGCGTGGTTCTTCCGGCGTTGCACCAACGGCGATCAATCTTCCTCGCGGAATCCTGAAACGAGGCATGGCACAGGCTTCACATCCAATCTTTTGCACGTAACGGAGAGCGAGGACAGATCGGTGGTCGCCGTCCATCGCGATACCGCGAAGTGGAACGGCAAACGGCTGGATGTGCTCACCTGCACCGTCTTCGACATCAGGAA
Source organism: Mesorhizobium sp. P2_C5_2 (assembly GCF_056404535.1). NCBI lineage: Bacteria > Pseudomonadati > Pseudomonadota > Alphaproteobacteria > Hyphomicrobiales > Phyllobacteriaceae > Mesorhizobium > Mesorhizobium sp. P2_C5_2. Next base: position 777,455 of record NZ_JBFUDV010000005.1, on the reverse strand, counting down.
CGGCAAGGCGATGGACCGCCGCTCAGGCTCAGGTGGTGGCATCCTGGAAGCGGTCGTTGAGGTCGCGGCGCAGGCCGGCATTGACATAGAATGGTGAAGCCTATGGCCGCATCGAGAACCTGTTCGACGAGCAGTACCAGGAAGTGTTCGGCTATAACACGCAAGGCCGAACTGCTTTCATCGGCTTGAGAGGGAGCTATTGAGCGCGATGTCGACAGGCAGCCATTCCATCACGATCGTGGGGGCAGTGTTTGCCGCCCTCACCTTGAGTGCATGCCTGCCGGCCCTGGCAGACGCGGCGCCAAAGCGCGTCGTCTCTATGAACCTGTGCACCGACGAAATGGCGATGCTGATTGCCGACCCGGGGCAACTTTATTCCGTGTCCTATCTCGCCAGCGACCGCGCCTCGTCGGTGCTGGCCGATCAGGCCGGTTCCTACGTGGTCAATCATGGTGCCGCCGAAGAGATCTTCCTGATGCAGCCCGATCTGGTCATTGCCGGCACCTATACGACGCGCACCACCGTTGCGCTGCTCCGGCGCCTCGGCTTCCGGGTCGAGGAATTCGCGCCGGAAAATTCTTTCGACGATATCAGGGCCGGCATCACCCGCATGGGCGAGATTCTCGGCCGCCGGCAGCGCGCCGGCGAACTGGTCGCCGAGCTCGATGCCGGCCTGGCCGAGCTTGCCGCCCAAAAGCCGCCGGATAAGACCGTCGCGCTCTACTACGCCAACAGCTACACCTCCGGTTCGGGAACGCTGGCCGACGCCATCGTCAAGGCTTCGGGCCTGACTAACATCGCCGACACGCTGGATTTCACCGGCACCACCAAGCTGCCGCTTGAGCTGCTGCTGCTCGCCAATCCCGACATTGTCGTCGACGGCGGCAGCCACCAGGAGACGCCGGCGCTGGCGCAGGAGAATTTCGTCCGCCCGGCTTACCAAGCGCTCAGCGGCCGCAAGATCGCGGTGCCGGCGAAATACACCATCTGCGGCGCGCCGTTCACGCTCGAAGCCGTCCGTATCCTGCAGGATGCGGCGCGAAAACCGGCCGGCGCGCCATGAGCGAGCTTGCCCGTTACCGGCTGGTGCTTTCCCTTCTCGGCCTGGCTGTTGTGATCCTGTTCCTGCTGTCGCTCACCGTCGGCCCGGCGGCGATCGGTTTTGGCGACAGCCTGGCGGCGCTGTTTTCCGACAAGCGCGACGCCATTGCCCTGATCATGCAGGAGATCCGCCTGCCCCGCGCCATACTCGGCCTGATGATCGGCGCCACGCTCGGCCTGTCGGGGGCAGCGCTTCAGGGCTGGCTGCGCAACCCGTTGGCCGAACCCGGCCTGCTCGGCGTCAGCGCCTCGGCCTCGCTGGGGGCGGTGATCGCCATCTATTCCGGCCTGGCGACGGTCTTTGCGCTCGGCCTGCCGCTGGCCGCCCTTGCGGGTGCTGTGCTGGCGGTGTTCGTCGTCCAGGCCATGGCCGGCATGCGCGGCGGCACGATGACCATCATCCTGTCCGGCGTCGCCGTCTCCGCTTTCGCCGGCGCCATGACCTCGCTGGCGCTGAACCTCTCGCCCAATCCGTTTGCCGCACTCGAAATCACCTTCTGGATGCTGGGCTCGCTGACCGACCGGTCGATGACGCATGTCTGGCTGTCAGCACCCTTCATGCTTATCGGCTGGGCGATGCTGGCAAGCCTTGGCCGCTCCCTCGACGCGCTGACGCTCGGCAGAGACGCCGCCGCCTCGATGGGCGTCGATACCAGGCGCGTGCAGTTTATGGCCGTTTTCGGCACGGCGGCTTCAGTGGGGGCTGCAACCGCGGTGGCCGGCGCTATCGGTTTCGTCGGCCTGGTCGTGCCGCATATGCTGCGACCGCTGGTCGGCGCACGGCCGTCGCGGCTCTTACCAGCCAGCGCGCTCGGCGGCGCCGCGATGCTGCTCGCCGCCGACATCGCGGTGCGGGTCATTGCACCCGGCCGCGACCTCAAGCTCGGCGTGCTGACAGCAATCGTCGGCGCGCCGTTCTTCCTGTGGCTGGTCTACAGCACCAGGAGGCAGCTGTTGTGAGCCTGCTCTCCGTTTCCAATCTTCGCGTCTCGCTCGGCGGCAAGCCGGTGCTCAACGGCCTGTCCTTCGACATCCAACCCGGCGAGTTCGTCGGCCTGATCGGCCCCAATGGCGCCGGCAAATCGACCTTGCTGCGCGCCGCTCTTGGGCTTGTTCCGAACCAAGGCAGGATCGCCATCGACGGGCGTGAAACCCTCTCCATTCGCGAGCGCGCGCAACACGTCGCCTACCTGCCACAGGAGCGCGACATCGCCTGGGCGGTCTCGGTGGAGATGCTGGTGTCGCTCGGGCGCACCCCGCACGGTTCGGCCTTTTCGCGCCTGACAGCCGCCGATCTCGATGCCATCGAGCGCGCCATGCGGCGCATGGAGGTCGACGCGTTTCGCGATCACCCGGCCACCAACCTCTCCGGCGGCGAGAAGGCGCGCGTGTTGATCGCCCGCGCCCTGGCGCAGGATGCGCCGCTGCTTTTGGCCGACGAGCCGACGGCCGGCCTCGACCCCTCCCACCAGATCGGCTTGATGCGGATCTTTGCCGACCTTGGCCGTGAAGGCCACGCGGTCGTGGCCTCGATGCACGATCTTGGCCTCGCCGCCCGCTGGTGCTCGCGGCTGATCCTGCTCGACCACGGCCTCGTCGTCGCCGACGGCCCGCCGCGCACCGTCCTGACCACTGAGCGCCTGCGCTCGGTCTATGGCGTCGAAACCTATCTCGGCGAAGCAGCCGGCGCGATGATAGTTCAACCCTTGGACATTGCTGCGACCACAGCCCAGAGAACCAGGTGAGGAGGAGCGCGATGATCGAGCTCGAATATCTGCTGCGCGAACATCTCGCGGACTGGCGCACCGGCTGGAGCATGGGCACGTTCGGCGCCATCGCCGAGTTCCATCAGGATGCCGGCGAGATCACCGTGGTGGACGAGCCGCACAGCCTGATGCGTGCGACAAAGCGCGGCGCCATCCACATCGACCGCAGGCGGCTGGCCGGCATCCGCGCCATTGCCCATGAGACGGTCAGTCCAAAACGCCATCGCTGGAGCCAGGCGGTGTCGCTGTGCCTGCCCGAGGCACGGGCGCGGCGTTCGGCCCGCTCAGTGCTGACCGAACTTGGCCCCGACGACGACGCCATCCGCGGCATCGACCGCACCGGCATCCTGTTCGACATGGGCCTGTCGCTGCCGCAATGCGATTTCTGCGTCCGCACCAGCGAACCGAAACTGCTTTCGGCCTTGCGAGCCGGCCTTGGCCGTTCGCTGTTCGATCACGACAATCCGGCGCTGATGGCGGTGCTTGCCGGCCATCCGCACCGCATCGCGCTGACCAATATCGGCCGCGTCGAGGTCTATCAGAAGATCGGCGGGCCGGAGACCGGCGGCGTCTCGCCGCCCGGACCGCACACGCATCTGTTGCCGAAACTGTTGAAGAGCGGCCGCACGCATTCGGCCAACACACCCATTCCTGATGGGTTGCTGCCGCTCGGCTCCCTGCATCCCGGCAATCCGGTGATCGGTCCGATGGGCGAGGACCTGCCCTTCGATGCCGACCTGCATCGCGATTTCCAGGCCTTGCTGGAGAATTACGGCAATCCCGAAATCGTCGCCGTGAAGCAACATGTGCTCGACGAGCTTGCCAGTGGCGATGGACCGGAGCGTTTCGACATGCCCGCCAACCGCTTTGCCCGCGCCGCCGTGCGGCTGGCGCTGCGCCAGCAGGCGCATGTCGCCACGCACGATCGCGACGACAGGCTCGGCGCCGTCATCGCCGCCTGGCAGGCGGTACATGAGCAGATTGCCCAGCAGGACGGCGAAGACGACGACGCGCCGGGGCACTAGCCTGGCGCGCCCTCGTCTCGCAGCCATGATGGATGATGGAACGGGCGGATGACGTTATGTCTCGATAACTGAACTTTGGCCCCTTGCGCGCAGATGCCTGCCGCGGGACGGTGGCAGCAAAATTTGGAGGACCCATGCGAAACATTCTGGCATCGACGCTGCTGTTCGTGGTCGCGTTATCTGCAAACCCTGCTGCGGCGCTGGACAGTTCCAGCCCACCCGTCGTCGTGACCCCGCTTGCCGATCGCACACAGACGGCCTCCGGCCAGCCGATCGTACTGCCGCAGAAAAATGTCCAGGTGCTGGTTTCGACCTACGACATCGCGGTCGGCGCCACCTTGCCGGTGCACAAGCATCCGTTTGCCCGTTACGCCTATGTCGAGGCCGGAACGCTCAAGGTGACGAACGTCGAGACCGGCAACAGCAACACTTACAAGACAGGCGACTTCATCGTCGAGATGATCGGCCAATGGCACCAGGCCACCAATATCGGCGACGGCCCGGTCAAGCTGCTGGTCATCGACCAGGTCGAACAGGGCGCCAAGAACACCATCCTGCAGAAACAATAGATCTCCCGCGACGGATCTAGGCCGCGTACCGGCTGGCCCAAGCAGCGATTGGCTGTTCCCGCTTCCCCGGCAATCGAGCCGATGCTAGGGCTGGCCATCTTTAAATCATGAAGGACTGCCCCTTGGCCGGAAATGCTCGCCCCCTGATCGAAATCTGCGTCGAAGGCATCGACGGACTGCTGGCCGCGCAAGCCGCTGGTGCCGACCGGGTCGAGCTCTGCGCCAGCCTGGTCGAAGGCGGCATCACGCCAAGCCTCGGCACGGTGCGCGCCGCGCTCGGGAGCGCGACCATTCCCTTCCATGTCATCGTGCGCCCGCGCGGCGGCGACTTCCTCTACACCGAGGCCGAATACCGCTCGATGCTCGCCGATGTGGCAGCGCTTCGCGATCTCGGCGTCGCCGGCGTCGTCGTCGGCTGCCTCAATGCCGACGGCACCATCGACGAAACCCGCATGGGCGCACTGGTCGAGGCGGCCGGTCCGCTCAACGTCACCTGCCACCGCGCCTTCGACATGACGCGCGACCCCGCCGAGGCGCTGGAAGCGCTGATCCGCTGCAAGGTCGGCCGCGTGCTGACCAGCGGCCAGAGGGACACTGCGGTGGAAGGCGCCGGCCTGCTGGGGGATCTCGTCCGCCAGGGGGGCCACCGCGTCATCATCCTCGGCTGCGGCGCGCTCGATCCCGAAAACATCGCCGGAGTGCTGGCAACAACCGGGCTTGCCGAAATGCATTTCGCCGCGCTCAAGGACGTGCCGAGCGCAATGGCCTACCGCAATCCGCAAGTCGGCATGGGCGGCACCGATCTCGACCGCGAGTACCGCACCACCGTCACCGACGCAGCGCTGGTGGCGACGACGATTGCGGCGGCGAGAGCGTGATGAGCAAGGCCATGACTGGACGGTTGCCGATCAGCAGCGTCTCGGCAGCCGACGAGGCGGCCATCCTTGCACTCAACAACGAGCACGCCGCCGAGCTGTCATGGCTTGAGTCGGAACGGCTATCCTTCCTGCTCGGCGAAGCGTTTTACATCAGGCGCATCGGTTCCCTCGAAGCCTTCATCATGACCTTCGACCAGGATGCCCGCTACGACAGTCCGAATTTCCTCTGGTTCCGTGAGCGCTATCCACGTTTCGTCTATGTCGACCGTGTCGTCGTTGCCGCTGAGGCACGCGGCCGCGGCCTTGCCCGCCGCCTTTATGAGGATCTGTTCGTGGAAGTCGCCCGCGCGGGCCACAGCATCGTCACCTGCGAGGTCAATGCCGAACCGCCCAATCCGGCCTCGGACGCCTTCCACGCCGCGCTCGGCTTCACCGAGGTCGGCGACGCCGTGATCCATGGCGGCAAGAAGGCGGTGCGCTACTACCTCAGGCAGATCGCCGGCTGACGCGGGCGCCACTGGCGCCATAAAGAAGCCCGGACTAATATAACGCTTCCGCCAGTCGGGGGGCGAAATACCATGCCGAGCAACGTCTTCCGCTTCGACGAAAGCTGGGACATCCCCGAGGCGACGCCGCAAGATGTGTGGGACGTGCTCTCCGACGCCGAATTGCTGCCGCTGTGGTGGGGCGATGTCTACAAGGAAGTCGTGCCGCTCGACCGCAAGGGCAAGGGCGTGGTCGGCTCGCGGGCCAAAGCCCGGGCGCGCGGCGCCCTGCCCTATGAATTGAACTTCATCGTCGAGGCCGCTGAGCTCGAGCCCGGCCGCCTGGTGGTGGTGAAGACCTTCGGCGATTTCGACGGGCTGTGGCGAGCGGAACTGTCCCCTTCGGGAACCGGCACCTGCGTCGACCTTGTCTGGCAGGTGACGGTCGAGAGGCCGATCCTCAAACTCCTGGCGCCGCTGCTCAGGCCAGCCTTTGCCTGGAACCACCGCTGGACCACCCCGCGCGGCGAAGCCGGCCTGCGCCGCTATCTCGCGGCGCAGAAGAAGGGCAAAGCGGCCTGATGCCGCCTCGGCGCCGCATAACTCACCAATTGCGGTTCAGCCAGGCCCGCGCCGGCTTCTCGACCAGATAGTAGCTGCACAATGCGCAGGCGAAGACTGCCGCCAGCATCGGGGTCGGCGCGCTGCCCTGCTCGGCGACGAATTTGTAGAAGGGTTGTTGCCAGAGATAGAGCGAGTACGACCACAGGCCGATCATCACCATCGGCCTGGACGACAGCAGGCCGCTCAAATGCCAGCTGCTGGTATCCAGCGTGTTGACGGCAAGCGCCAGCAACGGCACCGCGAAGAGGTAGTGGATCGGCGTCGGCACCGGATCGAGGAACAGCAGAATGGCCGCAGCCGCCGACACCAGGCTGACATAGGGCCCTTTCAGGAATGTCGGCAGCCGGTCGTCATGCTTGAGCAGGCAGATCGAAGCCGACAGCAAGATCGAAGCGATATGCACGTCGGTGCGCCAATAGCTGTGCTCATAATCCATGCCGAGCACCCAGTACGAAATGGCGCCATTGGCCATCGCCAGCAGCGACAGCGTCACCAGCAGCCGCACGACATTGGCTCGCCCGGTCACCACCACGCTGATCAGCGCCAGGATGATATAGGCATGCTCTTCCACACACAGCGACCAGATATGGTCGAGCGCGCCGGCGCGATTAATGAGAATGCCGGCATAGTTGTAGGTGAAGGTCAGCGCCGTTAGCGCCGCCTTCCATTTGAAGGCAATGTAGGTGCCGGAAAGCCCGACCATGGCGGCGATCACGAACACCAGCAATGCCGGGTAGATGCGCGAGAAGCGGCGCTTGAAGAACTTTTTCAACGGAAAACGTTCGATGAACAGGATCTCGCCCATCAGTCGGCCGCTGAGCACGAAGAAGAATTCGACGCCGAGCACGCCGAGATTGATCCCGGGAACGGGGAAAAAATGCCCGATCAGCACCAGCGCGATCGACAGCCCCCGCCAGCCATCGAGATAGGCCAATCTGGTTCTTGCAGTCTGCTCGGCTGCCGCCCGCGGCAAGACAACGGACGCTGCGGAAATGTCGGCCATGCCGATCCTTTACGACGCAAGATCCTGCTGCAGCTCAGATCGCTGCGCTCAGAATCCACCGTGTCCGCCTGCCTACATATTGCAGTGCAATATCGCTTTGTGCAAGTGCGAGAATGGAGCCGTGGCAGTCCTTGGGAAGTATGCGTCTGTTCCTGCACGGGAATTACCTGGAGCAACGGATTCGCACGCGGCGGCGAACTCGCAAGAACTGGGCGGGTACAGCCAGCCCTCCACGAAAAAGGGGCCGCAAAGGCCCCTTTCCTTGTCAGTAGTTGACAGTATCAGGCATTGGCCGCGGCCACAGCGCGTTTTGCCATCACCGCGATCAGGTTGGCGCGGTATTCGGCCGAAGCGTGGAGGTCGGTCATCAAGGTCTTCGCCGGCACTTTCACGCCGTCGAGCGCCGATGCGGCAAAGTTCTTGGCAAGTGCGGCCTCGATCTCCTTCGAGCGGAACACACCGTCATCGCCGGCGCCGGTGACGGCAACGCTGACCCCGTCCTTGCCCTTGGCCACGAACACGCCGACGATCGCGTAGCGCGATGCCGGATTGCGGAATTTTTCGTAGGCCGCCTTGGCCGGCGCGGTGAAACTCACCGCGGTGACGATCTCGCCCTCCTTCAGCGCCGTTTCGAACAGGCCGGTGAAGAATTTGGCGGCTGCAATCTCGCGCTTGTTGGTGATGATGGTGGCGCCGAGCGCCAGCAGCGCCGCCGGATAGTCAGCGGCCGGATCGTTGTTGGCAACGGAGCCACCGATCGTGCCCTTGTGGCGCACCGCCGGATCGCCGATCAGCGATGCCAGATGCGCCAGCGCCGGACAGGCCTTCCTAAGCTTCTCGTCATTGGCAACGTCGTAATGCGTGGTCGCGGCGCCGATGGTGACGGTTTTGCCCGACACCTTGACGCCTTGCAGCTCCTTTATCCGCGACAGGTCGACCAGGTCGGAAGGTGCTGCAAGCCGTGTCTTCATCGCCGGGATCAGCGTCATGCCGCCCGACAAAAGCTTGGCGTCGCCGCTTTTCACCAGCTTGGCGGCGTCAGCGACCGAGGCGGCGCGATGGTAATTGACCGAATACATCTTCGTTCCTCCTCAATGCTTCTTCGTCGCGCGGATCGCCGCCCACACGGTGGATGGCGAGGCCGGCATGGCGATGTCGGTAATCCCCAAAGCGTCGGTGATGGCGTTGATGACCGCGGGCGGCGAACCGATGGCGCCGGCCTCGCCGCAGCCCTTGATGCCGAGCGGATTGCTCGGACACGGCGTGTTCGAGGTCGAGACCTTGAACGACGGCAGGTCGTCGGCGCGCGGCATGGTGTAGTCCATGTAGCTCGCCGTCAGCAATTGCCCGCTGGCGTCATAGTGCGCACCTTCCAGCAGCGCCTGGCCGATGCCCTGGGCAATGCCGCCATGCACCTGGCCCTCGACGATCATCGGGTTGATGATGTTGCCGAAATCGTCCGCCGCGACGAACTGGACGATCTCGGTCGTGCCGGTTTCCGGATCGATCTCGACCTCGCAGATGTAGCAGCCGGCCGGGAAAGTGAAGTTCGCCGGGTCGTAGAAGGCGGTTTCCTTCAAGCCGGGCTCCATGCCGGCCGGCAGATTGTGGGCGGTGTAGGCGGCAAGCGCCACCTGGAACCAGGGCAGGCTCTTGTCGGTGCCGGCGACCTTGACCTCGCCATTCTCGATGACGATGTCGCCCTCATCGGCCTCAAGCAAATGGGCGGCGATCTTCTTGGCCTTGGCCTCGACCTTGTCGAGTGCCTTGGCGATGGCCGACATGCCGACGGCGCCCGAGCGCGAGCCATAGGTGCCCATGCCCATCTGCACCTTGTCGGTGTCGCCATGGACGATCGACACCGAATCGATCGGCACGCCAAAACGCTGGTTGACCAGCTGCGCGAAGGTCGTCTCATGGCCCTGGCCATGACTGTGCGAGCCGGTCAGAACTTCGATGGTGCCGACGGCATTGACCCGCACTTCGGCCGATTCCCACAGGCCGACGCCAGCGCCGAGCGAGCCGACCGCCGCCGACGGCGCGATGCCGCAGGCCTCGATGTAGCAGCTCATGCCGATGCCGCGCAGCTTGCCCGCCTTGGCGGCGGCCGCCTTGCGCTTGGCAAAGCCGGCATAGTCGGACGCCTGTGTCGCTGCATCGAGCGAAGCGCCGTAGTCGCCTGCGTCATAGTTCATGATGACCGGCGTCTGATGCGGGAAGGAGGTGATGAAGTTGGTGCGCCGAAGCTCCGCCGGCGACACGCCGAGTTCGCGCGCCGCCGTCTCCATTGTGCGCTCCAGCAGATAGGTCGCTTCCGGCCGCCCTGCCCCGCGATAGGCGTCTACCGGTGCCGTGTTGGTGTAGACGGTGCGCACATTGGCGTGGATCGTCGGGATATTGTACTGCCCCGACAGCAGCGTCGCGTAGAGATAGGTCGGCACGCAGGACGAGAACAGCGACATGTAGGCGCCGAGATTGGCGATGGTGTCGACCTTGAAGCCGGTGATCTTGTTGTTCTTGTCGAAGGCCATCTCGACGGTCGAGACATGGTCGCGGCCATGCGCGTCGGTGAGAAAGCTTTCGGTGCGGTCGGCGACCCATTTGACCGGCACGCCGGTTTTCTTCGACGCCCACAGGCAGACGATTTCTTCGGGGTAGATATAGATCTTCGAGCCGAAGCCGCCGCCGACATCGGGCGCGATGACGCGCAGTTTGTTTTCCGGCGCGACATTGTAGAAGGCGCTCATCACCAGCCGCGCGACATGCGGGTTCTGCGAGGTCGTCCAGCAGGTAAAGTGGTCCTCGGCCTTGTCGTAATGGCCAAGCGCCGCGCGCGGCTCCATGGCGTTGGGCACAAGCCGGTTGTTGACGATCTTCATGCGGGTGACATGGGCGGCGGCCTTGATCGCCGCATCGGTCGCCTTGGCGTCGCCGATCTCCCAGTCGAAGATCAGATTGTCGTCGGCCTCGGCATGGACCTGCGGCGCGCCTTTTTGCAGCGCCTTGGTGGCATCGACCACCGCCTTCAATTCCTTGTAGGTGATCTCGACGGCTTCCGCCGCGTCGCGCGCCTGGCCCTTGGTTTCGGCCACCACGATGACGATGGCGTCGCCGACATAGCGCACCTTGTCGACGGCGAGCGGCGACCAGGCCCCCATCTTCATAGGCGAGCCGTCCTTGGAGTGGATCATCCAGCCGCAGATGAGGTTACCGATGCCGTCGGCCTTGAGTTCCTTGCCGGTCAAGACGCCGATGACGCCGGGCATGGCTTGCGCCTTCTTGACGTCGATCTTCTTGATCTGCGCATGCGCGTGCGGACTGCGCACGAAAGCGGCGTGCTTCATGCCGGGAACCACCATGTCGTCGACATAACGGCCGGCGCCGGTGATGAACCTTTTGTCTTCCTTGCGCACGACCCGAGCGCCAATACCTTCAATGCCCATAAGAAATTCCTCCGGAATTTAGGGAGTAGTCAGTAGGGATTAGGCAGTAGGGGAAGGGGCTCTCGGATCCGTGTGGGCCGCTTGCCCTACTCCCTATTGCCTACTCCCTACTGCCTTGTTCACGCTGCTTGTTTCGCCTTGCCCTTCGACGCCTTCGCCATCGTCTTCGATGCGGCGAGGATTGCCTTGACGATGTTGTGGTAGCCGGTGCAGCGGCAGATGTTGCCTTCGAGCTCGGCGCGAACCGTCGCCTCGTCGAGGCCTTCGGGATGGCGGGCGATCATGTCGGTCGCCGTCATGATCATGCCCGGCGTGCAGAAGCCGCATTGCAGCCCGTGATGCTCCTTGAACGCCGCCTGCACCGGATGCAGGTCGGCGCCATTGGCGAGCCCCTCGATCGTCACTACGGTCGACCCGGAAGCCTGCACGGCCAGCATCGAACACGACTTCACCGCTTTGCCGTCGACATGGACGACGCAGGCGCCGCATTGCGAGGTATCGCAACCGACATGCGTTCCGGTGAGACCAAGATTTTCGCGCAGGAAATGAACCAGAAGCGTTCGGTCCTCGGCAGCGCCGCTGACCCGTTTTCCGTTCACGACAAACGAAACGTCCGACATGCATCCTCCCTGGGTATAACCTCGGTAATCATGCTGCTGCCGATGCGGCGTTGGCGCTCGGCCACGTGCTATTCGTACACCGCACAACGCGCAAAAAACACACGGTGCTCATTGTACTTTCGGTCATGGAGAAACCGAAAATCATCGGCCCGACCGCCCCATTGCCAAAGTGCGGATTGAAGGCAACAATGTCATCGACGCTGGCGCTCCAAAGGACATAAAAACAAAGAACAGGCGCGCACAGAAATGCGTCGGAGGAATGCGGAGAAAGCTGCTGGCCAGTTCACGGACGAGCTATGCATCCGGTCTGTCGGCGCTCACCACCGACGAGCCCGACGCTAATGCATTCGCCCGGGCGGTCGCCGCCGAAGCCTCTGCCATCGACGCTGGCTTTGCGCTGCTGTTCTTCTCCCAGAGCCTGGTCGATGCCACTGCTTTGTCGCATGCGCTCAAGGCCCACGCGCCGGCGCTGGCCTACGCCGCTTGCTCGACCGCCGGCGAGATCACCCCGCAGGGCCTCGAGGACGGCCACGTACTGGCCCTGCTCTTTCCCTCCGCGTCGTTTTCGGCGGTCAGCACCATGGTCGACAATCTCTCTTCGTCGGGCATGGACAGGATCACCGACGAGGTCGAGGCCTTGCGGCGATTGCTGCGCGGGCGCACCGGCAGTTGCCACACCAAAAGCACCTTCGCGCTCTGCTTCATCGACGGCCTGTCGTTTGCCGAGGAAGCGGTGACCTCGGCCATTCATTGGGGGTTGGACGACATCCCGCTGCTCGGCGGTTCGGCGGGCGATGATCTGAAATTCGAAACCACCAGGCTGATCTCGAACGGCAAGGTTGCGTCCGACAGCGCCATCATCGTGCTGATATCAACCGAAATTCCCTTCCACGTCTTCAAGACCGACAATTTCGTCCCCACCGACGAGAAGCTGGTGGTGACGGCATCCGATCCCGACCACCGCACCGTGCGCGAATTCAACGCCACCAATGCGGCTGAGGAATATGCAGCCTCGGTCGGCATCGTTGCGCAGAACTTGACGCCGCTGAGCTTCGCTTCGCACCCCGTGGTGGTGAAGGTGGGTGGCGAATATTACTGCCGCTCGATCCAGAAAATGCATCCCGACGGCTCGCTGTCGTTCTTCTGCGCCATTGACGACGGCGTCGTCCTGTCCATCGCCCAACCCAAGGACATGGTGGAATCGACGCGCGCCGCACTGCGCGACGTCGAGGAGCGGCTCGGCGGCATCGACATGATCCTCGGCTTCGATTGCGTGCTGCGAAGACTGGACGCCCGCAACCGCCAGGTGTTCCGCGACATTTCGGAGCTTTACCGGGTCAACAACGTCATCGGCTTCGGCACCTATGGCGAGCAGTACCGCTCGATGCACCTCAATCAGACTTTCACCGGCATCGCCTTTGGCGACCGACAGGCGGCGGAATAGGTTCCATGCCGCTCAGGGATATCGACGACATCGACAGGCTGAAGAAGATCAACGCCGCCCTGGTCAGCCGCGTCGAGCGCTCGATGGACCAGCAGGGCAACGCCTTCTCGCTGTTCCAGACCGCGATTTCGCTCGAAAATCGAGTGCGCATCCGTACCGAGGAGTTGCACTCGACGCTTCGTCGCCTGGAGCAATCCAATATCGACCTCAGCGCGGCCAAGGAAAACGCCGAGCTGGCGAACCTGTCCAAAACCAGGTTCCTGGCCGCTGCCAGCCATGACGTCCTGCAGCCGCTGAACGCCGCCCACCTCTCCGTCTCGGCGCTGGCCGAGGTGCAGACCAGCGACGAGGGCAAGAAACTCGTCCGCCAGGTCGAGCGCTCGCTGGAGACGATGGAAGACCTATTGCGCACGCTGCTCGACATTTCCAAGCTCGATGCCGGCGTGGTCTTGCCCGACATTGGCGACGTCAATCTGGAGACGTTGTTTTCTTCGCTGCGCTCGGATTTCCTGCCGGTGGCCGAGACGAAGGGCCTGGCGCTGAAGTTCCGCCCGGTCAGCGCGGTGGTGCGTTCGGACCGCACGCTGTTACGCCGCATCCTCCAGAACATCCTGTCCAATGCATTGCGCTACACCCGTTCGGGCGGCGTGCTGGTTGGCACCAGGCATCGCGGCGACACCATCCGCATCGACGTCGCCGACACCGGCTGCGGCATTCCCGAGGATCAGCGCGAGGCGGTATTCGAGGAATTCCATCGCGGCTCCGCCATTCCGGCCGATACCGGGATCTCCGGAGGCGGGCTGGGGCTGGGCCTTGCCATCGTGCGGCGCATGGCCGCCGCGCTCGGCCATCCGGTGACGTTCTCCTCGAAGGTCGGGCGCGGGACCATCTTCCACATCGATGTTCCGGTCGGCATCGGCGCCAGCGCCGATGCCATCGCCAGCCTTGCCGAGATGGAGCGTCCGCGCGGCTACGGCCTGTTCGGCACCAAGGTGCTTTTGGTCGAAAACGATGCCGATGTGCTGCAGGCGATGACTTTCCTGCTCGAGCGCTGGCAGTGCCTGGTGCGCGCCGCGACCTCGACCGAGGATGCAATCAGCCTGCTCGGCGACACCGACTGGGTGCCTGACATCGTCATTGCCGACCAGCATCTCGACGACGGCGATCTCGGCACCGCCACCATCGCCGAAGTCCGCGACTATCTCGGCCGCGCTGTTCCGGCCCTGATCGTCACCGCAGACAGCTCCGAAGCCGTGGTGAAAGCCGCCCGCGCCGCCGGCATCGAGCTGATGCGCAAGCCGCTGAAACCGGCGCAACTAAGGGCGCTGCTGGCCCATTTGCTGGCTTAGAGAATGGCTAACGCGTTGCTTGATTACCTGGGAAAGCCGGCGTCATCCCTTTTGACGTCGCCGCGGTTTGAATCCTGGAAATTCAGACGAACTGTTACCGATGATCTTTCGGAAATCCGCATAAACTACGAATCTGCGCGTAACAAATTTTCCTTCATCTGCGATAGCGATGAAAAGATAGACACCATATTCATAGAAGCCGACAATTTGGATCGAGACCTCTTGGGTATTCCCTTTTCATCCAGTCGCGGCGACGTGCTGAAAATGTTCGGCGTACCCTCAAAAAGCGGCTCCGCACGGAAAGATCCCTATTTAGGTGAGTTTGGCCCTTGGGACCGCTTCGACGAGCCGCATCATTTGATACATGTCTCATATCACCCTCATGCGGATCGCATAAAAAGGGTGTCGCTAGCACGCGCCGACGCCGTGCCGTGAATGTTCGGGCATTGCCCATACGTGAAGGGCAGACCCGGGGAACCCATCATGATAGTGCAATTCCACGGCCTGACCTTCGATCTGCCTGCCGGATGGGAAGACATAACTGACGACCTCCCCGACGGCTCACCGCCTACCTGAGCTAAGGTATCAGGTGTCGGCGCTTTCCAGTTCTCTATTGCGAAATATCGTAGTGGGGAAAGGCCAAACGCAGATTTCGACGTTCTCAGATCGTTTATGATTGAGTTTTGTCAAAACAACTTCATAGAAATCGAGCATATTTTTACCCGAAAATTTCGCGATATAATGTGTGTTGGTGTCGCATCAAGGACTGCGGGTGAAACCTTGTATGCCTGGTATTTATCGAATGGAAACGACTTTGCCTTCCTGACGTACCTCGGCCCAGGTGATGAAGACGATCATGTCGATAAAGAACTAGATGAGACGACAGAAATCATTTCGTCGATATCATTCGGATAGGATCAGAAACTACAGGCGTCTACCGGTGCCGACCCTCAAAACCCCGCCTGATCCCTGAACAGCTCCGCATTGTCGAGCTTCGACACCTCGATCACCGCTTGCGTGCGGCTATACACGTTGAGCTTGCGCAGGATCTCCGAGACATGCGCCTTGACCGTGGTCTCGCCGACCTGCAGCTCATAGGCGATCTGTTTGTTGAGCAGCCCCTGGCGCAGCATCTGCAGCACGCGCAGCTGCTGCGGCGTAAGCTTGGCCAGACGCTGCACCATGTCGGCGCGGTCGGCGCTGTCGGCGTCGGGCGGCTGGCCTTCATAGGTTTCGGGCACATAGATCGCGCCTTCCATCACCGAGCGTATGGCGGCGGCGAGATCGCTCTTGCGCGCTGATTTCGGAATGAAGCCCGCAGCACCGTAGGACAGCGCCTCGGAAATGATTTTCGGCTCCTCATAGCCCGACACGACGACCACAGGCAGCCGCGGATGGCGGGTCCTGAGCTGCAGCAGCCCGTCAAAGCCATGGACATCGGGCATGTTGAGATCGAGCAGCGCCAGGTCGAACGGTTTTATCCCACCCAGCAGATCGAGCGCTTCGGCGATCGAGCGCGCCTCCACCGTGTCGACTTCCGGGTAAGCCATTTGCACGGCGCTGTGCAGCGCTTCGCGAAACAACGGGTGGTCGTCGATGATCAGGAATCGGGCGCGATCGTTGATTGCGGTCATGGGGTTCGTTTCAGTCCTCCCTGGGCACGATACTCCCGCTGGTATGGTCAGCTTATTGGCAAATAGTCTATCGCCATCTTAAGCCGGAGGCCGAGCCGGGCTTTTGCGAACGCTCACGCCTTGCCCGGCGGTTCAAATCGGTCAAATGTGCCAGCAGTTGAAGAAGAAAGACCGCGCATGACAGAGTTCGTCCTTCCCCTGCCCGCAACCCCGTCGGTCGCCATAGAAGGTTCGCCGGACCGTTTTGCGGTGCGCCGCATCTTCTGCGTCGGCCGCAACTACGCCGCCCACGCCCGCGAACTCGGCAATGACGAGCGCGACCCGCCCTTCTTCTTCACCAAGCCGGCCGATGCGGTGGTCGATAGCGGCACCACGATCCCCTACCCGCCGCTGACCAAGAACCTGCATCACGAGATCGAGCTGGTCGCGGCCATCGGCAAGGCCGGCTTCCGCATTCCACGCGCAGAGGCGCTCGACCATGTCTGGGGTTACGGCGTCGGCATCGACCTCACCCGCCGCGACCTGCAGGACGAGGCCAAGAAGGCGGCACGGCCTTGGGACTGGTCGAAGGCCTTCGACCGTTCGGCGCCCTGCGGCCCTCTGGTCCCTGCGGCAAAATCCGGCCACCCGCAAAAGAGCCGCATCTGGCTCGCCGTCGACGGCACGGTGAAACAGGATGGCGATCTCGCCGAGCTGATCTGGCCGATCGCCGATATCGTTTCGATCTGCAGCGAGTCGGTTGCACTACAACCGGGCGACCTGATCTTTACCGGCACGCCGGCCGGCGTCGGCGCGGTGGCGTCCGGCCAGACGATGACCGGCGGCGTCGACGGCATCGGCACGATCGAACTGACCGTCGGTCAACCCAGTTGAGGACGTGATGAGCGACCTCGTCCTCCATAACTACTACCGCTCGTCCACCTCCTACCGCGCACGCATCGCGCTGGAGATGAAGGGGCTGACCTACGAGTACGTGCCGCATCATCTGCGTCATGGCGACCATCTGGAGCCCGCCTACCGCGCGGTCAATCCGCAAGCGCTGGTGCCGGCGCTGATTCTGAGCGACGGCACGCTTTTGACGCAGTCGCTGGCGATCATCGAATATCTCGACGAGACCCATCCCGAACCGCCGCTGCTGCCCAGGGATGCGCTCGGCCGTGCACGGGTGCGAATGCTGGCGCAGATGATCGCCTGCGACATCCACCCGGTGAACAATCTGCGCGTGCTGACCTCGCTGCGCACTTTGTTCGGCGCCGGCGACCAGGACGTCGTCAACTGGTTCCGCCACTGGGTGAACGAAGGCTTTCAGCCACTTGAAAAGATTCTGGCTTCATCGGACGAGACGGCCACATTCTGCCATGGCGACGCGCCCGGATTGGCCGACATCTGCCTCGTCGCCCAGATCGCCAGCAACGCCCGCTTCGGCGTCGACCTGACGCCCTACCCCACGATATCGCGCATCCACGCCGCCTGCATGGCGCTGCCGGCCTTCCGCAAGGCGGCGCCCGAGAATCAGATAGATGCGGAATAGGCGCACACTGCCGGAGCAGAGCATGGAGACTTGCCGATGAAAGCCGTCGTCTTCGAAAAATTCGGCGAAGCGCCGACGATCCAGACCGTGCCGGATCCGAAACCGGCCGCCGATGGTGTCGTCATCAAGGTCGAGGCGACAGGGCTCTGCCGCAGCGACTGGCATGGCTGGATGGGTCATGATGACGGCATCACGCTGCCGCATGTGCCGGGTCACGAGCTGGCCGGCATCGTCGTCGCCGCCGGCAAGCGGGTGACCCGCTGGAAAGCGGGCGAACGCGTCACCGTGCCGTTCTGCGTCGGCTGCGGCCGCTGTTTCGAATGCAATTCGGGCAACCACCAGGTCTGCGAGCACCAGACGCAGCCGGGCTTCACCGCCTGGGGCTCCTTTGCCGAATATGTCGCCATCGAGCATGCCGACACCAATCTCGTGCGCCTGCCCGACGAGATGGAATTCGCCACCGCCGCCAGCCTCGGCTGCCGCTTCGTCACCTCGTTTCGCGCCATCGTCGACCAAGGCCGGGTGACGCCGGGCGAATGGGTGGCGGTGCATGGCTGCGGCGGCGTCGGCCTGTCGGCGATCATGATCGCCAGCTCCATGGGCGCCAATGTCATCGCCATCGATCTCACCGACGAGAAGCTGGAGTTTGCCAAAAAGATCGGCGCGGTGGCGACCATCAATGCGTCCACGACGCCGAATGTGGTCAAGGCGGTCAAGCAGATCACCAATGGCGGCGTGCACATGTCGATGGACGCGCTCGGCCATCCCACGACATCGTTCAATTCGATTGCAAACCTGCGCCGGCGCGGCCGCCACGTGCAGGTCGGCCTGATGCTGGGCGAACACGCCCGCCCGCAAGTGCCGATGGACAAGGTGATCGCCTTCGAACTCGAAATCCTCGGCAGCCACGGCATGCAGGCCTACCGCTACCCCGCAATGATGGAGATGATCCGCACCGGCAAGCTCAAGCCCGAACTGCTGGTCGGCAAGAAGATCAGCCTCGACGAAGCGCCGGCCGCCCTGATGGCGATGGGCGGTTTTGAAGGCATCGGCATTGGCGTGGTGACGAAGTTCTAGGGACAGGGCCGCCCTCCGCCACCAAAACTACCGCGCAAACTTCTTTGCCCCGAACACGCACGCCACCACCCCGAGGGTGACGACGACCATGAGCGGGCTGACCTGCTCGTGCAACAGCGTCGCCGCCAGCGCGAGGCCGAAGAAGGGCTGCAGCAACTGCAACTGCCCGACGGCGGCGATGCCGCCTTGCGCGAGGCCGCGATACCAGAAGACGAAGCCGATCAGCATGCTGAACAGCGAGACATAGGCGAGACCGATCCAGGCGCCGGAGCCGACGGCGGCAAAGGACGGCGGCAGCGTCGCAAACGTCAGCACCAGCATGATCGGCAATGAGATCGCCAGCGCCCAGCAGATCACTTGCCAGCCGCCCAGCCTGCGCGACAGAGCGGCTCCCTCCGCATAGCCCAGGCCGCAGACGATGATGGCGGCCAGCATTAGGCCATCGCCCACCGGTGACGCGGTCACGCCTTGGGAGAAGGCAAAGCCCGCAACCAGCGCACTACCGATGCAGGAGAACAGCCAGAAGGCCGGGCGCGGACGCTCGCCACCGCGCAGCACGCCGAAGATCGCGGTGGCCAGCGGCAGCAGGCCGACGAAGATGATGGAATGGGCGGAGGTGACGTGCTTCAGCGCGAGCGCCGTCAGCAAAGGAAAGCCGACAACCACGCCAAGGGCGACGATCACCAGCGACAGGAAATCGCTACGCTCCGGGCGTTTCTGCCGGAACAGGACGAGCATTGCCAGCCCGAGCAGACCGGCAATCGCCGCGCGGGCCGAGGTCAGGAATGTCGGATCGAAATCCGCCACCGCCACACGCGTCGCCGGCAGCGAACCGCTGAAGATCAGCACGCCGACGAATCCGTTCACCCAGCCACTCGCGGTCTTGTCCATTCCAGGCTCCATTGCTTTCGCCCTCTATCGCGCCTGAGGGTATGGAATTGCCAGAGACAATGCGGTACAATTTTGCAGAACTGTAATGGCCGATTGAGCAATACAGATGGCTGATCTCTTTCTGGAAACCGACGGCGCAAAGACGCTGGTCGCTACCACGCTTGTCGAAACTGTCATGGCGACCATCCGTCAGCGGATTGCAGCGCGCAGCCTGACGCCGGGAGCGCGCCTGCCCTCGATCCGCGCTTTCGCCAAAGCCATGCAGGTATCCAAATCCACCGTGGTCGAGGCCTATGAGCGGCTTGCCGCCGAAGGCGCTATCCGCTCCCGGCCGGGTTCGGGCTTCTATGCCGCCGGTTCGCTGGCACCGTTGTCGCTGGCCGAGATCGGCCCGCGGCTCGACCGCGCCATCGATCCGCTATGGGTCTCGCGCCAGTCGCTGGAAGCCGGCGGCGAGATGCTGAAACCTGGCTGCGGCTGGATGCCGGCCTCGTGGATGCCGCAGTTCGCCTTGCGCCGGGCGCTGCGCACGGTGGCGCGCGCCGACGATGTCGACCTCGCCGATTACGGCACGCCGCTCGGCCTGCCGCCGCTGCGGCAATTGCTGGCGCGGCGCATGGAAGGGCACGGCATCGAAGTTTCGCCCGAACAGATCATGCTGACGGAATCGGGCACACAGGCCATCGATCTCCTGTGCCGGTTCCTCATCGAACCCGGCGACACCGTACTGGTCGACGACCCCTGCTACTTCAATTTTCACGCGCTGCTGCGCGCCCACCGCGCCAAGGTGGTCAGCGTTCCCTACACGCCATCGGGACCGGACATCGAGTTGTTCGCGCAGGCGCTGGCCGAGCACAAGCCACGCCTCTACATCACCAATTCCGCCATTCACAACCCGACCGGCGCGATCCTGTCGCCGGTCACCGCGCATCGGCTGCTGAAACTCGCCGACCAGTCGGACCTGACCATCGTCGAGGACGACATCTTTGCCGACTTCGAACATACGCCCGCGCCCCGGCTGGCGGCGTTCGATGGCCTCAACCGCGTCGTCCATATCGGCAGCTTCTCCAAGACGCTGTCGGCCTCGGTGCGTTGCGGCTTCATCGCCGCACCGCGCGGCTGGATCGAGCAGCTCACCGACCTCAAGATCGCCACCACCTTCGGCGGCGGCCGGCTGGCGGCCGAACTGGTGCTGGCGCTGCTCAAGGACGGCAGCTACCGCAAGCACATGGATCTGCTGCGGGCGCGGCTTTCCCGCGCCATGGGCGAGACGAGCGCGCGCCTGAAAGCGATCGGCATCACGCCCTGGATCGACCAGCCCGCCGGACTGTTCCTGTGGTGCAGCCTGCCCGATGGTGTGGATGCAGCCGACATCGCCCGCCGTGCACTGGCCGACAACATTGTGCTGGCGCCCGGCAACGCATTCAGCCTGTCGGGAACTGCCAGCCGCTTCCTGCGCTTCAACGTTGCCCAGTGCGGAGACGAGCGGATTTTCAGGGTACTTGAGACCGCGATGGCGCGTTGATCTCTGAGCGAGAGGCCGCACAGACCTCGCGCACGCAATCGCGCAGCCAGCGTTGCGCCGGTTCGGCGTCAAGCCGTGGATGCCACAGCATCGAGATGGTGACCTCGACGGTGGCGACCGGCAGCGGAAAGCTGACCATGCCGGCGCGTGCGCCTTGCGTATGCCGTTCCGGCACGCTGGCGATCAGATCGGAGGCACGTGCCATGGCAAGGGCGGCCGAGAAGCCGGAAACCATACACACGACCGTCCGCTGCAGGCCGAACCCGCTCAACGCCTCGTCGATCGGCCCTCGCTCGCGACCACGCCTGGAAACGCTGATGTGGCGGCCGGCCGCATAGCGTTCCGTCGTTACCGCGCCTTCGCTTAGGGGATGGCCCGCTCGCACGGCGCCAACGAAGTGGTCGCGAAACAGCGCCTGGATGCGGACCTCCGGTCCCGTCTCACCGGCAACGCCGATTTCCAGGTCGATCGCCGCGTCACGCAGCGCCATCGCATCCTTGCCGGATTTGGGCGCAAAGCGCAGCCGCACGCCAGGTGCCTCGGCTCCGACACGGGCGACGAGACGCGGTCCAAATTCCTCGACGAAGCCTTCATTGGTGCGCAGCGTGAAAATCTGGTCCAGCTTCGCGAGATCGAGAAGCCTGGCAGGGCGCAGCAACACCTCCGCCTCCTGGACGACGCGGCCGGTGTGCTGCCGCAATTCCTGCGCGCGCGGGGTCGGAACCAGGCCACGGCCGGCACGAACCAGCAACGGATCGCCGGTCGCCTGGCGCAGCCGCGCCAACGTCCGGCTCATCGCCGACGGGCTGAGCCGCAGCCGACTGGCGGCGCGCGCCACGCTGCCTTCGGCGAGCAGAACGTCGAGCGCGAACAGCAGATTGAGATCGGGCGATGTCATTGTCTAGCTATAACATGGCATGGCGTTTCATGCATGAATAAGATGCAAATGCTGCGCCTTCCGCTATGCCACTTTAGAAATTAGATCTCCGACAGGTCCGTTTCCCGGACCAGGAAGAAGGAGATCACTATGGCAATTGCTGAGCAGACTGGAAACCAACGCGCATCAGCGCCACGACAGGCCCAGTCCGCTGTCCTGGCATTGGCAAGCCTGTCGTTCGCCACGCTGCTGTCGTCGCTCGGAACCAGCATTGCCAGCGTCGGGCTGCCGTCGCTGATGCAGGCCTTCGGCGCGTCGTTCCAGTCGGTGCAATGGGTGGTTCTCGCCTATCTGCTGGCCATCACCGCCCTGATCGTCAGCGCTGGACGGCTGGCTGACATGTTCGGCCGCCGGCCTTTGCTGCTCGGCGGCATCGCGTTGTTCACACTGGCTTCGGTGCTCTGCGGGCTGGCGCCGACGCTGTGGCTGCTGATCGCGGCGCGCGCCGTGCAAGGGCTCGGGGCGGCACTGATGATGGCGCTAACGCTGGCCTTTGTCGCGGAGACCGTGGCCAAGGAGAGAACCGGCAGCGCCATGGGCCTGCTCGGCGCCATGTCGGCGATCGGCACGACGCTCGGCCCCTCGCTTGGCGGCTTTCTCATCGCCGGCTTCGGCTGGCGGGCGATCTTCCTCGTCAATGTCCCGCTCGGCATCGTGACCTTTGCGCTCGCCTGGCTGGCCCTGCCCGCCCGCGGCACGTCTGCGGCGACAACTCAAGGCAGGTTCGACGCGGTCGGCACTGCCCTGCTCGCCTTGACGCTCGCCGCCTACGCGCTGGCCATGACGCTCGGCCGCGGCCATTTCGGCGCCCTCAACATCGGCCTGCTGATCGCCGCCGGCATCGGCATCGTTCTGTTTGGCGTTGCGCAGAAGAGGACGAAAAATCCCTTGATCCGGCTTGCCCGGTTGTACGACTTCCGGCTCAGCGCCAGCCTGGCCATGAGCCTCGCCGTCGCCACCGTCATGATGGCGACCCTTGTCGTCGCGCCGTTCTATCTGTCGCGCGGGCTTGGGCTCAATGCCGCGATGGTTGGCTTGGTGCTATCGACAGGTCCGCTGGTCTCGGCACTCTCGGCGCTGATTGCAGGACGCTTCACCGATCACTTCGGCACGCACAGGATGATGATAGCCGGACTGTTCGGCCTTGCCACCGGCACCTTGCTTTTGTCGCTCGCCATGACAGAACTCGGCATCGCCAGCTATGTCGTGCCAATCACCGTCACCTGCTTCGGCTACGCGCTGTTCCAGACATCCAACAATGCGGCGGTCATGACCGGAGTCGGCGCCGGTGAGCGCGGCGTCGTGTCCGGCTTGCTCAATCTGTCGCGCAATCTCGGCCTGATCACCGGGGCATCGCTGATGGGCGCCATCTTTGCGGCCGCTTCGGCGGGAGGACAGGAAAGTCAGGATGTACTGCCATCAGTGGCAGCCGCCCACGGAATGCACGTGACCTTTCAGGCAGCGACGGTTCTGGCAGTGGCTGCACTGTTGCTGGCTCTGCTCTCGGCCCGCGCTGACGGTCGGTCATCGTCGCGGCAACAGTCATCATGATCTAAGGTAGGGAGTTTACGCGCCTGCCCGCTTGCGGCGCTCATAGAGCATGACCAGCGTTTCGGCAGTCAGGGCCGGCCTCTGCTCGCCCTCGATCTCGACCGTGTTGGCGGCCTTCATCAGATACTGGCCCGGCCCCCTGTCTTCCACCGACAACAGCGTGGTGCGCAGCCTGATGCGTGCGCCCACCCTGACCGGCGCCAGGAAACGCACCTTGTCGAAGCCGTAGTTGAAGGCGGCTTGGGTGTTTTCGGGCACGATGCCCAGATCGAGCGCCAAGGCGCCGATGATCGACAGCGTGAGATAGCCATGCGCAATCGTGGTGCGAAACGGGCTCTGCCGCTTCGCGCGCTCCGGATCGACATGAATCCACTGATGGTCGCCCGTGCATTCGGCAAACTGGTTGATGCGGTTCTGGTCGACGGTCGTCCATTCCGACACGCCGAGCTCCTGCCCGGCCATCGCCTTCAGCTGCTCGAAGGTCGGCGGCGTCTTCGGCCGTATTTCCGTCATTCCTGCTTTCCCGATGGCTCCAAAATGCCTCGGACCACGAACCGACAGCCTCTGTCAATTCGCCTGTTGCGATTCTGTTCCAGCATTTTCGGCCAAACGGCGCCCCTCGTCCACGGTCATGCGCCGCAAGCGGCCCGTCGCAGCCGCAGCCGGCAGGCTGCGCTTAAGAATCACTTCTTGTCATAGCCGGAGCGGATTTCCTCCATCGCTTCCTTGATGCGCTCGCGCAGGATTTCGACGGATTCGGTGCCGGATTTCTTGACCAACTCGGCCACTTCGCTGGCATTTTTCAGGGCGGCTTCGAAGGATTTCTTGGCGAACTCGGCCTGCTTGGACATCAGTTCCTGCGGATTGCCCGGAGCCTTGTAGCTCTGCGCCATGTCGCTGACTTCACGCAGCGTGTCCTGCAGCATCTCGCGCTGCCTGGACAGAAGCGATGTCGCGCCGGCAGCTCCCGCCCGCGCCGATTTTTCCAACGCCTCGAGGTTCTTGCGGTGATGCGCAAGGATCGCCTCGACATTCGGCACCTTCAGGTCACGGCCGAACTTGCTGAACATATCCATGAACGAATCGGAGTCGGGTTGTTTGGCCATTGCTCGTTTGCTCCCCAGTTTACTGCAAATGCTGAACCCTAGGCTGGACAATAGCACTCGCGCGCCGCGTGTCCATTCGCTCCGCAACGCAATTTAGTCGCGAATGCAGCGTCAGCCGGTAAGCAGCAGCCGCTCGCCCAAGTAGAGCGCGACGCCGGCAAGGCCACCGATGATCATGCCGTTGAAGCGGATATATTGCAGGTCCCTGCCGATGTTCATCTCGATCAGCCTGGTCAGCTGGGCAAGGTCCCAGCGCTTGACCTGGTCGGCGATGAACGTCGACACGCCGCTCTTCTGACTCTCCACGAACGAGCTAAGCGCCACGACAAAGCCTTGGTTCATGTCGGCCCTGATCTGCGGATCGCCGGCGAGATGGCGGCCGACCTCGACGAACATGTTGGCGAGATGCTCGCGAACGATCGAATTCTCCGCCCTGGCGTCCTGTTCGATGAACACGCTGAGGCTCTGCCACATGTCACCGGCCAGCGCCTTGACCTCCGGCCGCGCCAGGAAATCGCGCTTCAGCTTCTCGGCCCGCTTGGCGTATTGCTTCGAGGTCCTGAGCCGCTCGATGAAGCTATGCGCGAAACGGTCGAATTCGGCGCGCATCGGGTGATCGGGATCGGCCCGGACCTCATCGAGCAGCGAGCCGGCGGAAGCGACGATTTTCTTCAACAGATACGCGTCGGCGCGGAACAGGTTGAACAGCGACGGCAATTCCTCGCGGATTTTTTCGCGCATGGTCGCCAGCGCTTCCTCGTCGTTGAGGAAGCGGCCGATCACGCGGGTAAACTCGTCGAACAGTTTCTGGTGGCGACGGTCGTCGGTCAGCGCCGACAGCAGCTCGGCCGCCAGCGGCGCCAGCGGCACCTTGTCGATCTGCTCCAGCATGCGGCTGGTGACGAAGCCGCGCAGGCCGGATTGCTCGATTGCCGCAAGCGTCTGCGGCACCAGCCGCACGACGAAGCGCGACAGGCCGGCGGCGCGCTCGGCGTCGGCCAGCCAGTCGGCGACGAGCGCCGCAAAATCGACATCGGCGAGCTTTTCGCGCACCGGCTCTGGCGCCAGGAAATTGACCTCGATGAAGCGGCCGAGATTGTCGGCGATGCGGTTCTGGTTCGCCGGGATGATCGCGGTGTGCGGGATCGGCAGGCCGAGCGGTCGCTTGAACAGCGCCACCACCGCATACCAGTCGGCCAGCCCGCCGATCGTCGCCGCCTCGGCGAAGGCCGCCACGAAACCAAGCCACGGATAGGTGCTCTCAAACGACTTGGCCATGGCAAAGACCACGACGCAAAGCACCAGCGCAGCCGTGGCGAGCAACTTTGTCCGACGCAGCGCCGAAAGCTTGGCACCCGCCTCGCTGTCAAAAGCCGAGGGCGCCACGGACGAAACCGATTGAGACATGGATGAGGCGCTCCTGGTCGATCTCTATCTGGTCTGGGCTATTTAGGGAGTGTTTCGGCCCGTGGCATGATCGGATAGGCCGATTTCGCCCGGGACTTGCCGATTTCGCACGCAAAGTTGACAAGAATATTCATCTATCATGCAATCCCAGTCTGGAATTGTTCCAAGGTATAGGCCATATTCCGGCCAGGCCAGTGCGGGCGAATCCGAAGTTCCAGATGAGGAGCCGCGCCGGCACGAATCTAAAATCTGGTGCGGTTGCAACGCGCCAGCACTTGGGTGAGGAATGAAATGCGGTTAACGCGCCAGACCAACTACGCCATGCGCATCCTGATGTATTGCGCGGCCAACACCGAACGGCTGAGCCGCATCCCGGAGATCGCGGCCGCTTATTCGGTGTCGGAACTTTTCCTGTTCAAGATCCTGCAGCCGCTGGTCGAGCATGGTCTGGTCGAGACGGTGCGCGGCAGGAATGGCGGCGTCAGACTTGGCCGTCCCGCCGAGCAGATCAACCTGTTCGATGTCGTGCGGGTGACCGAAGAGAGCTTCGCCATGGCCGAATGCTTCGAGAACGACGCCGCCGAATGTCCGCTGGTCGACAGCTGTGCGCTCAACTCGGCGCTGCGCGAGGCGCTGAACGCCTTTTTTGCCGTGCTCTCCCGCTACACGATTGCCGATATGGTGGCAGCGCGCCCGAATGTCCGCCATTTGCTCGGCATCGACATGCTGGAACGCCGCGCGCCGGCGGCCTAGGCTTTTACGCGGCCGACTGCGGTAGCACAAAGGGCACGTTTCCGGTCGGCAATGCGCCGACCTTGAGCCGGCAGTCAAAGACCTTTTCGATCAGATCGTCGCTCAGCACCTCTTGCGGTGAGCCGTTGGCGGCGAGCCGGCCGCGATGCATGACGAAAATCCGGTCGGCATACATGGCCGTCAGGTTGAGGTCGTGCAGGATGGCGATCACGCCGCCGCCGCGCCGGGCGAAATCTCGGGCGATGTTCATGATGATCAGCTGGTGCTTGATGTCGAGGCTGGAAACGGGCTCGTCGAGGAACAGATAGCGCGGCTTGCCGTCGAGCACCGGCGCCCAGACCTGGCACAGCACCCGCGCCAGTTGCACGCGCTGTTGTTCGCCGCCCGAAAGCTCCTGATAGAAACGGCCGGCAAAGCCGTCGAGGTCGACGCGCGCCAGCGCTCGCTCGGGCAGCCTCTCGTCTTCGCCCGGCAGCACGCCGGAACGGCCGCCGACAAGGCCGAGCCTGACCACCTCGCGCACAGTGAAGGGAAAGGACAGCGTCGTCGCCTGTGGCAGCACGGCGCGCGCTGTCGCGGCCTCCACCGGCTTCATCGCGGAGAGGTCGCGGCCGTTGACGGCAACCGTTCCCGTAAACGACAGATCGCCCGACAAGGCCTTGAGAAAGGTCGTCTTACCCGAGCCGTTGGGCCCGACAATGGCGGCGATTTCGCCTGGCCGCGCGGCAAAATCGACATTGGCGACAATACGCTTGCCGCCGATCGCCACCGAGACATCGCGTGCTTCGATCATGCCCGCCTCACAGGTTTCAAATCACAAGTCGACTACGCCGCGCTTGCGCAGCAGGATCCAGAGGAAGAACGGCGCGCCGGCGATCGCGGTGACGATGCCGATCGGCAGTTCGGCTGGCGCCACGATGACGCGGGCGACAGCATCGGCCAGAAGCAGCATCGAGGCGCCGAGCAGCGCCGATGCTGGTAAGAGATAGCGATTGTCCGGACCGATCAGCAGCCGCAGCAGATGCGGCACGACGATGCCGACGAAGCCGATGCCGCCGCTGACCGCGACCGAGGCGCCGACCGCCGCGGAGACGCCGACGATGGCGGTGTATTTCAGCCGCTGCACCGGAATGCCGAGATGGCCGGCGGTCGCCTCACCCAGCGCCAGCGCATTGAGCCCGCGAGCCATGAACGGCATTGCCGCCAGCGCCAAAACGATGATCGGGCCGACGGAAGCGATCTTCGGCCAGGTGGCGCCGCCGAGCGAGCCCAGCTGCCAAAAGGTCAGGTCGCGCAATTGTCGGTCATCGGCCATGAAGATCAGGATGCCGGTGAGCGCCATGGCAAGGGCGGCCAGTGCAATGCCGGCAAGCAGCATGGTGGCGACCGAGGTGCGCCCCTGCCGCGTGGCGACGCGGTAGAGCACCAGCGTCACCGCAAGGCCGCCGCAAAAGGCGGCGAGCGGCAAGGCCAAACTGCCGAGCGCCAAAGTGAGCGGCGCCAGCCATGTCGTGCCGAGCACGATGACGGCAACTGCGCCGAGGCTCGATCCGGCGGAAACGCCGATCAGGCCGGGATCGGCGAGCGGGTTGCGAAACAGGCCCTGCATCACCGCGCCGGATACGGCCAGCGCCGCGCCTATCAGCACACCGAGCAGGACGCGCGGCATGCGGATGTCGTAGACGATCAGCCGGTCGCGGGCGCCAAGTGCGGTATCTCTAGGCACGGCGCCGGTCAGCCAATTACGAATGACACCGACGGCCGATGCATCGGAGGCGCCCGACGTTAATGACAGGAACATGGAAAGCGCAAGCACCACGCACAGAAGCAAAATAACCAGGCGCGCACGCCCCGAACGATCGCCTTCGGCCGCCACTTTGCCCGCCGCGCCGGTGATCGACTGATCCACCATCGGCTCAGTCCGTGACCTGGCTGCCATAGAGCGAGACGGCGAGATCGTGGATGGCGTTGGCCGTGCGCGGCCCGAAGCCGAGGAGGTAGCTGCCATCCATCAGGATCAGTTTGCGGCCTTCGCCGGCCGGCGTCGAGGTGATCGACGGGATAGCGAACAGCTCGGCCTCCGCAATCGGCGGGCCGGCATTCTTCATCGCCAGGATCACATCCGGCCTGGCGGTGACGATGGCCTCGTCGGACATCGGCTTGTAGCCGGAAAAACCCTCGACCGCGTTGACCGCACCGGCGAGCTTGATGATGCCGTCGCCGGCCGTGTCGCTGCCGGCGGCCAGGATCTTGCCGCCCTGGATCGACAGCACAAACAGGATGCGCTTGCGCTCCTTGATCGACGCCGTCTGCTTCTCGGCCGCCTTCAGCTTGGCATCGGTCTCGGCCACAAGCTTCTCGGCCTTGGCGTCGACGCCGAGCGCCTTGCCGACGATGCGGATCTTTTCCAGGATGCCGTCATGGCTGTAGTGCTCGGGCACATCGATGAACGGAACGCTCGACTTTTTCAGCACATCGACCGCTTCCTTCGGGCCGCTGCCATGCAGCGCCAGAATGCCCGACGGGTTGACCGACAAGACACCTTCCGGCGACAGCTGGCGCATATAGCCGACATCGGGCAGTGCGACCGCTGCTGCGGGGTAGCGGCTGGTCGAATCGCGGGCGACGAGGTGGCCCTCTTCGCCGAGCGCATAGACGATCTCGGTGATCGAGCCGCCGATCGCCGCGATCCGCGACGTGTCGGCAAACACGGCCACGTTTTCGCTGGCCGGCGCCGGCGCCGCAAGAAACAGCGACAGGCCCATGGCCGCTGCAAGCGTCCTGAACAGTGAAATCATCGTCGTTTCCTCAGGCTGCGGTCGGGCTTGGAATGCGCGGCAGGTTTTCGGCGAGGAACCGCCAGTCGTCGCGCTCGCCCCCGCCTTCATGGCGCTTGCCGAAGAACTGGATGATCATCTTGCCGTCGGCGCCATAGGCTTCGAGCGACGTGACATGACCGTCCTTGGTCGGCTTGCGCACGGCCCAGACCTCGTGGATGTGATCGGTGCGCAAATGCAGGTGGAAGGTCTCGTCCAGCACGTTGATCCACGGACCCATCGGCTTGATCGATTTGACCGGGCCGGAATGGATCTGGATGCAGCCGCGGTTTCCGACGAAACACATGATCGGCATTCCATCGGCGGCAGCATGGTGGAACATGGCGCTGACGGCATCATTGTCGAGCAGCCAGGCATAATCCTGGCCGACCATGCTCACGGCCTGGCGGCGGCTGAGCTTCAGGGCTTTCAGCATGCCGAAGAACTGATGCACATCGGTCAGCCGGCTCCAGCGGTCGCGCAGATCGTCAATGTTTGCGGCAACGCCCGGCGTTTCAGCATCGTCCTCGGCCACGCCGGCGACAGAAACGGTCGACTCCTGGTTCGATGATTCGAGGGCCGCCACCAGCTTCTGGTAGGCGTAGAGATTGGACGCCGGCCGCAAATGCACCTTGTGCACCGCATCGCCAGCCGCATCGAAGAATTGCAGGCTGCGGCGGATGTCGCCGCCGTCGCGCTTTTCGACGGCAAAGCCATGCGCCCAGACTTTCGGAAAGATGCGCAGGTCGATGTTTTCGCCCAGCACCATGGCATTGTGCGCGCCGGGCACGACCTTGTCGTAGACGCCGATCTTCTCGTGCACCGCGCTTTCGTTGCGGGTCAGCGCCATCACCTCGCCGACGGCGTCGAGGCCGGTCAGAAGATCGTTGACCCGCGGCTCGACGCGCATGACGCCGTCGCCGCAATGCGCGGCGACCAGTTCGGCTTCGGAAATACCGAGCTCGGCGGCAAGGTCGCGCTCGCGCGCTTTCGGATTGTCTGCCCGCGCCCGCCGGATTTCATGCGGGGCCGGTTTTACGCGCTGGTCCATGTCCTGCTTACCTGTCTGCCCTGTCTGGTTCGTCACTTGTTGAGGATCAGCTTGCCCTGGCGGGTGATCTTCAGCCGATAGAGCGCACCATGGTGCTCGATGCCAATCTCATGCTCGCCCTGGAACAGCGTGTTGGAGGACAGCGTCCTCACCGCCAGCGGCACCCGGTCGAAACGGGTCGGCGTCTCCTCGGAACGGCGGACGCGGTAACGGAAGTCATTGGGATTGTGGGTGTTCATTTCTGTCTATCCCTTTCCTGTGCCGGGCGTCTGGCTAGGCGTTGCAAAAATGCCGATTCATTTCTTGACTTGAATAATCATGTTTAATAGTCAGTGCAATACCGGACGAAATGAGTCAACATTTAAGACGCCGGATGAAATGAAAAATGCCAGCGAGCGCCGCCGCCAGCCAGCATCGAACCTGGATTTGGAGTTGGGGCAATGGGGTTGGCAAATCGTGGACGACTGGGTCAGGCAAACGCCGATCCGGTGCGTCGGCCTATGGCAAAGACAGTGGCCATTTTGCTTGCGGGAGTGGCAGTGGTCGCGTTGCTGACGCCGCCGGCCAGCGCTCAACAAGCCGCCCAACCGGCCGCTGACCAGGCCGACCAGACCAAGAAAACCGAGGACACCAAGCCAGCGCCTGCCGGCGTGACGCTGCTGGACAAGATCCTCGTCATCAGCCGCACCGGCGAAACGGCGATCGAATCGCTGGCCTCGGCCAGCCATGTCGATCAGGAACAGCTCGACCGCCGCATGGCGACGACGCCGAACGAAATGCTGCTCGGTGTGCCGGGCGTCACGGTGCAGGCCGATGCGCGACGCGTCAGCTCCAGCATCAACATCCGCGGCCTGCAGGATTTCGGCCGCGTCGCGGTGATCGTCGACGGCGCCCGACAGAATTTCCAGCGCTCCGACCACGGCACGCAGTCGACCTTCTATGTCGATCCCGAACTCATCAAATCCGTCGATGTGATCCGCGGACCGACTGCCAACACCTATGGCTCCGGCGCCATTGGCGGCGTCGTCTTCTTCGACACCAAGGATGCTGAGGACTTCTTGAAGCCCGGTGAGACCTGGGCCGGCTCCGTCACCGGACGCTATGAAAGCAATGGCAAGGGCTGGACCACCAGCGCCAGCGGCGCTTACAAATTCAACGACAACTTGGATGTGTTGGGCAACATCGTCTATCGCGACTACGACGACTACAAGAATGGCAGCGGCGACACCGTCGCCGGCACCGGCTTCGACGTGCTGAGCGGCCTGCTCAAGACCACCATCCGCGCCAGTGAAAACAGCGAATTGAAGCTCGGCTGGGTCGGCTCGAGCGACGGCTGGACGGAAACCAGCGGCGGCGTGCCGGCCAACGATGTCGACCTGAAGTCGAACACCTTCACCGCCCGCTACAACATCACCGACGACGCCAAGAGCTGGCTCGATCTCCACATCAACGCCTCCTACAACAAGACCAATCTGGACCTGACCACGCTCGTGCCGCAAAACCGCTTCGATCCGGTCACCGGTCTTCCCGTGGTGCTGCCGACAGGCTCGACATCGACCTTCGATGTCGGCACCACCGGCATCGACATCTGGAACACGTCGCGCTTCGAGACCGCCGGCATCGCGCACGAGCTGACCTATGGCGGCGACTGGGTCGGCGACAATGTCGAGACCGGCGGCACGTCGGGCAGCGACAGTTTTTATACGCCGTCAGGCAAGCGCAACGTTTCGGGTGCCTACATCCAGGACAAGCTGACCTGGGACTGGCTCGAAGTCATCACTGGCCTGCGTTACGACAATTACAGCCTGAAGGATTCGGACAACGAAACCTCAGGCGACAGGCTGTCGCCACGCATCACCGTCGGCGTCTCGCCCTTCGAAAGCGCCAGCCTGGCTGGCCTGCAATTCTATGGCACCTACGCGGAAGGCTACCGCTCGCCGTCGCTGACCGAAACGCTGATCAGCGGCAACCATCCGGCCGGCGTCACCTTCCCGTTCCTCCCCAACCCGAACCTGCGGCCTGAAACCGGCAAGACCACCGAATTCGGCGTCAACTACAAGCTGAACGACATCATCGAAGCCGGCGACGCGTTTCGGCTCAAGGCCGCCTACTTCCACAACGATGTCGACGACTACATCGAAGGCGTCACGCTGTCGCCATTCGACCCGACCAGCGGCTGCCCGTTCGGCCCGGGCATCCCGATCTGCTTCCAGTATCAGAACTTCGCACAGGCCAAGATCAACGGCTTCGAACTCGAGAGCGTCTACGATGCCGCCTGGGGTTACGCCGGGCTGTCGGCCTCGATCATCAACGGCCACACCATCTCTTATGGAGGTGAGCGCGCCGACCTTGCCACAATCCCGTCGTCGCAGGTCACCGGGCAGCTCGGCTTCCGCTTCCTCGAAGACAAGCTGACCGTCGGCGGCGAGGTGCAGTACAACGGCAAGCCGAAGGGCAACCCCGTGGCCAAGGACTATACGCTGGTCAACGCCTTCGCCAGCTACCAGGCAACCGACAATCTGAAGGTGGACTTCCGCGCCGACAATTTGTTCGATGTCAAATACACCAACCCGCTGAACGGCGGCACCACCGCCGTCGTCTACGAGCCCGGCATCACGCTGAAGCTGGCCGCAACCATGCGCTTTGGAGGCTGACACCCATGATACGCTTGACGACATCGCTTCGTCTGTTGACCTCGACGCTGGCGATGTCGCTTGGTTCGGTGCCGGCGTGGGCGCAGTCCGCGCCGGCTCAGCAACTCAGCCTCGAGCTCAATGCCGCGCAGCCCTCCGACAAGGGCTGCCGCCTGACCTTCGTCGTGAACAATGCGCTTGGCGCCGATCTTTCCAAGGCGGCGTTCGAGATCGCACTGTTCAACGAGGCCGGCGTCGTCGACCGTCTGAGCGTGCTCGACTTCAAGGACCTGCCGGCCGACAAGACCAAGGTGACCCGCTTCGACCTCGCTGGCACCGACTGCACCAAACTCAGCCGTGTGCTGATCAACAGCGCCACCGAATGCGCCGGCACCGGTATCGAGCCGCAGGCCTGCATGCGCGGCCTGAAGACGCAGACCAAGACCGGTATCGCATTCGGCGTCTGAGGTGGGACTGCATCGCGCCTTCCTGCAAGAGAGTTCGGCGCGGCCCGTCTCCGGCCCACCTTCATGGTCGGCAACCGATCTTGATTTGACAATCACACCGCGCTCGCGGCAGGTCTCGCCGCGAAACATGCAGGACATCACCCCCCTCCCCGTCGACGCCGGCAACGAACTGGCGACTGCGCCAGCCGAGCCGCTTGCGCAGCCATCGGCCGCGGACTGCAAATGGACGGTGGCGATCATCGCCTCCTGCCTGCTCCATGTCGCCGCTGCGGCGGCGTTCCTGATCGCACCCGCCGGGACGTTCGATACCGGGGATGCGATACAGTCCGAGGGCACCGATCAATCGGGCGCCGACGTCCTCGGCACCGCTTTGAAAAACCCGGCACCTGACGCGATCGATGTTACCCTGGTGGCCGATCCGCAGCCGGCCAAACCCGAGGCCGCTCAACCAGTGCCGCCAACCGAGGCGCCTCAACCCATAAAGGCGCCGGCGGCACCCAAGTCTGCGCCGGAAGCTGCCGAACAGGCAAACGTCGCTCCCGATACACTGACGGCTGCCATTCCGAATGATCAAACTGTCGCCCCAAGCGCTGAGACGTCGACACCATCAGCGGTTCAAACGCAAAGTTCAAAGGCGCCTCCCGCCGATGAGCCTGCTGTTGATTTGCCCGCCGCAAGGCCACCGGTCCCAAGCCCGAGGCCAAGCGCACCAATATCGGGAGAGACTGGCGGCACAGCAGATAGCGAGGAGCGCGAGGCACCGGCGGTTGCCAGCAGGGGTGAAAAACAGGGCGCGGCCGGCAATGCGATGGAATCCGGCTATAGCGTTGAAGTTCAGAACAAGCTTGCCCGCGCCAACCGCCACGTTTCGAAAAAGATTCAAGAGAAGGCTCGCAACAATGCCAGGGTCGTTTTCGTCGTCATGGCCGATGGCAGCATCAGCGACTTGCAGCTTGCCGAAAGTTCAGGGTCTGCCGAGCTAGACCAATTCGCCTTGAAACTGGTGCGCCAGCAAGCCCCGTTCCCGCCCATTCCACCCGAGACCGGGCTATCAAGCTGGGTGTTCAGGGCGCGGATCGGTCCGTTTTAAGCACCTTCGCCAAATGCCATCCACCAATTCGAGAGGACGCCAATGTACATCGCCATGAACCGCTTCAAGGTCCAGAACGGCTCGGAGACCGCCTTCGAGGATGTCTGGAAGAACCGCGATTCCAGCCTCTCGGAGATGAAAGGCTTCAGGGAATTCCACTTGCTGCGCGGCCCGGTCAACGAGACCGAGGGCTACACGCTGTTTGCCTCGCACACGGTATGGGCAAGCCACGAGGATTTCATCGCCTGGACCAAATCCGAGAATTTTCGCGCCGCCCACCGCAACACCGGCACCTCGAAGGTGCACTATCTCGGCCATCCCCAGTTCGAAGGCTTTTCGGTCGTCGAAGGCGCCTGACATTGGCGCGCCCAGGGACTGTGATGCCCTTGGGCGCTTGTTATGATCGCGGCGAGCCACCGCTTCTCAGTCGCCGCAACCACTGGGCGACATGCATACGCAGCCGCTGCCAGGGTCGTCCCCGGGTCAGGTAGCGCACCAGCCGCGGATCGCTGCCCAATTCCCTGAACTGGCGCACATGCTGGGTCAGAAATGCGGGTATGAAATTGCGGCCGTTGACATCGCTGAGCCAGCCCGAATTCGCCAGCACATACTCGACCGCATCGGCCGCCAGCACGCTCCTGTAGGCTCTGTAGGCAGGTGTTTGCCGCACATGACCGCCGGCAAAAGCCGTCCCAGTGGAGACGTTGGACCCATGCAGGCGGTAGAGACCGAGGCATTCCGACAGGATGAGACTGCCGCCGGCCAGATGCGCGCATATCGCCGTCAGATAGTCGCTGCCCACCCTGGCCTTGAACGGAAAGGACAAGACCGGTTCCAGAGCGCCGCGCCGGTAAACCATGGCCGAGGATGGGGACCACAGCCAACCATATATGGCCGGTCCGAAATAGGTCACCGGATGCTGCCACGCATAGTCGATCCCGGGCGCCATGCCGGCAAGCTGGCCGCCGGGCACGATCGCGACGCCATGGCGGTCCGGTCCGGAGCGCGGTTTGCGCAAGGCCAGGAAAGTGCCGCTCAGCAAGGTGTCGTTGCCATCGACCAGGAAAACATCGGAGCTCGACAGCGCGGCCGAATGCGTTGCATTGAGGTGGGCGGACAGATGGGCGAGCAAAAAATTCGGCAGCCAGACGTCGTCGGCATCCAGAAAGGCGATGAAAGGCGCATCGGTCGCGGCAAAGCCATCGCGAAATCCCGCGATCTGTCCGCCATTCTCCTGGCGCGCCAAAAAGCGCAGGCGCGGATCGTCGATTGACTGGAGAAGCTGGCGGACATGATCGGCCGAGCCGTCGGTCGAGGCATCGTCGACGATGACGCAGTCCCAGTTCCGGTAAGTCTGCGCCAATACCGAACGGATCGCATCCTCGACATAGGCGCGATAGTTGTGACAGGTGATGACCACACCAACGCGCGGCAGCTCAAACGGTGGGGACTTCTCTTCCATCGGATCGGCCTGGCCGCTCGCGTTGCTGTCTATACCAGCGCATATCCTTGCAACCCGACGCAGGCAAGCGAGCTCACGCTGCGGCCAGCAGGCTGGCGTTACCGCCGGCAGCGGTGGTGTCGACGCAGACGGCGCGTTCATGCGCATAGGCCGCCGGGTTGAGCACTTCACTGACCAGCGGCACGATCGGCCCGGTCCGGTTGGCGATCACCTTGCGCACGATGCGGGCTGCTTCCGGCTTGCCCGAGAAGGCGACGACATCGACGCGCAGCGAACGCGCCTCGACCGGATCGGGCCGACCATCTATGGCAGCGAGCGGCAGCCCCTTGCCGGTCAGCGCCGACAGTGCCGCCGGCGCGCCCGGCGCCACGGCCAGCACCGCATTGCCGGCGGCCAGCGCCTGGATCGCCTGCGCAAGCAGCGTGTCGGCGTCCGGCCCGAGGCACAGCACCCGGCCGCGCGGTGACAGCGACAGCGTGTTGGCCTCGCCGGTCGGGCCGGGCAGGTCGACCTGGCCGAAATCGATGCCGGCGGCAGCGCCGATCGCTGCCGCACCCTTGCCGCGCAGATGCTTTCTCAAAATGGCGATGCGGTCCGGCCGCGTCGACCAGCCGCCAAGCGTCGGATCGGGCAGGTTGTCGGCGAGTTCGGTTGCCGTCACCTTGTGACCATCGGCAATCTCGGTGCCGGCTTCCGGTCCCTTGCGGAAACGGCGGAGATAGTGCGGACCGCCGGCCTTCGGCCCGGTGCCTGAAAGCCCCTCGCCGCCGAAGGGCTGCGAGCCGACGACGGCGCCGATCTGGTTGCGGTTGACGTAGATGTTGCCGGCATGGATGCCATCGACGAAATGCTGGACGCGGCCTTCGATGCGGGTGTGCAGGCCGAAGGTGAGGCCGTAACCCTTGCGGTTGATAGCGGCGATGACGGCGTCGATCCCGTCGGCGTCAAAACTCGCGACATGCAGCACCGGCCCGAACACCTCGCGCTCCATCTCCTCGATGCCCTTGACCCGGAACACATGCGGCGCGACGAAGCGGCCATCCCCAGGCGCCTCGAGCTTGGCGATCAGCCGGCCCTGCAGCCCCATCGTGGTGCAATACTCGCGGATCGAGCTTTGCGCCTCGTCGTCGATCACCGGGCCGACATCGGTCGAAATCTGCCAGGGATCGCCGATGTTGAGCGCCTCCATGGCGCCTTTCAGCATCTCCAGCATCTTCTTCTCGACGTCCTTCTGCACGTAGAGCACGCGCAGCGCCGAGCAGCGTTGGCCGGCACTCTGGAAGGCAGAGGCCAGAATGTCGCGCACCGCCTGTTCGGGGAGTGCCGTGGAATCGACGATCATGGCGTTGAGACCGCCGGTCTCGGCGATCAGCATGGCGTCGGGCCCAGCGGTCTCGGCGAGCTGTCGCTCGATCAGCTTGGCGACTTCGGTCGAGCCGGTGAAGCAGACACCGGCAATGCGTGGGTCCGCGGTCAGCGGCGCGCCGACCGACGGGCCGTCGCCGGGCAGAAGCTGGATGACATCTTCCGGCACGCCGGCCTCGCGCAACAGTTCGACGGCACGGAAGGCGATCAGCGGCGTCTGCTCGGCCGGCTTGGCGATGACCGAATTGCCGGTGACCAGCGCTGCCGCGATCTGGCCGGTGAAAATGGCGAGCGGAAAATTCCATGGCGAGATGCAGACAATGGCGCCGCGCGCCTCGGTGCCCGCTTCGTTGTTCGCCGCTTCGGCCGCGTAATAACGCAGGA
This sequence comes from Mesorhizobium sp. P2_C5_2, assembly GCF_056404535.1. Classification (NCBI taxonomy): domain Bacteria; kingdom Pseudomonadati; phylum Pseudomonadota; class Alphaproteobacteria; order Hyphomicrobiales; family Phyllobacteriaceae; genus Mesorhizobium; species Mesorhizobium sp. P2_C5_2. Next base: position 739,468 of record NZ_JBFUDV010000005.1, on the reverse strand, counting down.
AGTCGACGGCTTCGCGCACTTCGGCGACGCCGTCGGCCAGCGACTTGCCGGCCTCGCGGGTAGCGAGCGCGAAGAACTCGATGGCATTGGCCTCATAGAGATCGGCGGCGCGGTTGAGGATCGCGGCGCGCTCTGCAACGGGACGCTTTGCCCAGGCCGGCTGCGCTTCCACCGCAAAGCGCACAGCGGTCGCAACCTGCTTGGCGACGGCCTCGGCGACCGTGCCGACGATTTCGGCAGGCTTCGCCGGATTGACCACCGGGCGCTGCTTGCCATAGCCGGCGGCGCGCGTGATCGGCTTGGCGTGCCAGCGCTCGGGACCGGCGAAGGCCGCCTTGGCCTTGTCGATCACCGCCAGCGTCACCGGATCGGTGATATCGAACCCTTTCGAATTGCGCCGCCCAGTGCCGAAGATCGTCGCCGGGCGAGCGATCGCCGGATTGGCGGCCGGACCCTGGCTCTCGACCGTTTCCAGCGGATCACGCGCAATGTCCTCCGGCTCGACGTCCTCGTCGGTGAGCTGGTGGACGAAGGAGGAGTTGGCGCCATTTTCCAGTAGGCGGCGAACCAGATAGGCCAGCAGATCGGAATGCGCGCCGACCGGCGCATAGATGCGGCAGCGCGTGCCTTCGCTCTGGCGCACCGTCTCGTGCAGCGCCTCGCCCATGCCGTGCAGACGCTGGAATTCGAAGGCGTCGCGATTGTCGGCCATCGACAGGATGGCAGCGACGGTGTGGGCGTTGTGGGTGGCGAATTGCGGATAGATGCGGTCGGTCATGCCAAGCAGCTTCTTCGCGCAGGCCATGTAGGAAACGTCGGTGTTGGCCTTGCGGGTGAAGACGGGATAGCCGGAAAGCCCGAGCGTCTGCGCCCGCTTGATCTCGGTGTCCCAATAGGCGCCCTTGACCAGCCGCACCATGATGTTGCGGTTGTATTTCTTCGCGAGCGCATAGAGCCAGTCGATGGTGAAGGCCGCACGCGGGCCATAGGCCTGGACGACGACGCCAAAGCCGTTCCAGCCGGCGAGCTCCGGCTCGGCCAGCACGCGCTCGATGACATCCAGCGACAAATCGAGCCGGTCGGCTTCCTCGGCGTCGATGTTGAGGCCCATGCGCGAATGCCGCGCAGCCAGCGCCAGCGATAGCAGCCGCTCGGCCATGACCGGCAGCATCTTTTCTTTCTGCGCTTCTTCATAGCGCGGATGCAGCGCCGACAGCTTGACCGAGATGCCGTGGTTCTGCCTGATATCAGGACCGTTCGAGCCGGAATCGAGCGAGGAAATGGCGTCGGCATAGGCCTTGAGGTAGCGCAGCGCATCGGCCTCGGTGCGGGCCGCTTCGCCAAGCATGTCGAAGGAATAGAGATAACCTTTCTGGATCATCGCCTTGCCGCGCTTGACGGCTTCCGCAATGGTGCGGCCGAGCACGAACTGCTCGCCCATTTCGCGCATGGCGGCGGCCACCGCCTTGCGGATCACCGGCTCGCCCAGCCTACGCACCATGGAGCGAAGCGTGCCCTCAATGCCGCCCTCGCCCTCGTCGAGCACGCGACCAGTCAGCATCAGCGCCCAGGTCGAGGCATTGACGAAGATCGAGCTCGAACCGCCCGAATGTGCCGACCAGTCATGCGGGGCGATCTTGTCGGCGATGAGGTCGTCCATGGTCTCGGTGTCGGGCACGCGCAGCAGCGCCTCGGCCAGGCACATCAACGCCACGCCTTCCTTGGTGGAGAGACCATAGGCCGAGAGAAACACCTCCATCAGCCGCGGATCGGACGAGCCGCGCACTGCCCGCACCAGATCGGCGGCACGAGCCGAGACGGTCTTGCGGTCTTCGGTCGAGAGTTCTGTTGCTTCGGCCAACCTCTTCACCGCCGCGTCTTCGTCGGGCAGGTAGTTGGCGCGGATCTGCTGGCGGATGGTGTCGAGCGGCATGGCTGTCCCTGCGGAGCGAGCATCTGGGAGCGGGCCGGCAGTCGCCGGACCGAATGGCGCAAGCTAGCACAGAGCCGAATTTTCGGTCGGTCCAAAGAAATCGACAAAGTAAGCCGAACGATCTATGATTGTGTCAAATTCCACATCAATTGGACTGCAATACCAGTGACAGAAGACCAATTGGACCGCATCGATAAAAACGTCCTGTCGGCGCTGGCGCGCGACGGACGGCTGTCCATGTCGGAACTGGCCGGCAAGGTCGGCCTGTCGAAGACGCCGGTACAGGCGCGGGTAAAGCGTCTCGAGAAGGATGGCTATATCAGGGGCTATCAGGCGATCATCGATCGCGAGCGGATGGGTGAAGGCCACGTTGCCTTCGTTCAGGTCAAATTGTCCGACACACGTTCGGCCGCCCTCGACGCCTTCAACCGCGCGGTGCAGGCGGTACCGGAGATCGAGCAGTGCCACATGATGGCGTCGAGCTTCGATTATCTCCTGAAGGTCCGCACCACCGACATCGCCGCCTACCGCCGCGTTCTCGGCGAGCGCATCTCGGCGCTGCCACACGTGGCCCAGACTTCGACCTTCGTGGCGATGGAAACGGTGAAGGATCGCTGACTCAATCCGACAGCGTCTTCAAAAACGCCACCAGCGCCGCGCGTTCGCGCTCCGACAGCTGCAGCGGGTGCACTTCGGAGGTGCCTTCAACTGCCGCCTCCGCTTTCGCGTAGTGCGCCACCACCTCCTCCAGCGTGGAGAGTTGTCCGGCATGCATGTAGGGCGGCCGCGTCGCCGCGCCCCTGAGCGACGGCGTCTTGTAGGCACGCATCAGCTCGGGCGCAGCCTTGACCATGAAGCGCAGCTCGCCGCAGGCGCCCGCGTCGCCATCGCGGAAGGCGCCGAAGCAGTTGAACGGATCGGCCTCGACCTGGGCTACCGCGTCGAAACGGCCGCGATCCAGCGGCAAATCCTTGACCGGCGGCACGCCAGTGTTGTGGAAACTGTTGTCGGTGAAGCGCGGGCCGTTGTGGCAGGTCACGCAATTGGCCTTGCCGATGAACAGCTTCAGCCCAAGAACTTCCTCCGGCGAAAAGGCATCGTCGGCGTTCGGCTTGGCGCCCGACGCCAGGTCGATGGCAAAACGGTCGAAGCGTGTCTGCGCCGGTTCGATCGACCGTTCGAAGGCGGCGATCGCCTTGCCGATGTTGGAAAAGACGCGGTTGACGTCGTCCATTTGGCTAGCGCTCATCGCCTTCCATGCAGCCTGCTCGGCTTCGTTGCCGAGGGGGCTGGCGTTGGCGGGCACGGTCGAAAGGTCGGGTAGCGGTCCGAAGATGCGCTCATAGCGCGCGCCGAACCGCTTTTGGATGTAATGCGCGAAGGAGGCGCGGTTTCCCGCCTGCTCGAGCGGGTTTTCCAGCGGCGTCAGCGCCTGCGCCCACAGGCTGTCGCGCCGTCCGTCCCAGAAGAACCATGGATTACGGGCAACGCCGGCCAGCGGCATGCTGCGCCTGTTGGTGCGGCCGACGCCGACGGCCTGCGGCAGGTCGTCCTGGAACTGCCGGTCGATCTTGTGGCAGGTCGAGCAGGACACACTGCCGTCATGGCTCATGCCCTGGTCGAAGAACAGAGTGGAGCCCAGAGCCGCCGCGGCCGGCACGTCGGCGAAGTGGTTGGTGGTGTCCGGCTTCAACGCCGGCAAAGCGTTCAGCGCCAGCGACGCAATGGTCTTCTTCTCGGCGTCGGAAAACTGCGGCTTGCCGCAGCCGGCAACAAGCAAGACCGCCGCCAATGCCAGAAGACCCAACAGACGGCTCATCGGCAGCTCACAGCACCACGTTGAAGATGACCGTGTCGGAACCGGCTGCCGCCGAAATGGCGAACCGCAACTGCCACACACCGCTCATGGTGAATTTCAGCCCCTCGATGCGATAGCGCCCCTCGCCCAGATAATCGGTCGCCTGCGGACTGGTCGGCAGGCCATGATTGTGCTGCGGCATGCCGCCGGAGACCGAGATCGCCGCACCTTCCACCGGGGCGCCGGCAATCGTCTTCAGGGTGAGCAGCCAGGATTGCAGCTCGCCTTGTTTGATAATGCCCCGCTCCGGCTGGAAACTGGCGACAAACAGACCGTTCGCGGTTTTCTTCGAGCGCGAGATATCCGGACCCGGCGCCGACTGCGGCGCGGTCAGATAGACGATCGCCAGTATGCCAGCCAGCAAGGCGGCCAGACCAAGGCCCGCAAGAAGATAACGCCATAGTGATGCCAAACCGGTTCCTCTTCCAAACATAACGTCTCGGGAAGCAATTCGCGTCCCGCCGCTTCTGTGGGAAAACGCTTCTGGCGCAAAAATCCGCCGCCGCCAAGCATGGCGCTGCCGGCCGCAAAAAGCTACAGGACCGAAACCGAGCCCTGAGGGAGAGTTATGGCAGCAGACGGCGTCGCTTCGATCGGTGAATGCATGCTCGAACTGTCCGGCCAGGCCGGACCGAACTGGCGCATGGGCTTTGCCGGCGACACGTTCAACACGCTTTGGGCGCTGCATGCTCTGAGTGGCGAGAGACCCGCCACTTACGTCTCTGCTTTCGGCGACGATCCGTTCTCGCAGGGCCAGATCTCGTTCTTCGCCGAAAACGGCATCGGCATTGGCGCCAGCCCGGTCATTCCAGGCGCGCGGCCCGGCCTCTACGCCATCACCTTGACCGGCGCCGAACGCGCCTTCACCTATTGGCGCAGCGATGCGGCTGCAAAGCGGCTTGCCTCGGACCCGGCCGCCCTGGCAAAAAGCCTTGAAAGCCAGGCGCTTGTGTATTTTTCCGGAATCACTTTGGCAATTCTGGACGCCGCCGCGCGCAAGACGTTGCTGGCGGCGATAGCCAAGGCGCGCCGCGCCGGTTCGCTCGTCGCCTTCGACCCCAACTACCGGCCGCGCCTGTGGCAGAGCCGCGACGAGGCGCAAGCCGCGATCCTCGACGCGCTCGCCGTCACCGACATCGCCCTGCCGACCTTTCCCGACGAGCAGATGCTGTTCGGTGACACCGCACCACAAGCGACCGCCGAGCGATTTGAAAAGCTGGTCGGCGAAGTTGTCGTCAAGAATGGCGAGGAACCCGCGCTGATCGCCACTGGTGGAGCTCTGCAGCCGGTTCCGGCCCAGCATGTCGCCACCCCCGTCGACACCACCGGAGCCGGCGATTCCTTCAATGGCGGCTATCTCGCCGCACGGCTTGCCGGCCACACCCCGGCCGAGGCCGTGCAACGCGCGCACCGTGTCGCCGCCGCCGTCGTGCAGGTGCGCGGCGCGCTGGCGCCGTTCGAAGTTCTAAGAACCGCTTTCGAGGGCTAAGACCTTAAGGAAGTCGGAAGCGATATTCCGTGACCTGATGATAGATCTGGCCCGGCCACAGCGTGGCCTGCGGGAAATAGGGCCGGTTCGGCGCGTCAGGCCAGGCCTGTGCTTCAAGGCAAAAGCCGGAAAACGCCTTGTAGCGCCGCCCATCCAGACCGCCCGAGGTCGGCGCGACGTACTGACCGGTGTAAAGCTGGAGGCCGGGCTCGGTGGTCCAGACTTCCATCTCGACGCCTGAAGTAGCGCCTTGCGCCCACGCCACCTGGTGAAGCGGCCCACGGCTGGATGCCAAGCAGAAATTGACATCGTAAGGCAGCTGCTCGCCTTCCGTTTCCATACGCAGCGGCCGCGCCTGGCGGAAGTCGAAGGGCGTGTCGTCGACAGGCTTGACCACGCCGGTCGGGATCATCTCGCTGTCGATCGGGGTATAAGCGCCGGCATTCAGCATCAGCCGGTGATCGAGAATGTCACTGGTGCCGCCATCGTCGAGATTGAAATAGGAATGCTGCGCCAGATTGCACAGCGTCGGCTCCTCGCAGGTGGCGGTCAGTTCCATGCTGAGCGTGCCGGGGATCTTCAGCCGGTAGGTGCAGGTGACGTCCAACGCGCCGGGAAAGCCCATCGTGCCGTCGGGGTCGTGCAGGGTCAGCGTGACAAAATCCCGGCCGTGCAGCGAGACCGTCCATGGTCGGTGGAAATAGCCCCGCGAACCGCCATGCAGCGTGTGCTTGCCCAGGAAATTGCGTTCGGTCTGGTAGCGCTGGCCGGCAATGGTGAAGCGACCGTCGCGGATGCGGTTGGCATAGCGGCCGACGACCGCGCCGAAGAAGGCCCGGTCGGTCTCGTAGGGCTCGAACCGGTCATAGCCGAGCACCAGCGGCGCATCGTGACCGGCGAGCCGAAGATCCTGAATGATCGCGCCGAGCCCGATGATGTTGGCGCTGATGCCGCCGCCACGAATGGTGAAACGGCGCACCGGTTCGCCCGCCTGCGTCGTGCCGAAGACTTCGCCGTCCTTCATCGCTATGCCCAAATGCTATTTCGTCGATCTATCGACTTAGGCCGGCTGAATGTCGTCTGGCAAGGGCAGGCGCATGGCCTGCCCTGCCCGTCAATGATTTAGAGGCCGAGGCCGCCGATGCAGACATATTTGGTGTCGAGGTAATCCTCGATGCCCTGATGTCCGCCTTCCTTGCCGAGGCCCGATTCCTTGACGCCGCCGAACGGCGCTTCCGGCGTGGTGATGAGGCCTTCATTGACGCCGACCATGCCGTATTTCAGACCTTCCATGACGCGGAAGGCGCGGCCGAGATCGCCGGTGTAGAAATAGGCGGCAAGGCCGAACTCGGTATCGTTGGCAAGCGCGATTGCTTCTTCCTCGATCTCGAACTTGAACACCGGGGCGATCGGGCCGAAAATCTCTTCCTTCATGAAGCGCATGTCGGGCTTCGCATCGGCGATGACCGTCGGCTGGAAGAACGAGCCGCCAAGCGCGTGGCGCTTGCCGCCGGCAACAACCTTGCCGCCCTTGGACGTGGCGTCGGCGATGAATTCCTCGACCTTCTCGACCGCCTTCACGTCGATCAGCGGCCCCTGCTGCACACCCTCTTCGAGGCCCGAGCCAACCTTCAGAGCATTGCTGGCGGCAACCAGCTTCTCGACAAACTTGTCGTAGATGCCGGCCTGCACGAGGAAGCGGTTGGTGCACACGCAGGTCTGGCCGGAATTGCGGTATTTCGCCGTGATGGCGCCGGCGACGGCGCGATCGAGGTCGGCGTCGTCGAAGACCACGAACGGCGCGTTGCCGCCGAGTTCCATCGACACTTTCTTGACGGTCACCGACGATTTCTGGATCAGGAGCTTGCCGACCTCGGTCGAGCCGGTGAAGGTGATCTTCGAGATCAGCGGGTTGGCGCAGATCTCATCGCCGATTTCGGCAGCCGAGCCGGTTAGGATGTTGACGACACCCTTGGGGAACCCGACTTCCTCGGCCAGCGCGCCCCAGGCGAGACCCGAGTAAGGCGTCTGCGAGGCCGGCTTGACCACGGCGGTGCAGCCGGCGGCGAGCGCCGGGCCGAGCTTGCGGGCAAGCATTGAGGACGGGAAATTCCATGGCGTGATCGCTGCGATGACGCCGACCGGCTCCTTGGTCACCAGGATGCGGCGGTCGCCCCACGGCGACGGCACGACGTCGCCATAGGTGCGGCGGCCTTCCTCGGCGAACCACAGAATGTAGGACGCGGCCGAGCCGATCTCGCCCTTGGATTCGGACAGCGACTTGCCCTGCTCGATGGTCAGCAGTTCGGCCAGCACGTCCTGATTGTCCATCATCGCGTCATGCAGCTTGCGCAAGAGCTTCGAGCGTTCGAGCGCGGTGGTCTTGCGCCAGGTTTTGAAGGCCTCGGCGGCAGCTTCGATGGCGCGGCGGGTTTCCGCCTTGCCCGACTTCGGCACGGTGCCGATCTTGAGGCCCGTGGCCGGGTTGTTGACATCGACGGTCTGGCCGCTGTCGGCCTGCACCCATTCGCCATTGATGAGATTGGCCTGGCGCATGAAATGGCTGGTTTTCTGAAGCATGGTCTAGCCTCCGTTCGGCGCGCTGACGGGCCGTCGCTGGATTTGATCGATGAGCGTGCGCATCGGTGCCGGCACGCCAAGTCATGAATTCATGACTTTGAGCCACTGCTCTTTACCTAGGGCAAGCCCCGCAAGCAATTGCAAGATGGCATATAGGGGTTGGGCCAGCGCAAGACGAGAGCTGAGCCCTAACCAAAGACGTGAACCACCACCGTCAGCCAGAAGGTCGTCGTAAGAGCGGCGCAAGCGGTGGCAATGGTCATCTGGTTCGACGCCAGCGCCTGGCCGGTGTTGAACTGCACGGCGATCAGGTAGGAATTGACCCCGGACGGCATCGCGGCCACCATCACCGCCACCTTGGCAGTCAAGGGCGGCAGGCCGAGCAACCAGACGAAGACCAGCACCAGCGCCGGCATCAGGAACAGCTTCAGCGCCGAAAGCACCAGCGCTGGACGGACGTTGCCCGAAATGCCGAAGCGGCGCAGGCTGAGCCCCATGGCGAACAACGCCACCGGCGCCGCCGTAGCGGCCAGCGCATCGACCAGGCGCGTGGCGACATCAGGCAGCGGCGCACCGGTGATGCGCCATGCAAGCCCCGCCAGAATCCCGATGACCAACGGATTCATGAACAGCCGCCTGAGGAAGCGACGGATAACACGCAAAGGATGCACGGGTTCGCCGCTGCTGCGGCCGAATATCTCGAACAGCACGATCGAGGCCATCAGCATGATCGGCAGATGCACCGAGACCAGCAGCGACAGCACCTCGAAGCCATCATTCCCGAATATGCCGAGGATAAAAGGCGCGCCGAGCAGCACGACATTGGAAAACGCCGACGACACGCCGCCGACGACACCGGCGCGGGCATCCCTGCCGAAAATGCGCGTGGTGACCAGATGGCCGGCGGCCCAGGTGATGGCGACCGCCGCGAAATAGGCGAACCACAGCGGCCATGGCGCCACGCCGTGGAAGTCTGACTGCACCATCGTCTGGAACAGAAGCAGCGGCATCGCCACGTTGACGGCGAACTCCGATATGCCCTCGCCGCTCGCCGACTTGAGATAGCCGGTCCACCCGGCGATGTAGCCGAGCGCGACGAGGCTGAAGACGAAGAGGACGGTTTCGATAAGCGGCGACATTTCCCGAGGGATAAGCGAGCCATGCTCGCGGCGCAATCGCGTCCGAATTTGATCATCGTCGGCTGGCAGGCTTATAGAGGGTTTGGATCATCGGGCGGACGACACGACAAATGGCCTTTGTCGGCACCTCGAAAGGCAATCTTGTCCGGCGGCTGGCGGCTTTCGTCACCGTGCTGCTTTGCCTTGCCCTATCTGTGGCTCAGGCCGCCGAAACCAAGAGCCTCAAGGGCGTGGCGCTGATCATCGGCCAGTCGAAATACGAACACATCGCAGCTCTTGCCAATCCGGCCAATGACGCCCGCGACATGGCCAAGATGCTCACCGACCTCGGCTTCGACGCCCGCAACGTCACTGATCGCGATGCCGCCAAGCTCAAGCGCGACCTCGACCGCTTCGTCGAGGACGCCGAAGGCGCAGACGTCGCCTTCATCTACTATTCCGGCCACGGCATCGAAGCCGGCGGCGAGAACTATCTGGTGCCGGTCGACGCCGACGTGTCGTCGCTGAAGAATGCCGGTGAGGCGCTGGTGCCGATTTCGGCCGTCATGGATGAGTTGAAGAAGACCGTGCCGGTGACGATCGTGCTGCTCGATGCCTGCCGCACCAATCCGTTTCCGCCAGATGCAGTTGTGCGCCGAGGGCCGACGGCCTCCGCCGAGCCCATCGGCGACGGCGGGCTCGAACCGATGCGCGGCGCGAAGACGCTCGCCAATGCATCGGTGGACGATGCCAGCCTCGGCACAGTGGTTGGCTTTGCCGCCGAACCGGGCCGCCCGGCGCTCGACGGCGCTGCCGGCGAAAACAGCCCCTACGCCGCTGCGCTGCTGCGTCATCTCACGGCGATGAAGGGCACCGAATTCGGTTCGGTCATGCGCATGGTCACCGAAGAGGTCTATCTCGACACCAAGGCGAAGCAACGCCCCTGGGTCAGCGAGAGCCTGCGCCGGCTGCTCTATTTCGGCGTTGCCCCACCGGAGCCGACTGGCGACGACGGGCTGATCACTGGCGAGCGGCGGCAATTGCTGCTGACCATTTCCGACCTGCCCGACCCCAAGCGGGCGCAGGTGGAACTGGCTTCGCTCAAGGACGGTGTGCCGCTCGACGCGCTCTACGGCGTGCTCAGGGCGCTCGGCACGGAAAAGATCCCCGAAGATCCGAACGACCTGCAGAAGGTGCTGGACGGCCAGGCCGAGCGCCTGAAAAAGATGATGGCCGAACGCGCGGCGTTGCGCACCGACGATCCCGAAATCTCGCGCCTCGTCGCATCCGCCGACAAGGCGATCAGCCAGGGCGCCATGGTGACGGCGCGCAAATTCCTTGATGACGCTGTCGTCCGGGTCGAGCAAAACAGCGGTGCGGTTGACGAGGCCGAGGATCTGCTTCGGAAGAAGCGCATCGCCGACGCCGCCGTCTACGCCAAACGCGCCGACGCCGCCGCACTGGTCTTCGACTACAAATCCGCCGCCAACGACTATGCCAAGGCGTTCTCGCTGGTCGAGAAGTGGGATGAAAAGCTGCGCTGGAACTACAAGAACCAGGAAGCCGAGGCGCTGAACGCTTATGGCTACGCCACGGGCGACCTCGATGCCCTGCAACAATCCATCGAAGCCTATCATGTCATCCTGAACTTGATCCCCAACGGTGAACAGAATCGCGACTGGGCAATCACTCGCAACAACATGGCGGTTGTGCTGCAAACCATCGGCGAACGCGAAACCGAGACCACGCATTTGGACGAGGCGGCGCAGATCTTCCGCGATTCGCTTGCCGTCTTCGAGCGCGAGAATGATGACCGCAACTGGGCTGCGGCGCAGAACAACCTGGCCAACGTGCTGCTGAAGATCGGGCAACGCGAAAGCGATCCGAAGCGCCTGAACGATGCGGTGGCGGCAATGCGCGCCACGTTGGAAAAGCGTCCGCGCGACAAGCTGCCGCTCGACTGGGCCGCGTCGCAGAACAATCTCGGCCTGGCGCTCTATGCCCTTTCCGAGCGCGAACCCGCCGGCGAGCATCTGAAGGACGCGGAAGCCGCCTACCGGCTGGCGCTCGAGCAATACACGCGCGAGAAAGCCCCCGTGGAATGGGCGATGGTCGAGAACAATCTCGGCAACACGCTGGTCACGCTTGGCATCCAGCTCAACGACAAGGTCAAGATCAATGAGGCGGCCGACGCGTTCCGCGCAGCACTCGAAGTGCGAACCCGCGAAACCTTCCCGGTGTCCTGGGCCACCAGTCGCCTCAATCTCGGCAATGCGCTGAGTGGCGTCGCCCGCTACGATATGGGCACGACTACGCTCGAAGAAGCAGCGGCTGCTTATGACGACGCGCTGACAGTGTTCACCCGCCAGCGCTTGCCGATGGACTGGGCCTCGGCGCAGAACAATCTCGGCTCGATCTATCAGACGCTTGGTCAGCGGACGCGTGATGCGGCCAAGCTGGAACAGTCGGCGGCAGCCTTCCAGGCGGCACGGCAGGTCTATGTCAGGCGGAAGTTCCCGCAGGACTGGGCCATGAGCTACTACAATCTCGGCAACACGCTGCAACTGCTCGGTGGCGTGACCGACAAGCCCGAGCATTACAGCGAGGCGGTCGACGCCTACGGCAATGCGTTGCGCGAGTACAAGCGCGAGACGAACCCGCGGCAATGGGCAATGGCCCAGGCCGGCCTGGGCTCGACGCTGCACTGGTTGAGCATGAGCAATGCCGATCCCAAGACCCTGCAGGATTCGATTGCGGCGCGGCGGGCAGCGCTCGAAATATTCACCATCGAGGCCACACCGGTTGACTGGGCCAATGCTCAAAATGGCATCGGTATGAGCCTGCTCAATCTGGGCAATCTCCAGCGAACCGACAAATATCTCAACGACGCCGAAGCGGCTTTCACGGCGACGCTGAAGGTGTTTACGCGCGAAAGCCAGCCGCTGCAGTGGGCCTTCGAACAGAACAATCTTGGTGACATCCACTGGAACCGCGCCAGCTATGGCGCAGGCAAGCCGGAATATCTCAAGGCAATCGAATTCTTCGAGAACGCCAAGCAGGGCTTTACCGAAGCCGGCTACACGATCCCCATCCCGCTCACCGACCAGAAGATCGATCTGGCGAAGAAGCAGATGGCGAAAAAGTGAAGTTACGGACGGAGCGTCCGCGTTTCGCTTGTCTTTGCCCCGGCTTTCCGATCCCTATATGCGAATAACCGGAGCGAGCATGTGGCTCCCGGAAAGGTCTCGATGATTCGATTTGTGCTGGCGCTGTTCCTGCTTGCCGTCCCTGCCGTCGCCCATGCGACGGACGCCGGCTGGGCGCTGCTGCGGGACGGCGGCCGTGTCGTGCTGCTTCGCCATGCGCTGGTCACCGGCACCACCGACCCCGCCAATTTCGACATCGGCAACTGTGCGACCCAGGTCAATCTGTCGGCACGCGGCAAGCAGCAAGCAAACAAGATTGGCGCCTTGTTCGGCGCTCGTTCCGCGCCGGTGGAGCGCGTGCTGTCCAGCCGCTATTGCCGCTGCCTCGACACCGCCCGCATCGCCTTCGAAGCGGAACCGGAGCTTTTTGCACCGCTCGACCTCCTGAAGAACGATCCGACCGAGAAGGCGGCACAGCTCGACGCGGTGATGAAGGAAATCCGGGCCTATTCCGGTTCCGACAATCTGGTCATGGTCACGCATCTCGAAAACATCCAAGCGCTGACCGGCGTGTCGCCGCGCGAAGGCGAAGCGGTGGTGGTGGAGCCGCAAGGCGACGGCCTGCGCGTGCTCGGCCGCGTCACGTTCTGACACGCCCGTCGGCGCCCCGCACTGTTGCCGAAATACCACCGCCGAAAGAAGTCGCAAATTCGCCGCCACAATGCCGCTTGCGACAACCCGTCGCAGGGTCTATAGGCGCGCTCCCGGTCACGAAAACCGAAGCGAGCACAACGGTTGGAGCTTTCGTCTCCGCCCGTGCAGGCGGCTTTGCCGCCCTGTATACGGCGCCGCTTTGGGGATTGGGATCGCGGATGTAGCTCAGGCTGGGAGAGCGCCGGATTTGGTTCCGGAGGTCGCAGGTTCGAATCCTGCTGTCTGCACCACGGATAGCTCAGTTTGGGTAGAGCATCAGACTCATAATCTGACGGTCCAAGGTTCGAATCCTTCTCCAATGGCTGACAGGCCACCACCCTTTCACGGTGTTATCTGAAAAACGGTCCGGGGACCGGAATGCTGAAGACCTGACGAGCCGCCGAAGCCCACGGGCCAAGGCCGGTTCGAAACGGTCTGACGCCATCGGCTCGCGGCCAGGCCCGCGGTGATGATCAAGGCGCAGTGTCGCCGGCAAGGGTGGCCTAGGCCTCCGGCGCCCGCTTCGCTGCCCCGCGATCCGCTCCCGAAGGTCCGCCGCGAATGGATGCCACCGGTCCCCGGATCATTCGTGCCGGGACGACGACGAAGTGAAACGAGAAACGAAGGGAAGATCGACGCATGACTTGACGCCTCGCATGGGGCCATGCCCGACAGGAGTAAGACAATGACGACTATTCTCGACAAGGTTCTTGGACGCGAGCGCGTCCTCGTAAAGGAAAACGAACGTGCCCTCACCCTTTACAAGGGTGAGATCAAGGCTGTCCTGCTGCCGGGCGAGCACTCGCTCGTCAACCAGCGCAGTAACCTTGAAGTGTCGCGGCATGATCTGAAGAACCCGGAATTCGTTTCGGCGTACGAGAAGGCGTTGTTCGACAAGCTCCCGGATGTGGCCGCGCGTCATTTCACCGTCGTTCGCACCGGACGCACGGACGTCGCCGTCATCGAGCGTGACGGCAACCTGCACGCCGTGCTGGCGCCGGACCGCAAGCTGGTGCTGTGGACGGATGCCGGTCCGTGGAAGGTGGCGTCGGTCGACACTGCGACCGATCTCGCCATCGACCCGGCGCTGATGCGCCGGCTCGGCCAGGCCCGGAAGACGGAATTGATGTCCGTCCATCCGGTCGTCGATGGTCAGGCCGGACTGCTGTTCGTCGACGGTGTGCTGGTGCGCACGCTGACCGCGGGCGTGCATGCGTTCTGGAACGTCGGACGCATGGTTCAGGTGAAGGTCGTCGACCTCAAGCGCCAGTCGCTCGATGTCGCCGGGCAGGAAGTGCTGACCAAGGATCGGGTGACGATCCGGGTCAACATCGCCGCCGAATACCAGGTCGTCGACCCGGTCAAGGCGGTGAGCACGGTGAAGGACTTCTCCGAAGCCCTCTACCGCGCCCTGCAGTACGCCTTCCGCAAGACGCTTGGCGCGCTGACGCTCGACCAGATCCTTGAAAAGAAGGTGACGGTCGATGAGGAGGCGGCGGCCAAGGTCCGTGCCGACCTGGCCGCGATCGGGGTCGAGGTCAGCGATATCGCCCTCAAGGATGTGATCCTGCCGGGCGAGATGCGCGAAATCCTCAACCAGGTGGTTTCGGCCGAAAAGCAGGCCGAGGCCAACGTCATCCGCCGCCGCGAGGAGACGAACGCCACGCGTTCCCTGCTCAACACGGCGAGGGTCATGGCCGAAAACCCGGTGATGCTGCGGTTGAAGGAGCTCGAGGCTCTGGAAACCATCGCCGGCAAGGTCGAGCGGCTGACCGTCCACAACGGGACGGGCGGACTGCTCAACGACATCGTCAAGCTCCGCGAAAACTGAGCTGACGTAACGTCAATCGGAAGGGCCGCCGGCTTATCGGGCGGCCCTTCTTGTCTTTATAGGAAGGCCATCCCATCTGCGCCCGGCGCATCAGGCCTTTTCCTGCCGGGAAAAACCGATTAGACAGCGCCCAAACCAGATGCGGACAGATTCCGCCCGCAACCGAAGGAAGAGCCCTTGTCCACCACGTTCGAGAAAGTCGCCAAGATCATTGCCGACACCAGCGAGATCGATATCGACACCATCACCCCCGAGAGCCACACGATCGACGATCTCGGCATCGACAGCCTCGATTTCCTCGACATCGTCTTTGCCATCGACAAGGAATTCGGCATCAAGGTGCCGCTGGAAAAGTGGACCCAGGAAGTCAATGACGGCAAGGCTTCGACCGACGATTACTTCGTCATGAAGAACCTGTGCGCCAAGATCGACGCGCTGGTCGCCGCCAAGACTGCCTGACATCGGGCAAGCGCGCGGCCTTGACGGGCTGCGCCGCCTGACCCACAAAGCCGCTCATGAGCAGCCCCCGCGACGTCGTCATCACTGGCATTGGCCTTGTCTCCTCGCTTGGAGAAGGCCCTGACGCACACTGGCAGAAGCTGGCGCAGCCAGGCCTGCAGCCGGTGATTGAGGCCGCGCGCTTTGCGCCCTACACCGTGCATCCGTTGCCCGAGATCGACTGGAATCTGCAGATCGCCAAGCGCGGCGACCAGCGGCAGATGGAAACCTGGCAGCGGCTCGGCACCTATGCCGCCGGCCTTGCGCTGGACGACGCCGGCATCAAAGGCAATGACGAGCTCTGCACGACCATGGACATGGTGGTGGCCGCCGGTGGCGGCGAGCGCGACGAGGCGGTGGATGCCGCGATCCTCGCCGCTTCGGAAAGCCGCAACGACCGTGACGTTCTGCTCAACGAGAAGCTGACCACCGAATTGCGGCCGACCTTGTTCCTGGCCCAACTTTCCAACCTGCTCGCCGGCAACATCTCCATCGTCCACAAGGTGACGGGGTCGTCCAGGACCTTCATGGGCGAGGAGGGTGCCGGCGTCGCCGCCGTCGAGACGGCCGCTGCGCGCATCCGCTCGGGACAGTCGACGCATATACTGGTCGGCGGCGCCTTCCAGACCGAACATTCCGACATGCTGCTCGGCTATGAGCTTGCCGGCTATCTGCATCGCGGCCCGTGGAAGCCCGTCTGGCAAAGACAGGGCGCCGAAGGCGGTGGCCTGGTCTCCGGCTCCGGCGGCGCCTTCCTGGTGCTCGAGCAGCGCGAGCATGCGCAAAGCCGCGGGCGCAAGATCTATGCCGAGCTCGGACCGGTCGTTTCCGGTCGCGCCAGGCGATCGCGCGGCGAACTCGACGCCGAGATCGCGGCGCTGCTCAAACAGGCAGCGCTCCCCAGCGGCAAGCTGCTTGCCCTGTCCGGCGCCTCCGGCGCGCACACGGCAACATCGGCCGAGAAGGCGGCGCTCGATGCCAATCCGGCGATATCAGCGCGCGGCTTCGCGACGTTGACCGGGCACATGAAGGAAGCGCAGTTTCCGTTCGCCGTGGCGCTTGCCGCGCTGGCTGTCGACCGCAAGGCCGCCTATCCCGTTTTCGATGCCGCGGCCGAGAAGCCGTTCGAAGGCATTCCGCAAACCGTTCTTGCAACGGCGATCGGCTATCACCAATTCGAGGGCATGGCGCTGGTCAACGCCGCTTGAAGCGGCGCTGCGTGGTCGTGCAACAGGGATAAGAGGGCTCTTATGGCCAATCTCAGAGATCACATGGGCAGGCCGATCGTCGCCGTCACCGGCATCGGCGTGGTGACCTCGCTCGGCATCGGCAAGGCAGACAATTGGGCAGCGCTGACCTCCGGCAAGTCGGGCATCCACCCGATCACCCGTTTTCCCGTCGACCACCTCAACACCCGCATCTCGGGCATGGTCGATTTCCTCGACTCGAGTTCGAAGGGCGCCAGCCTGCTGACCTACGAACTGGCAGAAACCGCCGCGAATGAGGCCGTGGCCGATTCCGGCCTCGATTCCTCCGATTTCGGTGGCCCGCTCTTCCTCGCCTCGCCGCCGGTCGAGCTCGACTGGCATGATCGCTTCTCGCTCTACAATTCCGATGGCCAGGGCGCCGGCGCCGAAAGGCTGCTGCGGGTGGCGCGCGGGCTGAAGGAATTGGACATTTTCGAAACCACGCAGTTCGGCTCGATCGCCGACCGGCTGGCCGACCGGTTTGGCACGCGCGGCCTGCCGATTACGCTGTCGACCGCCTGCGCGTCGGGCGCCACCGCCATCCAGCTCGGCGTCGAGGCGATCCGTCGCGGCGAATGCGACCGGGCGCTGTCGATCGGCGCCGACGGCTCGGCAACGGCCGAGGCGCTGATCCGCTTTTCGCTGCTGTCGGCGCTCTCGACCCACAACGACATTCCGGAAAAGGCGTCAAAGCCCTTTTCCAAGGACCGCGACGGGTTTGTGCTGGCCGAAGGCTCCGGCGCGCTGGTGCTGGAATCGCTTGAGGCTGCCCTTGCCCGTGGCGCCAGCGTGCTTGGCATCCTTCGCGGCTGTGGCGAAAAGGCCGACGATTTCCACCGCACCCGCTCCAAGCCCGACGGTTCGCCGGCGATCGCCGCAGTCCGCGCCGCCCTTGCCGATGCCGGCTTGAGCAAGGACGAAATCGACTACGTCAATGCCCACGGCACTTCGACCCCGGAAAACGATAAGATGGAGCATTTGTCGCTGTCGACCGTGTTCGGCGAACGGATCGGCTCGATGCCGGTCTCGTCCAACAAGTCGATGATCGGCCACACACTGTCGGCGGCGGGTGCCGTCGAGGCGGCATTTTCACTGATGACCATGCGCGAAAGCGTCATTCCGCCAACCATCAACTACGACAATCCGGACCCGGCGATCGTGCTCGACGTGGTGCCGAACAAGAAGCGCAATGCCGAAGTCGGCACCGTTTTGTCGAACTCCTTCGGCTTCGGCGGTCAGAACACCTGCCTTGTCATGGCGCGGGAACCGGTCTAAGCGAGCCGTTCAGCTCGAACAGAACCGACAGGCCTTATGCGCGCACTGCAACTTATCGAGGACCGCCGCCTTGAAACGGTGGACCTGCCGCCCCCGCCGCCCCCCGCACTGGGCGAGGTCACGCTGCGCATCAAGGCGGTGGCGCTGAACCATATCGACGTCTGGGGCTGGCGCGGCATGGCCTTTGCGAAGCGCAAGCTGCCGCTGGTCGTCGGCGCCGAAGCTTCCGGCGAGGTCGAGGCCGTCGGCCCCGGCGTTTCTAGCCTTTTGCCCGGACAATTGGTGTCGATCTATGGCGCCCGCACCTGCGGTCTCTGCCGCGCTTGCCGCGAAGGCCGCGACAATCTCTGCGAACATGTTTCGGGCGTGCACGGCTTCCACCTCGACGGCTTCGCGCAGGAGAAGATCAACCTGCCGGCGCGCCTGCTGGTCCCCGCCCCTCCCGGCGTGACCGATGTCGGCGCCGCTGTCGCGCCCGTCACCTTCGGCACGGTCGAGCACATGCTGTTTGATAATGCGAAGCTGCAGCCGGGCGAGACCATCCTTGTCCATGCCGGCGGTTCCGGCATCGGCTCGGCAGCGATCCAGCTGGCCAAGCGGATGGGTTGCACCATCATCACCACGGTCGGCTCGAACGACAAGATCGACAAGGCCAAGGCGCTCGGCGCCGACCATGTCATCAACTACCGTGACGACCGTTTCGAAGGCGTCGTGCGCAAACTGACCAAGAAGAAGGGCGTCGACGTCGTCTTCGAACATGTCGGCACCGACACCTTTGCCGCCTCGATGCTGTGCCTGAAGCGCGGCGGCCGCCTGGTCACCTGCGGCTCGACCTCCGGCGTGTCGACGCAGATCAATCTGATGCAGCTCTTCCAGCAGCAATTGAAGCTGCTCGGGTCCTTCGGCTGCCGCATGGAGAACATGGCCAACGCCATGCAGAAGATGGCAACGGGACAGGTAGCACCTGTCATCGACACCGAAGTCGGCTTCGACGGTATCGACGCCGCGCTGAAGCGCATGGAAGGCCGCGACGTGTTCGGCAAGATCATCCTGCGCGTTTCCTAGGACAATGGTCGGCAAGGTGTTCAAGAAAGCCCGCCGGGACTTCATGTTCCGCTATGGCCGCCGGCTGCGCCAGCTGGACCACTGGGTGACGGCGCGCGCCGCGATGCTGATCATCTCGCTGCTGCGCTTGCTGCCTGCCGACAGGGCGCTCAATTTCGCCGACCGCGCCGCCCGGCGGATCGGTCCGCGGGTCGGACGCCACCGCGTCGCCATCAACAATCTGCGTCTAGCCTACCCCGAAAAGAGCGATGTCGAGATCGAGGCCATCGCCTCCGACATGTGGGGCAACATGGCCCGGCTTGCCGCCGAATACATCTTCCTCGATGCGCTTTTCGACTATGATCCGAATGCGACGACGCCCGGGCGCGTCGAAGTCGGCGGCGCCGATCACTTCAAGCACATCGCCACCGAGCAGAAGCCGCACATCCTGTTCACCGGTCATCTCGGCAATTTCGAGCTTTTGCCGGTGGCAGCCGCCACCTTCGGCATGCAGATCACCGCGCTGTTTCGCCCGCCAAACAACCCCTACCTCGCCGACTACATCCACTCGACCCGCCGTTCGAGCATGGGCGCCCTGTTGCCCTCCTCCACCGGCGCCTCCTTCGCGCTGGCGTCCATTCTTGAGAATGGCGGTAATATCGGCGTTCTGGTCGATCAGAAATTCTCCAGCGGGCTGGAGACGACCTTCTTCGGCCGCCCGTGCCAAAGCAATCCGGTTCTGGGCATGCTCGCCCGCCACTATGACTGCGATGTCTATCCGGCGCGTTGCGTCAGGCTGCCGGGCAACCGCTTTCGCCTCGAGATCGAAGACAAGCTCACTCTGCCGCGCAACGAGAGCGGCAGCGTTGACGTCCCAGCCACCACGCAACTGCTCGCCGACGTTGTCGAGCGCTGGGTTCGCGAGGACCCGGGACAGTGGATGTGGTTCCACAAGAGATGGGAAATCTCGGGCCGGCGTCGCCGCCGGCGCGGACAGTCCAAAGACGCTGCCGGCCAGCGGCAGCGTCAATCTTAGGTCGTCAGTTCGTCACCACGATCCGAGTGTTGCCGAAGCCGACTTCCCGCACCATCGAATAGAAGGCCGCGGCATTGGCCGTATGCAGCCGCACGCAGCCATGCGAGGCCGGGCGCCCGAGCTGCCTCACCGCATTGGTGCCGTGGATGGCGTAGCCGCCATGGAAGAACACCGAATAAGGCATTGGCGACATGTGGTACTTTTTCGAATACCACATCCGCGCCGTCCGCTGCGGCCGATAGGTGCCCCGCGGCGTGAAATAGCCGCTGCGCGCGGTGGAGACGTTCCACCGGTAAAGCACCTGGCCGTATTGGCTGACGGTCATGGTCTGCGATGAGACGTCGATGCTGGCCACCAGCGAAGCAGCCCGGCTTTCGATGGACGTGCCGAACAGAATCGCAGCAAAAGCTGCCGCCATGAGAACGATTTTAGTCATGAGATCAAACCCCTTTGATGCCCCTTGCCTGCTCTGTCATCACGCGGTTTTTCATCTTTTTAACGACAGGTGAGTGATCTAACACACACTCCTTGATAAAATCGCCAATCTAAAGCAGCGAATTTGAACGATTTTCCCGTCATAGTTGCTGCAGCGACACGTAGTTTGAGCGCCAGTGGCGTTACGCTTGCAAAACCATCCCCTTGCCTGCTCAAATCCGGGAATGAATGAACGACTCTTCAAAGCAATCGACGACCGTTCCGATGAACTGGTCCAGCTTACCGCCGACCTGATCCGCTTCCCGACCATCAACCCGCCCGGCGAAGCCTATCGTCCCTGCGCGGAATATATTGGTGCGCGGCTAAGGAAACTTGGCTTCGAAACGGAATTCATCCGCGCCGAGGGAACGCCCGGCGACACCGACCGCTATCCGCGCGTCAATGTCGTCGCCCGCTTCGACGGCCGCTCGCCCGGCGCCTGCGTCCATTTCAACTCGCATATCGATGTCGTCGAAGCCGGCGAAGGCTGGAGTGTCGATCCCTTTGCCGGCGTGGTGAAGGACGGCAAGGTCTACGGGCGCGGCGCCTGCGACATGAAGGGCGGTCTCGCCGCCTCGATCATCGCGGCCGAGGCCTTCATGGAGGTCTTCCCCGACTTTCCCGGCGCCATCGAAATCTCGGGCACCGTCGATGAGGAGTCCGGCGGCTTCGGCGGCGTCGCCCATCTGGCGGGGCTCGGCTATTTCTCGAAACCCAGGGTTGATCACGTCATCATTCCCGAACCGCTGAACAAGGACCGCATCTGCCTTGGCCATCGCGGCGTCTGGTGGGCGGAGATCGAGACCAAGGGCGAGATCGCGCATGGCTCGATGCCGTTCCTCGGCGACAATGCGGTGCGCCACATGGGCGCCGTACTGCAAGCCTTTGAGGAAGAACTGTTTCCAGCGCTCGACCGCAAGGTGACGCGCATGCCGGTGGTGCCCGAAGGCGCAAAGCGCTCGACCATGAACATCAACTCGATTCATGGCGGCCAGACCGAGGATTTCCGCCCCGGCCTGCCCTCGCCCAACGTGCCCGATGCGTGCCGGCTGACCATCGACCGCCGCTTCCTGCTGGAAGAGGACCTGGCCACGGTCAAAAGCGAGGTGACCGACATCCTCGACCGGCTTAAGCGCGAGCGCAAAAAGTTCGACTACGAAATACGCGACCTGATGGAGGTGCTGCCGCTAATGACCGAGCGCGATGCGCCGGTGGTCAAGGCGGTGGCACAAGGCATCATGGCGATCTTCGACCGCGAACCGGATTATGTAATTTCACCAGGCACTTACGACCAGAAGCACATTGCCCGTATCGGCCATATTTATGACTGCATCGCCTATGGCCCGGGCATTCTCGATCTTGCCCACCGACCCGACGAATGGGTCGGGATTTCGGATATGGTGGAGTCGGCCAAGGTGATGGCGATCGGGCTGAATGTGCTGCTGAGGGGCACGGCTGCAGGCTAAACCGCCGGCTTCCTGAAAAAACATTCCCCCTGGCACCCCTGGGGAGCACGAAACGCAATTTACTCCATCTCGAAATCACGCTTCTATCCCAGCGGTTCGAGCATTTGGGAGTTGCACGATGAAATTGTGGAAAACCATTCTTGCCGCTGCTCTGCTGGCGCTGGCCGCCGGCAGTCAGGCATTTGCCGCGCGCACCGACCTGGTCATCGGCATTCCGCTCGAGCCGCCGCATCTCGATCCGACTGCCGGTGCCGCCGCGGCGATCGATGAAGTGCTCTACGCCAACGTCTTCGAGGGCCTGACCCGCATCGGCCCGAACGGCGAAGTCCTGCCCGATCTCGCCGAAAGCTGGGCTATCTCGGACGACGGCAAGGTCTACACCTTCAAGCTTCACACCGGCGTCAAATTCCATGACGGCACCGATTTCGACGCCAGCGACGTGAAATTCTCGCTCGACCGCGCCCGCGCCGACAATTCCGTCAACGCGCAAAAGGGCCTGTTCGCTGCCATCGACACGGTCGAAATCGTCGATCCGGCGACGGTGAAGGTGACGCTGAAGAACCCGCAAGGCTCGTTCCTCTACAATATGGGCTGGGGCGACGCGGTGATCGTGGCGCCTGAGAGCGCCGACACCAACAAGGAAAAGCCCATCGGCACCGGCCCGTTCAAATTCCAGAGCTGGGCCAAGGGCTCGTCGATCACGCTGGTGAAATCGGACAACTACTGGGGCGCCCCGGTATCCCTCGACAAGGCCGAATTCCGTATCGTTCCCGATGCCGCTGCCGCTGTGCCGGCGCTGCTCTCCGGCGACATCCAGGCCTTCCCCTTCTTCGATCCCGACAGCGTCGCGCAGGTCAAGGACGATCCGCGTTTCAAGGTGGTGATCGGCTCGACCGAAGGTGAAACCATCCTGGCGATCAACAACAAGAAGCCGCCTTTCGACAAGCTTGAGGTGCGGCAGGCGATTGCCTTCGCGCTCGACCGCAAGGCGATCATCGACGGCGCCTCGGCCGGGCTTGGCGTGCCGATCGGCTCGCATATGTCGCCCGCCAGCAAGGCCTATGTCGACCTCACCGGTCTCTATCCGCACAATGTCGACAAGGCCAAGGAGTTGCTGAAGCAGGCCGGCCTCGAGAACGGCTTCAAGGCGACACTGAAACTGCCGCCGCCTTCCTATGCCCGGCTCGGCGGCGAGATCATCGCCTCGCAGTTGCGCGATGTCGGCATCGATCTCGAAATCATTCCCGTCGAATGGGCGCAGTGGCTGGATCAGGTGTTCACCAAGAAGGATTACGACCTGACCATCGTCTCTCACACCGAGCCCAACGACATCGATATCTATTCGCGCAAGGACTATTACTTCAACTACGACAATCCGGCCTTCGACAAGATCATCGCCGAGTTGAACCTCACCTCCGACGACGCCAAGCGCAACACGCTGCTCGGCGAAGCCCAGAAGATCCTGGCCGACGATGCCGTGGTCGGCTTCCTCTACGAACTGCCGAAGGTCGGCGTGTGGGACGCCAAGCTGCAGGGCCTGTGGGAGAACGCCCCGATCCAGGCGAATGACCTGACCAAGGTGAAGTGGACGGATTGACCGCCTACCTCCTCAAACGCCTCGCCATCGCCATCGCGACCTTGATCCTGGCCTCGATGGTCGTTTTCGCCGTGCTCGAAATCCTGCCCGGCGACCCGGCGCGGCTGATGCTTGGCCTGAACGCCAGCGCTGAACAGGTCGAATTGCTGCGCAACCAGATGGGGCTCAACGCGCCGCTCGTCTTGCGCTACTTGCACTGGGTGGGCGGCCTGCTCAGCCTCGATTTTGGCCGCTCCTACACCTATTCGGTGCCGGTCATCGACCTTGTGCGCGAACGCATGGCCGTTTCACTACCCCTGGCGCTGATTGCGCTCGCACTCTCCACCGTCATCGCCATTCCCGTCGGGCTCTATTCCGCTAGCCGGCGCGGCCGGGCCGGCGACACGATCGCCATGGGTGCCGCCCAGCTCGGCGTCGCCGTGCCGAACTTCTGGTTCGCGCTGATGCTGATCTACCTCTTTGCCGTTTGGCTGCGGCTGGTGCCGGCCGGCGGCTTTCCCGGCTGGAGCGCCGGTGTCTGGCCGGCGCTGAAATCGCTGCTGCTGCCGGCCGTAGCACTCGCTCTGCCGCAGGCGGCGATCCTGGCGCGCGTCGCCCGCTCGGCGCTGATCGAGGTGCTGAACGAGGACTATATCCGCACCGCCCGCGCCAAGGGGCTGCCCTACCGCGCCGTGCTGTGGCGGCACGCGCTGCGCAACGCGATGATTCCGGTCCTGACCATTTTGGGGCTGCAATTCGCCTTCCTGCTCGCCGGCACCATCATCATCGAAAACGTCTTTTATCTGCCCGGCCTTGGCCGGCTGGTGTTCCAGGCGATCACCCAGCGCGACCTGATCGTCGTCGAAAGCATCGTCATGCTGCTGGTCGTCGCCGTCATTGCGGTCAATCTCGTAGTCGATGTCTCCTACGCGATCGTCGATCCGCGCCTTCGAGGCCGGCAATGACGCTGCACATCGACATCCCCGAGGAGACGCTGGGCAGCATTCTGGCCAAGGCATTTCGCAACCGCTCCTTCCTCATCGGCTTCGTCATCACGGTGTTGGTTGTCGCAATGGCGCTCATCTCCTACGTCTGGACGCCATACGACGTGACGAAACTGGTGATCTCGGACAAGACGCTCGCGCCCTCTTTGGCGCACTGGTTCGGCACCGACCATTTCGGCCGCGACATCCTGTCGATGATCATGGTCGGCGCCCGCAACTCGATCGCCGTGGCGCTGGTCGCGGTCGGCATCGGCATGGGCGTCGGCGTGCCGCTCGGCGCCTTCGCCGCGGCGCGCGGCGGGTTTGTCGACGAGGCGCTGATGCGGCTGAATGACCTCGTCTTCGCCTTCCCGGCGCTGTTGTCGGCGATCATGATCACCGCCATCTTCGGACCGGGCGCCATCAACGCCATCATCGCTATCGGCATCTTCAACATTCCGGTGTTTGCGCGTGTCGCCCGCGCGGGCGCGCTAGCGATCTGGCCGCGCGAATTCATCCTCGCCGCGCGCGCCGCCGGCAAGAGCAAGACCCAGATCAGCATCGAGCACGTACTGCCCAACATCGCCACGCTGCTTCTGGTGCAAGGCACCATCCAGTTCGCGCTCGGCATCCTTGCCGAAGCCGGGCTGTCTTATGTCGGCCTGGGCGCCCAGCCGCCAATGCCGAGCTGGGGTCGGATGCTGTTCGATGCGCAGACACGCATGGTGGTGGCGCCGTGGATGGCAATCTTTCCCGGCATGGCCATCGTCATCACTGTGCTCGGCCTCAATCTGCTCGGCGACGGCATTGCCGACATACTCGACCCGAAATCGCGGCGGCAGCGATGAGCCTGCTGGAAATCGAAAACCTGTCACTGGCGATCGGCGACACGCCGATCCTGAAGGGGGTCGAACTCTCTGTCGCGCCCGGCGAGGTGATGGGGCTGGTCGGCGAATCCGGCTCCGGCAAGTCGATGACGGCGCTGACCGTCATGCAGCTTCTGCCGCATGCGGCGCGCGCCAGCGGCCGAGTCTCCTTCGACGGCATCGACATCCTGGCGGCCACCGAGGACCAGATGTGCGCGCTGCGCGGCGACGACATCGGCATGGTGTTCCAGGAGCCGATGACGGCGCTCAATCCGGTGAAAACCATCGGCGAGCAGGTCGCCGAAGGCATACGCTGGCACACCAAAGCGAGCCGTGCCGAAGCCGAGGACCGGGCGCGCAAAATGCTCGACCGCGTCGGCCTGCCCGAAGCGAAATTCCCGCTGTCGCGCTATCCGCACGAGCTGTCCGGCGGCCAGCGGCAGCGCGTCGTCATCGCCATCGCCTGCGCATTGAAGCCGAAGCTCTTGATCGCCGACGAGCCGACCACGGCGCTCGACGTGGTGCTGCAGGCGCAAATCCTCGACCTGTTGCGCGGCCTTGTCAGCGAGAACCGCTTGGGCCTGCTGCTCATCTCGCACGACCTTGCTGTCGTGACCGAAATGGCCGATCGCATCACCATCCTGCGCCATGGCGAGGTGATGGAAGCCGGCGACACCGCACGCACGCTGTCTGAGCAGTTGCATCCCTACACGCGCCAGCTGGCGCTGGCCTCGATGCACGTGCCGGCGCGCCCGAAGATCCATGCCACCGGATCGGCCAAGCCACTGCTTGAGGTCGAAGGCGTGACGCGCGACTATCCCGGGCGACGCACCTCCCTGTTCAAACCCGCGTCCTCAATTCGCGCCGTCGACGACGTGTCCCTCTCGTTGGCGCCCGGTCAATCGGTGGCGCTGGTCGGCCGTTCCGGCTGCGGCAAGTCAACGCTTGCCCGCATGATCCTGGCGCTCGACAAATCCACCTCGGGAACGATCCGCTTCCGCGGCGAGACCATCACCGGCAGGAGCGAAGGAGAGCTGAAGCCAGCGCGACGCGACATGCAGGTGGTGTTCCAGGATCCCTACGGCTCCTTCGACCCACGCCAGAAGGTCGAGAAACTGGTGGCCGAGCCGCTGCATGTGCTGGAGAAGAAACCGACACCCGCCGAGCGACGCGAGATGGTGGCGCATGCGCTACGCGAGGTCGGCCTCGGCACCAGCGACATGGACAAATATCCGCATGAGTTTTCGGGTGGCCAGCGCCAGCGCCTGTCGATCGCCCGCGCTATCATCACAAGGCCGAAGCTGGTGGTTGCCGACGAACCGGTCTCCGCACTCGACGTCTCGATCCGCGCCCAGATCCTCGATCTGTTCGCCGAGCTCAACCAGAAACTCGGCATCGCCTATCTCTTCATCACCCACGATTTGACCGTCGCCCGCGCCATCACCGACGAGGTGCTGGTCATGCATGACGGCAGGATCGTCGAGCGCGGCAAGACCGGCGACGTGCTCGACCGCCCGCAATCCGAGGCGGCCAAAGCGCTGGTGGCGGCAGCGCCAGATTTGCATCGGGCGATCGCACGCCGGATGCAAGAACAGGGGTGAGCAGCCGGTTCGCGTAAGCGAATTCATCGCGCCAGTGGCACGATGAAAGGCCAGCGAACGCTGGGACGCTGCGAAGCAGCGGGGACCCAGCCGGCCGGCTCACTCCTCCGGCTTCACCACATCGACCGGGCTGATGTCGAGCAGGTCGAGCGTGCGGCGCAACAGCCGCACCTCGCTCTCGGCCAGTTTTGAATCTGCTTTGGCGATCTCCGCCATATGGCGTGCCAGCAGCTTGCGCCGCTCGACGTCGAGATCGCGAAACAGCGCAATGGCTTGCGAGCCATTGGTCTCGTAGCCGAACTCATTGAGATATTCGATGACCGCGTCGATGCTGGTTTCCGGGATGCCGAAGGCGTCCTTGCAGATGCGCCGGAAGGCGACCATCTCGCTCTCCGACACCGAACCGTCGGCCAGGATCATACGAAACAGCATCAACAGTTCAGCCGACAGCACCGGATCGTCGGCAACCTTGCGCACGCCGGGATCACCGTCGAAGATCGAAAGAATCTGATCAAGCAAAGCCATCGCCAACAGTGTCCCCTTCCCAAGTCCGCCCAGCGGTACTGGGATAATGACATGCAACACAGAAAATCCAAGCGCAACGCGCTTGGATCGACGTCACGCGGAAACGGTCTTGCGCAAACCGGGTCGCCGTGGTCGAAGGCGCGGCACCACCTTTCCCGCCGGAATGCCTGCCACACCCCGATGTTCGACCTCACCACCCAGACCGTCATCATGCTCGCCTTCGCTGCCTTTGCAGCCGGCTTTGTCGATTCGATAGCCGGCGGTGGAGGCCTGATCACCATCCCGGCCCTGCTGCTTGCCGGTTTCCCGCCGGTCGCAGCGCTTGGAACCAACAAGCTGCAAGGCATTTTCGGCACCGCTTCGGCGACCATCCACTACGCCGTGAACGGCCATGTCGATCTGCGTCGCCAGCTGCCGTCAGCGCTTCTTGCCCTTGTCGGCAGTGCCGTCGGCGCCTTGCTGGCGGCCTTCGTGCCTGGCGATCTCCTGCGCGCGCTGCTGCCGCTGCTGCTGATCGCCATCGCGCTCTACTTCGCCGTGAAACCCAACATGAACGATGTCGACCGCACCGAGCGCCTGTCGCCCTTCCTGTTCGGACTGACGGTCGCACCCGCGGTCGGCTTCTATGACGGCCTGTTCGGACCCGGCGCCGGCTCCTTTTATATGCTTGCCTTCGTCAGCCTCGCCGGCTTTGGCGTGCTCAAGGCGACGGCGCACACCAAGCTGCTGAATTTCGCCTCCAACATTGGCGGCTTCATCGTCTTTGCCGCCGCCGGCGTGATCTACTGGAAGATCGGCCTGATGATGGGCGTCGCCCAGTTCCTCGGCGCGCGTCTCGGCGCCAGCCTCGCCATCCGCATCGGCGCCCGGCTGATCAAACCGCTGCTGGTGATCATCTGCCTGGCGCTGGCGATCAAGCTGCTGGCCGACCCGGCAAACCCATTGCGCCAGCTAATTGGTGTATGAGCCTTACGCCTGATAGAATACGCTTGTACGAATCATGTTGGAGGGACAGACATGAATCTTAGTGCACCCACTCAGCTTATTTTCATCATATCCCTTGTTATCGCCATCATCGGCGTTCTCGCCGCGCTTGGCGTTCTTGCGTTTATTCCCTTGGCATCGGTCTGGATCATGCTCATCGCCTATGTCGTGCTTGCCGCCGGCTGCATGATGCGCGGCGCCTGAGCATCCATATCTCAGGTAACCGAAGCGCCCGGCCAAAAGCCGGGCGCTTTTGCTTTCGGCCCGTTTTGATTCAGATCAGGGCGTCTGCTAGATTTGGCCGGAAAGTGATGGCCGATGCCGATCGAGATGCAGCGCCGCAAGGAACAGGACCGCTCCATCGCCGGGCGGTTCGAGATGCGCCGGCGGGCTCCGCCGCCCGCGCTCGAAGGCATTGTGTCGGACATTTGCAGCTACCGCGAAACGGCGCCCGGCCATTTCCGCAACATCGAATACGCCTCACTGACCGTGCCGCTGGTCATCAGCTTCGCCGAACCCTTCGCCATCGGCCTCGGCAAAGACCCTGGCGACAATGACCGTTTCGCCAGTTTCGCCGCCGGCCTGTTTGCCGGCCCGGTGATCATCGAATCCTTCGGCGACGCCTGCTGCGTGCAGATCAACTTCACCCTGCTCGGCGCCCGCCGCTTCTTCGGCCTGCCGATGAGCGAGCTGACCGACAGCATGATCGTGCTCGACGATGTCCTTGGCGCCGAGGGTATTGCGTTGCGTGAAAGGCTTGGCAACGCGCCGGACTGGGCGGCGCGCTTCGATCTCGCCGAGGCCTTCGTCGCCACGCGCCTCCGGCATGCGGCTGACACGCCGCCTGAAATCACCTGGGCCTATGACCGCATCGTCGCATCGGGTGGCCGCACCCGCATTGCCTCGATCGCCGAAAAACTCGGCTGGAGCCGCAAGCATCTTGCCGGCAAATTCTCCGATGCGACCGGCATCGGCCCCAAGACGCTGTCCCGTATCGTCCGCTTCAACCGGGCGCTCGGCCTGTCTAGGCAGGACCAAAGCGACTGGGCCGATATTGCCGCCGATTGCGGCTATGCCGATCAGGCGCATCTGGTGCGCGAGTTTCGCCAGCTCGCCGGCGATCCGCCGACGGCGCTGAGGTAACATTTCTTCAAGACGGCGGAACAGCCTTCGAACAGACTGGGTTATCGACCAACCCAATGAAGGAGGTTTTTAATGCCCGCCACCAACGAAGCGCCCCGGCTCTACCCGGCCCTGCGCTACAAGAATGCAGGAAAAATGATCGACTGGCTGTGTGAGGCCTTCGGCTTCGAAGTTCGCGCCCGCTATGGCGAGGGCGACATCGTGCACCACGCCGAACTCACTTTCGGCTCCTCGATGGTTATGCTGGGCACCGCGCGCAGCGACGATTACGGCAAGATGGTCGGCGAGCCTGGCTCCGGCGGCGGCAAGTCGATCTATGTCGCAGTCGACGATGCCGATGCCACCCATGCCAAGGCCAAGAAGGCCGGCGCCACGATCATCCAGGAATTGACCGATCGCGATTATGGCAGCCGCGAATTCATCTGCCGCGATCCGGAGGGCAATGTCTGGTCGTTCGGGACCTATTGGCCGAAGGCGGGCGAGAAGGCGTGAACCAGCCTGAGGCGTTACCTCGCCAGCCCAAAAATCGCATCGCAGTCGAGATGGATCTCCAGCTCGGCTGCGATCTCGTCCAGCGCCTTTTCCACCTCGGCGCGATAGTCGATGCCGCCCCCCTTGACGCCGAGGCTTTCCAGGAACTTTGCCCGGAAAGCGTCGGCTGAAAACAGGCCATGCAGATAGGTGCCGAAAACCTTGCCGTCGGCGGAGACGGCGCCGTCATCCGCACCGTTGATGACGGCGGACGGCCGCGCCATGTCCGGCCCGGTGGTGCGGCCGAGATGGATTTCGTAACCCTCGAGCGGTGAGCCGAACGGCACCGACCGCGCGCTGACATTGCGCACCGTCTTTTCCGGCTCCATCACCGTTTCGATGTCGAGCAGGCCGAGCCCCTCGGCCTCGGTGACACTGCCTTCGATGCCGTCGGGATCGCGCACCATGCGGCCGAGCATCTGAAAACCGCCGCAGATGCCAACGACATGGCCACCGCGTTTGCGATGCGCGAGAAGATCGCGATCCCAGCCACTCTCGCGGAATTTCAGGAGATCGCCGATCGTCGATTTCGAACCGGGAATGACCACCAGGCCGGCATCCTCCGGCAAGCGCAGCCCCGGCGGCACGAACACCACCTCGACCTGCGGCTCGGCCTTGAGCGGATCGAGGTCGTCGAAATTGGCGATGCGGCCAAGCATCGGCACAGCGATCTTCAGCGCCCGTTTCTCACCCGACGCCAGGCGCTCAAGCACGACCGAATCCTCCGACGGCAATCGTGCCGCCGCCTTCAGCCACGGCACCACGCCGAAACAGTGCCAGCCGGTGAAGTTGTCGATCGCCTTGATGCCGTCGTCGAACAGCGAGACATCGCCGCGGAACTTGTTGATGAGGTAGCCGACGATCATGCGCCGGTCCTCCTCAGGCAGGATCAGATGCGTGCCGGCGACCGAAGCGATGACGCCGCCGCGGTCGATGTCGCCGACGAGGATCACCGGCACATTAGCCCGCGTGGCAAAGCCCATATTGGCAATGTCGCGGCTGCGCAGGTTGATCTCGGCCGGCGATCCCGCGCCCTCGACA
This sequence comes from Mesorhizobium sp. P2_C5_2, assembly GCF_056404535.1. Lineage (NCBI taxonomy): Bacteria > Pseudomonadati > Pseudomonadota > Alphaproteobacteria > Hyphomicrobiales > Phyllobacteriaceae > Mesorhizobium > Mesorhizobium sp. P2_C5_2. Next base: position 708,530 of record NZ_JBFUDV010000005.1, on the reverse strand, counting down.
ATGACAAGGTCGGCGCCCTCGCCCACCTTGCCCCAGGACTCCAGCACGGCGTCCATCAGCCGGCCTTTCAGCGCCTGATAGTCGCGCGCTTTCGCCTCGCCGAACACCTTGCCCTGCACCACCACCTGCGCGCCGACATCGGTCTGCGGCTTGAGCAGCACAGGGTTCATGTGGACGCTGGGCGCTACACCGCAGGCGATCGCCTGCAGCCATTGCGCCCGGCCGATCTCGCCGCCGCTTTCGTCACCCGGAATGTCGGCGACGGCGGCATTGTTCGACATGTTCTGCGGTTTGAATGGCCTGACCTTCAGCCCGCGATTCCTGGCCGCACGGCAAAGCCCCGCCACCAGCACGGTCTTGCCGACATCCGAGCCCGTGCCTTGCAGCATGATCGCCTTGGCCATGGCTCAGCCTCTGCCCTGCGCGCCGGGAATGGTCGACTTCTGCGCCAGCGGCCCGCCGCGCCAGATGTAAAGCGCCAGCAGCGGCTCGCTGCCGGTGCGCATGGCATGGCTGACATTGGAGGCGTGATGGATCACTTCGCCCGCCTGGCGGACATGAAAGCCGCCCTCGCCCATGCGCCACTCGGTGCCACCGGTCAGCGGAATGTAGATCTCCTCTGCAATGTGATGGTGGTCGGGATAGGTAATGCCGGGCCCGAGGATCAGCAATCCGGCCGCGACCTCGTCATTGGTAAAATGGCCTCGCAGCCCAAACACCTCCAGCCAGCCATATTTCTGCAGGAACGCTTCACCGAAATCTGCCGCGTTGTAGGTTTGCCCCCAGCGGAGATCGTTGCGGTGCTCCGCCAGCAGCCGCACCAGACGCTGCGCATACGGCGGCGCCAGTTCAGCGATTCGGTCGAGCTGATCGAGGCACGGCAGTCTATGCGGTTCGAGCGGATGCGCCGGCATTGTCCAGTCGATCCGGGCGACAGCGTCCCGCACCAGCGCATTGTCCACGCCCCGGAGATAGGCATGGAAGCGATCAAGCAGCTCATCGAAATATGTCGGCACGCAATGCTCCGTTGATCCATTCATGCACAGCCGCTGCGCAGCAGGCCGGGTTGCGCGGCGGCATCATTGGTCTAGATTGGGCGGCGCGCAAAGCCAAAAACAACAGGCCAGCAAGCCAACCCCCAGCTAGGGAAACACAGGGAGCACGCCATGGACGCCGCGGTCGATGCGAGCACCAGCCAGTTCGAACTCAACGAGGAGCAGCGCGCCATCCAGGAGATGGCACAAGCCTTCGCCGCCGATCGCGTCGCGCCCAACGCGCTCCAGTGGGACCGGGAAAAACACTTTCCCGCCGATGTGATCCGCGAGACCGGCCCGCTTGGCCTCGGCGGCATCTATGTCAGGGACGATGTCGGCGGCTCGGCGCTCGGCCGGCTCGATGCCGTCCTGATCTTCGAGGCTTTGTCACACGCCGATCCCGCCTTCTCCTCCTTCATCTCGATCCACAATATGGCGGCGTCGATGATCGATCGCTTCGGCAGCGACGAGCAGCGCCAGCGCTTCCTGCCGAAACTGACCTCGATGGAATGGCTGGCGAGCTATTGCCTGACCGAGCCGGGCTCCGGCTCCGACGCCGCGGCGCTGAAGACGCGCGCGGTGAAGAGCGGCGACGACTATGTGCTGAACGGCGCCAAGCAGTTCATTTCCGGCGCCGGCGACAGCGACCTCTATGTCGTGATGGCGCGCACCGGCGCCGACGGTCCGAAAGGCATTTCCACCTTCGTCGTGCCCAAGGATGCGCCCGGCCTCTCCTTCGGCGCCAACGAGCACAAGATGGGCTGGCACATGCAGTCGACCCGCCAGGTCATCTTCGAGGATTGCAAGGTGCCGGCTCAGAATCTGCTGTCGGGCGAAGGCGCCGGGTTCGGCATCGCCATGGCCGGGCTGGACGGCGGCCGTCTCAACATCGCCGCCTGCTCGCTCGGCGGCGCACAGTCGGCGCTCGACAAGGCGCTGGCCTATACCGGTGAACGCAAGGCTTTCGGTTCGAAAATCAACCAGTTCCAGGCGCTCCAGTTCCGGTTGGCCGACATGGAAACCGAACTGCAGGCGGCCCGCATTTTTCTCTACGCCGCCGCCTCGAAACTCGACCGCAAGGCGCCGGATGCCGGCAAATGGTCGGCGATGGCCAAGCGCTTCGTCACCGACATCGGCTTCAACGTCGCCAACGAAGCACTGCAGCTGCATGGCGGCTACGGCTATCTGCACGATTACGGCATCGAAAAACTGGTCCGCGACCTGCGCGTCCACCAGATCCTCGAAGGCACCAACGAGATCATGCGCGTCATCATCGCGCGGGCCTTGATCGGACGACAATAGGCAGTAGGCAGTAGGATGACCGGCAAGATCAATTCGTACAAGGATCTTATCGTATGGCAGCAGGCGATGGATCTGGCTGTCGCTACCTACTCATTGACCAAGACATGGCCCAAAGAGGAATTGTATGGGCTGACCAGCCAAATCCGCCGTTCAGCAACCTCTATCCCTGCAAATATCGCAGAAGGCTATGGTCGAGACAACCGAGGCTCTTACCAGCAGTTTCTCAGGATAGCCCAAGGCTCGCTGAAGGAGTTCGAGACACACCTCCAGATTGCTGAACGCGTTGGCCTCACCACGCATGATCAAGCTGATCACCTGCTGTTGGCGACCGAAGGCGTCGGAAAAATGCTTCGCCAACTGATCGTAAAACTCACACCCGAATAGATCCCCTACTGCCTACTGCCTACTGCCTACTGCCTACTGCCTACTGCCTACTGCCTACTGCCTACTGCCTACTGCCTACTGCCTAGTCATCATGGAGCACCGCTATGACCACCATTGCCTTCATCGGCCTAGGAAACATGGGCAATCCGATGGCCGCCAATCTGGTCAAGGCGGGGCATGCGGTGCATGGCTTCGATCTGATGCCGGAGAATTTGACCGTTGCGCGCGAGCATGGCGTCGTCGTCATGGCGAATGCCATTGCCGCGGTGAAAGACGCCGATGTCGTCATCACCATGCTTCCCGCCGGCAAGCATGTGCTCTCCGTTTACGAGGACATCGCGCCCAAGGCCAAGCAAGGTGCGCTCTTCATTGACTCCTCGACCATCGACGTCGAGTCGGCCCGCAAGGCGCATGCCGTCGCAAAGAAGCACGGACTGCATTCGATCGATGCCCCCGTCTCCGGCGGTACCGGCGGGGCTGCCGCCGGCACCCTCACCTTCATGGCCGGCGGCTCGGGCGAAGCTTTTGCTGCTGCCGAACCTATTCTCAAGCCGATGGCCGGCCGCATCGTCCATTGCGGCGACGACGGCGCCGGCCAGGCGGCAAAAATCTGCAACAATATGATGCTCGGCATTTCGATGATCGGCGTCGCCGAGGCCTTCGTGCTGGCCGAAAAGCTTGGCCTCTCTCATCAGGCGCTGTTCGACGTCGCCTCCACCTCGTCGGGCCAGTGCTGGTCGCTGACCACCTACTGCCCGGTGCCCGGCCCTGTGCCGGCATCGCCGGCCAACAGGGATTACAGACCTGGCTTTGCCGCGGCACTCATGCTGAAAGACCTGAAACTGGCGCAGGAAGCCGCCCAAAGCGCCGGCGCGGTGACGCCGATGGGCGCCGAAGCGGCCCAGCTTTATGCGCTGTTCAACGCACAGGGAAATGGCGGCGCCGATTTTTCCGGAATCATAAATTTCCTTCGCGGCAATTCTCTATAAGTTTCGAATTTTGCAGCGCTTTTATCGATTTTTCTCGTGCGGGAAAATTGCAAATTTAGATTTGCTTAAGCTCTCGATAACCCGACGGTAACGATGTGCCTATACAACGGATGGCGAGGCGGACATATCGCATCCGCCCGGCGCTCCGGATCAGGTCTCGCGTACCGGAGCCCGTAAGTTTCGCAAGTGTATTGTTAGCGAAACGCCATGCGTATCTGGCAAAGCCGCGTTCCCGATGGGGCGCGGTTTTTGCGTTTCTGCGAATTATTGCTGCGGCGTCCAATTATATTTTGGTTGCCGCATCTGGACTGCCGATGTGATCCTCGTCAACCAGCACGATCGGCGCCCCTCCGGCCATGACGACAAGCAGGCGCAGGTTCCATTTTCCCGCACTGCGCACGGCATGCGACATCACCCAGGCCGATCCATGGCTGCCATGAATGGGCATACTAAGCTGGGCATCGCCCAAGCCGTCTCCAAAGATCTGAACGCTGCCGACCACCCAATAGCCGGCGTCAATATCTTCACCCAGCGCGGCCTTGACGCGGTCGTCGGCGCGCACCGTCTCCATGGTTAGCCGGTAGGCGTCGCTATTCTTCATCATGCGAGGGACGAGGACGGCTATGGCGGCGATACTGAAAAGCCCGACCACGAACAGGCTGAACCCGGCAATCGCCCAGTTGCGTTGCACCCTTCGGAAATGCTCGGCATCGCGCCAGGAAACATTCTGCCAGGCCCAGCGACTGCCCTTGGCGCCCAGCACGAAGAGCATGACGATGTTGACCAGCGGGACGAACATCAGCAGCGCGATGAAGGTGCTGTTGCCGATGCCCCAGATCCAGTTGAGGAAAAACGCGCCCCAGTTCCAGCGGTCGAGTTCGGGCGGAATTTCAGCGGGCTGGTTGAGCGGCTGTACGGCCATGATGTCCCCCCATCGGCAAATATACCTCAGCGGGTTTAGCCTATGGCTCCGAAAATCGGAATCGGTTTTCGCTTAGCCCTAAAGCCGTCATCAGCCTTTTGACGACAGCCGGCGGAAATTCGCTTTCACCGCACGGCTGGCGGGCTTCAGCGCCGCACTGATCGACCGTTCCGCCGCGACACCGCTGAACAGCGACGGCATGCGGCCCGAAAAGACCTCCGGCCAGAAGCGCGCCGTCGATTGCAGCAGCGCCATTTGCGCGGCAAACGCGCCCTCAGCCACGGCGGTGGCCTTTTCCTGCACCGCACGAGCGGTTTCAGGACTCCAGCCCCGGCCGCTCTGTGCGTCCGCGGCCATCAGCGGCAGGCGCATCATCGCCACCAGCGGCGCCAACATCAAATCCTGGCCTATCCCGGCCGCTTCCAGCGCCCGCCGGCTCTTGCCTGTCTTTGTCATGGAAATCTTGACCCCAATGCAGCCGGTCTTGGCCGGTCCCGCAACACTACGCACGACAAGGGCTATTCGTTCCCTCGTATCGCCACGGAAGTTGCATTTGAGGCCGGGCGCCCTGGTCGCAGGGCACCCGGCATCGTGTTCGCCTACTTCCTGCGCAAATCCGCTTGCGCCAGATCGAGCGCCTTGGCGATGCGATCGCAAGCCATGTCGATCGTCTCGCGCGTCCAGATCAGCGGCGGCGACAGGATCATCGTGTCGCCGGTGGCGCGCAGCATCAGGCCCTGAGCGATAGCGTGGTCACGGACGGTGACCGCGGCACTGCCTGCCGGCAGGAAGCGCTCCTTGGTCGCCTTGTCCTTGACGATCTCGATCGCCCCCATCAGCCCGATCGAACGCACCTCGCCAACCAGATCGTGGCCGGCGATGCGCTCCTGCAGCGCCTGGGCGAAATACGGGCCGGTGTCGTTCTTGACCCGGTCGACCAGACCTTCGCGCTCCATGATCTCGAGGTTCTTCAGTGCCACCGCACAGGCCACCGGGTGACCGGAATAGGTGTAGCCGTGATAGAACTCGCCGCCCTTTTCGACCAGCGTCGCCGCGATGCGGTCGCCGACCAGCAGTGCCGACAGCGGCTGGTAGCCCGAGGTCAGCGCCTTGGCGGTGGTGATGGTGTCGGGCTCGATGCCGAAGGTCTGCGCGGCGAACCACTCGCCGGTGCGGCCATAACCGGTGATCACCTCGTCCAGCATCAACAGCACATCGTATTTGCGGCAGATACGCTGCACTTCAGGCCAGTAGCTCATCGGCGGGATTTTAACACCGCCTGCCCCCATCACCGGCTCACCGATGAAAGCGGCCACCTTGTCGGCCCCAGCTTCGAGGATGGCGTCTTCGACGGCCTTGGCGGCGCGCAGGCCGAAATCATGGTCGCTTTCGCCAGGCAGCGCCAGCTCATAGGCATAGGGCATCATCACGTGGACGATGTTGGGGACAGCGCCGCCAAGCTGCTTGTGCATCAGGTCCATGCCGCCGAGCGACGTGCCGGCGATAGTCGAGCCGTGATAGCCCATCTTGCGCGAGATGATGCGGTTCTTCTCCGGCTTGCCCTCCAACGCCCAATAGTGGCGCACGAGCCGGAGTGCCGTGTCGTTGGCTTCTGAACCCGACGAGCCGTAGAACACTTGGGCGACGCCCTTGGGCGCCAGCTCCGCCAGCTTCTTCGACAACAGCACCGGCGTCGGCGTCGAGCATTTGAAGAAGGAGTTGTAGTAGGGCAGTTCCTTCATCTGGGCGTAAGCCGCATCGGCCAGCTCGTCGCGGCCATAGCCGACATTGACGCACCACAGCCCGGCCATGCCGTCGAGGATTTCGGTGCCGTCGGCATCGTAGATGAACGGGCCGTTGGCGTGGGTGATGATGCGCGAACCGGCCTCGCGCAATTCCTTGTGGTCGGTGAAGGGATGCAGATGATGCGCGGCGTCGATCTGCTGAAGCTGCTTCAGCGAATAATTCTGGTAGGTCATGGATGTGCTCTTTCCTCAGAAATCATTCCGGCGGTGCCGGGGCGAATTCGTCAGAGGACGGCAGGAGGTGAATAGCCGATGCGGGCGCACAGCCGCAAAAGCTCGGCCCGCAGCGTGCGCGGTGACGGCGTCACCGCGACCCGAAATACGCGAGCCCCAAAGGCGCTAACCAAGATCCTGACGAGAGCCATGGCCGCACCTTAGAGCAAAGGCTGGTCGAGGTGAACCACCCTTTGCTTGGCCCACGAGGGGATCTGTCTAGGCTTTGGCGGACAGCGCCTTTTGCAGGAAGACATATTTCATCGCCGTCTGCGCCGCCTGCGGCCGGCGGTCGCCGCGCCCGCCATGGCCACCTTCGGTCTCCTCGAAGAACAGCGTCCTGCCGTGCCCGGCTTCCTGCAGCCGCGCCGCCATCTTGCGGGCATGGCCGGGATGGACGCGGTCGTCGGCGGTCGATGTCGTCAACAGCACGGGCGGATAGGCGGCATCGGCCGAGACATGCTGGTAGGGCGAATAAGTGGCGAGCCACCTAGCCTCATCCGGTTTCGACGGATCGCCATATTCGCCCATCCATGAGGCGCCGGGCGGCAGTTCGGTGTAGCGCAGCATGTCGAGCAGCGGCACTTCGATGATCACTGCGCCGAACAGTTCGGGATGCTGCGTCAGCGAAACGCCGGTCAGCAGACCGCCATTCGAACCGCCCTGGATGCCGAGCGAGCCGGCCGTGGCAATGCCGCGCCTTACGACATCCTGCGCCACCGCGGCGAAATCGTCGAAGGCATTCTGGCGATTGCCTTTCAGCGCCGCCTGATGCCAGGCAGGGCCGAACTCGCCACCGCCGCGGATGCAGGCTTGCACATAGGCATTGCCCTTTTCCAGCCACAGCCTGCCGCGCACGCCGGCATAACCGGGCAGCAGCGGCACTTCGAAGCCGCCATAGCCGTAGAGCAGCGTCGGCACCGGACCCTTCTGGTCGCGCCGCCGGACGACGAAATACGGGATCATCGTGCCGTCCTTCGAACGCGCCTCGAACTGTTCGGAGATCAGGAGCGCTGCATCGAAACGCGCTGGCTGCGACTTCACCGTGGCCAGCGTCTCGCCATCGTCATCCGACCAGATGATCGAACTCGGCGTCAGGAAATCGGTGAAGGAGAACGAGACGCTGGAGCCGAAATGCTCGGCATGCGCGATGCCGACATTGCCGTTTTCGGGCAACGCGACCGGTTTCATCGACCAGCCGTCCGCCTTGCGCTCGCAGACGATGACCTTGCCGCGCACATTGTCCATCAGATTGATGAACAGCCGATCCTGCGTGCGGGCAAGACCCGCGATCGAGACCCGATGTGCCGGCTCGAGCATGGTTTCAACAGGCCCCAGTTCGCCAGTGTCGATCCAGCGTTCGAAATCAAGCGAATAGAGGCCGTCCGGCAAGCACTCGGTGCCATCAGGCGCCGTCCACGGAGTGCGCACGCCGAACACAAACCGACCCTTGAAAAGCGTAGTGTCGGTGACATCGTCCGGCAGCGGGATGCGTCGGTTTTCGCCCGATGGCAGGCGTAGAAAACTGTGCGAGGAGAAGAAGGCGATCGCGCGGACCAGGAACAGATACTGCTTGTCGCCGTCATATTCGACACCAACGCCGGCGGCGAGGTCCTGCCTCTCGGCCTCGAAGATCGGCGTCGCGTCTTCCAGGCGGGTGCCACGCTTCCACAGTTTGACGACGCGCGGATAGCCGGACTGGGTCTTGTCTCCTTCCTCGAGAGCGGCCGAGACAAGGACGGTGTCCTTGTCCAGCCAGGAAAAGCCGGATTTGGAGGCGGGAGCGCTGAAGCCGCCCTCGACAAAGGATTTTGCTTCAATGTCGAATTCGCGCATCTCGCTGGCATCGCCGCCGTCCGGCGACATCGCCACCAGGCAAAGGTTGAAATCGGGGTAGAGGCGGCTGGCACCGCTGAACACCCATTTCACGCCCTCCTTGGCCGAGAGCACGTCGAAGTCGATGATGGTTTCCCAGTCCGGCTTCTCGGTCTTGTAAGAGGCGACGCTCGTGCGACGCCAGAGGCCGAGCACATTGGTCTTGTCCTGCCAGAAATTGTAGACATGGCCGTTAAGCGCCGCACCGACCGCGATGTTGTCCTCGGCCGTCATCAGGTCGAGCGCCGTCTCGAACGCCGGCTGGTAGGACGGATCACCCTGCAACTGGCCGACCGTGGCTTCGTTCTGGCGGTGCACCCAGTCGAGCGATTGCTTGCTGGTCCGATCTTCCAGCCAGAGGAAATTATCCTCGGTGGCGGCTCCGATCTGGCGTTTTGTCGTCGATTGGGTCACGCGTGGTCTCCAAGCTATTGTCGGGCGGCCCCGCCTACATCGCGTCCCAGGCGGTTTTATTCAAGATGGTGACGTCAGGTCATTGGCCCTGATGGGGGTAAGCACCTGCTCCGGGAAAGCCGGTCAGGAATTATTGCGCTTGAAGGAGCGGTAGAGTGCAAAGCCGACCAGCAGCGCGTCGAGGCCGGCGATGACCACCGGCAGACCCAGCGGACCGATGGCCTGCATCAGGGTACCGGCTCCAGGTGGGCCGACAATGCCGCCGGCGCCCCACATCAGCGCGAAGGCGGCGTTGCCGGCAACCAGCACCGTTCCCTTGAAGCGGCTGCCGAGCTCGACCAGCGCCATGGTGTAGACGCCGTAGCCAACCGCCCCCATGACCAGAAGGACGACCCAGATCGCCGGCGTCGTGATCAGTACCGGCAGCAAGATCGCGCAGGTCGTTGTCGCCAACGCACAGAAGATGATCATCGCCCGCCCGCCGAAACGCTCGGCCAGCAGGCCGAGCGGGATTTGCAGGAAGATGTTGCCCAGCGACAGCGCCATCACCAGGGCCGCGAGCGTCCTTTCGGGCAGGCCATAGGCAGCACCGAACACCGGCATCAAGGCGTAGGTGCCCTGCTGGACCGCCGCCGAAACCAGCACGGCAAACAACAGCGCCGGCGCCAGCCTGGCGAAACCGAAAAATCCGCCGGACGACTGGCCGTCGTCCTCGAAGCCGGCAAGGCTTGACGAAACAGCGCGCAGGATCACGGCGCACAGCATGAACCCTGCCGTCCCGACCAGGAAAGGAACCCAGCCCGAAATGCCGACTGCGGTCAGGACCAAGGGCCCTGCGGCATAGCCCGCGCCCAGCACAGTGTTGAATGCACCCATCACCCTGCCGCGGCGCGACGGCGGCGCCAGCGACAGCGCCCAGACTTCGCCCAGGATATAGAGCGGGTTGATGACGATACCGATGATGAAGCGGATGACGAACCAGCCCACCCAGTCCTGCAGATAGCCGATGCCGAGGAAGCACAGCGCCCCAATCAATGAGCAGCCGACAGCCAGCGTGCGCGCGCCGACCAGCCGAACGGCCGCCGGCACGAACGAGGCTGAAAGGATCAGGCCAAGCGGCATCATCGCAGCCGACAAGCCGATCAGCGCAGGCGACATGCCTTGCTTCTGCATCAGCAGCGTAAACAGCGGTGAACTCAGCCCCTGCGCCGCGCCGAACATGGCAAGTGCGGCGGTAACGCCGGCAAGCGCTGCCCACTGCGTCCCCGCTTCGCTATCGCTCGAACCGGTCGCGGCCATGCTGTCTTCCCAATGAATTGCCGGCCCAGCGGCAAACCACTTGAGCTAGCGGTTCGATTCAGGGAAAGGAAGAGCCGCGGATGAAATCCCCTTGCGCCAAGGGACGTGGTGGGCGCGTCCTGTCCGCCAATCTCCCGCAAGGTTGTCAGCTATCCAACTGCCGTTCCGGCATGTCGCTTCCCTCGTCCTAGTGGTCGCCGCCTCCGCAATGGCCGGACAGCCGCCGGTCCATTATGCCGCCCGCTACCTGCATCGTACGAGGACCGTCATGACCGCCGCCCTGCACCCAGCCGAACCGCCTTTGGCAACCGACCGCGCCCGTCGCGGTGGCCGTGCGGGCAAGCGCGCCGGCGGCTCGGCCGCCTTCGAACAGCCGGCTTTCCGGCAGTTGAGAAACCCGCTGACGCCGACCAAGCTGGTCTCCGACGACGAGCTGGAATCGATCCACCTCGCCTCGCTGCGCGTCTTGAGGGAAATCGGCGTCGACGTGCTGCATGACGAAGCCCGCCGCATCATGAAGGAAAATGGCGCTGATGTCCGCGAGGGCAGCGAGCGCGTGCGCTTCGACAGCGACATGATCCTCGATCTGATCTCGAACTGCCCGTCGGAATTCACGCTGCATGCCCGCAACCCGGCGCACAATGTGCGCTTCGGCGGCAACAATGTGATCCTGTCGATGATGGCCTCGGCGCCGAACTGCTCCGATCTCGATCGCGGCCGCCGTCCGGGCAACCAGGCCGACTACCGCAACTTCCTGCGCCTGGCGCAGATGCACAACATACTGAACTGCACCGGCGGCTACCCGGTCGAACCGACCGATATCCATCCGTCGGTGCGCCACCTCGAATGCATCCGCGACCTCGCCACGCTGACCGACAAAGTGTTCCACATCTATTCGCTCGGCAAGGAACGCAATGTCGACGGCATCGAGATCACCCGCATCGCGCGCGGCATCAGCCACGAGCAGATGCTCGAAGAGCCGTCCGTCTTCACCATCATCAACACCAACTCGCCGCTGAAGCTCGACGTGCCGATGATGGAAGGCATCATCCAGATGTCGAGCAAGGGCCAGGTGGTCGTCGTCACGCCTTTCACGCTGTCGGGCGCCATGGCGCCGGTCACCATCGCCGGTGCACTGGTGCAGCAGAATGCCGAAGCGCTGTCCGGCATCGCTTTTGCCCAGATGGTACGCAAGGGCGCCCCGGTCGGCTATGGCGGCTTCACCTCCAATGTCGACATGAAGTCCGGCTCGCCGGCCTTCGGCACGCCCGAATATATGAAGGCACAGCTTGTCGGCGGCCAGCTTGCCCGCCGCTATAAGATTCCCTACCGCACCTCCAACACCTGCGCCGCCAACACCGTCGACGCGCAGGCCGCCTATGAAAGCGTGTTTTCGCTGTGGGGCGCCATCCAGGGCGGCGGCAATCTGATGATGCACGGCGCCGGCTGGCTCGAAGGCGGCCTGCGCTGCTCCTACGAGAAGACGATTCTGGACATCGACCTGTTGCAGATGGTGGCGGAGTTCCTTACCCCGCTCGACCTGTCCGAAGAGGCGCTCGGCTTCGACGCCATCCAGTCTGTCGGCCCCGGCGGCCACTTCTTCGGCACGCAGCACACGCAGGACCGCTACAAGACCGCCTTCTACTCGCCTATTCTCTCCGACTGGCGCAATTTCGAGACCTGGGCCGAAGCCGGATCGCCGACCGCGCTGGAAAAGGCCAACAAGGTCTGGAAGGAACGGCTGGCGTCCTACGAAGAACCCTATATGGACCCGGCCATTCGCGAGGAACTCAACGACTTCGTCGAAAAGCGCACGTCCGAAGGCGGCGCGCCGACCGATTTCTGATCGACACACCGCACAGCGTTCGTCACGCCGCTGGCCAACACCCGATTCAATTTACCCAAAAACGGACCTACCTTTATGAAATCTCACGTAAAAGCGGTTGTCATCGGCGGCGGCGTCGTCGGCTGCTCGGTTCTCTATCATCTGGCCAAGGCCGGCTGGACCGACGTCATGCTGATCGAGCGCTCGGAGCTCACCTCCGGCTCGTCCTGGCATGCGGCCGGCGGCTTCCACACGCTGAACGGCGACCCGAACGTCGCCAAGCTGCAGGCCTATACGGTCCAGCTCTACAAGGAGATCGAGGAGATCTCCGGCCAGTCCTGCTCGCTGCATCTGACCGGCGGCGTGATGATGGCCGATACGCCCGAGCGCATGGATTTTCTGCGGCTGGCCCACGCCAAGGGCCGCTATCTCGGCATGGACACCGAGCTGATCACGCCGTCCGAAGCCAAGGCGATGTTCCCGCTGATGGACGAGACGAATTTCGTTGGCGCCATGTGGGATCCGGTCGAAGGCCATCTCGATCCCTCCGGCACCACCATCGCCTATTCAAAGGCGGCCAAGAAACTCGGCGCCGAGATCGTGCTGCGCAACCGCGTCGTTGATCTCACGCAGCAGCCCGACGGCACCTGGAACGTCGTCACCGAACAGGGCACGGTCCATGCCGAGCACGTCGTCAATTGCGGCGGCCTGTGGGCGCGCGAGATCGGCCGCATGGTCGGCGTCGAGCTGCCGGTGCTGGCGATGGAGCATATGTACCTGCTCACCGAGCCGATGCCGGAAGTCGAGGAGTTCAACAAGTCGACCGGCCGCGAGATGATCGGTGTGCTCGACTTCAAGGGCGAGATCTACACCCGCCAGGAGCGCAACGGCATCCTGCTCGGCACCTATGAAAAGGCCTGCAAGCCGTGGTCGCCGGTCAACACGCCGTGGGATTTCGGCCATGAACTGCTGCCGCCCGATCTCGACCGTATCGCGCCGTCACTGGAAATCGGCTTCAAGCATTTCCCCGGTATCGAAAAGGCCGGCATCAAGCAGATCATCAATGGCCCCTTCACTTTCGCGCTCGACGGCAACCCGCTGGTCGGTCCGGTGCAGGGCCTGACCAATTTCTGGTGCGCCTGCGCGGTCATGGCCGGCTTCAGCCAGGGTGGCGGCGTCGGCCTCGCATTGTCCAACTGGATGGTGCATGGCGATCCGGGCTTCGACGTCTGGGGCATGGATGTCGCCCGCTTCGGCGAGTGGGCCAGCCTGCGCTACACCAACGCCAAGGTGCGCGAAAACTATTCGCGCCGCTTCTCGATCCGCTTCCCCAATGAAGAATTGCCGGCGGCCCGCCCGGCGCAGACCACGCCGCTCTACGACACCATGCTCGCCAACAACGCCGTCATGGGCGACTCCTGGGGCCTCGAAACCCCGCTGTGGTTCGCGCCGAAGGGCAAGGAGCCGAAGGACATCGTCTCCTTCCACCGTTCCAACGATTTCGGTCCGATCGGCGAGGAAGTGCGTGCCACCCGCGAGAAGGTTGGCGTCACCGAGATCGCCAACTTCGCCAAATACGAGGTGTCGGGGCCTGCGGCGGAAGATTTCCTCAACCGGCTGATGACCAACCGCATGCCGAAGATCGGCCGCATTGTGCTGACGCCGATGATCAACGAATTCGGCAAGCTGATCGGCGACTTCACCATCGCCAAGGCCGGTGAAGACCGCTTCATGATCTGGGGATCGTCGGCCGCGCAGAAATACCACATGCGCTGGTTCGAGAAGCATTTGCCGAAGGACGGTTCGGTGCGCATTCACCGCTTCGATCAGACGCTGGTCGGTCTCTCCATCGCCGGTCCGAAATCGCGCGATCTGCTGCAGAAGCTGGTCGATGTCGACATTTCGACCAAAGCCTTCCGCTTCATGGATTTCCGCGAAATGGCGGTCGGCGGCGCGCCCTGCATGGTCAACCGCATCACCTATACCGGCGATCTCGGCTACGAGATCTGGATGGCGCCGGCTTACCAGCGCCTGGTCTACAAGGCGATCAAGGACGCCGGCGAGGAGTTCGGCCTGGTCGATTTCGGCATGCGCGCGCTGCTGTCGATGCGCCTGGAAAAGAACTTCCCGACCTGGTACCGCGAGCTGCGGCCGATCTACGGCCCGTTCGAAGGCTCGATGGACCGCTTCATCAAGCTCGAGAAGAACGACTTCATCGGCCGTGAAGCCGCCGCCAAGGAACAGGCGGAAGGGCCAAAACTGCGCCGTGTCTCCTTCATCGTCGATGCGACCGATGCCGATGTGATGGGCGACGAGCCGATCTGGGCCAAGGTCAGCAAGGACTACGGCACGGTGGAAAAGCCGCATGGCTACGGCGCGCCGCGCTTCGACACGGCGGGCAAGGAAGTGCGTGGCTCGAAGGCAGCCGAAGGCGCGTCCGCCGTGCGCGGCATCGTCGACGGCGACTGGCGCGTGGTCGGCTGGGTGACCTCGGGCGGCTATGCGCATTCCGTGCAGAAGTCGATGGCGCAAGGCTATGTGCCGGCGGCACTTGCCGAGGACGAAAGTGCCGGCCTGTTCGAGATCGAGATTCTCGGACACCGGCGCCCGGCCCGCATCAATATCGAGGCGCCCTTCGATCCGAGCGGCGAGAAGATGCGGACCTAAAGCAATTCCAGGAAAAGTGTGAAGCGGTTTTCCGTCCGGAATTGCGTTGAAACATACAGATGTAGAGCGGTTCAGCGTTTCTGTGAAACGCCGAACCGCTCTATATCGGCGACAGCGCGCGTGAGATCGTGTAAGGGGCCTTCGGCAACTGGCCGCAGGCTTTTCCCTCGATGAGAAGACGATCCCCTTGCAGTATCTAGAGAAATGGACGGACTGGCTCTGCAACGGCAAGGTCGGTCCCTTCAACGCCGCGCTCTTCTGTCTCGCCGTTTACTGCCTCGTCCAGATCGCGGTGATGACGCTGTCGTCCCATATCGTCGGAACCGGTGTCGGCGTCGATGATTCCGAACAGCTGATGTACATGCATTACCTCTGGGCCGGCTACGGCGGGTCGCAGCCACCGCTTTACACATGGCTTGCCCGCCTCGTCGCCGGCGTGGTCGGGACGAATATACTCGCGCTCAAGATCGTGAAGTATCTTCTGATTGGCGTGGCGCTGGCGTCGGCTTTCATTGCTGTCCGCCGTCTCGGCTATTCCAGCCGGGCTGGCGCCGCGGCTATGTTCGGCCTGCTGTTGTTTCCGCAGATGGTGTGGGAGATGCAGCATGCCCTCACCCACTCGATCGCTGCCTTCTGTTTTTCAGTGGTGCTGTTTCTCGCGCTCGTCGAACTGGTGCAGCGGCGATCACTGACCGCCTATGTGTTGTTCGGCGCGGCCATAGCAGCCGCGATCCTGTCGAAATACAACAATGTGATTTTTCTCGGCGCGCTGCTGCTGTCCACCCTGTCGCTGCGCGAAACGCGGGGCGTCATCCTCAACCGCCAGTTTTTGATCAGCCTAGCGCTGGCCGTGCTGCTTTGCCTGCCGACGCTCTACTGGAGCCTGACACACACCGAACAGGTGCTGTCGCATGCAGGCGGTTTCGGCATGGCCAGAGAAAATGGTGTGATCCAGAACGCGCTCACTGGAGTATGGGGGCTCGGCAAGGCGATGCTGAATTTTGCCGGGCTGCCGGCCGGCATATTCGCGGTGGCTTTTCTCATCGCAAGGAACAGCCCGGCGCCGGCCCTGCAACCGCTGCCATGGGCCGAGAAACTGGTGTGGCGCACCATCGCTTTTGCCCTTGCCATCACCATCGTGCTCGTCCTGGCGACCGGGGCAACGCAATTCCGCGACCGCTGGATGCTTCCCATCCTTGTGTTGCTGCCCGTCGCACTTGCCCTTCGCATGGACGCCAGGGGAGACAGGGGCCGGAAGGTCCAGGACATCGCCGTCTTTGTCGGCGCGACCCTCGCCATCCTGGTACTGCCCGTTACATGGTACGCCCACCTCAAAGGTGGCGACAGCCGCGGCAGCATCGCGCGTGTTGACTACAATTCGCTCTACAACCAGTTGACGGCAAACGGACCGATACGCACCACCGTATCGAGCTGGCACTGGTTGGGAAATCTGCGTCTGGTCGACCCCGATCTTGTCGTCCTTGATGGAGAATTGCCAGACTTCGGCCAATTGCTGAAGGAGCCGGCGGTGTTCGTCACGGCAGACGACAGGGTGGGGGTCGAAACTATCCTCAAACTGCTGGATCAGGCCGGCTACGCAGCGGATGGCCCGCCGCAGCAGCTGGCCGTGCCCATGCTGTTCGGCAGCGACCCGCCCACCCGCACAGTAACGGTCACGCGGCTGAAGAAAGTGGCCGCAGCCGCAGCACCACAATAGCATCGGCAGGGAGGCTCGGGTGGAAAAGCAAGGGTTCGGTCGTCACCGCAAGATCATGCCGTTCGAGCCGGGCTCGGTTGAGGCCTTGCGCGACGCCTCGCGCCAGAAGGCGGCTTCACTGAACCAGCACGTGCTGGGCTACGGTGCGCAAGCTGAGTCCGAATGGCAAATGGCAGGCATCGCAACACCCGACCTTGCCGCGATGCGCAAATACCGGCTCGAGCGCATCCGCACTGAACTGAAGCGCCGCGGCTACGCCGGCGCCCTGCTCTACGACCCCGTCAACATCCGCTACGCCACTGATTCGACCAACATGCAGCTCTGGGTCGCGCACAACCCGACCCGCCACTGCTTCGTCGCCACTGAGGGACCGGTGGTTCTGTTCGACTATTTCTCCTGCGAGCATCTGTCCGACCATTCCGGCGTCGTCGACGAGGTACGGCCGGCAGTGTCGTGGATGTATCTCTATGGCGGCGAACTGACCGACCAGAAAGTCCGCCGCTGGGCCGCCGGCATTGCCGATCTGGTCAGGGAACATGGCGGCGGCAACAGGCGCATCGCCGTCGACCACATCAACCCGGAAGGCGTCGAGGAACTCGCCCGGCTCGGCATTGCCATCGGCAATGGCGAAGCGGTGATGGAAAGTGCGCGGTTGATCAAATCGCCCGACGAGATCCTCGCCATGCGCCGCGCCATCGTCGCTTGCGAAGCGGCAATGGGCGAAATGGAGAAGGCGCTCAAGCCGGGCATTTCCGAAAACGAGTTGTGGGCCGAACTGCATCGCGGCAACATTGCGCGCGGCGGCGAATGGATCGAGACCCGGCTGCTCGCGTCGGGGCCGCGCACCAATCCGTGGTTCCAGGAATGCTCGTCGCGCGTCATCGAAGCGGGCGACCTCGTCGCCTTCGACACCGACCTGATCGGCCCCTACGGCTTCTGCGCCGATCTCTCGCGCACCTTCCTTTGCGGCGACGAAAGGCCATCGAACGAACAGCGCGATCTCTTCCGCATCGCCGCAGACCAGATCGCCCGCAACACCGAGCTGATGCAGCCCGGCATATCCTTCCGCGACCTCGTCGAGCGCTCGGCGGTGCCGCCGGGAGACTGCTTCCCGACCCGCTACGGCGTGCTCTATCACGGCGTCGGTCTGGCCGACGAGTATCCGACCCTGCCGCATGCCAGCGACTGGACCCCGGACACACCTGACGGTGTGCTGGAGCCGGGCATGGTGCTGTGCGTGGAAAGCTACATCGGCAGGCTAGGCGGGCACGAAGGCGTCAAGATCGAGGAGCAGATCCTGATCACCTCGACCGGCAACGAGCAGCTTTCAACCTACCCGCTGGATGCGAGGCTGTTGGGGAACTGACGGCGGAACCCTCAGTAGTAGCAGTCGATCTTGCGCTTTGCGCGGTCGAAGACGCTGTCGAACCGCCCCCGGCCGATGGTCTGGTCCTTGGTCGAGACAGCCTGCCAGGCCCGCTCTTTGTCGGCACCTATGCCGGCCAGCGTGTTGATCGCAAGGTCGCCATAGCTGGAATAAAGCGGGACGGTTCCCGCCCGAATGCGCTCCAAAAATGGCTCCACGGCGGGAGAGCCCCGCTCTCCAAGTTGGCAAAGGGCCTGCACTCCCGCCAGGTAGGAGTGCTGCCAGAAATTTCCCCTGTCGCGCGGCTGCAGGGCGGCATCGTCGATCAGATAGAGCACCGTCGGGATGGCATCGGCGCCGAGGGCTGAAAGCCGCGCCAGGGCACGATAGGCGGCAACGCGCCGGGGCGTATCCCTGGCCAGTCTTTCGAGATCGGCACGATGCGCCGGAATGACCTGGTCCGGCAGGTACTGGATAGCGAGCGCCAAGTCACCGGCTTGCGGTGCATCGATATTGCCGGATTTGCCGACCTTGATGTCAAGCTCGAACAGCCTCGCGAAGAGCACGTCGGCAAGACGCGCGATGCTCTGCGGCGTTACGTCCTTCGTACGGCTCGCGGCCGTGTAGACATGCCTTGGGATGTCCAACCGCCGGTCGCTGAGCACGGCTATGGCGAGATCGATGTCGGCCTGCGACGCAGTCCGCTTATCACCCAGCCTGCTGAAGAAATCCTCGGCGAGGGAATTGGTGACGGCGTCGATCGGCTGGGGCTGACCGAGCTTCGCAGCCAATACAACAGCGGCATCCGCCGAACCAGCCGGCAACGCAAGCTTCATGCCGAGCGCGTGGACGACGAACCCGCTCCAGTCGGGTCGTGGGCCGAACCGGTCGAGGTGGGTGAGCCGAAGCAATCGCGGGAAGCCGATGCGAATATCGAACTGGTAGCCAGTCACGTAGCTTGGCAAGAGCAGCGGCAGCAGCCGATAGGAAGCAACGCCGGTCGATCGATAGACTTCGGAAAAACGGTCTCCCGCCTTGCTCTGCATGGAAATACGATAGACCGACATCGTGTCTGCCGTCGGATCGAGCCCCGCCCGATAGTCGTCCAGCCCACGCTTGACCTGCCCGGTGCTGATCACGGTATCGGCTTCCGAAAGCGGCGCCTCGGCCTCGATCAGGCAATTGCCCTTGGCAATCTCGATCCGCATGCGTTCCGAGGCTTTAGGCGCTTTGAAATCCCGGGGACCACCGAGATCGAGGAGGCGCGCATCGACGAGTTCGACCAGCGGACAAGAAGCTCGATGCTCCATGTGGAAGGTTCTGGCAGTGGCCGAAAAATCGACCTCGGGCATTTCCTTGTCGTAGTCGAGCACCATGATGCGCTGGACGCTGCCGGTCAGCAGTGCGCGCATGCAGAAATCGTCGCAATGCGTCTGGGTTTTGGTCCAGAAGACGGATTGATCGGAACGAACCGCCAGTGTCCCGGTCTGGAAAGGCCGAATGACCTGGTCGCGGTCGCCGGACACCAGCGCCGTCGTGGTCTGGTCCATCGATCTGTTGATCAGGAAAGGTGGCACGGCGAGCAGCGCCGCCGCAATCAAGGGGCTGGTCAGCCAGGCCAGCCGAGCTGGAATGCGAAAGCTGATGGCCCAGGTCAACAGCACGAACAGAAACACCGGTGGGATCAGCGCCATCAGTATGGCGATCGGGATGCCGACGATGCTCATCGCCGCGACGATCGCCATCTGCGGAAAAAGCAGACATGGTATGGCCGCCAGTCCCAGGACCAGCAACACGGCTCGGAATGTCCATCTCTGCACAGTTGCGACGGCCATATGCACCATCCCGCGAAGTCCCGTGCAGGCTGCACGAAGATGGTGATGGTCGCGTAAAGATTGGCCTCGGGCCCAGTCTACCGACGGGCAGAGTTAGCGAACGGTGTGTATGACAGGTCAGAGGCCACCACGTCGGCCATGATCAGCCTGACCGACTCCGGTGTCGTCCTGGCAGTGATGTAGGGCAGGCCTTTGCGCCGAGCCGTCCAGCCGACAACAGCGACCTTGCCCGCCGCCGGCTCGAAACGCTGCGCCAGCGCCCAGCTTTCGCAGTCGATCGCGGCGATATCCGCTTTGCCCTCGGCCACAGTAACGATCGAGCCGCGATGGCCGCCGCTTTCGCTGCGCGAGGAAAAGATATCGAGACTTTCGCCGACCACTTGCAGGTCGCGCGTCAGCCCAATGCTGCCCGACATCGAATCGAGGCTGTTGAAGGTGAAGCGCTTGCCACGCATGAGATCGAGCGGCAGTACGGCCTTGCCGTCCGCGGGCGAGCGAAGCTGTGGCCCCTCGCCTATGCGCATCACCAGCGCGCTCGAATAGAGTTCGCCCTGCCCGCCCTCATAGGCGTCGTAGCTCGGCTGGCCGACCACCTGCACATGGTTGTTCAGGCCAAGCTCCATCGGCCCCCAGCAGGTCTGCGCGAACAGCAGCGCCGGATGCAGCCAAAGCTTGTGATAGTCGAGTTCGTTCGGCGGCAGCGACGCCGGATCGGGCGCGATCAGCTTGCCCTCGGCATTGTGGATACCGCCGGGCACCGACGGCAGGTCGCCATTGCGGCGCACGATGGCCTGCGGCGCATCGATACCCTTTTTCCGAAAGGCCGCGCGCAACCCGGCCCACTGCGCGTCGACTTCGTCACGCATTTCGGGCCAGTCATACATCGGCAAAGCCGCAACCAATTCACTCATGCCGACACTCAATCATCATGTCTCAGGAAAGGATCGCAAAAACGCGGCGTCCAATCAGAAATTGGCCGACACGGATCCCGCCGGAATTATTCCTTCGGCGGCTCGGCAGGAACCGGCGCGCTCCCAAGCCCGCTGACGCTGCGCGCTCGGATGCGTGGCTTGAACGCCCTGCCCGGCTCGGCCTGGCGGCGCAGCACCGGGTGCACGATCGGCTCCTTGGCCTTGAAGGCGTAAGCTTTGATCAGCGCGAAATAGTTCGGATAGGCATAGCCATTGTTCATCCGCAGCCACTCGTCGCGGCGGTCACGAAACAGCTTCGGCAGTCTGTACCAGGCGACCGTCGGGGTCTTGTGGTGGACGAAGTGCAGATTGTTGTTGAGGAACAGGAACGACAGCGGCGAGCGCTCGATGATCACCGTGCGACCTTCCGGATGCTCCGACCACTGATGCTCGGCGAAAGTGCGGACAGCGATCAGCGACTGGCCGAGCCACACCGGCACCAGAATGTAGAGCCATACGGGGATGCCGAAGCCGAACTGCACGACCGGCAGCACGATGGCGAGACCGATCGCATGCAGCAGCCATGCCTTGCCGATCACCTTGTCGCCGGCAATCATGTGCTTGGCATCGTCAATGAAGAAGCCGATGCAGGACAGCCAGGGGCCGAGGAAGAAACGGCCGGCCATGGTGTTGTTGATCTTGAGCAGGAATTTCATCGTTGGCGGCAGATCGTCATGCATCCACAGCGCCTGGTAATAGCTCTCGGGATCGTCGAGCGGATCGGTCAGACGCTCGTCGGCGTGGTGGCGCAGATGAAGCGTCTTGAAGCGACGGAAAGGCCAGACCAGGCCGATCGGCAGGAAGACGAAGGCTTCGTTGATCAGCGCACTGCGCGTCGGATGGCCATGCAGCACTTCGTGCATGATCGACGACTGCAAGGCCAGGATGAAGCCGAGGAGAACGAGAGTCAGGATCGGATAAGAGGGCCAGAGCAGGAGCCCGGCAGCGAGCCACATTCCGTAACAGAAGAAAGCGAGGACCACGGTCGGCCACTCGATGGCCGCTGCGTTGCGTCGCTTGATGCTCTTGCCTGTCATGCTATCGACCACTGTCCCTCAGTCGCCGGAACCCCAATTGGTTCCTGACAGCATAGTGTCAGGAGAAGCGATTCCACTCAACGAGACAAAGTGTACAAAATGTTGCATTTGCGCATTTTTGACCGCACATGTTACACATTGTAAACAAGCTTAGGGATTCATTTACGCCTTGAGCGCTGATTCGGCGGCTCTGGCGCAAATTTTTCCTCAAAGAATGCGGAGAACGAACAGTGGACAAACGAGACCTGTCAGCCATCTTCCGGGAGCGTCTGAAGTTGCTCCTGACACGGTCCGATCTCAACCAGTCGGCCTTCGCGTCAGCAGTCGGCATCGATCGGTCGGCGCTGTCGCAACTGATGTCCGGCGCCTCGACGCGACTGCCGCGCGCCGAAACGCTGCTCAACATCGCCGCCGAATTCAAGATCTCGCTGGACTGGCTGCTTGGCCTCTCCCAGGACGAAGGCGTCACCGGTGAAATCCGCGAAAGCCTGGAGATCGAGGAAGCGCCCGACGGTTTCGACCGCACGCTGCTCGCCAAATGGTTCGCCGAGGCTGCGGGCACCAAGATCCGCTACGTGCCGGCCGGCATTCCGGACCTCCTGCGCACACGCCAGCTGGTCGACTACGAAGCCAACATCACCAATCGCAGTCGTTTGGCGCAGGCCAGCGAGACGCAGTACCGCATCGAGTACAACAGGCGCCCGGAGACCGACATGGAGGTCTGCATGCCGCGCCACACGTTGGAGATTTTTGCGCGTGGCCTCGGCGTCTGGGACCGTTTTCCCGAGGCCGACCGGCGGCAGCAACTCGCCCATATGGCGACGCTGCTCGACGATCTCTACCCGACCTTCCGGCTGTTTCTCTATGACGGCCGCATGCGCTACTCCATCCCGCTGACCATCTTCGGCCCCTATCGCGCTGCCATCTATGTCGGCGACATGTATGTGGTGCTGAACGCCACCCAGCCGGTGCAGGCGCTGACCCAGCATTTCGACAATCTGATCCGCGCCGCCGATATCAACCCGCACGAGGCAGCCGCCTTCGCGCGCAATCTGGCCGGCGCGTCATTCCCGTCGGGTTCTGCCTGAGCGCCAACGCCCCCGGAAAGGCGCGCCGCGCGGCAGCCGCGGGCCGCAAATACGTTGACTGGACATAAAGACTTCTTTATATCTTTATTCCATTCGAAAATTTGAAAGCCGATCCGATGACCGCGACCAATCCCATCGACGCACTGTTGGCCGAAAAGGGCGTGCTGCTGGCCGATGGCGCCACCGGCACCAATCTGTTCGCGATGGGTCTGGAGGCCGGCGAAGCGCCCGAACTGCTCAACGAGACGGCGCCTGATACCATCACCAGCCTGCACCAGAATTTCGTCGATGCCGGCGCCGACATCATCCTCACCAACTCTTTCGGCGGCACCCGCCATCGGCTGAAGCTGCATCATGCGCAGGACCGCGTGCATGCGCTGAACAAGCGCGCCGCCGAGATCGCCCGCGCTGTCGCCGACAAGGCCGGCCGCAAAGTCATCGTCGCCGGTTCGGTCGGCCCGACCGGCGAGTTGCTGGTGCCGCTCGGCGCCATGACCTATGACGAGGCGGTCGAGGCCTTCGCCGAACAGATCGAAGGTCTGAAGGAAGGCGGCGCCGAAGTCGCCTGGATCGAGACCATGTCGGCGCCGGACGAAATCCGCGCCGCCGCCGAAGCCGCCATTCGCGTCGGCCTGCCCTACACCTATACCGGCTCCTTCGACACCGCCGGCCGCACCATGATGGGCCTGCTGCCCAAGGATATACACGGCGTCGTCGACGGGCTGTCGCAAAACCCGCTCGGCGTCGGCGCCAATTGCGGTGTCGGCGCCTCCGACATCCTGGCCTCGCTGCTCGACATGACCGAGGCGAAGCCGGAAGCCACGGTGATCGTGAAAGGCAATTGCGGCATCCCGGAATTCCGCGGCACCGAGATCCACTATTCCGGCACGCCGGAACTGATGGCTGACTATGTCCGGCTGGCGGTCGATGGTGGCGCGAAAATCATCGGCGGCTGCTGCGGCACCTCGTTCGAACACCTTGCCGCCATGCGCAAGGCGCTCGATGCGCACACCAAGGCGGACCGCCCGACCGTCGCGGCGATCGTCGAGCGCATCGGCCCGATGCGCAACAAGGCGGCAACGGAAAACACTGCCGAGACCAGCGAAGCCCGCCGCGAACGCCGCCGCAGCCGCGCCTGATATCTGGAATTACTCGCTGTTTTCAGCGTAGCGCGACAGCGCCGTCTTGAAATCCAGGACGGTGCTGTCTGCGTTTCCGCCCATCGTCACCAGGTCACCCGATGACTGCGGATTGCCGATCTGCTCCAGCATGACGCGAAAGCGGTCGTTGGTCAGCGCCGACATTGCGGTATTCCGGGCCGCGTCGACGTCGTCCATGATGCGTCTCGATTCCGGC
The DNA here is from genome assembly GCF_056404535.1 of Mesorhizobium sp. P2_C5_2. NCBI lineage: Bacteria > Pseudomonadati > Pseudomonadota > Alphaproteobacteria > Hyphomicrobiales > Phyllobacteriaceae > Mesorhizobium > Mesorhizobium sp. P2_C5_2. The sequence goes on along the minus strand of NZ_JBFUDV010000005.1, from coordinate 684,431 downwards.
GAAAGCGCAGTCGACCCCGACACCTGCGAGTGTCGTACCGCCGGCAGCGTGTTTCCGATATTCGTGATCTGCAATTCACGGCCCCCTCAAGCCCAATCCCGGCACACTGGATAGCACCAGGGCATTGCAATGATGTTCCTGAAAAGCCACGCAATTTAACGATCGGCCGAGCACTCGCCAGGATCTGTCGAGATTCAGGTCAGGCCGAGCCGAAAACGATGGCTCGCGAGAACCGGAGCGGAGCGTACTTTTGGGTACGTGAGCACCGGAAGCACAGCGAGCCGTCGTTTGCAGGCCGACCTCACCTGAATATCAATAGATCCAAAAAAAGGCCGGCAAGGTTTCCCCCGCCGGCCTGCCTCACCCGCCCGTAGCCGGTTCCCCCGTATCAGAACGACCCCCGTCTGAAAGGAACCGGCGTTATTGCCACTACCGGTTACCGCCCAGCGCCGAGGCAAGGCGCACAAGCGAAAGGAACTCGGACCTGTACCCAAACGGGTCGGCTCCTCGGGCGGCGGTGGCAATCTCCATGATCTTGTCGTAGCCGAACTTCGCGGTCGCATCCTCGTCGCGCAGCTTCTGGCCGAAGGCGGCGACAGCGACGGAGAAACGCTGGTCGGTGCCGGCCTCGTCGAAGGACTTGACCTCGTTGGCCGACGTCACCGGCGTGGTGATCAGCTTCGAGACGTCCTCGTTGGGCAGCTTGTAGCGGATCTTGACGAAGGCATATTCGTCGGCATTGGCGACACCGCCATTGTTGACCGTTGCCTGGCCATAGCGCAGCGGGTCCATCTGCTCGCCGCCACTGCCCTTCGGCGTGATCTCGTAGATGGCGGTGACCGAATGGCCGGAACCGATATCGCCGGCGTCGACGCGGTCATTGTTGAAATCCTCACGGTTCAAGGCGCGGGTTTCGTAACCGATCAGCCGGTATTCCGAGACCTTGTCCGGATTGAACTCGACCTGGATCTTGACGTCCTTGGCGATGGTGAACAGCGTCGAGGAGGCATCCTCGACCAAAACCTTCTCGGCCTCGGCCAGCGTGTCGATATAGGCGGCGGTGCCGTTGCCGTTCTGGGCGATGGTTTGCATCATCTGGTCGTTCAGATTGCCGCGGCCGAAGCCGAACACCGACAGGAAGACGCCCGTCTTGCGTTCCTGCTCGATCAGCCGCTTCAGGTCCTCGTCATCAGTCTGGCCGACATTGAAATCGCCGTCCGTGGCCAGCATCACACGGTTGACGCCATCCTTGACGAAGGACTGCTGGGCAAGCTTGTAGGCTTCCTTGATGCCCGCCTCGCCGGCCGTCGAGCCCCCCGGCTGCAGATTGTCGATGGCGTTGAGTATCTTGTCCTTCTCGGTGACCTTGGTCGGCATCAGCACCGTGCCGGCGTCACCGGCATAGGTAACGATCGAGACGGTGTCGTCCGCCTTGAGCTTGCTGACCAGCAGCCGGAAAGCCGACTTGAGCAGCGGCAGCTTGTCCGGCTCGTCCATCGAACCCGACACGTCGATCAGGAACACCAGATTGGCCTTGGGCTGCTCGACCGGCTTGATGTCAAAACCCTTGATGGCGACGTGCATCAGCTTGGTGTGCCCGTTCCACGGCGTCGGCATGACGCTGACGGTCGAGTTGAACGGCGTCGAGGCGGAGTCCGGTCCTTTCCAGTCATAGGGGAAGTAGTTGACCATCTCCTCGACACGCACCGTATCGGCCTGCGGCAGGTAGCCCTGCTTCAGCGAGCCGCGGACGAAGGAATAGGAAGCGGTGTCGACGTCGATCGAGAAGGTCGAGACCGGATCCTGGAGTGCTGCATGCACCGGATTGGTCTTGAAATCCTCGACGCGGTCGCGGTTTGGCTCCTGCGGCGCGATCTGGTCGGCCGGCATCGTCGAGGGCTGCTGCGGCGCCATCAGCTTGGATTCGGCGGTCCCTTGGACACGGCTGGTCCGCGCGGCATCTGCCGCTGGCGCAGCTGGTGAAAGTCGCATGATAACTCTGCCGCCCGATGGCGCGGCCTCGGTGCTTGGCGCAGGCTCGGGCGCCTGCTGGTAAGTCTGCAAAGTGCCGTACTCCGCCGGAGCCTCGGTCTTCGGGGGTGCGGTCGGCGTAACAAGCGCATCGGTGGCGTCGCGGCTTCGCACCTCGGCGTCGGCGTCGGCCTTCTTCAGGTCGCCTTCGGGCGCCTGCTTTTCTTTCAGCGGCGCGTTGGTTGCCGGCTTGTCGGCCAGCGTTTCGGTGATCTTCTCGTCGTTGCCGAACGGCGACGGCTGTTCCCTCAGCATATGGAAGGTGGCGTATCCGGCGATCGGCAGGGCGACGAGCCCGGCAATGGCTGGCGTGGCAATGAGTTTCTTTTGCATGATCTCGCTCCAGAGCTTTTGTGCTCGCTCTGTGAGACGAAGCCCGCCAACCGATCCTTGGGTGACGGCGGAAATATTTTCCTGATCAAAGGCGCGCATGGCGGCTTCGAAGGCGCGTGCCTTCGCGCTCTCGCCCGGCGCCGGTACTGCTGCGTCGCGCAGCCTGTTGAGTTCGTTGTCGTCGACCATGGTCACACTTCCCCGGCTGAACGCATCAACGTCTTCAGCCGTTTCTTCGCTTCATGGATGTGCCAGGAAACCGTCGTCTCCGAGATTGCCATCGCCTCGGCGGCGGCCGCATGGCTCAAGCCTTCGCCATAGACCAGAAGCACTGCATCGCGCTGCTTGTCCGGCAATTGCCGCACCGCTGCCCAGAGCGCCTCAGTCGGATCTTCGGGCTCGGCGGACGCCTCTCCCGATATCATGCTGTAGGCGCCATAGGCCTCGGTCTTGACGTTTTCGCGCGTGGTCTTGCGCATCATGTCGCGCGCCGCGTTCATCGTCACGGAATAAAGCCATGTCGTGAACGCGCCGCCGCCGCGATAGTCGCGGATCGCCTTGCCGAGACGGACACAGACTTCCTGGGCGATGTCTTCGGCATCGGCCTTTTTTCCGCACCAGCGATAGGCGGCGCGATAGACGAAGTCGTAGTGCCGCTCCAGCAATTTGCCGAAGGCACCCCTGTCTCCGCCCTTCGCCCGCCCGATCAATTCGGCGTCGGAGGCTTCGCTCTCATCCAGCATCATCGCCATCATTTGATTGTTGGACGAAGGCTAATGGCCAATCCTTTGGGTTATGGAAAGAATTTTTTCAGGCAGGCGTATTTTGGGCTAGACGGCCTGGCCGGCAGCCCAACCCGACGACCACGCCCATTGGAAGTTATAACCGCCGAGCCAGCCCGTGACATCGACAACTTCGCCTATAAAAAACAGGCCCGGCACGGATTTCGCCTGCATCGTCTTCTGATCGAGCCCGTTGGTATCGACCCCGCCAAGCGTCACTTCGGCCGTACGGTATCCTTCGGAGCCGGCCGGCTTTATACGCCAGTCGTTGACGGCGGCTTCGACGGTTTTCATCCGCAGGTCCGTCAAATCAGCGAGATTGCCGTCGATCCCGCTGCGCTCGGCCACCGCTTGCGCAAGACGCTTCGGCAGGTGGTTCGCCAGCACCGTCTGCACCGCTTGCCTGCCGTTGACGCGCCGGCCGGCGCGAAGCAGTTCCGCCACATCCACTCCCGGCAGCATGGCGATGCGAATCTCGTCGCCTTCGCGCCAGTAGGATGATATCTGCAGGATGGACGGCCCGCTCAAGCCGCGATGCGTGAACAGCATCGCCTCCGAAAACCGCGTCTTGCCACAAGCGACTTCGGCATCGACGGCATTGCCGGCCAAAGGCGCCAGCCGCTCGAGCGTTCTGGCGTCGAACGTCAGCGGCACCAGCGCCGGCCGCGTCTCCACCACGGCCAGGCCGAATTGCGAAGCAAGCTCGTAGCCGAAACCGGACGCGCCCATTTTGGGGATCGACTTGCCGCCGCAGGCCACCACCAGCGATCTGCAGGCGACGGTGCCGGTGGAGAGCGCCAGCACAAAACCGTCCGCGGTCTTGCCGACATCCCTGACCTCGGTCGACAGCGCCAGTTCCGCACCCCGGTCCTGCATTTCGGCGACCAGCATGTCGATGACCTGGCGCGCCGAGCCATCGCAAAACAGCTGTCCCAGTGTCTTCTCGTGGTAGGCGATGCCATGGCGTTCTATGAGCGCGATGAAATCGCGCTGGGTGTAGCGACTGAGCGCCGAGATGCAGAAATGCGGATTGCCGGAGATAAAATTCTTCGGGCTGGTGTGGATGTTGGTGAAATTACACCGGCCACCGCCCGAGATGCGGATCTTCTCGCCGGGCTTTGCCGTGTGATCGAGCACCAGAACCGAGCGGCCGCGCTTGCCCGCCTCGATGGCGCACATCATTCCGGCCGCTCCGGCGCCGATCACCACGACATCATAGGATTGCATCAGGCTATTCGTTCCCGCTCGACTGGCGCCGTCTTGCAGGCCGCGCCAATCGTGCAGTCTCTACCCGTTCGATGCGACTGCAGGCAACGTCTCGATCAGTGTTTAGCCCAGCGTTTCGGCAAACAGCGTCGTCAATCGCTTCCAGTGGCGTTCGGCGCCGGTCGCGTTGAAGACACTATGGTCCGACACGCACCAGCCATGCGCCATGCCGGCATAGTTCTCGATGGCGTGGTCGACTTCGGCCACGCGCAGCGCCTCGGCCAACCGCGCCGACTGCTCCGGCGGAAAGCTGCGATCGACGCCGGCAACGCCGACATAGACACGCGCCTTGATAGAGGCTGCCTTGCGGTGCGGGCTGTCGGCATTGTCGCCAGCCAGATTGCCGCCGTGGAAGCTGGCGGCAGCCACGATGCGATCGGGATGGGTTGCGGCGGCATTCAGCGCCCGCGCCCCGCCCATGCAGTAGCCGACGGTGCCGACCGGTCCGGTGACACCTTCCGCAACGAGCGCATCGAGGAAAGCGCCGCTGTCGCGGACGGTCATGTCCTGCGTCGTGCCGTGCACCAACGCCATCAGCGCAGCCTTGGTCTCCTCCACGACAAAAGCGGTCTTGGCATCGAACGGGCCATAGGGCGCATTCCGGTAGAACAGATCCGGCACCAGCACCGCATAGCCCTCACTCGCAAGCCTTTCCGCCATCTGGTCGAGCGCCGGTCGTGGCCCGAAAGCGTCCATGTAGAGAATGATGCCGGCCTTGGACGGGGAAGCAGCCGCCGAGTGGAACAGTCCCGTTTTCGCCACGCCGTCCTCTGTCTTGATCTGGATGTCCTGCTTCGCCATGGCCCGCTCCGTTGACTGTCGTGCGATACATATCCGCAGGCATTTTCAGGGCAAGCCGTTCCCTGACAATTGCGTTCAACATTTTGTGCAGGCATTCGACGCCCCGCTAGAGGCCAGCAAACGCTACCATGTGAAAGGCCTGAACCTCAGCGGGATAGCGATAGTCGGCGCCATAGGGACAGGCGTTGCGGTCGAGGCAGCCGCCGGTGCGGCACGGTTCGCCATTCGCTCCCCGAACATGCGCCAGGCACGCCTGATATGTGAAACCGTCCAGGGAATAGGCGTCGACCGGACAGGATTTCAGACAAGGCTTTGCGACACATGCGTCGCAAAGGTGAATCACCTCGCGAGGTTCTGGGAGTGCGATCTCATCCTCGAACAGCAGCGCACCGCGATAGGCGTGCCAGAGCCCGTATTGCGGATGCATGAGAATGCCGAGCGGCGACGGTTTCAATCCCTCGGCCCGCATCGCCCATTGCTGGAACGGCAGATACGGCCTGTCGGACGGCGAAACGGCGCGCGCCCCGAATTTTTCCGCCACCGCGCCGATCACCTGGCGTGACCAGGTGTCGAGCGGATTGGCGATGGTTTGCGGCTGCCGCTCGCGCCAGTGCAGGAAATGTGGCCAGGGTGCCGCGCCCGCCTGCCCGACCAGCAGCACTGATTTGGCGGGAGCGCCCGAAGAGCCAGACGATGGCGTTTCCCCGGCCGCGAAGTTAAACCCACCGCGCAGAATGAGGCCGTTGGCGGAAAGCGCGGCCGCTATCTCGTCAGCGGTGCCGCGCGCAATCATCCCTACTGGTCCGGATCGGAGAAAGCGCTCCGCCAGACTTCCTTGTGGATGATGTTGGCGACTTTAGCCCCGCCTGACTCGGGCTCCTTTCAAGTGAAGGCGTCAGCCATCGACGCTTTCTTGGTGGCGATGTAGTCCTTCAGGCCGTCGTCGATGCCCGGATCGAGATACGGCGCCTCGTAGGTTTCCAGCCAGCGGCGGGCGAGATCGTTGGCGCGCTGCGGCGCCGTTTTCTCGCCTTCGGCCAGCCACTGCTCGTAGGAATTGTTGTCGGCGATACTGGAGCGGTAGAAGGCGGTCTGGAAATTGGCCTGCGTGTGGTCGCAGCCGAGATAGTGGCTGCCCGGGCCGACCTGGCGGATGGCGTCCATCGCCTGGCCATTTTCCGACAGGTCGACGCCTTCGGCAAACTTCTGCTGCATGCCGAGTTGGTCGATATCCATCATGAACTTCTCGTAGCAGGACGCCAGTCCGCCTTCGAGCCAGCCGGCCGAATGCAGCACGAAGTTGGTGCCGGCCAGAATGGTCGAGTTCAGCGTGTTGGCGCTCTCATAGGCGGCCTGCGCGTCCGGAACCTTGGAGGCGCAGAGCGAGCCGCCGGTGCGGAACGGCAGCCCAAGCCGGCGCGCCAGCTGTGCGGCGCCGTAGGAGACCAGCGACGGCTCGGGCGTGCCGAAGGTCGGCGCGCCCGACTGCATCGAGATCGACGAGGCGAAAGTGCCGAACAGCACCGGCGCACCGGGCCGGATCAGCTGCGTGAACGACGCGCCGGCCAGCACTTCGGCCAGGACCTGCGTCAGCGTGCCGGCGACGGTCACCGGGCTCATCGCGCCGGCGAGGATGAACGGCGTGACGATGCAGGCCTGGTTGTGGCGCGAATAGACTTTCAGCGCCCCCAGCATGGTTTCGTCGAACACCATCGGCGAGTTGGCGTTGATCAGGCTGGTCAGCACCGTGTTGTTTTCGACGAAATCGTCGCCGAACACGATCTTGGCCATGGCGACGGTATCTTCGGCCCGCTCCGGCGCGGTGACCGAACCCATGAACGGCTTGTCCGAATACTTTATGTGCGAATAGACCATGTCGAGATGGCGCTTGTTGACCGGCACGTCGACCGGCTCGCACACCGTGCCGCCCGAATGGTGGATCGACGGCGCCATATAGGCGAGCTTCACGAAATTCTGGAAATCCTCGATCGTCGCGTAGCGCCTGACGCCGTCGAGATCGCGCACGAAGGGCGGGCCGTAAACCGGCGCGAAGACAGTGGCGTTGCCGCCGATCTGCACCGAACGCTCGGCATTGCGCGCATGCTGGGTGTAGATGGGCGGGGCGGTCTTCAGCAGCGAACGGCACAGACCCTTGGGAAAATGCACGCGCTCGCCCTTGACGTCCGCGCCGGCCTCTTTCCACAGCTGCAGCGCTTCCGCATCGTCGCGGAAGATGATGCCGATCTCTTCAAGCACCGTGTCGGTGTTGTTTTCGATAATTGCCAGGCCCTCCTCGTTGAGGACCTCATAGATGTTGATCTTGCGCTTGATGTAGGTGAGCTGGGTGCCCGGTCCGCCACCCGAGCGGGCCGCGCGCCTGGCTGCCGCGCCGCCGCTGGCAGCGCGCCCGCGTCGCGCATTGGACGCTTCCTGGTCGACTGACGCGTTCTCACTCATGATCGTTTTTCCCTAAAAACCGTTTGCGGCCGCGCATCGCAGCTTCTCGCCCGGATCGTAGCCATGCACCCTATTCGAAACGGCCCGCCAGCGCCAACGCCTGTCGCAAAATCGACAAGAATTCCAATAGATTTGCGGTCGCTTTCCTTTTGCGGGAAGTCGCAAATCAGCTATGGATACCTGCCCCTGCCGGGTTAGGTATTGACGCGATTATTTTAAGCCGCCGTGGTCGCATCCCCGCGGCAAGGAGCCCGAGAAAAAATGGCCGACGACGAGATCATCCTCTCCGAGCTTTCCGACGACGAGCTGGTGCAGCAGATGCACGACGATCTGTATGACGGGCTGAAGGAAGAGATCGAGGAAGGCACCAACATCCTGCTCGAGCGCGGCTGGGTGCCCTACAAGGTGCTGACCGAAGCGCTGGTCGAAGGCATGCGCATCGTCGGCGAGGACTTTCGCGACGGCATCCTGTTCGTGCCGGAAGTGCTGCTTTCCGCCAACGCCATGAAGGCCGGCATGTTCATCCTGCGCCCGCTGCTCGCCGCCACCGGCGCACCGAAGCAGGGCAAGATGGTCATCGGCACCGTCAAGGGCGACATTCACGACATCGGCAAGAACCTCGTCGGCATGATGATGGAGGGTGCTGGCTTCGACGTCATCGACCTCGGCATCAACAATGCGGTCGAAAAATACCTCGACGCCATCGAGCAGCACCAGCCCGACATCATCGGCATGTCGGCGCTTTTGACCACCACCATGCCCTACATGAAGGTCGTCATCGACACGATGAAGGAAAAGGGCATTCGCGACGACTACGTCGTTTTGGTCGGCGGCGCGCCGCTCAACGAGGAATTCGGCAAGGCCGTCGGCGCCGATGCCTATTGCCGCGACGCGGCTGTGGCCGTCGAGACCGCCAAGGACTTCATGAAGCGCAAGCACAACGTGCGCGCTTCAGCCTGATTTGTTCCGCAAGGCGTTGGCCAACAATCGAAAGCCGCGCCTTGCAGCGCGGCTTTTTTGTTCCCAGATGTTGGCGACGACGGCCGCGTCTCAGGGTTTGGTGACGGTGTCGTCGATCGCTTTCGCGGTCGATTTGAGATCCCGGCCGACGCCGCGGACGGTGTTGGCGCAGGCCGTAAGCGCCAGGGCGCAGGCAAGGATTGCAATCGGCGCAACGCGTAACAGTTTCATGGACGGTTTATCCCTCTCTCGATAGATTCGCCCCACAGCAACGAAGGCCGCTTCGACCGGGTTCCATGGCCAGAGACCAAAAAACGAAACCGAATCAAGACGACAGGCTGCTGGTCATCGCCTGCGGAATGATTGCGCGCGAAGTTTTGGCCGTCAAGGAGCAGCTCAAGCTCGACCATCTCGACCTGACCTGCCTGCCGGCGGAATTCCATTTCTACCCCGACCGCATCGCGCCGGCGATGGACAAGGCGATCGAGAAGGCCAAGGCAGAAGGTTACCAGAACATCTTCGTCGGCTATGCCGATTGCGGCACCGGTGGCCTGCTCGACCGGGTGCTGGAGAAGCACGGCGTCGAGCGCATGGCCGGCCCGCACTGTTTTGCCTTCTACCAGGGCATGGATGCCTATGCGAAGGTCGCCGACGACGACATGATGTCGTTCTACATGACCGATTTCCTGTGCCGCCAGTTCGACGCCTTCTTCATGAAGCCGCTCGGCCTCGACAAGCATCCGGAGCTGATCAAGGACTATTTCGGCAACTACGAGAAACTGGTCTACATCGCCCAGACCGACGATCCCGAACTCGACAAGGTCGCCGAGAAAGCCGCGAAACTGCTTGGCCTCGCCTATGAACGGCGCTCGACCGGCTATGGCGACTTGACGGCCGGGTTGGCGCAGGCTGCCGCACACGCCTGAAGCAATTCTTGAGCCGCGACGCCGTCGAGAATAGATGACAGGCCGCCGCGAATGGGTAAGTTGTGCGCCCAAGCAAACAGGCTGATTCAGCCATCCGAACACGGAAACGTCCCGATGACCTCACGCCTGCTGATAGCCGCCCTTTGCTTCCTCTGTTTCGCCCTGCCCGCTTATGCCGACGGCGCGGTGCAGAAGATCATCACGCCGGCCGACAAGGCGCGCCTCGACAAATATGGCGAGGCGCGCAAGGCGGCCCTGGTCGAGGCAAAAGCGGGAGACCCGGCAGAGGTCAGCCAACTCGACGCGCTGCTGGCAAAGCCGCTGGTGGCCTTTTCCGATAAGGACCTGACCGGCAACTGGCAATGCCGCACCATCAAGGTCGGCGGTATCAGCCCGCTGGTCATCTATGGCTGGTTCAAATGCAAAGTGACCGGCGACGGTTCGGGTTGGCGGCTGGAAAAGATCAGCGGCTCGCAGCGCACAACGGGCCGTTTCTTCGATGATAGCGAGAAGCGCGCCATCTATCTCGGCTCCGGCTATGTCAACGATAACAAGCCAAAGCCCTATGGCAGCGGCCCGGAAAGCGACCAGGTTGGCTATGCCTTCCGCACTGGCGCCAATGAGTGGCGCATCGAATTCCCGGCGCCCTACTACGAATCGAAGCTCGACATCATCGAGTTCAAGCGCTGATCCGCTGTTCTCTCGCTGGCAGGGCGGTCATCAAGATTTAACCCCGCCCGGCCAGAATTGAGCCAGGCAGCGCACGGGAAGACGGTTGCGTGCCGGCAAGAAGGCGCGCCATGGCTTCAGCGATTGGGAAAAGCACTGCGATCATCGTGGTCACCGAAGGCGGCCCGCACATCTGGGCCATCGTCAACGCCCTGGCCGACCGGCTCGGCCCCGTCAGCGTCATCCTCGAAAGCCCTGAATCCAAAAAACAATTGCTGCTCGGCCGCGCGCGCCGCCAAGGCTGGCTTCTAGCCATCGGCCAGCTCGGCACCATGGTGCTGACCAAGCTCGGCAAACGCTTTTTCGCCGGCCATGCCGAGCGGCTGATTGCCGAGCAAAAACTTGAGACTGAGCCAAAGCCGGGACAAAAGATCATCCACGTCTCCTCTGCCAACGCAGCCGATTGCCTGCAGGCGATCGCCGACATCCGGCCGCGTGTGGTGCTGCTCGCCGGTTGCCGGCTCTTGTCCCGGCAGACGCTGGCGAAAATGCCTTGCCCGGTGCTCAACTACCACGCCGGCATCGCCCCGAAATACCGCGGCATGAATGGCGGCTACTGGGCCCTGGCCTCTGGTGATGCGGGAAACTTCGGCACCACCGTGCATCTGGTGGATGCCGGCGTCGACACCGGCGGGGTGCTGAAACAGGCGCGCGGCAGGCCTGAGCCCGGCGACACCATTTCGAGCTACGCGCTGCGCCAGGCGGCGTTCTCGCGCGACATCTGCGTCGAGGCGGTCCGCGATGCGCTGGCCGGCAAGCTGGCCACGATCGACCCCGGCCTGCCGTCGAAACAATGGTACCACCCGACGATCTGGTTCTATCTCTGGACCGGCCTCACCAAGCGGGTCTGGTAGCCGGTTTCGCCTGCGAATCTTGCCTTTCTTTTTGCGACGTCCAATAGCGTCGCTTTTGAATGCGCGCGCGTCGTCCCATAACAAGCAGCCCCACTGCGCATCCGGCAATGCTCGCTGCTGCTGGATAAAGTGGTCGAGAGTCCTTCGTGCGTCCAAGTGGACGCATGGCGCTCGACAGGGAGTGAGAATTTCATGGCCGATCTGATCGTCGTCTATTGGCGCGACATCCCCGCCCAGGTCATCGTCAAGAGGGGCCGGCAGAACGCCAAGCGCGAACTGCCGCTGCGCTTCACCGAGGCGATCGACATGTGCGCCATGCGCACCGGCGCCGGCGGCACAGACGACTACCTCGCCGAATGGCGCAAGGCCGAACCGGTTCCGGTCGGCGACGATCTCGAAGCCGAGGTCGAGAAGGCGTTCAGCGACATCGACGCGAAATATGACCGCGAGCGGCTGGTCGCTCTGGTCAAGGCGGGCGGAAAAGAAAATGTCTGAAACCACTCCTGCCAAAGAGGGCTCGGCAGTTACCCAGGCCACGCTGGTCAAGAAGGCAGCGCCGAAATCCGACTACAAGCCGGCCGACGTGTCGCCGCAGCGGCGCGTGCAGCGCTCGTTTGCAGTCAGGCTGTGGTCGATCCGCCATTCGCGCCTGCTCGAATGGTTCTACTCCAGATTCGCCGACATGTTCCTGCTTCTCCATCCTTTGTGGAAAGGCCTTGGCTACGGGCGCGTCGAAGCGCCGATCAAGTTTGTCGAAAAGCGCGTCAAAGGCTTCATGTTCGACTGCCGCATGTGCGGCCAGTGCATCCTGTCTTCGACCGGCATGTCGTGCCCGATGAACTGCCCTAAGCAGCTGCGCAACGGCCCTTGCGGCGGCGTGCGCGCCAACGGCAATTGCGAGGTCGAGCCTGATATGCCCTGCGTTTGGGTAAAGGCCTGGGAAGGCTCGCAGAACATGGTGCACGGCGACAAGATCCTGACCGTGCAGAAGCCTGTCGACCAGTCGCTGCGCGAAACCTCGGCCTGGCTGCGGGTAACCGCGCAGTCGGCAGCGGCCCGCGAAACCGCGGCCAAGGCCAACACCGGAGCCGCCGCATGATCGCCCGCCAGCGCGACGAAAACCCGGCCGGCATCCATCTGCCGCTCGATCCCCTGCCCGGCCACTCGTCACGCGGCCGGCTGGAGCGTGTGCTGCGGCGCGGCGAATTCGCTGTCACCACCGAACTCAACCCGCCTGACAGCGCCGATCCGGAAGATGTTTATAACCGGGCGAAAATCTTCGACGGCTGGGTCGACGCCATCAATGCCGTCGATGCCTCCGGTGCCAACTGCCACATGTCCTCGGTCGGCATCTGTGCGCTTTTGACCCGCATGGGTTACGCCCCGATCATGCAGATCGCCTGCCGCGACAAGAACCGCATCGCCATCCAGGGCGACGTGCTGGGTGGCGCGGCGATGGGCGTCGCCAACATGCTGTGCCTGACCGGCGACGGCGTGCAGGCCGGCGACCAGCCCGGCGCCAAGCCTGTCTTCGACCTCGATTCTATGTCGCTGCTCGAAACCTGCCGCATCATGCGCGACAACGGCAAGTTCCTCTCCGGCCGCAAGCTGACGACGCCGCCGCAGATTTTCCTCGGTGCCGCCGTCAACCCGTTCGCGCCGCCCTTCGATTTCCGCCCGATCCATCTCGGCAAGAAGATCGCCGCTGGCGCGCAGTTCGTGCAGACGCAGTACTGCTTCGACGTGCCTATGTTCAAAACCTTCATGCAGAAGGCGCGCGATCTCGGCCACACCGAAAAGGTCTTCATCCTGTGCGGCGTCGGTCCGCTGGCCTCGGCCAAGACGGCCAAATGGATCCGCTCCAACGTGCCCGGCATCCATATCCCGGACGCGATCATCAAGCGGCTGGAAGGTGCCCAGGACCAGAAGAAGGAAGGCAAGCAGCTCTGCACCGACATCATCAATGAGGTGAAGGAAATCCCGGGCGTCTCCGGCATCCACGTGATGGCCTACCGCCAAGAGGAATATGTCGCCGAGATCGTCGATGAATCAGGCGTGCTGAAGGGCCGCCAGCCGTGGAAACGTGAGATCCGCCACGACGACCAGATGGTCGCCGACCGGCTCGACCGCATATTGCATGACGAGATTACCGAAACACAGGTGGACATGGTAAAGACCGCGCACTAAGCCCGGCCAAGCACCAGACCTGGAACGAAACCAGACACGATATAAAGAAGCCCTTTATATCAAGGCGGAGAGACTTCATGACCCGGACCATTGTCGCCTCGGCGACACGAGAGATTATCATCGGCTTCGACCAGCCCTTTTGCGTGATCGGCGAGCGCATCAACCCGACCGGCCGCAAGAAGCTGGCCGCCGAGATGATCGCCGGCAATTTCGAGACCGTCATCAAGGACGCCCTGGAACAGGCCGCCTGCGGCGCCACCATGCTCGACGTCAATGCCGGCGTCACCTCGGTCAACCCGAACGAGACTGAACCGGGCCTTCTGGTGCAGACGCTGGAGATCGTGCAGGGTCTGGTCGACCTGCCGCTGTCGATCGATAGTTCCGTCACCGCCGCCATCGAAGCCGCACTCAAGGTCGCCAAGGGCCGTCCGCTGGTCAACTCCGTCACCGGCGAAGAGGAAAAGCTCGAAGCCATTCTGCCGCTGGTCAAGAAGTACAATGTTCCGGTCGTCGCCATCTCCAACGATGAGACCGGCATTTCGATGGACCCGGACGTCCGCTTTGCCGTCGCCAAGAAGATCGTCGAGCGCTGCGCCGATTTCGGCATTCCGGCGCATGACGTCGTCGTCGACCCGCTGGTGATGCCGATCGGCGCGCTGGGCGACGCCGGCCGCCAGGTGTTTGCGCTGCTGCGTCGGCTCCGCGAAGAACTCAAGGTCAACACCACCTGCGGCCTCTCCAACATCTCCTTTGGCCTGCCGCACCGCCACGGCATCAACGCTGCTTTCATCCCGATGGTGATCGGCGCCGGCATGACCTCGGCGATCATGAATCCGGTGCGGCCGCAGGAAATGGAAGCCGTGCGCGGCGCCAATGTGCTCAACGGCACCGACGAGAACTGCACCAACTGGATCCGGACCTACAAGGACTACAAGCCGGCCGAAGGCGGCCAGGCGGTCGCGGCGCCCACCGCGGTCAACGCGCCGGGCGAAGGCGGTGGCAATGGCGGACGCCGCCGCGGCGGCCGTGAAGCCCGCATGGCCAGGGGATAAGCGCGCAATCGTGAACTCGCCTGCAAACATTACCGATCCGCTCGTGCTGTTCATGCCGTCAGGCAAGCGCGGGCGGTTCCCTGTCGGCACGCCGGTTCTCGATGCCGCGCGCCAGCTTGGCGTCTATGTCGAGAGCGTCTGCGGTGGCCGCGCCACCTGCGGACGCTGCCAGATCGAGGTGCAGGAAGGCAATTTCGCCAAGCACAAGATCGTCTCTTCCAACGACCACATCTCGCCCAAGGGTGCCAAGGAAGAGCGCTATGAGCGCGTGCGCGGCCTGCCCGAGCGGCGCCGCCTGTCCTGCTCGGCACATATCCTCGGCGACCTCGTCATCGATGTGCCGCAGGACACGGTCATCAACGCCCAGACCATCCGCAAGGATGCCGACACCCGCGTCATCGCCCGCGATTCAGCGATCCGCATGTGCTATGTCGAGATCGAAGAACCCGATATGCACAAGCCGCTCGGCGATCTCGATCGCCTGAAGATCGCCTTGATGAAGGATTGGGGCTTTAAAAACCTCGAATTCGATTTCTACCTGATGCCGCAGGTGCAAGGCATCCTGCGCAAGGGCAACTGGACGGCGACTGCCGCCATCCACAAGGATGCCGAGAGCGATATTGCCCGCGTCATCGCGCTCTGGCCCGGCCTCAAGAACGAGGCCTATGGGCTGGCCTGCGACATCGGCTCGACCACCATTGCCATGCATCTGGTGTCGCTGCTGTCGGGCCGTGTCGCCGCTTCGTCCGGCACGTCAAATCCACAGATCCGCTTCGGCGAGGATCTGATGAGCCGCGTCTCCTATGTGATGATGAACCCGGACGGCCGCGAAGGCATGACGGTCGCCGTGCGCGAGGCGATCTCGGGCCTCGTCGACAAGGTCTGCGCCGAAGGCAATGTCCAGCGCAACGACATCCTGGACTCGGTCTTCGTCGGCAATCCGATCATGCACCATCTGTTCCTCGGCATCGATCCGACCGAGCTCGGCGGCGCGCCCTTCGCGCTCGCCGTCTCGGGTGCCGTGCGCATCAAGGCTTCCGATATCGGCCTGAAGCTCAACCAGGGCGCCCGCCTCTATATGCTGCCTTGCATCGCCGGCCATGTCGGCGCCGATGCGGCCGCCGTTACGCTGTCGGAAGGCCCGCACCGCCAGGACGAGATGATGCTGATCGTCGACGTCGGCACCAATGCCGAGATCGTGCTCGGCAACCGCACGCGCGTCGTCGCTGCGTCCTCGCCCACCGGCCCGGCCTTCGAGGGCGCCGAAATCTCCGGCGGCCAGCGCGCCGCACCCGGCGCGATCGAGCGCGTGCGCATCGATCCCGACACGCTGGAGCCGAAATACCGCGTTATCGGCTCGGAACTGTGGTCCGACGAACCCGGCTTCCTCGACAGCGTGCAGGCGACCGGCGTCACCGGCATTTGCGGCTCCGGCATCATCGAGATCGTCGCCGAGATGTATCTCGCCGGCATCATCTCCGAGGATGGCGTTGTCGATGGTTCCCTTGCCGCCCGCTCGCCGCGTGTCACTGCAAACGGCCGCACCTTCTCCTATGTCTTGAAGGAAGGTGAGCCGAAGATCACCATCACCCAGACCGACGTGCGCGCCATCCAGCTTGCCAAGGCGGCACTCTATGCCGGCACCAAGCTTTTGATGGAAAAGCAGAACACCGAGCACGTCGACCGCATCCACTTCGCCGGCGCCTTCGGCTCCTTCATCGATCCGAAATATGCCATGGTGCTGGGACTGATCCCCGACTGCGACCTCGACAAGGTGTCAGCCGTCGGCAACGCCGCCGGCGCCGGCGCCCGCATGGCCCTGCTCAACCGCGGCTATCGTCGCGAAATCGAGGACACGGTCAGCCATATCGAGAAGATCGAGACCGCACTTGAGCCGAAATTCCAGGAGCATTTCGTCTACGCGATGGCGCTGCCCAACAAGGTCGATCCGTTCCCGAAACTGTCGGCGGCGGTGAAATTGCCGCCGCGCAAGACCGTCAGCGAGGACGGCGTCGCCGGCGACGCCGCCCCACGTCGGCGTTCGCGCGAAGGCCACGCCGCCAGGCGCAGCCGCGAATAACAAGGCTCAAGTGCCGTTTTGCCAAGTGGATTTGAGCGGCTTCAATAGCGTAGGCCGATACCAAGCGCCACTTCGTTGGTTCGCTTTTCTGTGAGTTCGTTCTGGCTTAACTCATAGTCAAGATTGAGCGTCACGTTCCCGGCGTCGTCTAAAGTCCACGCCAGCCTGTTCGCCCAGTCATATGTATGTTCGTTGTCACCCGTCACATTCCAGGAATCCCGGAATTCGGACGTAAGCGTTGAGACCCGTTTGCCGTCCCTGATCCATGCAAGTTCGGCCGTAAGCCCGTAACCCACATTGAGATAATCGTCATATGGAGATGGGACACCACCATCTGAAAGCACGCGCTCGTAAGTCCCAAATAATGATGGAGCCAAGCGCGCAATTATTCTCCCGTGCGGTACAGTGAAACCGCGCAGGAACGCGAAAGAAAACGGCTCATAGACGGCTTCCGCGCCGACCACCTTACGCTCGAATTCAGTATCGGTTTTCAAATAGCCCCAAGCGCTGAGGTACTGCACGGGAAACATCAAGCCCGCAATTTCCAAGTCCCCGCCACCACGCAACTCCAAAGCGTTTGTCTCGAACTTCTTTCCGCGAGATTCAAAAGACCGATCGATCGCTATCGATCCGCCATATGTGAGCGCGCTGATATATGGCCCCGTTGCCGGCGCAAACTTGTCCTTGAGCCGCAACTCCCGCAGCACCCCGAACGCCGCAGTGACGCGCCCGCTTGCAGTCTCCGAAATCGCGTTGTTCTTGTATGAAAAATTTGCTCCGTTTCCATCAAACTTGTCTGCCCGAATGGACACGTCGCGTCCTGATTTCCTCAGATAGAATTTGAGGTCGTCGGAATATGTTCTCTTGTCCTCTGCTTCCTTTTCAATTCTTGCTTTCTCAATCTCGGCAGGGGTTGGAGGTACCTTGGGTTTCTGTCCCAAGACGGACATAGCTTCTTTCACGGCAATTGGAGCAATCGGGAGTCCTGTTTCCTGGGGCGTCGATGCAAAATTCGCTGCCGCTTCCTCCTCTGCCAGGGAATGGAGCTTCTTGTTAAACTCGTCCAGTTCAGAAGGATCGATCATTCCATTCTTGTTTTTGTCGAATTCGCCGATGGAAACTGTCGCCTTGTTGGCGAAATAAACGATCATTTCCTGGTAGCTGATAGTGCTCTTGTCACTGTCGGTATTGTATTCATCTATATTCGTACTCGACCTGGCGTTATGAGCGGAACCAAGCATGCCGATCATAGCCGCAATAAAGAGAACCGGGACGCGAGGCTCTATTAACTTCCGCAATTTGCGAACTGTTGTCTGGTCTGCAGTGCTGGTTGGTGTAAGCACCGGTTTCAACGGAGTGCCGTTTGCGCTAAATTCGTTGTTCAGTGGCTTATACAATGCTCGCCTGGCTGTGACGTCCAGCCCGTAAAGAGATTCCAAATCCTCGTCAGCCTTTGGCTCGAACGGCCCAACACCTCCGCCCAAAACCTTTCTGATGGTGCTTCGAATAAGCGCGTAGATTGTATTTGGATGCATCGCCCTCTCCCTTAACCCCAGCGGCGATCATAAATTTTGATTTACGTTTGTCAAACATTTAACAATGAATACTTTATAGCGTTGCCAATTAGAGTATTTTTTTCCAGGGCCTACATACCCCCGCGAAATAGGCTTGTTAGAAGTATCTTAGCGCTAGCAACTCACCTGTTGACAGACGAATGAAGAATCGCCGCCCTAGAGCGCCAGATTCATTTGTATGCAAATGTTTCCAGATCGCACCGATCTGGAAACCGAAACGCTGCTTTCGCGCAATCCGTCCGATACAGGCGTGAAGCATTTAACGGACACCGAAAGGCGGGCCGGACTATTGCGCCATCACAACGCTTCAAAGGAGAATAACGATGTTCGACAGCCTCGGCCGTTTTCGCGCGGCCATCAAGAATGCACGGTCTGTGCGCGCCATGAACAGCCTGCCGCCCGAAGTGCAGAAGGACATTGGCTGGCCCGTGTCGCCGCGCATCGACGCTCAGGCCAACCTGACGCGCCTGATCCTGGGCTCGGGCCGCTGATGACCTTCGCCGACAAGTGCAAATTGCTGGCCAAGCGCCGGGACCGCCGCGTGGTCCCGGCGACCACCGACATCAAGTTGCGCGCTGCGCTGCTGCCCCGGCGCTGAGCCCGCTTGCGGGAAACCGCAGACCTGGTTGATCAAACAACCGTGTTGCATTGGGCCAAATTCTTGACATTTCGGCTGGAGGCACGATGTTCGAGATAGTGGGGAAATTCTCTTAGTCGGCTGCGGCCGAGCTTGTGTATTCGAATGCCCAGTTTCAAAAGCCATCTCGTTTCCTTCATCCTCCGGCATAGCCGGAAGAAGGCGTTTGCCAGCCCGGAAAATCTGCAGCGCTGGATCGCCTATGCACGCAAGACCGAGGACCACCATCCGCCGGCATTGCTGCGTGAGCGGCTCGATATCACCGAGCGCAGCGTCGATGGCTTCCCCGTCTACGAGATCGCGCCGAGGGCCGGCGAGCGCAGGCGCATCCTCTACATGCATGGCGGCGCCTATGTCTTCCAGATCACCTCCTATCATTGGGGACTGATCGCCGAGATGGCGGAACGGCTGGGTTTCGGGATCACCGTGCCGATCTACCCGATAGCCCCCGAGCATGATTTCCACGCCATGTTCGGCATGGTCGGCGACGTCTACCGGCAGATGCTGGATCAGACGGACGCCGAAGACATCGTTTTCATGGGCGATTCCGCCGGCGGCAACATGGCCGTGGTGCTGACCATGATGGCCGCGGAAGATGGCCTTCCCCTGCCCTCGCGCCACGTGCTGATCTCGCCCGGGCTCGACATGTCGCTCTCCAACCCCGAAGTGTTCGAGGCTGAGCGCTATGATCCCTGGCTCGGCATTTCGGGCGGAATGGAGGCCGTCCGGCTCTACAGCGCCGGCTTTGATCGCAGCGACTGGCACATCAGCCCGCTTTACGGCGACCTCTCGGTTTTGCCGAAGACGCTGCTCCTGACCGGCTCGCGCGACCTGCTCAGCCCCGACAATTTGATCTTCGCCGAGAAGGCGCGTGCCGCCGGCGTCGAGGTCGAGGTCGTCTACGAGGAAGGCATGTTCCACGCCTGGCTGCTGATCGAGATGCCCGAAGCGCGGCGGGCGCGCGAGCGCATCGTCGCCTTTCTGAGCAGCGATAAAGCCACTGGTCAGGCCAAGAGCGAGGCGATCACCTGGTCGGTCAAGACTTCATCAAGCAAGCCATTCAAGACCGGATTGGCCAGCACGTAGATCGCTTCGAGTATTTCTTCATCTCGTTCTGGCTGGTTGTCGATGTCTTCCCTGCATTCGATCAGGTCCGCCCATGCTTCCACGTCGGCAGCAGTGAGTTCTCCCGCCTGGAACCGTCGGAGCACATTCAAGACATGATCAGTGGTCAGGATGACCACTGGCGTCTCGGACCAACCAAGGTCGCTTACGATTGCAGCCAGAACATCAATCGGTTTTCTGAACTCGATGAGATCGTTGAGACCTGAAACGCGGCTCACATCATGGCTCATCAGAACTTGCCGGTCTCCCTGAACACTTCAAAGGTCGCGCGGATATGGTCGGCGACTGCCTTGACCGGCGCGCTGGCGTCCGGCGACACCACCATCGCCAGATTGTAGGTGCCGATATCGGGCATGCCGTCCTTCGGGCACAGCTCGACCATGTCGTTGCCGAGGAACGACTTCGGCAGTGGCGCCACGGCGAGGTCGGACATGATGGCGGCGCGCTGGCCGGCCGTATGCGCGCTCATATAGGCGATGCGGTAGTTGCGGCCCTCACGGCTCAGCGCATCGAGCGCGCCGGCCCGCCAGGCGCAGCCCTCTTCCCATAGCGATACAGGCAAAGGCTCGCGTAGATGCGCGCTGCCGCCCTTTGCGCCAGCCCAGACAATCGGCTCGGTAAGCAGCACCTCGGCGCCAAGCGCGCTGGTCTTGTAGGAATTGGTCAACAGCGTGATGTCGAGCGCCCGGTCGTCCATGCGGCGGCGCAGATTGCTGCTCTGGTCGATGGTGACGTCGACGGCGATCGACGGATGCGATTGCGCGAAACGCTTCAAGACATGCGGCAGCACGCGCTCGCCATAATCGTCCGGCGAACCGAGCCGCACCACGCCGACGATCTCGGGGATGATGAACTTCGACACCACCTCGCGGTTGATCGACAGCAGCCGGCGGGCATAGCCGAGCAGCATTTCGCCATCGGTGGTCAGCGTCACCGAGCGCGCATCGCGCGCAAAGACCGAGCGGCCGAGAATGTCCTCGAGCTTCTTGATCTGCATGGAGACCGCCGACGGCGTGCGGAACACCGCATTGGCAGCGGTGGTAAAGCTACCGGTCTCGGCAATGGCCACAAACGTGCGCAAAACGTCGAGATCGAGCAGCGGCAGGGGATGATTGAGTGGGGCGTTCATCGGGATCGACCTTCAATTTTTCTGATGTGAAGCATCATTCCATTTCGTTTGATTGAACATCAGAATGGGAGGATAGTCAACTCCATCGAAGGCAGGACGCGCCACGGCTTCAAACGCTCCTGACACGAAATTGCATTCGATGCGGAATATCCCGGCGACGAAACGCGTTCATGCGGGACGTGCCACAACCAAAGGAGAATGAAATGTCTATCCTGTCATCCATCGGTCGGCTTGCGACCGAGTTCAGCGCCGCCCGCGCCCGCTTCCAGACCGAACGTGCGATCCGCTCGCTGCCGATCGAACTGCAGAAGGACATCGGCTGGCCTGAAGCTGCCGACACCAAGACCGGTGCACGCCATGGCGTCGGATCCTGGGCTGGAGCAAAGTAAACCATTGTGTACCATGTGCTGAAGGCCTGCCGCGCACCAGCCCGGCAGGCCTTCTCTGTTTTACCCCCGCTTGCCTTCCCTAACTTATTTGTACTCAAATGAATTTCAGAGCCATGTCGCCCTTGCATGGCGCATATGAGCAAGCTGCATAGCAGCTCAAATTTCCAATTAACGCCTTGTAAATAATCACAAATCCCGGGCAATCTGCCCAAAAATGTCGCAATTGATGTCGCTTTTCATATCAAGCGCTTCGCATTTGCGATTTAGTTTCTGCTTACACAAGCCTATATCACCGTCAGCAAACGAGCTGCCCCACTCCATCAAGCGAAGGCGACCCGTCTGAGCAACCGATAGGAGATGACGATGAAGCTTTTTGCCCGCCTCTTTGCCCGCCGCGAAATGAACCTGACGACCGCTCTCGAGCGCCAGCGCCTTGCCAACACCATGCCCGGCCAGACCGGCGCCATGAATGCGGTGCGCCTCGGCTTCGTCGCCTGAGATAACGGCTACCGCGCAGCGCTTCCCTGCCGCTGCCGAAAGTCGACAAATGCGCCGCTTCGGTTTGACCGAGGCGGCGTTTTTTCGTTCTGAAGCCGATGCTGCCGGATAGCGATGCTCAATCCGGCGGCAGCCTGTGCCCGTCATCCCGGACCATTGCCCATTTGCGACCCATGTCGCAAATTTAGTTGCCGCTTAGCCGCCTAGCCGATTGACAGGAATGGTTTTTCCTGATGTCGCTATGCTGTTCGCGACATCCTGTTCGCGCCATGGCTGCGTGAGGTTCCCTTGAACGCCGTAAAGCATCCGATCAAGCGATCGTTTGTATTCTTCCTCATCCCCGATTTCACCATGATCGCCTTTGCGACGGCGCTCGACCCGCTGCGCTCGGCCAACCGCATGCTCGGCTATGAGGCCTATTGCTGGCGTCTCGCCAGCATCGACGGCAAGCCGGTGCGCGCCTCCAACGGCGTCGAATGCGCGGTCAACACCTCGCTCGAGGAAGAGCGCAAGAAGATGGCCGGGCCGGATCGGCCGAACATGGCCATTGTTTGCAGCGGCATGAATGTCGAGCGCTACCAGAACAGGTCGGCCTTCGCCTGGCTGCGCGAGGAGTATAACAGAGGCGTCGCCGTTGGCGGCCTGTGCACCGGCGCGCATATCCTTGCCGCCGCCGGCCTGCTCTCGAACAAGCGCTGCGCCATCCATTGGGAAAACCTGCCGGGCTTCTCCGAGGCCTTCCCGAAGGCCAACGTCTTTGCCGACCTCTTCGAAATCGACCAGAACATCTACACCTGCGCCGGCGGCACCGCTGCGCTCGACATGATGCTGAAGCTGATCGGCGACGATTTCGACGACAATCTGGTCAACCGGGTCTGCGAGCAAGTGCTGACCGACCGCGTGCGCAGCCCGACCGACCGCCAGCGCCTGCCGCTGCGTGCCCGCCTCGGCGTGCAGAACTCCAAGGTGCTGACCATCATCGAACTGATGGAAGGCAACCTGTCCGAGCCGCTGTCGCTGATCGAGATCGCCGACCATGTCGACCTGTCTCGTCGCCAGATCGAGCGCCTGTTCCGCACCGAGATGGGGCGCTCCCCTGCCCGCTACTACCTGGAAATCCGCCTCGATCGCGCCCGGCATCTCTTGATCCAGTCGTCGATGCCGGTGGTCGAGGTGGCGGTTGCCTGCGGCTTCGTCTCGGCCTCGCATTTCTCCAAATGCTACCGCGAGCTCTACGCCCGCTCGCCGCAGCAGGAGCGCGTCGACCGCAAGCAGTTGCTGGCGGCCTGAAGCTCTTCAGTCCGGCGCGTCCTCTCGGACGCGCCTGGGGCTCGGCGCCTCGATCTTTTCGAGCTATTTGCGCGGCGAACTGACAACAAGGATTGGGCAGCGCTCGGCCACAGGATAATTGCCGCTCGCGACGAGGCGGACATCGGCGAAGTACCGCGAGGCCTCCGTCACGTGAATATCCTCGTTCAGCCAGCAGCAGATCGTGTCCGACCCTTTGTATAGGTCGATGAAGGCGAAGGCACCCGGCTGCCATCCGCCTGCCGCCATCAGCGCGGTTCGATCGCCGAACATCCCGTCAATAGCGTCCAGAACGGCCGACATCTTCAGCCCATAATCGGGCGCGGCGACAGGCAATGACAACGCGGTGCGCAGAACGATCTCGGCGAGCGCCTTTATCTTGCCGGCAAGCGCATCGCCTCTTATGGCGTCGAGCGCCTCAGTTTTCTTTGGCCTTGCGAACAGTCTGATGCCCGCGCGACCGCCCGGCCGCAACACCCGCGCCATCTCCTGCAGGCATCTGAGGCGCTGGGCCTCGCTGATCACCGCCGAAAGGCAGCCGTCGCCGACGATAACGTCAACGCTACCGTCCGTCAGGGGAAGGTCAAGCCAGTTGCCTACCACGGCCTTCCTTGTCGAATCATCGCCGATCCACAGCGCGCCGATCATGTGCGGAGCGGCATCAATGGCGACCAGGGTTTTGCCGAGCCTGGCCAACTCCGGCGTGACACCAAGCAGCGCCGTGTCGGCGCTATCCATCGCAAGCTCGCGTTTCAGAACGGCCACGACGTCAGGATACGGGCGCAGCGGCGGCCCTATGAGATCCCATGTCCGAAAGAGATTTGCCCACAGGTCGGACATGCACCTCACCCTTTTGTAGTGCAACGCACTTTCCCCTAGGAAAGCGCTCTATATTATCGCCTCCTGAAATGAAAGGCGGCTGGGAGCCACAATGGCGCATATCGTGGTGATCACGCACGAGCACGACCGGTTGATCGAACGCAAATTCTTCCGGCGCCCCGAAAGCAGCTACATGATCTACGCCATCCTGGAAGGGCTGCGCAGGCGCGGTCACTCATGGGAGGTCGCGCAAGGCCCGTCGAGCAAGGCGAAAGGCGACTTCGCGATCCTTCATGTCGATGCAACCCAGGTCGACCCGGCCTATGTCGAATACGGACAACGTTTTCCGCTGTGCCTCAATCTTGGCGTGACGGACATTTCGAAACGGCGCATCAGCGTGGCCGAAGTGACCCGGCACGATAATTGGGAGGGACCGGTTATCGTCAAGGGCGTGCTGAACTGCGGAGGCCTTCCCGAAGAACGGATCAACCAGCGGGCTGCGCGTGCGGGAAGGCCCGCTCCCTTCCCCGATGCCAGGGTCATGAAGGACTATCAGGTGTTCGATCACGCGGCGGATGTGCCGGCGGAAGCTTTCGACGACCCTGACCTGCTGATCGAGCGGTTCCTGCCCGAGGTCGAAGCAGACGGGTTTGCCTTGCGCTATTGGCTTTTCTGCGGCGATTACGACTTTTGCGGCCGCTTTGTCTCGAGCCATCGCATCATCAAGGGCGCGGGCGTCTTTCGCAGCGAGCCGTGCCCGATCCCCGACGACCTGCGCCACCGGCGCCGCGAACTGGGATTCGACTACGGCAAATTCGACTTTGCGGTCCATGGCGGGAAGACCTACCTGATGGACGCCAACAAGACGCCCGGCAGGGTGCCCGAAGGCGCCGGCGAGGTAGCCTCCATGCCGCGCATGGCCGACGCCCTGGAAACAATGATCAAAAAGGCACTATCCTGACCGCCTCTGCCGCAGCAGGAGCGCGTCGACCGCAAGCAGTCGCTGGCGGCTTGATACGGCTACGCCCTGGCACTTATTGAGTTCAATGGGCTTCGGCCGTGCGCATCGCCTCGACGCGGATGTCTTCCGTCAGCCGCGCCTTCAGCGCCGAAAATTCCGGGCTGGTTTTCAGCGTGTAGTGGCGCGGGTGCGGCAGGTCGATGGCGACATCAGACTTGATGCGGCCGGGTCGCGCGCTCATCACGATCACCCGCGAGGCCATGAAGATCGCCTCCTCGATATCGTGGGTGACAAACAGCACCGTCTTCTTGCGCCGTTCCCAGATGCCGAGCAAAAGCTCCTGCATCAGCCCGCGAGTCTGGTTGTCGAGCGCGCCGAACGGCTCATCCAGCAACAGGATCTCGGGATCGTTGGCCAGCGCCCGGGCGATCGCGGTGCGCTGCTGCATGCCGCCGGACAGTTGCTTTGGCCAATGGTTGTCGAAGCCCTTGAGCCCGACGAGATCGACATAGGAGGCGACGATCCCGTCGCGCTCCTTTTCCGCCATGCCGCGCTCGCGCAGGCCAAAGGCGATATTCTGCGCCACCGTCAGCCACGGAAACAGCGTGTAGGACTGGAAGACCATGCCGCGATCCGGTCCCGGCCGCGTC
Source organism: Mesorhizobium sp. P2_C5_2 (assembly GCF_056404535.1). Taxonomy (NCBI): domain Bacteria; kingdom Pseudomonadati; phylum Pseudomonadota; class Alphaproteobacteria; order Hyphomicrobiales; family Phyllobacteriaceae; genus Mesorhizobium; species Mesorhizobium sp. P2_C5_2. The sequence continues at coordinate 658,883 of NZ_JBFUDV010000005.1, read as the reverse complement.
ACCGCCTTGCCGTCGAGCAGCACGCGGCCCGCGCTCGGCGCCTCGAGGCCGGCAACGATCCGGAGCAGCGTCGACTTCCCGCAGCCTGACGGCCCCAGAATGGTGATGAAGTCGTTGGCCGCGACCGCCAGATCGACCGGCATCAGCGCCTTGACCGGCTGCCCGCCGCGCACGCCGGAGAATGTGCGGGAGACGCCTTCGATGAGAAGCTTGCTCATGCCAGGCTCCAGGGGAAGAGCCAGCGGTTGAACGCCTTGAAGGCGAAGTCGGACAACAGCCCGATCAGCCCGATGACGATGATGCCGAAGATGATCTGTCCGGTCGCCAGCCGCGACTGGCTGTTGATGATCATGTAGCCGATGCCTGAGGACGAACCGATCAGCTCGGCGACGATGACATAGGTCCAGGCCCAGCCGAGCACCAGCCGCAGCGTCTCGGCAATCTCGGGCGCATTGGCCGGCATGATCACCCGTTTGACGATGCCGTTGTTGGTCGAGCCCAGCGTATAGGCGGCTTCGACCAGGTCGCGCCGCGTCGAGCCGACCTTGACCGCGACGATCAGGATGATCTGGAACACCGAACCGACGAAGATGACCAGCAGCTTTTCCAACTCGCCAATCCCGGCCCAAAGAATGAGCAGCGGGATAAAGGCAGAAGCCGGCAGATAGCGGGCGAAGGAGACGAACGGCTCCAGGAACGCTTCCACCGGCTTCCAGGCGCCCATGGCGATGCCGATCGGCACGGCGACGACCGACGCCAACAGGAACCCGCCGAAGACGCGCCAGATGGTGATCAATATGTCGAGCCAGAACCGGTCCTCGACCAGCAGCCGCCAGCCGTCTTTGAGCATCGACAGCGGATCGGCGAGGAAGATGCGGTTGACGTGACCGCCAAGCGTGATCCACGCCCAGAAAGCGACGAACAGCACGAAGAAGGAAATGCCGAGCACGGTTCGAATGCCCGGCGACACCGGATGCAAGGGGCGCATCGTCAGATCGTCCGCATCGTCAAATCACCATTTGTCCAGGAAAAGGCAGCGGCGCCAGAGCGCCGCCGCATGATCGTCAAAGGCAAAGCTATCAGTTCGCCACCGCGCTGGTGTCGGCCAGCGTGGCGACGTCAGGCGCTTCCTTGATCAGCCCCATCCGCAGGAGCAATTCGCCGGCGGTCTTGGAAAAGTCCTGGAACTCCTTGGTGAAGAACTGCTTGTTCTCCGCCTTGTCGGCCCATTTCAGGTACTTCGCCGAATCCTCGAACTCCTTGGCCGACTGTTTTACGTCGGCGCCCATGATCTCGTAGGATTTCTGCGGATCGCTCTTGATCAGGTCGAGCGCCTCGAAATAGCTGTCGGCCAGCGCCTTCGCGGCGTCGGGATTGGCGCTGAGGAATTCGGGCGTGCAGCCAACCGTGTCGAGCACCATCGGGTAGTCGAGCGTGGTCGCCAATATATGGCCCTGGTCGGACTTGTCGCGCACCGCCGAGATGAACGGCTCATAGGTGACCGCCGCATCGTTCTGACCGGCGAGGAAGGCTTGCGCCGCTGCATCCGGCTCCAGATTGACGACCGTGACATCCTTCGTCGACAGGCCGTTCTTGTTCAGCACCCAGGCCAGCATGAAATAGGGCGACGTGCCCGGCGCCGAAGACGCGACATTCTTGCCCTTGAGGTCGGCGACGGTCTTGATGTCGTTGCGCACGACGATACCGTCGGCGCCGTAGGATTTGTCGAGCTGGAAGATCTGCTTGGTGGTGACGCCGCTGGCGTTCCAGACCAGCCAGGTCTCTACTGTGGTGGCGGCGCATTGCAGGTCACCGCTGGCGATGGCGAGCGGCCGGCTGGCCTGCGGTACCTTTTTCAAGGTCACATCGAGGCCATGCTTCTCGAAGATGCCGGCCTGCTTGGCCAGCGTCAGCGGCGCAAAGCCGGTCCAGCCGCTGATACCGATGGTGACCGATGTGGCGGCCTCAGCCGGTGCGGATAAGCCCGCGCCAAGCGCCAATGCCGCGGCAAAAACGATGGTCTTTCTCATGTCAGTTCCCCTTTTTTTCTGATGGGGAATTGTGTCACAGACGCCCATAGGCTTGTCAATGAAACTGATGGTGCACTGCGGCATGGACCAAAGCTCTAGCGGGCGTCGAACATCCAGCTGCGGTCGCGCCACATTTTTTCGCCGACCTGGCAGTCAGTCGGCCGGTCCTGCGCCAGCATCACCGGCGGGTGAGCGGCTTCCTCCCGAGCCCATTGCGGCGAAGCGGGGCCGGCCAGCTCCAGCACCAGCTTGCGGCGGATCGCTTCGGGAAACTGCGTCCAGTCATTGACCGGGATCATGAAGGATCCGGGTCCGCCGATAACGCAGTCGCTGTAGTAGCGGTCGAGATTGTTGACGTCGTAGCCGCCAAACCCGCTGCCGCGCGTCATCAGCGGCAGGCCGTTGATGATTATGCCTTGCTTGACCACCGCGTCGCGGGTGATGTCGACGGGCGCGCCCTGATTGTTGGGGCCGTCACCGGAAATGTCGATGACGCGCTTCGTGCCCTGAAAGCCGCTTTCGGCGAAGAGATCGCTGCCGAATTCCAGCGCGCCGGAAATCGAGGTCCGCCGAGCGCTGGCTGGCGGATGGGCGGAAAGCTGCGCGGCCACCCGCTCGGCGTCGGCCCGGCTGGCGATCACCGTCCATGGCACGACGACCAGCTGCGTGGTCGCTCCCGCCCATTCGACATAGGTGACGGCGACCTTGCCATAGGCGCCGTCGGCAATGGCCTGCAGCACATGGTCGTGCGTCAGCGCCGCGGCATAGCCGTGACGCTGGATTTCGAGTTCGCCCGGCGACATCGACAGCGACACGTCGACGGCCAGCACCAGCTCGACATCGACCGGCTCGGCGGCATGAATCGGTGATGTCAGCCAGAGCCCCAGCGCCAGCGCGGCGCTGCCGGAGAGGAAATGTCGTGCGCGCGAAAAAGCAGACATGCCGCAACGTAAGCGAGAATCACCTGCTGACAAAGGAAAAAGGCGGCCTGCCGGTTCCGCGTCTAATCTCCGAACAGCAGCCGCGGTTCGGCCTTATTTGTTGATGGGTCGCCCACCTTTGCCGCGCCATTCCACGTCGTCGGCCCCAGCCTTTGCCGCTTCCCGGCTCGGACGGGTCGTCTTTCTGCCGGTGCCACGCAACGCTCTCCAGTTCGGCCTGAATGACGGCGGGAGCCACACCAGGATGCCCGCCGCGGCAGCGGGCAGGATCACGGCGAAACGCAACACAGAGAGCACGACACCGCAGAATCCGACGATACGCGCGGCTCGCCCCTCGCCGAAACGCCGCGCAAGCAAATGCCGCGCGATCATCCCGCCATCAAGGGGGTATGCCGGTAGAATGTTGAGAATGGCCAGCACCCCATTCAGCAAGGCGCCGATCCACAGCATCCACGCCAGATAGGTCATCGGCATTGGCGGCGGCGCACTGAACAGGCTGTCCACCTCTTCGGGAATCCAGGGCCTGACGATCAGAAAGTAGGAAGCAGCGAAAAACGCCGCCAACAGGATGTTGGCCAAGGGGCCGGCAAACGCAATCCACGCCCAGCCATACGAAGACGTTGCGCCGCGCTTGAAGTACGCAACCCCGCCAAACAGATAGAGCTCTATCCTGTCGGTTCCGATACCTTGCCGGCGAGCGGCCCATGCATGCGCCAGTTCGTGCAGGAATACCGATGCGAAGAACAGCGCGCCAAAGATCGATGTGTGGATCAGTGCGGTTTTGGGACGTGTCGACCATTCATGCAGAAAGGGCAGGACAATCGGAATGGCAAAGGTCCAGCTGACGCGAACGGGGATGTTCCCATTCAGGCTGAACACCAGCGCATCGTTCTTTCTGTCCCAGCCAAACCGCTGCAAGTGCTTCACTCCGCCTGCGCAACGGTAGGCGGAAATCACCTGCTTAAAAAGTGAAAAGCCCGGCAAAGCCGGGCTTTCATGCACTTGTCTTCCACCACGCCAACGCCAGCCAGGCTGCCGAGGAGCTGGCGGTTAACTTCTCGGCTTGAGGTTCTCCGGGTCGTAGAGCGGCTTGTATCCGACGGCAGCCACTTCGACCGGATAGGTCTCGCCGAAATATTCGATGGCGAACTTGCGCCCTTCCTGGGCATGAGCCCAGGGCAGATAGGCGAGGCCGATGTTCTTGCCGATGGTCGGGCCATAGGCCATCGACGTGGTGAAGGAGCGGCGGCCGAGCTCGTCGACCAGCGTTTCGCCGGTCTTCGAGTCCATCACCGGCATGGTGCCGACGGGATAGCGGGCAACGCCCTTCGAATCGACGTTTTCCGTCATCACCAGCGTGCACAGGATCGCCGGCTGGTGCTCACGGGCGCGGTACTCGACATGCTTCGCCTTGCCGCAGAAATCGTTCTCCTTGACCTTCGGTCGGGCAAGATCGGCTTCGAGCAGATTGTACTCGGTCAAGAGGTCGGCGTTCTGCAGCCGCAAGCTCTTTTCCATGCGCCGCGTGTTGGCGTAGGTCTCGACGCCGAACGGCATCACGCCGGTCGCGCGCAGCGCGTCCCAGACAGCGAGGCCGTCCTCGTAGCGCATATGCAGTTCCCAGCCCTGCTCGCCGACATAGGAGATGCGGAAAGCGGTGACATCCTTGCCGCCGATCCTGACCGGCTTGATTGCCGCGAACGGGAAGTTCTCGAGCGACAGGCCTTCCGGATTCTCGACCACCTTCTGCAAGGTCGCGCGGGCGTTCGGACCCCATATACCGATGGTGACGTATTTTTCCGTCACGTCGGTGATGGTGACGTCAAAGCCTTTGTCCTGCGCGGTGCGCTGCATGTAGCGGAAGTCGCGCGGGCCGGCGTCGGCGCCGTCGATGAGGCGGCAGCGGTCGGCCATGCGGATCACCGTAAAGTCGGCCCGCACCATGCCTTCCTCGTCGAGGAAGTGGGTGTAGATGCCCTTGCCGATGTTGTTGTCGCCACCGACCTTGGCCGCGCACAGCCATTCCAGCAGCGCGACATGGTCGGGTCCCTCGATGTCGTACATCGAGAAATGCGACAGGTTGACGATGCCGCAATCCTCGCTCATCGCCAGGTGCTCGGCATTGGAGACGCGCCAGAAATGGCGGTTGTCCCATTCATTCTCACGCACGGGAACACGGTTGCCATACTTCTCCAGCAGGTGCTCGTTGGCGGCGTAGCCATGCGCACGCTCCCAGCCACCCAGCTCCATGAAATAGCCGCCGAGCTCCTTCTCGCGCTCCCAGAACGGCGAGCGCCTGATGTTGCGGCCCTTGGAGAAGGGTTCGCGCGGATGCACAGCGGGGTTGTAGACCTTCATCGCCGTTTCGGTGCAGCGATCCCAGATGAACTGTTCCTTGGTCTGGTGCGGATAGAAGCGCGCATAGTCGATGGCATGGTGGTCGATTTCGGTGCGGCCGTCGGTCATCCAGTCGGCCATCAGCTTGCCCATGCCGGGGCCGTCCTTGACCCAGATGGCGACGGCGTACCACAGGCCCCTCACCTTCTGGCTCTCGCCCATCGATGGGCCGCCATCGGCGGTGACCTGCAAAAGGCCGTTGAAGGAATGGCTTTCGTTATAGCCGAGTTCGCCCAGGATCGGCGTCAGCTCCATGGCGCGCTCCAGCGGCGCCAGGATCTGTTCCATGTCGAGGTCGCGTTGCGACGGCGACAGCCGCGCCTGGTCCTTTTCCAGCAGGTCGCGCGGGTGGCAGAGACGCGGATTGGTCTCTTCGTAATAGCCCCATTCGATCTGGCCGCCTTCGGCGGTTTTGGGATCGCCGGTGTCGCGCATATAGGCCGAATTGCCCTGGTCGCGCAGCAGCGGCCAGCCGATCTCCTTGCCGGTGCCGGCAAACTCGTTGTACGGGCCAAAGAAGGTCAGCGGATGGTCGATCGGCATCACCGGCAGGTCTTCGCCGACCATTTCGGCGATCAGCCGGCCCCATATGCCGGCGCAGACCACGACATAGTCGGCCATGATGGTGCCGCGGTCGGTTACGACGCCCTTGATGCGGCCTTCCTCGACGATGAGGGATTTGGCCGGCGTGTTGGCGAAGGATTTGAGCTTGCCCGACGCTTCTGCCTGGTCGACCAGCTTGCCGGCGACCGTCTGCGAGCGCGGGATGACCAGGCCGGCATCCGGATCCCAGAGACCGCCCTGCACCATGCCTTCTTCGATCAGCGGGAATTTTTCCTTGATCTCGGCCGGCTCGATCAGCCGGGCGCGGGTTCCGAAGGATTTGGCCGAAGCGATCTTGCGCTTGATCTCGTCCATGCGGCTGTCGTCGCCGACGCGCGCCACTTCGAGGCCGCCGATGCGGGCGTAGTGGCCCATCTTCTCGTAGAAATCGATGGAGTAGAGCGTCGTCCAGCAGGACAGGAAATCATGGCTGGTCGTGTAGCAGAAGTCCGAGGCGTGCGCGGTCGAACCGATATCGGTCGGGATGCCCGACTTGTCGATGCCGACAATGTCGGTCCAGCCGCGCTCGATCAAATGATGGGCGATCGACGCGCCGACAATACCACCCAGGCCGACGATGACGACCTTCGCCTGTTTCGGAAACTCTGCCATTGCCCGCGACTCCAAAGGGGTAAAGCGGGCGCGTCCGCGCCCGTTCGAATGGCGCACAATATGCAGAGGACGCGGATGGAGCTACCGCCTGTTTGCGACACGTCGCAGATGCGGCGCGACCAGCGCGCCGGCGTGTCGTCAGTGGCGATCTATCTCAGGCGAAGGCCCAGATATCCTCGGCCTGGAAGCCGACCTGATAGCCTGATGTCTTCAGCTTGACCACGACCTGGCCGATTTCCGCGGCGGGCAGCGCGCCGACCTCGACCTTGATCATACCGGGACGATAGCGCTTGAGGTCGAGCTGCTCGAAGACGATCCAGTCGGCGCCTTCGCAATCGACCAGGAAGGCGTCGATATGCGTGATGCCGTTGCGGTCGAGTAGCGTCTGCAGCGTTTCCGACGGCACCTCGATATCCCTGAGGTGCGGCGCGAACTTGTTGAAATTGGCGTCGTCCTCACCCCAGGCATTCTTGCCCGACATCAGATTGGTGTCGGTGACAGACGAGCAGCCGATGAACTCGATCGGCAACGTGCCGGCCTCGAGTGCTGCTGCATCGAACGTGTGGACGGTGATCGTGCCCTTGGTCTTCGTCACCGCCACCGGCTCGATGATGAAGCGTTCGGTGTCGGGATAGTTGGCGCGCAGCCGCTTCTGATTGTACGGGATCGGCTCGACCAGCATTGCCCGCGCCCGCGGGATGCGATGCAACCACGGCGTGACGTCGTCGAACAGCGCACCGTCGCAGGCGCCGACATTGACCATCTGGAAGGGTCGCCCGCTGCCAAAGCGCGCCTTCAGCGCCGCCTTGGCCAGGAACTTCGTGCCGCGCAGCGCCGGCCCGCGATCGAGCAGGCCGGCGGGCAGACCGAGTGAGAGGGCAATGCGTGCCAGGCCGGATACAGAACTCAAGGCTTATCTCCTGGTATGACCTGCAAGGCGGCGGGCCGCCTTCCATTCAGGCTTGCCGATGCCCACAGCGCCATGATCGGCCCCACCAGCAGCAGGAACGGCGGCAGGAGGTTGGGGAAGTAGATGCGGGTATCGTGGATCGGGAACACGGTGAACTTTGCCAGCACCCCGAGCACGAGTGCGGCAAGCAGGATGCCGGCGCGACGCTCGAGCCGGAAGCCGGCGCGGCTAAGCGCGAACCAGCCGGCCAGCGCCAGCACGCAGACGCCGACCCAGCTGTTGATGCCGATGGCGCGAATGAAGGATGCGGCAAACGCCTTGAGATAGGCGGCGACCGAGAACGGCGGCTCGAACCCGTCCATATTGTAGTGCTGCTCAATGCTGGAGAACCACAGATGCGGCCACCAGCCCGGATGATGCGCCCAATGCGAAATCGCGAAATAGGCGACGAAGGATAAAGCAAAGCCGGCCAGCGCCCCCCATGCTCGTTGCCGGAAAACCAGCAGCAGCACGGCGAAGATAGCCAGGAACACGATGTTATCCGGCCGCGCCATGAAGGCGAGGAAGAGCAAGACGGCGGTTGCTGCTTCGCGGCCGCGCACATAGGCAAGCAGCCCGCCGAGGAACAGCGCGGAACACAACAGATCCGGCGTCGAGGCGCGCGCCGCGTCACCAAAATCGGCCATGATCAGCACCGCGCCGACCACGGGCGCCAGCGCCAGCCCGCCTTCGGTTCGCAGCCAGAGCAGCGTGATCATCCCGAACAGCAGCGCCGAGACCACCTGCAGCACCCGCATCGCCTCGACCGGCGACATCACCACGCTCATCGTCGACAGCATTTCGGCGTAGAGGAACTTGATCCGGTACATGCCGAGCAGCGAGTGGAAGTCGGCGGCATTTTGCGCCATGTGGCTGCGGAAGCCGCCGCCATCGTCGGTCAGCGCCTTGTAGTCGGCGGCCGACACGCCGGCCTGGACGGTGCTGTAGGCATAGTCGTGCAGCGCCTGCGCATCGGGATAGCTGCCCTCCTCGGCAATCGCCAGATAAGGCAGCATGTCCCAATTGGCATCGGGCATCGTCCAGGCGGTGAACGCCGTGAGCAGGATGTAGAGCGAAAACGCGATCGCGCCGATCGGCGCCGCCCATTGCGCATAAGTCCCCTCGCCCCACGCCAGAGCGGCCGCGGTCAGCCGGTCGAGTGTGTTTTGCGGGGCGGGAGACTTGCTCAGCATCGTCAGGACTTCGCTCAACGGACCTGGCTTTTGACGAAATCCTTCACGATCGACACGATGCCGCGCGACAACAGGCTGTCGAAGGCATCGACGAAACGGTCGACATGCTCGCGCTGGCAGATCAGCGGCGGCTCGAGCCGGATGACGTTGCGGTTGTATTCGGTGAAGGCGACGAGCATGTCATAGTCGCGCAACAAGAGCGCGCCGACAAAGCCTGACAGCGAGCCTTTCAGCTTGTCATCGAGCACGCTGACGATCGGACGCAGCACCATTGGCAAGGTTTGCGAGAAGTCGTGGAACTCGAGCCCGACCATGAAGCCTTTGCCGCGCACATCCTTGATGATCTTGGGATATTTCTCCTTCAGCGCCTGCAGCCGCTGCAGCAGATAGTCGCCAGTCGAAGCGGCATTGTCGATCAGTCCCTCGTCATAGAGCACGTTGATGCCCTCGATCGCGGTGATGCAGGCCTCGCCCATGCCGCCGAAGGTCGCCATGGCATGAATCATCGCCGTCTTCGGCGTGCCATAGGCCTTCATGTAAACCTCGCGCCGGGCGATCATCGCGCCAACCGCCGCCTTGCCAGCACCGAGCGACTTGGCCAGCGCCGTCACATCCGGCACGACGCCATAATGCTCGAAGGCGTAGAAGCGGCCCGAACGGCCATAGCCGCACTGCACTTCATCAGCCACCCACAGCACGCCATACTGGTCGCACAGCGCGCGCAGCTTCTGCCAGTATTCGGCAGGCGCCTGGATAATGCCGCCGCCGCCCTGGATGGTTTCGAGCACGATGACGCCGACATCCGGGTCGGAGCGGAACAGGCGCTCGACCGCCTCGATATCGGCGAACGGAATGCGCACCGTGTTCTCGGCCATTTTGAAGTCGGCGCGGTAGAGCTGGCCGTCGGTGATGCCGAGCACGCCCTTGGTCTTGCCATGGAAGGAATTCTCGGCATAGGCGATTTTCGGCCGCTTCGGCCCGGCGGCGCGCTCGGCAAGCTTCACCGCTGCTTCCATCGCTTCCGAGCCGGACGATCCCAGAAACACCATGTCGAGATCGCCGGGCGAGCATTTGGCGATGTTGTGCGCGAGTGCGGCCGCATATTGCGACATGAAGGCGATGGCGATTTCCTGGCGTTTCTCCTCCTGGAATTTGCGGCGGGCCTCCAGGATGCGCGGATGGTTGTGGCCGAAGGCCAGCGAGCCGAAGCCGCCGAAGAAGTCGAGAATCTTGCGGCCGTTCTGGTCGATGTAGAACATGCCTTCGGCGCGCTCGATCTTGATCTTGTGGAAGCCGAGCAGCTTCATGAAATGCAACTGGCCCGGGTTGAGATGCGCCTTGAACAGATCTGTCATGCGGGCGATATCCATCGACTTCGCCTGCTCGACGCTGATCAGATCGGGCTTGGCGATGGTGGTGGGCGACAGCGCCGGCGCGCTGACCATGGTGCGCGCGTTCGTCTGCTCAGGCTTGGCCATGACGGTCATCTCGGAGTTCTCCTGGTCGTCCCATCTTATTCGGCGGGGACATGATTGGCGGTGACGGCAAGGCCGTCCTTCTTGGCGCGGTACTCGCTGTAGGCGGCGATCAGCATGTCCTCGTCGCGATATTGCGGCACCCAGCCGAGCTGGCGCTCAGCCTTGGACACGTCGAGCACGCACTCCTCATCAGCGATCAGATATTGTTCCGGATCCATGATCGGCATGTTCATGAGATCGAGCAGGTCGAGCGTGCGCTTGACCGCCCAGCCCGGCGTCGGGATCAGCAGCGACTTCGACCCGGCATGTTTGATCAGGTCGCCGAGCAGTTTCTTCACCGGCGGCGGATTGAGCGAGCCGAGATTGTAGGCTTCGTTGGGCACGCTGGCCTTCCAGGCCGCGCGCGCGGCTTCCGCACAGTCGAACACTGAGATGAACTGATAGGGATTCTTGCCCGACCCGATCATCGGCACCGGAAGGTTCCAGTCGATCAGTTTGAACAGTTTCTCCAATATGCCGAGCCGGCCGGGACCGATGATCAGGCGTGGGCGAAACAGCGAGATCGACATGCCGCGCTTGCGCCATTCGGCGGCGAGTTCTTCTGTCTTCTGCTTCGACCAGCCATATTCGCCGAGCGGGGCGACCGGGTGCTCCTCGGTCATAGGCTGGGTGACCGTGTGGCCGTAGATCATGTCGGTGGTGTAATGGACGAGCCTCGGTGCGCCGGCCTTGTCCATGGCCTGCATGATGTGCTCGGTGCCGTGGAAATTCACTGGGAAGAAGAAGTCGTGGCGCTTGGCGCGCACCTGGATCGGCGACAGCATCTTGGCCGACAGGTTGTAGACCATGTCGTCGGCCTTCAATCCGACTTTGGCCACCGAGGCCGGATCGGTGACGTCGCAGGTGACGAAGCGGACCGAACGATAATGCGGCAGGTCGCTTTTGACGATGTCGGCAACGACAACCTCTTCACCGTCGGCCACAAGCTTCGGGGCAAGATGACGGCCGACGAAGCCGTCACCGCCGAAAATCACATGTCTCATCGAACGGTCTCGTTTGCGTGGATCTTGTCGGGGGTGATGGAAGCCGTCTGGTCGTCATGCCCGCGTCCGCTTTGCGCGATCAGAACCGTGCCGACGCAGATGAAGGCGATACCGGCGATGCGCCAGGCGTTTAGGTCCTCGCGGAAGATGAAATAGGCGAAGATCGCGACCGCGACATAGGCAAGGCTGAGGAACGGATAGGCAAAGCTGAGCTCGACCTTGGACAGCACATAGAGGTGCGAAGCCATCGAGATGACGAAGGTGCACAGGCCGAGGAAGACCCACGGGCTGAAGACGATCTGCAAGAGCTTCAGAAGCGGGTTGGTGCCTTCGAACGAGATCGGGCCGAGCGACATCATGCCTTGCTTCAGCATCAGCTGCGCCGCGGCATTGGTCATGACTGTGAACAGAATGAAGACGATATATTTCATATTTTCCACCCGCCGCTTGCGACGGTCCTACTACTAACCTGCAAACATTTCGTGAAGTCACGACAATGTTTCGAGTAAACCATGGAATTTACCATCTATTTACCATGACTTATTCAACTTGGATCTATTCCGCCGCCTCGACGCGCCCCCTTGGCATCTCCAGTTTTTTCGCCGTCCGCAGCCAGAAACTGGACATGAACGCCGGGTCGCGCAGCGCCTCCAGCCGCTGCCAATCCGGGAAGGAGGCCGCGAAAACATCGGCGCTCATGCGCGCATCCTTGTAGGGATTGACCGCGCCGCCGGCCGCGACCGTGATGCGGTCGAGTTCGCAAAGCAGGGCCAGCGTCTTGTCGCCACGGTTGGGAAAATCCAGCGTCAGCGTGAAGCCCGGCCGCGGAAACGACAACAACGCCGGCGAACGGATCGAGCCGAAGCGCTTCAGCACGGTGAGGAAAGACCCTTGCCCGGCCCGCCGCGTCACGTCGAGCAGCGCCGGCACGGTCTGGCGCGCGGCATTTTCCGGCACCACGCTCTGGTGCTGGTAGAGACCTTTGGGGCCATAGAGCCGGTTCCAGCCACCAACGCCGTCAAGCGGGAAGAAAAAGCCCTGATAGCCGGCCTGGCGCGGTTCTGATGAGCGCCCCTTTTTCCAGCGATAGGCGGCATTGAAGGCCGTGAGAAACGGCCGGTTGAGCACATTGAAAGGCGGTTGGACCGGCACCGAAAGGCGCGAGCCGGTGCGCGACGCCTTATGCAAGCCACGCTCGGCATGGTTGCCAGACAACAACAGGCCGCGCCCGCGGCCATGGCCGCCGGCCAGCTGGTCGATCCAGGCGACGGCATATTCATTGGCTTGGTCGGCAGCCTCAGCCAGTTCGAAGAATTCGCCGAGGTCGCGGAACGGCGTCGCCTTCTCGACGATGTCGAGCGAGGGCACCCGCATCAGCCGGATAGACGCCGACAGGATCAGCCCGGTCAGCCCCATGCCGCCGATCGTTGCCGCAAACAGCCGGGCGTTGTCCGTTGCCGAGCAGGTGTAGGTTCGCCCGTCCGAGCGCAGCAGCGTGAGAGACTCGACATGGCAGCCAAAGGTGCCGCGCCGGTGATGGTTCTTGCCGTGAACGTCGTTGGCGATGGCGCCGCCAAGGGTGACGAACTGGGTGCCTGGAACCACCGCGGGAAAGAAGCCATGGGGTGCGGCGTGCGCTATGATGTCGGACAGCAACACGCCGGCTTCCGCCTCGAGCAGGCCGGTCTCGGCGTTGAAGGCGCCGATACGGTTCAGCGGCCGCATGTCGATCACCGCGCCCGCTTCGTTTTGGCAGGAATCGCCGTAGGAGCGACCGTTGCCATAGGCGAGCAAGCCATTTGCCTTCGCCTTGCCGCTCTTCATCAGTTCGATAGCCGTATCGGCCGCGATGCTTCGCTTTGCGGCCGGCGTGGCGCGGCCGAAACTCTGGAACCTTTCGCCCGCCATGCCTACCAGCCTCCGGCGACCAGCAGTGCAGCGCCGATAGCCACGATGATCTGGCTGCGCCAGTCACGGATGATGAAGACGACCGGATCGTCGTTCATCTCGTCGCGGCGCGCCAGGATCCAGACGCGCATGGTCAAATACAGCACGATCGGCGCCAGCGGCCAGACCAGCCACGGACGCGGATAGAGTTCGCGCACAGCGACGCTATCCATGTAGAGCGCCAGCACCAGCGCCGAGGAGAAGGCCGACGCCATGCCCGCCTGTGCGACGATCTCCTGATCTTCGATGCGGTAGCCGCGGCCTGCAATACGCTCGCCCACTGGAATGGCTGTGGTGCGCAGTTCGACATAGCGCTTCACCAGCGCCAGCGACAGGAAGAAGAAAATCGAGAAGGCGAGCAGCCAGAACGAGACCTCGACGCCGGTCGCCGCAGCGCCCGCCAGCACGCGCACCGTGTAGAGGCCGGCCAGCGTCAGCACGTCGACCAGAAGCATGCGCTTGAACGACAGCGAATAGGCCGTTGTCACCACGATGTAGCCGGCGAGCACGCCCAGGAATTCGATCGGCAACAGAAGCCCGGCGGCAATACCGGTCGCCAGCAGCACCGCCATCGCGCCGAGACCGAACGGGATCGACAGCGCGCCGCTGGCGAACGGCCGGTTGCGTTTGGTCGGGTGCTTGCGGTCGAGCGCAAGGTCGAAGAAATCGTTGAGGATGTAGATGGCCGAAGCCACGGCGCTGAAAGAGACGAACGCCAGCATGCATTGCCAGATCATGTTGGCGTTGAAGTATTCGTGCGACAGCACCATCGGCACCGCGATCAGCGAATTCTTCAGCCACTGATGCACCCGCAGCATCTTGACGAATGTCTTCAATGTCCTTTTCGGGGCCGGCATCGTTTCGGCGCTATGCGCGGCCTGCCAGCGTGCCGCGTGGCGGTCGGGCGCCACGACGATGGCGTCGCGCGCGGCTTCGAAAACCTTGAGATCGTGACGGCTGTTGCCGGCATAGTCGAAACCGCCATCGCCATAGGCGGCGATGAGCGCGTCGCGCTTGCGGCCCGAGGTCATGTTGTGCGGACCATCGGTCGCCAGCACGTAGTCGAAGATGCCCAGATGGGCGGCAATCGCTTCGGCGAACTTGCGCGGCGTGCCCGTCGCCAGCACGATCTTGCGGCCGTCCACATGGTCGGCTCGCAGGCGCTGCAGCAGCGCTTCGCGATAAGGCAGCGAGGCCGGATCGATGTCGATGCGCTCGGCAATGGCCTGTTTCAGCCGCGCAGGGCCGCCAGCCAGCCAGAACGGAACCAGGAAGATATAGAGCGGATTCTTCTTGAGAAGGATGAACAGGCCTTCCCAAAGAAGGTCGGTTGCAATCAGCGTGCCGTCGAGGTCGACCGCAAGCGGGATTGCGTTCTTGTCCGACCGCGCATCCATGTCTGTCCTGCCCTACTCATAAACCCATCGCGCCGTGTTTCGGCGTCTTCGTATGGGTATAGCGGCGGAACGGCGCAATGAACGTTAAAACGCCTGGTTGCAGCCGATAGGCGCGACGATATTTCCTGCGTCATTGTTAAGCAATCACTACCACAGACAATAAAAGGCCGGGCATTGCCCGGCCTCTGCAAGAGCTGTCTGCCGACTTTACTTGATGCGGGCAACACCACCCGAGATTTCGACCGTTTCCGAGCCGGTCAGGGCCTCGAGGTCACCATTCGGCAAGGTGACGAAACAGCCGTTCGGGCAGAATTCCACGGTTTCGCCGGCGGCCAGCGCCAGCTCCGTCTTGCCGCCGCCTTCCGTCACGATCAGCGTACGGGTCTCAGCGTCCTTGTTGACCGCGCTGGCGGCAAAGGCCGAGCCACTCGCTGCGGTAAGAGCGATGGCGACGACGAGCGACTTCCACATTTTGCAATATCGGTGTTTCCACACCGCCTCTGTTGCATTTCGCAAGGCATTCTCGCCTTTGCATGTGAGCTTATATGAGATGCAAGCTGAACCGCAACTGAATGCCGCATTCATGCCGCAATTGGTTTCGCTAGGCCGGCCTCACCTGAATATCAATGCGCCTAGCTGGGATCGGGCTTTCGGGCCTTGCGGCCTGATTTGGCCAGGCGCGCCTTCTCGGCTGCCGCTTCGGCCTCCGCCTGCTGCTTCTCGGCGAACTCGACTTCGATCTTGTCGTCGTCGAGCGGCCATGCCTCGGTCTGCTTGACCTTGACCTCGGCGCGCGGCGTCGAGGGGATTTCGATATGCTCGGCGTCGAAAGCATCGAGCACGGCAAAGCGGATATCGTTCTGAACGATCGCGCCGTTCAGCACGTCGGCCAGGAACACCCGGATCTCGAACTCGAGTGCCGCCGGCCCGAAATTGGTGAACAGAACGAACGGCTCCGGGTTCTTCAGCACCAGCGGATGGCCGCGTGCGATCTCGACCAGGATGGCGTGCACCCGCTTGACGTCGCTGCCATAGGCGACGCCGACCTTGATTTCCACACGTCCGAGCTTGTTGCGGTGCGTCCAGTTCCCAACCGCGTTGTTGATCAGGTTCGAATTGGGCAGGATCACCGATTGCCGCTGGAAGGTCTCGATCTCGGTGGCGCGCACGCTGATCTTCTTGACTGTGCCGGAGGTGTCGCCGGCCACGATCCAGTCGCCGACCTTGAACGGCCGCTCGGCGAGCAGGATCAGGCCGGACACGAAGTTGGACACGACATTCTGCAGGCCAAAGCCGATACCGAGGGAAAGTGCACCGGCAACGAGCGCCAGGTTGGAGAGATCGATGCCCGCCGCCGAGATGCCGACCAGACAGGCGAGCGCGACGCCGGCATAGCCGACCGCCAGCCGAATCGAATTGCGCACGCCGGTATCGACCTTGCCGCGCGCCATCACCGAGCCGTCGAGCCAGCCCTGGAACCAGCGCGTCAGGAAATAGCCGATGATGAAGACGACGATGCCGGTGAGGATGCCGGTGACCGAAATCGTCACCGAGCCTATGGTGATGCCGGTCGCCAGCTTGTAGCCCCAGGCCTGAATGTCGCCGGGCTGGAACCCCCACATCAACAGGATCAGCGGCAGGAACACCAGCACGATCATCACATTGATGGCGACGCTGACCACCAGGCCGAGTTGGTCGAGTGCGGTATCCTCATAGCTGGAGTTGGTCTTCAGCCAGCGCCCGATCGAGGTGCCGGCGAAGCCACCCTCCTCGCCGATCTCGCGCGCCGACAGGAAGCCGATATAGCCGGTGAGCAGGATGGTGCCGGTGACCACGACCTGCAGCGTGACGAAGATGGCGAGGCCGATATAGCCGAACAGCGCCGCCATGATGGTAAACAGGCCGAGCGCGATGCAGGTATAGCGCAGCCAGGCCGGCCAGGGGCGCCAGCGCCCGTCAGCGTCCTTGTAGGGCTTCAGCAGCGCCATCAGGATCAGGATGAAGCCAACGATGACGGTGCCGACAAAACTCCTGGCGATCGTCAGCGACAGTGGTGAGCCCATCTTGTCGTTGACGATCGCCAGGAAATTGTTGACGCCGATGACGACTGCCATCGCCGTCGTCAACCGCACCAGCCAGCGCGCCGGACCGGTCTCGACCTGGATCAGGCGCCAGTTCGGCATCCGTGGCTCCAGCGCCGCATTGGTCAGGCGATTGACGCAGAACACTATGGCGATGACGGCGGCCAGCGCGTTGAGGAAGACGCCGATGTCGCCGCGCAGCACATTGTAATAATTGTAGAGAAAGACCGTCGAGGCGAGGAAGGCGCTGACCGCCAGCGTCGGCAGCAAGGTCGACCAAAACGCCACCGATAGGCGGCTGAGATAGGTGGGGTCCTCAACCGACGGATCGGCTTCGAAGATGCGCCCGAACAGCCTGCGCCCGCCGACCAGGAGCACTGCTGCTAGCCCCAGCGCCATGAAGGTCGCCGCAAGCATCGCCTGGAACTTGAACTTGAAGGCAAAGCTCAGCCACGACGACACCGCCCTGTAAAAATTGGTATATTCGTCCCGGGCGTCGGAGAACACCTGCGGGCTCAGCGCATCGGACAGCACGTAGCGCTTGGTGAGCAGGTTGCGGAACAGCTCGCTGCGCATGTTGCCGATCTTCGCGATCAGGGCATTGATGCGGATAGCCAAGGTCTGGGCGCTAGAGATGACGGCATTGATCTCCGCCTTTTCGGATGCCAACGCCTGGCGCTCGCCGGTCACGATATCCGGTTCCGGCGGCTGCCCGGCGGCCGGCGGTGCGCCGAGCTGCTCAAGCCTTGAGTTAATCTCCCCAAGCCGCGAACGAAATGCCAGCGCGCTGTTCAGAGCATCGCGCGACAGCTCTTCCAACTGCAGCCGGATGTCGACAAGGGTGGCGTCTTCAACGCCGTCTTCCTGGACCTTCTTCTCCAGAGTGTCGGTTTTCGTCGTCAGGCCCTGCAGGTTTTTCTGCTGGTCGGCGACCAGCCCGGCAGGCGCCTGGCCCAACCCCTGCGCCATCGCGCCGAACGAATGCGGCGCCGAGACAACCAGCGCTAGGATGAGGAGCAGGCGGAAGAAACGAAAAAACATAATGGTGGCGACTCAATGGGCGGCAAAAGCCGCTTCTAAAGCGGTCCTTGATAAAGACGGTCATCCCAAGGGGCAAGTCATGGCCAAGTCATGTCGGTGGCGGCCTTGCGGGAGTCGGCCAGTCGAAAAGCCATGGCGCAATCTTGGCTTTGCGCCCGCCGCCTGCTCTATAGTCTGCCGCATCGCACCAAGGATGGCATGAAGAATGGCGGAATATTCAGCCCTTTCGCTTCTCACGAACGCGCTCAGGGGAAACCAGGACTGGAAGCCGGCCTGGCGCAAGCCCGACCCCAAGGCCTCCTATGATGTCATCATCATCGGCGGCGGCGGCCATGGCCTGTCGACGGCCTACTATCTGGCCAAGGAGCACGGCATCACCAATGTCGCGGTGCTGGAGAAGGGCTGGCTGGGCTCCGGCAATGTCGGCCGCAACACCACGGCGGTACGCTCCAACTACCTCCTGCCGTCCAACACGCGCTTCTACGAACATTCGATGAAGATGTGGGAGAACCTCTCGCACGACCTCAACTACAATGTCATGTTCTCGCAGCGCGGCTGCCTGAACCTTGCCCACACACCGGCCCAGTTCGACGACTATGCAAGGCGCGGCAACGCCATGCGCCATCTCGGCGTCGACGCAGAGCTGATGAGCACCGCCGAGATCGCGCGCCTGGTGCCGGCGCTGGACATGTCGGCCTCGGCGCGCTTTCCCATCGTCGGCGGCCTGATGCAGCCGCGCGCCGGCACCGCCCGCCACGATGCGGTGGCCTGGGGCTATGCGCGCGGCGCCGACCGCCGCGGCGTCGACATCATCGAAAACTGCGAGGTCACCGGCTTCCTGCGCGACGGCGACCGCATCACCGGCGTGCAGACGACGCGTGGCGAAATCCGCGGCAAGAAGGTCGCCGTGGCGGTGGCCGGCAGCACCGGACGGGTTATGCAGCTTGCCGGCGTCGACAAAATGCCGATCGAGAGCCACGTGCTGCAGGCCTTTGTCACCGAATCGCTAAAGCCCTTCATCGATACGGTGCTGACCTTCGGCATGGGTCATTTCTACATGTCGCAGTCCGACAAGGGCGGTCTCGTCTATGGCGGCGACATCGACGGCTACAACAGCTACGCCCAGCGCGGCAATCTGCCCATCGTCGACGAGGTGATGAGCGAAATGCTGGCGCTGTTTCCCGGCCTTGCCCGCGTGCGCATGCTGCGCTCCTGGGGCGGCGTCTGCGACATGTCGATGGACGGTTCGCCGATCATCACCACCGGGCCGCTGCCCGGCATGTATCTCAACTGCGGCTGGTGCTATGGCGGCTTCAAGGCGACGCCGGCTTCAGGCTGGTGCTTCGCATACACCATCGCCAAGGACGAGCCGCACGCGTTCAACGCGCCGTTCACGCTCGACCGTTTTTATCGCGGCCTGGTGATCGACGACAAGGGCCAGGGCGCTACGCCCCGGCTGCATTAGGGTTCAAACAAATGCTTATCACTTGCCCCTATTGCGGCCCGCGCGACGTCATCGAGTTCACCTATCAGGGTGACGGCAACCGCGAGCGCCCGCAGCCTGCCTCGCAGGACCTCGACGCCTGGAACGCCTATGTCTACGACCGGCTGAACCCGGCCGGCGACCACAATGAGATCTGGCAGCATTCCGGCGGCTGCCGCACGCATCTGAGGATGGTGCGCAACACGGTTACGCATGAGATTTCCAGCACCGGTTTCGCTCGCGGCGACCACAATGCCGCGGCCCGGCACAAGACTGGGGGCAAGTCGTGAGCCCGCGCCGCGCCGAGGCCGGCGGCCGCATCGACCGGCTGCGCACTATCCGCTTCACCTTTGACGGCACGCCCTACACCGGCCATGCCGGCGACACGCTGGCCTCGGCACTGCTTGCCAATGGCGTCACGCTGTTCGGGCGTTCGTTCAAATACCACCGCCCGCGCGGCCTGCTCTCCGCCGGCGTCGAGGAGCCGAACGCGCTGGTGACGGTGCTGCGCGGCGAGGTGCGCGAGCCCAACATCGCCGCGACCATGGTCGAGATCTATGACGGACTGGTGGCCGTCAGCCAGAACCGCTTTCCCTCGCTCGCCTGGGACGTCAACGCCGTCAACCAGCTCGGCGGCAAGATCCTGGCCGCCGGCTTCTACTACAAGACCTTCATGGGTCCGGTCTTCGGCCCGCTGAAAGGCACCCGCTTCTGGATGTTCTGTGAGCATTTCATCCGCCGCGCCGCCGGTCTCGGCCGCGCCGGCATTGCCGCCGACACCTCGCGCTACGAGCGCATGAATGCGTTTTGCGACGTGCTGGTCGTCGGCTCCGGCCCGGCCGGACTCTCTGCTGCAAAGACGGCAGCCGATCAGGGTGCGCGTGTCATCCTGGCCGAGCTCGAGCCGCGGTTCGGTGGCTCGGCCAACTGGTCCGGCGAGACCATCGACGGCACGCCGGCCGCCGACTGGGCGGCGCGCACCGTCGGCCAGCTCGAAGGCCATGACACGGTCCGCCTGCTGCCACGCACCACCGTGTGGGGCTATTATGACGGCAACACTCTGGCCGCACTCGAACGTGTCACCGACCACAAGGAAACACCCGGGAAGGGCGAGCCGCGCCATCGCTACTGGGCCATTCGCGCCAAGACCGTGGTGCTGGCCACCGGCTCTTTTGAGCGGCCGCTGGTATTCCCGGGCAATGACCGGCCGGGCGTCATGCTGGCGCATGCCGGAGAGCGCTACGCCAATGACTATGCCGTTCTGCCCGGCGATAGGATCGCGCTGTTCACCAACAATGACAGCGCCTATCGCTCGGCGCTGGCGCTGAAGAAGGCCGGCGCGGCCATCGTCGCCATCGTCGATGTGCGCCCCGAACTGTCGGCCGAGATGCGGAGTCTGGCCACCGAGGCCGAGGCCGAAATGCTCTCCGGCCATGCCGTGGTCGCCACCGAGGGTGGCAAGGCGCTGAGTGGCCTCAAGGTGCAGCGCTTCGACATGAACTCCGGCGTACTGAGCGGTGACGCCCGCAGCATCCATGCCGACTGCCTGCTGATGTCGGGCGGCTGGTCGCCGACCATCCATCTCGCCAGCCAGGCCGGGGCGAGAGCCGAATGGAACGCCGCCCGCCAGGCGTTCCTGCCGCCGAAGCCATCTCGGCAATGGATTGGCGCCGGCGCTTTCAACGGCAGCTTTTCGACCGTCGAAGCCATCACTGAGGGCCGCGCCGCCGGCCTTTCGGCCGCCGGTGCAACGGGCACGCCAGCAGCCTTGCCGGATGTCGAAGCAGCGCCCTGCAATCCTGATCCGGCGCCGGTGTTCGAGATCAAGGCGAAAGGAAAAAGCTTCGTCGACTTCCAGCATGACGTCACCGCCGAAGACGTGCGGCTGGCGCATCGCGAAGGTTTTGTCTCGGTCGAGCATTTGAAGCGCTACACCACGCTCGGCATGGCGACCGATCAAGGCAAGAACTCCAACGTGCCGGGCCTCGCCATCATGGCCGAAGCGTTGGGCAAGCCGATCCCCGAAGTCGGCACGACGCGTTTCCGTCCGCCCTATTCGGCGGTGTCGATCGGTTCGCTCGCCGCCGAACGCTTCGGCGACCTAAAACCCGAGCGGCTGACGCCGATGCATGACTGGCACCTCGCCAACGGCGCGACGATGTATTCAGCCGGCCTCTGGTACCGGCCGATGATCTATGGCCTTGCGGGCGAGACGGTCGAGCAGGCCTATGTCCGCGAAGCCAAGGCGACGCGCGAAAGCGCTGGGATCGTCGATGTCTCGACGCTTGGCAAGATCGCCGTGCAGGGGCCGGATGCGGCGGAATTCCTCGACCGCGTCTACACCAACATGTTTTCCACCCTTGCCGTCGGCAAGGCCCGCTACGGGCTGATGCTGCGCGAGGATGGGCTGGCCTTCGACGATGGCACCACCTGGCGGCTCGGCGAACAGGATTTCCTGATGACCACCACCACGGCCAATGCCGGCAAGGTGATGCAGCATCTGGAATACTTTCTAGATGTCATCTGGCCGGAGCTGAAGGTGCACGTCACTTCGGTGACGGACGAATGGGCGGGCGCCGCCATCGGCGGACCGAAGGCGCGGGCCATCCTTGCCGCCTGCGTTTCCGGCACTGCGGTCGACAACACGGCCCTGCCCTTCATGGGCATCGTGCACGGGCAGATTGCCGGCGTTCCGGTGATGATTTGCCGGCTGTCTTTCTCAGGTGAAATGGCCTTCGAGGTCTATTCCGGCGCCGGCTACGGCACCCATGTCTGGGAAGCCCTGGTTGAGGCTGGCAAGCCGTTCGGCTTGGTCACCTACGGCCTGGAGGCGCTGGGCACGATGCGCATCGAGAAGGGCCATGTCACCGGCGCCGAGATCGACGGCCGCACCACCGCGCGCGACCTGCATCTCGACTGGATGCTGTCGAAGAAAAAACCCTTCATCGGTTCGGCGATGATGGATCGCGAAGGCCTGATCGCGCCCGACCGATTGCAGCTGGTCGGACTGGTCTCGCTCGACAACCGGCCGTTCAATGGCGGCGCGCACATCGTCGAGGAGTTGGACGAGGCCAATCCGCACGATTCCATCGGCCACATCACGGCCTGCTGCTATTCGCCGGCGCTGGGCAAGCACATTGCGCTGGCTCTGGTCGAGGGCGGCAAGGCGAGGCATGGCAGCCGCGCCTTTGTCTCCGATCCGCTGCGCAAGCGGTTCGGGCCGGTCGAGATCGTCTCCAACCATTTCTACGACCCGGACGGGAGCCGCATGCATGGCTGAGCGCCAATCACCTGAACGCCTCTCGCCGCTCGAGCCGGTGTTCCATCCGGGCTCGCACGGCAATTTCGAGCATGGCGTCGATGTCATCCTGACCGAGACCAGGCCGGGTTCGATCCTGCAGCTCGCCGCATGGCCGGGCGCGGAAAAGCAGCTGATCGAAGCGATCCGCAAGGTCTCCGGCCTTGCTCTGCCCGATGGCGCCGGCGGCGGCGTTGCCAAGGATGGCAAGGCTGTGTTCGGCTTCGCGCCGGGAAAATTCACGGTCGTCGACGAGGCCGAGGGCCTGGCGGCGGCCTTTGCCAAGGTCGTAACCCCGGCCATCGGCACCGTCACCGACCTGTCGCATGGCCGCACCGCCATCCGCATCGCCGGCCCGAAGGCCGAATGGGTGCTGGCGAAATTCTTCGCCATCGACTTCGCCCTGCCCGCCTTCCCCATCGGCGCCGGCCGCTCCACCACCCATCACGACGTCTTCGCGCAGATCCAGCGCACCGGCGCCGACCAGTTCGATATCTATGTCTTCCGCTCCTTCGCCCGCTCGTTCTGGAAGGCGCTCTGCCATGCCAGCGACGAAGTCGGCTACGAGGTGCAGTAGGGGCGCGGTAAAAAGGTCCCTTCATCCGGCCTCTGGCATCAAGGCCAGCCGGCTCTGCCGCTAGAGAATCCTGCAGTGGAAGCCCATGGTGAGAAACGTGGCCGCCCAACCGGTCCAAGGGGTTGAAAAATCCCGTCTCAGAGTCGGCATCGTCGTTTGGTTCGAACATCCCCATGACTGCAGAACTATCCGCCGGCGCCACGGATCGCGCCGATGTGTCGGCCAGAGCCTTGCTCCTGCTGCCGCTGACGGTCGCCTGCGGCGTGTTCATGACCAGCCTCGACCAGAATGTCGTGGTCACCGCGCTCCCCGGTATCAGCGAAAGCCTCGCGCGCCCGCCGAGCCAGCTCGGCCTGTTGATCACCGTCTATGTCGCCAGCCTGATCATCTCGATGCCTCTCGGCGGCTGGGCCGCCGACCGCTTCGGCCTGCGCAATGTCTACTGCCTTGCCTTGCTGGTGTTCGCGGCGTCATCAGCGCTGTGCGGGCTGTCCAACGACATCTGGACGCTGGTCGGCGCCCGTGCGCTGCAAGGGTTCGGCGGCGCCTTGATGGGGACGCTCGGCCAGGTCGTCATCCTGTCGACCTTCCCGCGCAGCCGCACGCTGAAGATCAACATGTATATCTCGCTGGCCGGCCAATCCGGACCGCTGGTCGGCCCGCTCGTCGGCGGTGCGCTGACCACCTACATCTCATGGCGCTGGATCTTCTTCATCAACGTGCCATTCGCTCTGGCGGCGGCCGTGCTTGCCGCATCGCTGTTTCCGACGGTCACCAAGCCGGTGCGCACGCCGTTCGATTTTCCAGGCTTCCTGCTGGTCGGCAGCGGCATGGTCCTGCTGGTCTTCGGCATGGATTCGCTTGCGGCGAAAGACGCAGCCGGAAGCATGATCGCGGCCGAGCTGGCGCTGGCGATCGTCATCCTGACGCTTGCCTCCTTCTATTGCCTGCGTGCCCGCAACCCTTTGCTTGACCTGAAACTCCTGCGCATCCGCACCTTCCGCATCTCCTTCCTCACCGGCGGCGGGCTGGACACGATCGGCCTCAGCTCCGTCGTTTTCCTGCTGCCGCTGATGTTCCAGCTCGGCTTCGGCATGAGCGCGGTGCAGGCGGGATCGCTGACCTTCGTCGCCGCGATCGGATCGCTGATCATGCGTGTGTTCATGCCGCGCCTGCTCAACCGCTTCGGCTTTCGTCGTGTGCTGGTCGTCAACACGCCGATCGTAGCCGCCATGGTTGCGGGCTTCGCCTTGATAGAGGCGACAACGCCGGTCTGGATCGTGCTTGCCTATATCTTTGCCTTCGGTGTCCTGCGCTCGGCGCAGTGGGCGTCGACCGGCAACCTCGCCTATTCCGACATCGCTCCCGAACAGCTCGCCCGCTTCAGCGCCCTCTACTACATACTTTGGCAGCTGGCGGTGGCGATCAGCGTCGGCCTGGCCGCCGCGCTGCTGTCATTCCTGGCCGGCGGCGGGCCAGCGGTGACCAACGACTTCCGCATCCTGTTCGTGGTCGAGGGCGTCATCACGCTGTGCGCGCTGATTGCTTATCTCAAGCTGACGCCGCAGGACGGCGCCCATGTCAGCGGCCACGGCGCGCAGATGAATGTCGAATAGGAGCCCTCAGCGAGCCCTTATTCGCTGAACGTCACCCACTCTTCCAGCGGCACGCGGTCGGTGCGGAAGTCGTTTTCGGGCTTGGACGTGTCCTCAAGGCCGAGCGCCATGCCGCAGACGACGATCTCCTCGTCGGGAATGTTGAGCACCGGCCTGATCTGTCGGTGATAGGGAGCGAAGGCTGCCTGCGGGCAGGTATGCAGCCCCCTGCCCCGCGCCGCCACCATGATGTTCTGCAGGAACATGCCGTAGTCGATCCATGAGCCCTGGTTCAACCGCCGGTCGATGGTGAAGATCATGCCCACCGGCGCATCGAAGAAGACGAAGTTGCGGTCGTGCTGGGCGCGCATCTTGTCGACCTCGCGGCGGCCGATGCCGAGCGCGCCGTAAAGCCCGAAACCATTGGCGCGACGGCGGGTGAGATAAGGCTCGAAGAACTGGGTGGGGTAGTAGCGATACTCGTCCCAATCGGCCTTCTCTGCGCGGATGCCGGAATTGAGAATGGCATCGGTGATCTGCTGCTTGATCTCGCCCTTGGTCACATAAACCCGCCAGGGCTGCATGTTGGTGCCCGAAGGCGCGCGCGCGGCGACGCCAAGAATGGCGCGGATCGTCTCGTCGTCGACCATGTCGGGCAGAAAGGCGCGGACTGAACGACGCGACAGGATTGCCTCGTCGACAACAGCCGCGTCTTGTGCTCGCAGGGCGTTTTTTTCCAGCATGGGCCGTCCCTTTGCGCATACTCGGAAAGCCGGATCGGCTATCGGAGAAGACCTTGCGCAGATTCCAATCCTTGGTCGCCGCCCGGACGTCCCCACACACGCCGTTCGTGGCCGAGCCTTTGCATGAACCGTCAAAATCGCGCAAGCAAATCTTGTGGCCTCATGAAAATCCACTTGATTTTTTCATGGGCGTGGGCTCTCATGAAATTCACTTCCAAATTTTCATCAAGTGAGCGTTTTGCCCCCAGCTACCGCCAGAACATTGCAGGGACCTGACGAGCGCCTGCTGGCGAGCGATATCCGTGCGCTGCGCAAGGCGCGCGGGCTGACGCTGGCCGAGATCGCGCTCAAGCTCGACCGCTCCGTCGGCTGGGTCAGCCAGGTCGAGCGCGGCCTGTCGATCCCCTCGCTCGGCGACCTCAGGGCCTTCGCCGACCTGTTCGGCGTGCCGCTCAGCCTGTTCTTCAGCCACGACGTGCCGATCGAGAAGGAGCGCGGCGTCGTCGTGCGCGCCGGCAGCCGGCGCACGCTTGGCACAAGCGAATCCGGCCTGGTGGAGGAGCTTCTGTCGCCCGATCTCGGCGGTAGTTTCGAAATGGTGCGCTCGATCTTCGCGCCGGGCGCGGAGCTGAAGAGCGAACAGCTGCGGCCGACCGAGGAAGCCGGCTACATCGCTTCGGGTATTTTCGAGATCGAGATAGCGGGTGTCTGGCACCGTCTTGTTGAAGGCGATTCCTTCCGCTTCGAGCGCAAGCCGTACCGCTGGCGCAATCCCGGCACCGAGCCGGCCGTGATCATCTGGGTGGTTTCGCCGCCTGTTTATTGAATGAGGGGTTTTGATATGGCCGGTTTGCCGACCACGGCACGCGTGGTGATCATCGGAGGCGGTGTCGTTGGCACCTCCTCGCTCTACCACCTTTGCAAGGCGGGCTGGACCGATTGCGTGCTGCTCGAAAAGAACGAGCTGACATCGGGCTCGACCTGGCATGCCGCCGGCAATGTGCCGACCTTCTCGTCGTCCTGGTCGCTGATGAACATGCAGCGCTATTCGACCGAGCTCTATCGCGGCCTCGCCGACGCGGTCGACTACCCCATGAACTATCACGTTACCGGCTCGCTCCGCCTCGCCCATACGAAGGAGCGCATGCAGGAATTCCAGCGCGCCAAGGGCATGGGCCGCTACCAAGGCATGGACATCGACATTGTCGGCCCCGACGAGATCAAGCGGCGCTACCCCTTCATCGAGACGCATGAGCTGAAAGGCGCGCTCTACGATCCGAGCGACGGCGACATCGACCCGGCGCAGCTGACGCAAGCGCTGGCCAAGGGCGCGCGCGACATGGGCGCGAAAATCATCCGCTTCTGCCCGGTGTCAGGCGTGCGCCGCGAGAACGACGAGTGGGTGGTCGAAACGCCGCAAGGCGAAATCCGCTGCGAGATCGTCGTCAACGCCGCCGGCTACCGTGCCGCCGAAGTCGGCAAAATGTTCGGCCGCGACGTCCCGATGATGGTGATGAGCCATCAGTACATATTGTTCGAGGAAATCCCCGAGCTGGTGGCGTGGTCGAAGGAACAGGGCAAGAAGCTGCCGCTGCTGCGCGACGTCGACACCTCCTACTATCTGCGCCAGGAAAAGAACGGCATGAATCTCGGCCCCTATGAGCGCAATTGCCGCGCCCATTGGGCGACCCATAACGATCCGATGCCGGAGGATTTTTCCTTCCAGCTGTTCCCCGACGATCTCGACCGTCTCGAACACTATCTCGCCGACGCCGTCGCCCGCGTGCCGATCCTCGGCACCGCCGGCCTGTCCAAGGTGATCAACGGGCCGATCCCCTATGCGCCGGACGGCAACCCGCTGATCGGGCCGATGCCCGGCGTGCCCAACGCCTTCGAAGCCTGCGTCTTCACCTTCGGCATCGCGCAAGGCGGCGGCGCCGGCAAGGTGCTGGCCGAATGGGTGACGCAAGGCCAGACCGAATGGGACATGTGGTCCTGCGACCCGCGCCGCTTCACCGCCTTTGCCGCCGCACCGGACTATTGCGTCGCCAAGGGCGTGGAAATCTACGGCAACGAATACGCCATCCAGTTCCCGCGCCACGCCTGGCCCGCGGCGCGCGACCGCAAGCTGTCGCCGATCCACGATCGCATCAAGGTGCTCGGTGCCCAGTTCGATGCCTATAATGGCTGGGAGCGCGCCACCTGGTACGCGAAGGAAGGCGACGACACGTCGGAGGAAGCGACGCTGACCTTCCGCCGCGACGGGCCATGGCAGCATCGCGTACGCGAAGAGTGCCTGGCGGTGCGCGACGCCGCCGGCATTTTGGACCTGCCCGGCTTCTCGCGCTTCCGCTTGCAAGGCCCCGGCGCTCGCGACTGGCTGGCGACGATGATCACCGGCCTTGTGCCGAAACCCGGCCGCATCGGCCTCGGCTACTTCTCCGACGACAAGGGCCGCATCGTCACCGAAATGTCGATCATGGCGCTGGCCGAGGATCTCTTCTTCCTGATCACCGCTTCGGTGGCGGAGCAGCACGATTTCGAGTGGCTGCAGCACCATCTGCCGCAACCCAATGAGCTCACGCTGCAAAACCTCACCGAGGCCTTCAGCTGCCAGATCCTGTCCGGGCCGAAATCCCGCGACATTCTCTCTGAACTGACCGACGCCGACCTGTCGCTGCCCTGGCTTTCGCATCAGTCGGCGCAGATCGCCGGGCACTGGTGCCAATTGGTGCGCGTCTCCTTCGCCGGCGAGCTCGGCTGGGAAATCCACACCAAAGTGGAAGACACCGCCGCCATCTTCGACGCCGTCTGGGCGGCGGGACAAAAGCACGGCCTGAAACCGTTCGGCATGTATGCGCTGGATTCGCTGCGGCTGGAAAAAGGCTACCGCACCTGGAAGGGTGATCTTTCGACCGACTACACAATCCTGCAGGGCGGGCTCGAGCGGTTCGTCAAATGGGACAAGCCGGAATTCCGCGGCAAGACGGCGTTGCAGAACGAAAAGCAGCAGGGCGTGAAGAAGCGCTTCGTCACCTTGGTCGTCGAAAACCCCGGCGATTGCGACGCGCCCTCCGTGTCGACGCTGTGGCATGGCGGCAAGATCGTCGGCGAGACGACGTCGGGCGGCTGGGGTCATCGCATCGACAAATCGATCGCGCTTGGCATGCTGCGCGCCGACCTGGCTGAACCCGACACTGCCATCGAGATTGAAATCTTCGGCGACCGTTTTCGGGCGATCGTACAGAAGGATGAGCCGCTGTGGGATCCGAAGAACGAGAGGCTGCGCGCGTGAAAACAGTTATCCTCACCGATGGCGGTATGGGCCAGGAGCTGGTCCGCCGCAGCGAATCCGAGCCGACGCCGCTGTGGTCGGCCAGGGTGCTGATCGACGAACCGGATCTGGTGCGCGACCTGCATGCGGAGTTCATCCGTGCCGGCGCCCGCGTCATCACCATAAACACCTATTCGGCCACGCCGGAGCGGCTGGCGCGCGAGGGCGCGGAGGAGCTGTTCAAGCCGCTGCAGAAGCGCGGCATCGAGCTTGCAAGGCAAGCTTGCGAGCAAGCCGGAGAGGCAACCATCGCCGGCTGCCTGTCGCCGCTGTTCGGCAGCTATGCGCCGGCGCTCACCATTTCCTATCAGGACACACTCGACATCTATCGCCGCATCGTTGCCGAGCAGGCGGACGGCGTCGATCTCTTTCTGTGCGAAACCATGGCGTCCGCCGATGAAGCGCGCGCGGCCGTCACAGCGGCATCGGAAAGCGGCAAGCCGGTCTGGGTGTCGTGGACGCTGGCCGACCACGGCACCCCGCGCCTGCGGAGCGGCGAAGCGATCGCCGCAGCCTCTCGTGCACTCGACGGCCTGCCGCTCGCTGCAAGGCTGGTCAATTGCTGTCGGCCCGAAGCGATCGCCGCGGCACTGCCCGAGCTGGTCGATCTCGGCGGCCCCGTCGGCGCCTATGCCAACGGCTTCACCTCTACCGAAGCGCTCAAGCACGGCGGCACCGTCGATGTGCTGCACGCCCGCCACGACCTTGGTCCGGATGCCTATGCCGACCAGGCGCTCGGCTGGGTCGAGGCCGGCGCCACCATCGTCGGCGGATGCTGCGAAGTCGGCCCTGCCCACATCGCTGCCTTGCGCGACCGGCTCGAAGAGGCCGGTTACCAGATTTCGGGAGTTCATTGATGCCCAGACCGTCAAAGCGCATTTCCGGCATCGTGCCTTCGGGCAAGGATGGCTGGGAGGTCCACACCGAGGCCTGGGCCCGCAAGGAGGCCGGCCAGGACATCATCATGCTGTCGGTCGGCGACCATGATTTCGACACGCCGAGCCAGACCATCGAGGCCTGCGTGACCGCGGTGCGCGGCAGCAATCACCACTACACCCCGCTTTCCGGCGTTCCGCGCCTGCGCAGGGCGATGGCGGCGGCCTCTACTGCCTGCACCGGTATCGAGACTGGCCCCGAGCAGGTCATCGCCACGCCGGGCGGCCAGGCAGCGCTCTACGCGGCGGTGCAGGCCGTGCTCGATCAGGGCGATCACGCCATCGTGGTCGCGCCCTACTACGCGACCTATCCCAATACGTTCAGCGCCGCCGGCGCCAGTTTCACCGTGGTCGAGACCCCGGCCGAGGACGGCTTTCAGCCGCGCGCCGACAGGATCCGCGCGGCGCTGAAGCCCAACACGCGCGCCATCCTGATCAACACGCCGAACAACCCGACGGGCGCCGTCTATTCGCGCGAGCGGCTGGAGGAATTGGCCGAGATCTGCCGCGAGCACGATCTCTGGCTGCTGTCGGACGAGGTCTACTGGACGCTGGGCGGCGGCGAACACATCTCGCCGCGCGGCCTGCCCGGCATGGCCGAGCGCACGCTGGTCATCAATTCGATGTCCAAGAGCCACGGCATGACCGGCTGGCGAATGGGCTGGCTGACCGGCCCGGCTCAGATGATCACGCTTTTGACCAACCTCAATCTGGTGACGACCTACGGCCTGCCGGCCTTCATCTCGATCGCCTGCGCCGAGGCGCTGGAGAACCGCTATGGCGTCAAGGAGATCGCCGAACGCTACGCGGCGCGGCGCACGGTCCTGCTCGATGCCGTGCGCGGCATGAACAATGTCACCGTGCACGGCTCGGAAGGCGGCATGTATGTCATGCTCGATATCTCGGCCGTCGAGCCCGACGACGAGAAATTCGCCTGGGCCTTGCTCGACGCCGAAAAGGTCGGCGTCATGCCGGGCTCCAGCTTCGGCCATGCCGCCGCCGGCCACATCCGCATCAGCCTCTGCCAGCCGGAACCGGTGCTTCAGGAAGCAGCCCAGCGCCTGCGCCGTTTTGCATCCAGCTATCGCCGCGAGGCCGCATGACCAAGACGATACCCACCAAGGCCATTCCTAATAAAGCGAGGGCCGTGATCATCGGCGGCGGCGTTTCCGGCTGTTCGGTCGCCTATCATCTGGCCAAGCTCGGCTGGACCGACATCGTGCTGCTCGAACGCAAGCAGCTGACCTCTGGCACGACCTGGCACGCCGCCGGCCTGATCGGCCAGCTGCGCGGTTCGCAGAACATGACGCGGCTGGCGAAATATTCAGCCGACCTTTACGTCAAGCTGGAAGCCGAAACCGAAGTCGGCACCGGCATGCGCCAGGTCGGCTCGATCACCGTGGCGCTGACCGAGGAACGCAAGCACGAAATCTACCGGCAGGCCTCGCTGGCCCGCGCCTTCGATGTCGATGTGCGCGAGATTTCGCCCAGGGAAGTCAGTGAGATGTATCCGCATCTCAATGTGTCCGATGTCGTCGGCGCGGTGCATCTGCCGCTCGATGGCCAGTGCGACCCCGCCAACATCGCCATGGCGCTGGCCAAGGGTGCCCGCCAGCGCGGCGCCACTATCGTCGAGAATGTGAAGGTCACCAAGGTTCATACCAAGGCCGGTCGCGTCACCGGCGTGTCGTGGGCGCAGGGCGAGGACCAGGGCACCATCGAGGCCGACATCGTCGTCAACTGCGCCGGCATGTGGGCTCGCGAGCTCGGCGCACAAAACGGCGTCACCATCCCGCTGCACGCCTGCGAGCATTTCTATCTCGTCACCGAGCCGATCCCCGGCCTCGGCCGCCTTCCGGTGCTGCGCGTTCCCGATGAATGCGCCTACTACAAGGAAGATGCCGGCAAGATGATGCTCGGCGCTTTCGAGCCGGTGGCCAAGCCATGGGGCATGGACGGCATCCGCGAGGATTTTTGCTTCGACCAGTTGCCCGAGGACATGGAGCATTTCGAGCCGATCCTCGAAATGGGCGTCAACCGCATGCCGATGCTGGCCACCGCTGGGATTCACACCTTCTTCAACGGCCCCGAAAGCTTCACCCCCGACGACCGCTATTATCTCGGCGAGGCGCCAGAGCTGTCGGGCTACTGGATGGCGACCGGCTACAACTCGATCGGCATCGTCTCGTCCGGCGGCGCCGGCATGGCGCTGGCGCAGTGGATCAATGATGGCGAAGCGCCCTTCGACCTCTGGGAAGTCGATATCCGTCGCGCCCAGCCGTTCCAGAAGAACCGCCGCTATCTCAAGGAGCGCGTCTCCGAAACGCTCGGCCTGCTCTATGCCGACCATTTTCCTTATCGGCAGATGGCGACATCGCGGAATATCAGGCGCTCGCCGCTACATGAGCATCTGAAGGCGCGCGGCGCGGTGTTCGGCGAGGTCGCCGGCTGGGAGCGCGCCAACTGGTTCGCCCGCGAAGGACAGGAGCGCGAATACCGCTATTCCTGGAAGCGGCAGAACTGGTTCGACAACCAGCGCGAGGAACACTTGGCGGTCCGCAACAAGGTCGGCCTGTTCGACATGACCTCGTTCGGCAAGATCCGCGTCGAGGGCCGCGATGCATGTGCCTTCCTGCAAAAGCTGTGCGCCAACGATATGGACGTAGCTCCAGGCAAGATCGTCTACACGCAGATGCTCAACCAGCGCGGCGGCATTGAGAGTGATCTCACCGTGTCGCGGCTGTCTGACACCGCCTACTTCCTCGTCGTGCCCGGCGCGACGCTGCAGCGCGACCTTGCCTGGCTGCGCCGGCATGTCGGCGAGGAATTCGTCGTCGTCACCGACGTGACCGCAGCCGAAAGCGTGCTCTGCCTGATGGGTCCGGATGCACGAAAGCTGATCCAGAAGGTCAGCCCCAACGATTTCTCCAACGAAAACAATCCGTTCGGCACGTTCCAGGAGATCGAGATCGGCATGGGCCTCGCGCGTGCGCACCGCGTCACCTATGTCGGTGAACTCGGCTGGGAGCTCTATGTCTCGACCGACCAGGCAGCCCATGTCTTCGAGGCGATCGATGAGGCCGGCGCGGATGTCGGCCTGAAACTCTGCGGCCTGCATACGCTGGATTCCTGCCGCATCGAAAAAGCCTTCCGCCATTTCGGCCACGACATCACCGACGAGGACAATGTGCTGGAGGCCGGCCTCGGCTTTGCGGTCAAAACCGCCAAGGGCGACTTCATCGGCCGCGATGCGGTGCTGAAGAAGAAGGAAGCCGGCCTGTCACGCCGGCTGGTGCAGTTCCGGCTGAAAGACCCTGAGCCCCTGCTCTTCCACAATGAGGCGATCCTGCGCGACGGCAAGATCGTCGGCCCGATCACTTCAGGCAATTACGGCCATCATCTCGGCGGCGCTGTTGGGTTGGGCTATGTGCCGTGCCAGGGCGGGAGCGAAGCGGATGTGCTTTCCTCGTCCTACGAGATCGAGATCGCAGGAGAGCGCTTCGCCGCCGAGGCCTCGCTGAAGCCGATGTATGATCCGAAGGCGGAACGGACGAAGATATAGTGCGCCCTCTTCCTTCTCCCCGTTCACGGGGAGAAGGTGGCCCGAAGGGTCGGATGAGGGGCGGCGCCAAGGTCTGCAGAGTTCGTGCTGCCCCTCATCTGCCTGCCGGCATCTTCTCCCCGTAAACGGGGAGAAGGACGCTAATCTCTCAAAACCGCTCCAGCTTCGCCCGCACCTTCACCAGAAAAGCCGCCCGGCTCTTCGGCGTCGAGGCGTCCATCAAATAATGCGCCAGGAAGAAGGTCCGGCAGCGCGTCGCGCACAGCGCCCGCATGCCGCGCAAAAGCGTCTTGCGGCCGGGCTGGCCGACGACGACGCTCCACCAGGTCGGCGCGCCGCAGGTGGTGATGACGCCGACCTTGGTGACATGCGTCATCAGCGACGTGATGCGCCCCTTGCCCGCCGGCAGCTTGAAGGCGACATCGGTTGCCCACACCCGGTCGAGCCAGCCCTTCAGCATCGCCGGCAGCCCGTACCACCAGGTCGGATAGATGAAGAGGATCGCCTCAGCCCAGGCAAGATGGTCGAAATGCGGTTTTAGCGCCGGATCTTCCGGCGCGCGGTCGTTATAGCCGCGCCGCTCGTCGCAGCCCATCACCGGGTCGAATTTTTCGGCGTAGAGGTCGAGCAGCCGCACCTCCCAGCCGCGGGCCTGCAGCACGTCGACGGCAGTATCTCTGATCGCGGCGCAAAAACTTTCGGGCACCGGATGGCAATAGATCACCAGCACGCGCATCAGAAGCTATCCATCCTGGCCGCAACCTTGGCCATGAAGGCTGCCCGCGTTTCATCGGTCGACAGGTTCATCGAATAATGCGCGAGGTAGGACACGGAAGCGCCTGGCTTGATCGTCGCGCGCAGCATTCGCTTGACCAGCCGGCGCGGCGGATCGCCCATCAGCACGGCGCGGAACCGGCTGCCGCCATAGGTGGTGACGGCGGTCAGCTTGCTTATGTTGTGCAGCGAGGGCTGCGCCTTGCCGTCGACCAGCTTGAACGACACCCCGGGCAGGAAGACGCGATCGAAAAAGCCTTTCAGGATGGCCGGAAAACCATAGTTCCAGACGGGATATGACAGCACCAGCGCCTCGGCCCGCAACAGGCGCTCGACATAGGGAGCGGCCGGGTCCGCCGGGCTGCGCTGGTTGTGATAGTCCAACCTCTCCGCGCCCGTCAGCCTGGGATCGAAATCCTCGGCATAGAGATCGCAATCGTCGACCTCATGGCCCGCCGCCGTCAGCCGCTCGACAATCGTCCGATGCAGGCCGGCATTGAAGCTGGTCTCCGCCGGATGCGCGTAGAGAACGAGGATTTTCACAGTGGAATATCCGCGAGGTCAGCGCTAGGCACCCCCCTCTGCCCTGCCGGGCATCTCCCCCGCAAGGGGGGAGATTGGCCGCCTTTACGCCGCGCCTTTCCTTCCAACGTTGGAGATAGGCCAAAGCGGCGGAGCGAACAATCTCCCCCCTTGAGGGGGAGATGGCCGGCAGGCCAGAGGGGGGTGCAGCGCCACACGCTCGTCATCAGCCTGCCTTCTGCAATCCCTTGAACAGGAACGTCCGGCCGGAGCGATAGTCGTAGTCGGGATTCTCCCAGGCGATCATCTTGCCGGGATTGAGCAGCCCTTGCGGATCGGTCTCGCGCTTGAAGGCGAGCTGGATTTCGTCAGTCTGCTTCATGCCGCCTTCTTCCAGCGTGTAGCGGTGCGGGTTGAAGATCGGGCAGCCATTCTCCTCATGCAGCCGGATGATTTCGTTGAGCCGCGCCTCGGTGGTGAACTTGACCAGCGGCAGGCCGAAGCAGGTGATGTTGCCGTCGAGCCGCACGAATTCGAGATGCGAAAAGACCTCGCCCGGAAACATCGCATCCATCTTCTCGACCAGCGCCAGCTGGTTGGGAAACGGATAGAGCGACTGCAGATAGGTGATCGAGGGATCGACCCGCAGTGCCCTCAGTGTCGTGTGGTTCCACGCCAGTTCAAAACCCGGCGGGAGGCCCTTTTTCTCCTCATCCGATGCCGCCGCCGCATTGAAGATGACCTCACCGCCGGCGCGGCGGGTAAAGGCGAGGAATGCGTCGAGCCCATGCCTTGCGACCATGACGACGCAGGTGCTCTGCCCCTCCTTCAGGAACTTCTGGTGGCGCTTGAAGTAGAGCTGCGGCACGGGGGCGGCGATCGGCGTGATCAGCTTGGTCAGGATGCCGTCCTGGCAGGCCAGCGCATTGCCGTAGCGGGCTGCCGGCATGAAGCTATCGAAGCCGACGATGACGTCGATCCATTCATAGGCCGCCGTCAGCGGCATCTCGACTTCCGTAATGATGCCATTGGTGCCATAGGCATGCGTCACCTTGTGCAAATCCTCGCCGGTGAGTTCGAGCACCTTCGGCTCGGCTTCCATGGTGACGACACGCAGGCGCAGCACATTGCCGAAATCGCGCAAGCCGCCGAAATTGATCGAGCCGACGCCGCCGGAGCCGCCGGCGATGAAGCCGCCGATCGAGGCGGTGTTGTAGGTCGACGGCGACAGCCTGAGCTCCTGCCCGGAATGCGCCCGCGTCGCCTTGTCGATATCGGCGAGGATCGCACCCGGTCCGGTGACGACGCGGCCCGGCGCGATGGTCTTGATCTCGTTCATCTCGGCAAGGTTGAGCACCACGCCGCCCGACAGCGGCATCGCCTGGCCGTAATTGCCGGTGCCGCTGCCGCGCGGAGTCACCGGGACGCCGTGACGGTGGCAGGCGGCGAGCACACGGATCAGTTCGGGCTCATTCTTCGGCGTCACGATCAGGTCGCCGGTGACATGGTCGAGCTGCTGTTTCAGCACCGGGCTGTACCAGTAGAAATCGCGGCTCTTCTGCTGGACGATGGCCGGATTGTCGTCGAGCTTTATCCCGTCGAGATCGCGTTTGAGCGCCGAAACATCCATCATTCCACCATCAGTTCGTCGAGCTCGGCATAGTCGGGCAATTGCCTGTCGATCGCCTTGCCGTCGCGCACGACGATGCGATCCGATTCGGGTCGCGACAGCAATTCCGTCCAGCTCCGCCCCTTGAAGACGATGAAGTCTGCGCTGCAGCCAGCGGCGAGCGTGCCGACACCATCGAGGCGCATCACTTTTGCCGGGGTCGCCGCCACCGTCTGCGGCCAGTCGCCGACCGGATGGTCGAAATGCAGGATGCGCGTCGCCATGCGGTAGACCTCCAGCATGTCGAGGTCGCCATAGGCGTAGAAAGGGTCGCGCGTGTTATCGGAGGCGACGGCGACCGCAATGCCTCTCGCCTTCATCTCGTGCAGCAGCGTCACGCCGCGCCAGCGTGGCGTGGTCTGGTCGGCACGCCGGTCCTGCAGATAGAGGTTGCACATTGGCAGCGACACCACCGCCAGCCCGGCCTTGGCCACCTTGTCGAGTGTGTCCAGCACGTCGAGATCCGGCTGGCGCGCCAGCGAGCAGCAATGTCCGACCAGGATGTTGCCTTCAAAGCCGTTCCAAAGGGCAGCCTCGGCGATCTTCTTCAGCGAGATCGCAGCGACATCGTCGGTCTCATCGGCGTGGAAATCGAGATCGAGCCCGTGCTTGATCGCCTCGGCGAACACCTTGTCGAGAAGCTCCTCGAGGTCGGGCACCATATAGGTGACGACGCCGAGCACGCCCTTGGCCGCGGCCACGCGTTTCGCCAACCTCTCGAACCATTTCTTGTCGCGCACGCCTTCGATGCCGAGCAGGCAGGCCGCCTGCAATTCGATGCGGCCGCGCCATTTCTCCCGCATCGCCTCGAACACCGGCCAGGAAATCTCCTCCTGCGGCGACACGCTGTCGAGATGCGTGCGCAGCGCCCTAGTGCCGTGCGCATACGCCGAGCGCAGCGAGAAATCCATGCGCCGCGCCACATCCTCGGCGCTCCAGCGCGCGGCGCGGTCGGCGCCGGTGGCGTTGAGCGCGCCCATGAAGCTGCCATCCGGATTGGGCTTGCGCGGCCAGATATGACCCTTGTCGATATGGGTGTGGCAGTCGACGAAACACGGCAGCACGATGCGGCCGGCGAGATCGATGGCATCTGCCGGCGTTTTCGATTTCTTGTGCGCTGTGATGGCTGAGATCTTGCCATTGGCGACGACGATGTCGGCAACTGCGAAGCCGTCGCTGTCGTAAGCCGCGGCAAGGCCGGGCGTCAGCGACCGGTGAACGCGAACGTTGGCCAGGACATAGGAACCGTCCTGCGGAATGCTGATGGCTGACGTCACCCTACCGCTCCTGTTTCAGCGCGCTCTCGTGCCAGCGGCGCAGGATGAGATGCGACACCAGCGACAGCACCAGGAAGATCAAGATGCCGGTGAGCGAAATCAGGATCAGCGCCGCAAACAGCCGTGGTGCATTGAGCCGGTAGCCGGCCTCAATGATGCGTGACGCCAGCCCCGACGACTGTCCCTGCGCGCCGGCAACGAACTCGGCCACCACGGCGCCGATCAGCGACAGGCCGCCGGCAATCTTCAAGCCGCCGAGGAAATAGGGCATCGCCGCCGGCAGCCTGAGATAGCGCAATTGCTGCCAGCGCGTGGCGCCGTTGAGCTTGAACATGTCGCGCAGATTGCGATCGACCGAATTGAGGCCAAGCGTGGTGTTGGACAGGATCGGGAAGAAGGCAACGATCCAGGCGCAGAGCAGCAATTTCACCGTCTGGTTGTTCACATAGATGTTGATCAGCGGGAAGATCGCGACGATCGGCGTCACCTGCAGCACGATGGCGAAGGGGAAGAACGACATCTCCACCCATTTCGATTGCGCAAACAGCACCGCCAGCCCGACGCCGCCGATGACGGCAAGCACCAGGCTGAGGAAAGTGATCCTGAGGGTCACCAGCAGCGAGGAGAACAGCAGCCCGGCGTCGTCATAGAGCGTCTGCAGCACGACGCCCGGACGCGGCAGGATGTATTTCGGGATCTCGTTCCAGACGCAGACGCGGTCCCATAGCCAGATCGCCAGGATCATGATCGCCAGCGGCAAGACCCATCGGCCGATCCGCTCCAGCCGCTCCTGGCGCACACGGCCCGCCTCCTCGGGATCGAGGGTCAGCACGGGTTGCTCAATGGCCGTCATGGTGTGGTCCGGCTGACGTGTTGATGGCGTTGACCAGAATATCCGAGGCCTGGCGGCAGAGCGCGGCATAGTCGGGCGAGGTGCGGAACACCTCGTCGCGCGGATAGGCGGCATCGATTGCAAGCTCTGCATGGACGCGGCCGGGCCGCGCCGCCATGACGACGACGCGGTTGGACAAAAACACGCTTTCAAAGACGCTGTGAGTGACAAAGACGACGGTGAAGCGTTCGTCCTGCCACAGCTCCAGAAGATCGTTGTTGAGCTTGAATCGGGTGATTTCGTCGAGGGCGGCGAACGGCTCGTCCATCAGCAGGATGCGCGGCTTGGTCACCATGGCGCGCGCGATCGAGACGCGCATCTTCATGCCGCCGGAAAGCTCGCGCGGCACGGCGTTTTCGAAACCGGTCAGGTGCACCCGCGCCAGCATCTCCGTCACCGCAGGCTCCGCCTTGGCCCGCGAGATGCCTTTCAGCCGCAGTGGCAGCCAGACATTGTCGAAGACATTGGCCCAGGGCAGCAGCGTCGGCTCCTGGAAGACGAAGCCGATGTTGGCGCGGTCGATCGAACCGCGCCAGTCGAGCACGCCGGAGGTCGGCGTCGACAGGCCGGCGATCAGCCTGAGCGCCGTCGACTTGCCACAGCCGGACGGTCCGAGCAGGCTGAGAAAATCGCCCTCGCGGATGGTCAGGTCGACATCGCTCAGCGCCGTGACGCCGTTGGAAAACACCTTGCCGACATGGCGCAGCGCCAGCAGCATCGGGCTTTCACCCGATGCCAAAATCGGCGCCTGCGCCATTGTCTCCAGTCTCACGATTACTTCTTCAGCTCGAGCCCGACGCCCTTGTTGATGAAGGCCAGCGTATAAGCCTTCTTGATGTCGATGCCGGGCTGCGCGACCTTGGCCTTGACCATCTTGTCGTAAAAACTCTGGATGCGTGCGTCGGTCATGGCGCCGATGCCGAGCTTTTCCGAATCGCCGGAATCGACCACGCCGAATTTTTTCAGCTGTTCGATCGAGAAGGCGATCTGCTCATCCGTCATGTCAGGATTGTCTTTCTTGATCATGTCGTTGGCGGCCTTGTTGTCGCCGTAGAGATAGTTGTACCAGCCCTTGGCCGAACCATCGACGAAGCACTGGACGACCTCCGGCCGCTTGTCGATCGTGTCCTGCATGACCTCGACGGTGGTCGCATAGGTCTCCCAGCCATAGTCGGCGAGCAGGAACTGGTTGGGCAGGAAGCCGCCCGCTTTCTGCACCGCGAATGGCTCCGAGGTGACATAGCCCTGCTGGATCGACTTCTTGTTGGCGATGAAGGGCGCCGGATTGAAAGTGTAGGGCACGCGCTTGGCGGCATCGAAGCCGAGCTCGGTGACCATCCACTGGAAGAAGGTCTGTGCACCCTCGTCACCGAGAATGTACTGGTCGGCGGTCTTCAAATCTTCCCACTTGTCCAGCCCCTGCCCCGGCTGGGACATGATGACCTGGGGGTCCTTCTGGAAATCGGCCGCCACCACGCGCATCGGAATGCCCTGCTGCACGGCGTCGAAGGCCGAAAGCAGATTACCGCCCATGTAGAAATCGAGCTTGCCGGCCAGCAGCAGCGGCCGCCCGCTGACCTGCGGACCGCCCTGCGAGATCGTCACGTCGAGGCCGCATGCGGCATAGGTACCGTCGGCGACAGCCTGGTAGTAGCCGCCATGCTCGGGCTCGGCCAGCCAGTTGGTGCCGAAGGTGACTTTCTCATTCGCGGCCGCACCCAGCGTGCTGGCCCCAAGCAGCGCGAGCGCGCCAGCCAAAATCTTCTGTCTTCCGTACATCGACACCACCCTTTGTTGGCTCCGGAGCGTCACGCGCCGGGCTCGACACCATTGGTCCAAGAAGCAAGACACATGCCACCGCCCGGACCGCCTGCTTCACGCGGACGTCATTGCCAAGACCGGACGGGTCATGCTGTGCAGAAGGCATCGTGCCTATTTTTTGGACGCCTGTCCACAATCGCTCCGGCAACATGCACCGCATCTTGAGGGACTTGCTTTCGGGCCCTAGGCTGGCCGTATCCAGGAGATTGCCATGTTCAAATTCCTCACCCCGAAGTCGATCAAACCACCCTTTGCCCGCTACAGCCACGGCGTCGAGGTGCCCCCAGGCAAGCGGCTGGTGCTGTGCTCCGGCCAGGTCGCCATCACGGCGGATGACCAGATCCCGGAGGATGCCGGCGCGCAGGCCGAATTGTGCTTCCAGAACATAGCAGCGATCCTCGGCGAGGCCAGCCTGGGACTAGGGGACATCGTTCGCATCAACGCCTACGTCACCGACCGCGCGCATCTGCGACCCTACATGGACGTCCGCGACCGCCTGTTTGCCAGCCCCGCACCCGCCTCGACACTGATGATCGTGTCAGGCTTCGCGCGGCCGGAATTCAAGGTCGAGGTCGAGGCGATCGCCGCGGGGTGAGGAGTGGTCCGCGAGCGGATGGAAAGCCACAGAATTGGCTTTCCAAGCGACGAACGCCCGAAGCCATAGCGGAGGGCCGGTCGACAATTTCGGGTTCCAGCTCTAAGGCTGGTTCATCCGCTTGAAGAGGCACGACATGACCGTTGCAAACAGACGTGTGTGGTGGGGTGACTACCGGACCACCGAATACGCCACGATCGATCCGGAGGCGACCATTGCCGTTCTGCCGGTGGCTGCGATCGAGCAGCACGGCCCGCATCTGCCGGTTTCGACCGACACATCGATCATGAACGGCATGCTGGAGACCGTTATCGCCCGCCTGCCCGGCGACCTCGACATCCGCATCCTGCCGGTCCAGGCGGTCGGCAAATCGAACGAGCATCTGCATGCGCCGGGCACGCTGACCTTGCCGGCGACGACCCTGGTCGACGCCTGGACCGAGCTTGGCCTGTCCATCGCGCGCGCCGGGGTGAGGAAGCTGATCGTCGTCAACTCGCATGGAGGCAATGAAGAGATCATGGGCATCGTCACGCGCGAACTGCGTGTGCGTGAAAGGATGCTGGCGGTGAAGACCAGCTGGCAGCGATTCGGCCGCCCGGCCGGCATGTACACCGAGCTCGAGGACCGCCACGGCATTCATGGCGGCGACGTCGAGACCTCGCTGATGCTGCATTTTCGCCCGGAGCTGGTCGATATGGGCAAGGCCGACAATTTCGTCTCCAAGGTCGCCCGCGCCGAGACCGAATTTGCGCTGCTGCGCCACACCGGCACGCACGCCTTCGCCTGGATCGCTGGGGATCTCAACCCCAACGGCGTCGTCGGCGACGCCTCGATCGCAACGGCCGAAAAGGGCCGGCTGACCGCGGAACATCAGGCCGACGGTTTCATCACCCTGCTGAAAGACGTGCGCAAGGCGAAGCTTGCCGACTGGCTGGCGTAGCGGGCCGCCTTAGCCGTCGATTTTCAAAACGAAAGGCGTGCCCTCGAAAGCGTCGGCGCCGCGCCCGATCGCCTCGATCGCTTCGATCATGCGGCCTTGTCGCGAGAGCAGAGTGTCAGCGACGGCGATCAGCCGCGGATTAGGCGTCGCCGAGGGCGAAAGCTGCCGCAATGTCTGCGCCAATTCTGCCTCATCGCGCTTTGGCGCCAGCGCCGCGGCGATGATGTAGGCCGAGGCGGTCGAGCGGCTGATGCCGGCATAGCAATGCACGACCATCGGATTGGCACGGTCCCATTTGCGGGCGAAATCGAGCAGATTGCGCACATGGTCTTCGCCCGGCATCGTCATGCCGTCCTGTGCCACGGCGATATCGTGCATGACCAGATGCAGATGGTTGTCCTTGGCGATTGAGGCCGGCCGTGTCACCT
The DNA here is from genome assembly GCF_056404535.1 of Mesorhizobium sp. P2_C5_2. Classification (NCBI taxonomy): domain Bacteria; kingdom Pseudomonadati; phylum Pseudomonadota; class Alphaproteobacteria; order Hyphomicrobiales; family Phyllobacteriaceae; genus Mesorhizobium; species Mesorhizobium sp. P2_C5_2. Next base: position 616,726 of record NZ_JBFUDV010000005.1, on the reverse strand, counting down.
CGGTGCCGGCGGCAAGCAGCGACAGCACGCGCTCAGCGCCGCTTCTGGCCACCGTCTCCTCAAGCTTCGCCAGCGAACAGACATGGATCATGGCGCGATCTCCTTCGGCTTATCGTTGCGCCGCGCGGACCAGTCGGCAAGCGCGGATTCAAGCCGCTGCCATTCCTCCTGACTTCCAGGCAGCCCGGCACGCAGCACCTGCGGCCGGTCGGAAAAATGCCGGAGCAGGATGCCGCGCTCGCCGAGCGCCGAAAACAGCCCGGCCGCGTTCGGAATCTGAAGATAACGAAACAGCGTCGTGCCGCCGGCGACAGCAACACCGAATCGCGCAAACAGCGCGTCGAGCCGCGCGGCATCCGAAACCAGCCGGCGTCGCATGTCAGCCTGCCAGCCGCTATCGGCAAGCGCGCGAATGCCATACTCCAGCGCCGGACCGGCGACAGCCCAGGGTCCGAATTGCGTTTCAAGCCTTTCGACCGTCAACGCATCGGAAAGCGCGAAGCCGAGCCGTAGGCCGGCAAGGCCGAAGAACTTGCCGAACGAGCGCAGCACGACGATGCCGCCCTGCCCGACATCGCCGGCAAGGCTTTCGGCGTGCGGGCCGACATCCATGAAGGCTTCGTCGACGACCAGCAGCCCGCCCTTGGCGCGCAATATCTCGGCAAGCCGAAGCAGCCTTTCCCGCGGCACAACACGCCCGTCTGGGTTGTTTGGATTGACGACGATGGCGAGGTCGGCCGCGACGAGCGCCTCGACATCGTCGACCTCCGCCACGGCATGGCCGGCGATCGCAGCCGCTCTGGCGTGCTCGGCATAGGTCGGCCCGAGCACCAGCGCCCGGCCGGGACTCACCAGCGAGGCGACGCGCGGCAACAGGATCTGCGTGCCCGGGGCTGCTGCCACATGGGCTGCCGACGGCGCGCCATAGGCGCCTGCGGCGATCCTGGCCAACTCACGCAGGCGCGCGGCTTCCGGCAATCGTGACAGAGCGGTGGCGGGCAGCTCGAAAAGCGGGTAGGAGTGCGGATTGATACCTGTCGAGAGATCGACGAAAGGTTGTGGCGCGTGAGGGAAGAGCGCGCTCGCCCGGCCAAGGGATCCACCGTGATCCACCGCAGCAATCGCTCCATCAAGAAGCTTCATGTCGATCCTGATCGCTTTCCTGTCCCTGGCCATCGAACGCATCCTGGGTTACCCGGACTGGCTATTCCGTGCCGTTGGCCATCCCGTCACCTGGTTCGGCAGGCTGATATCCTTTCTCGACCTCAGGCTCAACCGCGCCACTGATTCCGACGCCTCGCGTCGCCGCCGGGGCGCACACGCGCTGCTGGTCATTGTTCTGGTGCCGGCGGCGATTGCCTTCATCGTGCAAATCCTGCTCTGGCAGCTCTTTCCTGCCGGCATGATCATCACGGCAATCATGGCCTCGTCGCTGCTGTCGCAGAAGAGTCTCACCGAGCATGTCGAAGCGGTCGCCGATGCGCTGGACACGGGCGGGCTGGCACTCGGACGCATTGCCGTCGCCCGCATCGTCGGCCGCGATCCCGAAAAGCTCGACCACGCCGGCGTCAGCCGCGCCGCGATCGAAAGCCTGGCCGAGAATTTTTCCGACGGCATCGTCGCACCGGCCTTCTGGACCGGTGTTTGCGGCCTGGCCGGCGGCGTCGCCTATAAAGCCGCCAACACCGCCGATTCGATGATCGGTCACCGCACGCCGCGCCATGAGGCCTTCGGCCGGGCGGCAGCACTTTTCGACGACTGGATCAACCTGCCGGCCTCCCGGCTGACCGCGCTGCTTATCATTGGCGCCGCCTTTCTTGTCAGCGGCGCCGATCCCCGCAATGCCTGGGAAGCGGTGCGGCGCGACGCCAGAAAGCACCGCTCGCCCAATGCCGGCTGGCCGGAGGCGGCGATGGCCGGCGCCCTCGGCCTAGCGCTCGCCGGCCCGCGTACCTATGGCGGCGTTGTCGTCGAGGATGCGTTCATGGGCGAAGGCGGCCGGCGCGAAGCCGAGAGCCTGGACATCAGGCGGGCGCTGAAGCTCTACCAGGTCGCCGACTATCTGCTGATCGCGCTGTTCGGATTGCTCTCGGCGGGGCTGATCTACCTGACGATCTGAGATAGGTCAGAACTCGATCCCCTGCTGCGCCTTCACACCCGCAGAGAAATGGTGCTTGGTCACGCCCATTTCGGTGACGAGGTCGGCGGCCTCGACCAGCGCCGGCTTGGCATTGCGGCCGGTGACGACGACATGCAGGCCCTCGCGCCGGGCCTTTAGCGCGGCAACCACCTTGTCGAGATCGAGATAGTCATAGCGCAGCGCGATGTTAAGCTCATCGAGCACGACAAGGCTGATCGACGGATCGGCGATCAGCTCTAGCGCCTTGGCCCAGGCAGCTTCGGCCGCCGCAATGTCGCGCTTCAAATCCTGCGTCTCCCAGGTGAACCCCTCGCCCATCGTGTGCCAGACGACCCGGTCGCCGAACGCCGCGAAGGCATCTTTTTCGCCGGTGTGCCATTTGCCCTTGATGAACTGGACGACGCCGACGCGCTTGCCGTAGCCGAGCATGCGCAGCGCCAGGCCGAAGGCGGCGGTGGTCTTGCCCTTGCCGGGTCCGGTGTTGACGATCAACAGCCCCTTCTCGACCGTCTTTTCCGCAACCTCGGCATCTTGCACCGCCTTGCGCTTGGCCATCTTGGCGCGGTGGCGTTCCTCGTCTTTTGCGTCGATATCGGTCATTATTTCACCTTGAGCGGCAGCCCCGCCACCATCAGAAGCACCGTATCGGCAATTGCCGCAACCTGCTGGTTAAGCCGGCCGGCAGCGTCACGAAACCGGCGCGCCAGCGCATTGTCGGGCACGATGCCTTGCCCGACTTCGTTGGAGACCACGAACCACGGCCCGCGCGGCCGCGACAGCACGCCGGCCAGCCGCCGGCATTCCGTGTCGAGATCATGGTCGGAAAGCATATGATTGGTCAGCCACAGCGTCAGGCAATCGACGAGCACCGGCTGGTTGTCGGGTAGCGCTTCGAGTGCACCGGCAAGATCGAGCGGCGCATCGATGGTCGCCCACCCCTCGCCACGCCGCGACCGGTGTTGCGCGATGCGCTCACGCATCTCATCGTCATAGGCTTCAGCGGTCGCGATATAGGCCCATGGCGGCGTTTGGGGGGGGGGGATCTTGCCGGAGCGCSCACCGCCGATGATGAAGGTCAAACTGCGATCAGGCAAAGCTGTCGCGCAGGCTGGTCGCGGTGCCGGTGAAGCGGGCGCGCACCACGCCAACCATCGCACCAAGCACCAGCCAGAACACCAGATTGGTCAGCGTCACCGCCACCACGAACTGATGATGCAGGCCTTCCGGGATCGGCGTCTCGAAACTGTCCGGCTGCGGCGCGCCGACAATATGCGGGGCGACAATCAGGATGACAGCAAGGACGGTTAGCGGCGCCGACGTGCGGAAGGCGATCAAGGCAAGGCCAATAGCAGTCGCCACAACCGTTGCCACCCACCAGATCTGGCGCGGCATGAGATCGGCCGCCGGCATTGCCGGCAGTTCCGGCGGCAGGCCGAGGCCCGGCGCCAGCGTGAACACGGCAAAGCCGGCCAGACCCCAGAATACGCCCTGGCGCCAGTTGCCGATGCCGCCAGCGAATTCGGAAACCGCCACCAGGACCAGCGCGAAACCGATGCCGGTGACGATATTGGCCAGCACGCTGAAGGCGAAGCGCTCGAAGCCGTCGGCCGGCGCCCAGCTTTCGTCCTCCGCCGGTGCGGCCGTTTCAGCCGGTGCGGGTGCTGCACTGCTCATGGCATTTCCCGCCGGCGCGGCGGTGCTCATGGCATTGGTGTCCGTAGCGTTGGCGGCCGCGGCATGCTCATGCTTATGGCCGCCACCGGCCTGTTCGTAGACTTCCGCCTTCAGGATGAGCGGCACGGTGGCATAGGCCTGCATGCAGGCGAGAACGACGCCGGCCACGAGCCCGGCGATCGCCGCGACGAACACGACGTTGCGAAACAGGTTCATGATGTCAGATCCTCGTCAGTGGCAGGGAAACGCCATCGAATGGCGATAGTCATGCGCGGCATTGTGGATCGCATCGATATGCGAGAAGCCGACAACGCCGATGACGAAAATGCCCAGAAACGCGCTAAGCACGAGCTGCATGAAGCGCGACTGCGAGGAGACGGAAGCGCCGAGGGAGACGGAAGCGGTATTCATATCTTGTCCTTTCGCCCTCCACCCGAGGGCATCGAAGTCAGTTCCCTGTCGCCGGCAGGTCTCCTGGCTCGCGGATCAGCGCCCTTCCCCACCTTCCCGAAGAAAAATCCTCAGTGGCTTGGAGAGGACTACCGCACACAGTTGCGGGGGCAGCCACGGCATTGGGCAACAAGTCAGCCCTCACCGCATTCCCTCTTGGTCCCTAACGGAACCGACGACATGCGTGACTATAGGCTGAAACAGCCGCGTCCGGCAAACCAAATTCCGCCGGCCAACAGCGCGAATGCGCCATGCAGTATTACGGGTTCAAGGAGCTGATCCGCTCCGCAACCAGCCGCTGCAGGCGCCACAGATGGCGATCGTGAATGCCGCGCTCCTCCAGATTCTTCACCGTGTTGTAGAGATAGTCGGCGCCTGACCCCCAGTGCCCGCAGGATGTGGCCAGCCTGTCGACGACCTTCGCCTCGTCGAGCGGGCCGGAATAGGTCAGCCCTTTGCGGTTGATGACGAAAGCCAGTGCCCTGAGCGGACCGGCCTCGCTTGTAAGCTTCAGCATGCGCGGCCGGTAGCTTGTCGGCTTCAGCGTGACTTCGCGCCGGAAAAGCCGGCCCAGCTGCTCTCGCCTGTCATTGTCGGCCAGCCGGAAGGCGACGCCTTTGCACTGTCCGCCACTGTCGAGCGCCATCATCAGTCCGGGGCGCTCTTTGGTGCCCCGCCAGCGTGTCATGTTCATGCAGAAAGATCGGTGCCAGCCGCGTGCCAGCGCAACGCGGTCCTCGACATAATCGATTTCCGGCTTCCAGATCAGCGAGCCATAGCCGAACAGCCACAGCGGTTCGCTATCGGGAAGCTCGGCCTGCAATTCGTCCACCAGCGAATCGTAGTCGCTGTCATCGAGGTGCATCGCCTCCGGGTCGGGTCCGGCGTCGGCGATCTCGCGCCAGCAGCGCGCGACCAATTCCGGCGTAAGCGACATCTGTCGTGCGGCCAATTTCCGAATCCCTATGTCCGGACATGATTATGCGCAGCACCGGCAACCGGCAATGTCAGCCGTGATTGACAAACGATTTGCCGGGGTGTCGGCTGGCGTATCCCTAGAGGAAGCCAGCCATGCAACCCAATCCGAGCGAGCGCGACCCCTATAATGGCCTGACCCAGGCCAAGCCGACGCTGCCGTCCTCTGCCTATTGGGACGCCGGCGCGTACCAGCGCGACCTCGACGCCATCTGGTACAAAAGCTGGCTGCTCGTCTGCCGCGAGGCCGATCTCGCCCAGCCTTTGGCGTTCAGGACATTCCGCGTCGGCACGCAGGAGATCGTCGTGCTGCGTGACGACACCGGCGAGCTGCGCGCCTTCCACAACACCTGCCGGCATCGCGGCTCGCAGCTTTGCCAGGAAAGCGAGGGCCGGCTGAAGGCGCGGCTGATTACTTGCCCCTACCACGCCTGGTCCTATTCGCTGCGCGGTGATCTCGTGCGCGTTCCCTCGAAATCGCTGCCCGACGGTTTCGATAAGGCCGACCATCCGCTCTACCGCGTGGCGCTGTCGGTGTGGCGCGGCTTTGTCTTCGTCAACCTGCAGGAGGATGCGGCCGGCTCGGCGCAGGCATCCTTCGATCCGGCATCCGGCGACCTCGCCAACTGGCCGCTGGAAACGCTGGTGTCAGGCCATGTGCTGCGCAAGGTGATGAACTGCAACTGGAAGATCTTTTGGGAAAACTTCAACGAGTGCCTGCACTGCCCCGGCGTCCACAAGGACCTGTCGCGACTGGTGCCGATCTACGGCCGCGGCCTTATGAGTCGGCGCGACGACCCCGACTGGGTCCGCCATGCCGACAATGACGCACCGGAGTTTTCCGGCGGACTGCGTACCGGTGCCGAGACCTGGTCGCGCGATGGACAGGCGCATGGCCCGGTCTTCTCCGGCCTGACACCGGCCGAACGCGCAGCAGGCCAGACCTATTCCACCAGCCTGCCGTCGATGTTCATCGTCGGCCATGTCGACTATGTCCGCACCGTGCGGCTGACGCCGCTCGGCCCCGAACAAACCGAGCTCACCGCCGAATGGCTGTTCGCACCGGAGGCGCTGGCTGAGACCGACATCGACAATGTCGTCGCCTTCGGCACCCAGGTACTGGAAGAAGATGCGGCGATCTGCGAGGTCAACCAGAAAGGCCTGCGCTCGATGCGCCACCAGGCCGGTGTGCTGATGCCGGAGGAGTACGACCTGCACCGTTTCCACAACTGGGTGCGCGAGCACCATGCGGCATCCTGATCAAAGCGATTTCGGCAGATAGCGCCACGTGACGAATCCGCAGACGGCCGCCAGCAAGCCCAGGGTGACAAAAACCGAACCCAGGCCGAAAAACGCCAGCACCACGGAATAGACCAGCGGCGGCGTCAGCTCGGAAAAGTCGAGATAGGTGCGGTAGACCGCAGCCATCTGCGACCGCTCATAATGCCTGACCGAGCGCATGAAGGCGGTCGAGCCCAGCGCATCGAGCGCGATGGTGAAGAAGGCGCCGCAGAGCAGGAAGAAGCCGGTAAGCAGCGGCGCGGTCGCGCCGACCGCGCCCGCCGCCAGCAGCGCGGCCGACATGGCGAAATAGGCGAAGGTCATGGTGCGCCGGCCACCGAAGCGTTTTCCAGCCTTGCCCCAGAAGATCGCCATGAACAACAGCGCATTGCCGGCCGAAACCAGCAGGCCGCCGGCAAGCTCGCCCTCGCCGGTGATGACCATGAACAGCGGCCCATAGACGAAGAACGTCGTCCAGAAGCAGGAGCGGCCGAAGGCGATCAGCCAGGCGAGCCTGAGCCTCGGCTGCGCGACGAAGCGGCCGATATTGGCCAGCGGATTGGCCGGCCGCGTCTTGCCCGGCCGGATCGACTGGTTGTCGCCCAGCCGATACGTCCAGAACAACGCCAACAAGGCCAGCGCGAACACCGCCACCGCACCATGCGCGGCATAGATGCCGTAGCGTGTGTAGAGGAAAATGCCGAGCGTCGGCCCGCCGGTCCAGGCCAGCATCGACCACGCCATGCGCAGCGATTCGGCCTGCATGAAGTCGGTCTTGCGAATGTGGTCCATGATGTAGAGGTTGAGCGTGATCGACAGCGCGCTCGCCCCCATGACGCGGCACAGCATCCCGGCTAGCTGCCCGGCAAGCGTGTGGGTGACGAAGAACAGCGAGCCTATCGCCAGCAGGCAGGCGCCGGCGGTATAGACCCAGCGCCGCGCAAAGCGGCGGATCAGCATCGGCATGAACAGCGTCACCGACAGGCCGAGCAGCGCCACGATGGTGTAGAGGATCGAGACGATCTGCTCATTGTGGAGGATTTCGTAGGCCTGGATCGGGATGACGCTCGACACCGTGGCGCGGGCGAAGGATTCGACCGCATAGAGCGAGGCAAAGGTGCGCGCATCCGCCGGACGCAAGGCCGGAAGCCAGATCGGATGGCGCACATGGGTGGACATTTCATCCCCAAAAGCAGACTCGCGGCGTCAAATCTGCGCTGGCGATTCCGCAGCCGGTAACAGGAAACCGACCCCTTCCCGGCAAAAAGCGATTTCGGTCAAAGGCTTTCCGGCTCTGGCCTAAAGCACCGCCTGATGCAGCCGCGCGGCCTTCTTTTGTCCGGTGCAACCGTGATAGTCGTCTCTGGGGCTGAATCAGATTACGAGACCATGAGTATCCATACCGCACCCCCTGGAGATCAACCGAAGCGCATCGTCGCCATCGACGTCGTGCGCGGCATCGCGCTGATCGCCATGGCCAGCTACCACTTCACCTGGGATCTTGAGAATTTCCACTACACCGATCCCGGTCTCACCGCCTTCGGCTGGTGGAAGATCTATGCGCGCTGCATCGCCTCGACATTCCTGTTCCTGGTCGGCGTCAGCCTGTTTCTGGCCCATGGCAGGCAGATCCGCTGGAACGGCTTCTGGAAGCGCTTTGCCATGGTCGCCGTCGCGGCGGTTGCCATATCGGCGGTCACGTATTTCTTGACGCCGGGCAGCTTCATCTTCTTCGGCATCCTGCACGAGATCGCGCTGGCCAGCCTGCTCGGCCTTTTGTTCCTGCGGCTGCCGTCCTTGCTGACGCTGGTCGTGGCGGCGGTGGTGATCGCAGCGCCCATCTACCTCCGATCCGAAGCCTTCGATCATCCGGCGTTGTGGTGGGTCGGTCTGTCGGCGATCAACCCACGCTCCAACGACTATGTGCCGCTGTTTCCCTGGTTCGGCGCCGTGCTTGTCGGCATCGCCGCGGCAAAGCTGGCGTCCACCACCGGCCTGCTGGCGCGGCTGGCGACGCTGACGCCCGGAAGCTGGGCCAAGCCATTCACCTTCATCGGCCGCCACAGCCTGGCTTTCTACCTGATCCACCAGCCGCTGCTGTTCGGCTGTGTCTGGCTGTTCTCGCAGATCATGCCGGCGCCGGTCGAGACACGGGAAGTGGTCTTCCTGAAGGAATGCCAGGTATCCTGCGAACAGCAGCGCGACACGGAGTTCTGCACCAGCTATTGTGTGTGCATGCTGGACACGCTGCAAAGCGAGGCGGCATTCGACCGGCTCTACAATGGCGACCAGACCCCGGAGTTCAAAGCGCATCTCGGTGAACTCGCCGGCATCTGTACCGCCAAGACGGAGGAGAGCCCGATGACGCAGGGAGGGCAACAATGACCGACAAGCTGCCAAAAGCCGGATTAGCAAAACCTGGGCTATCGAAATCCGGGCTGATTCCATGGCCGCCGCTGATCTACTGCACCGCCATCGCCATCAGCATCGTGCTCGGCCTCTTCTATCCCCTGCCCTGGATCGGCGACCTCCTTGGCGACCTCCTGTTCGCGGCCGGCTTTGTGGTACTGTTTGCCGTTGCCGCACTCTGGTTCACCGCCATCCGCGCCATGACGCGCGCCAAAACGACAATGAACCCCAACGGCGTGCCGGAGCATCTGGTGACGTCAGGCCCGTTCGGCGTCACGCGCAATCCGATGTATCTGGCCAACACGCTGCTGTTGATCGGTGCCGCCTTGGTCTCGGGGATCGTATGGTTCCTGCCGCTGGCCCTGATCGCCGCCTTCGCCACCCAGAAGGTCGCGATCGAGAGCGAGGAAAAAGTGCTGGCCGCAAAATTCGGCAAGAAATACCGCGACTACGCCAAGCGCGTGCGGCGCTGGATTTGAGCCTTCCCGGCGCGATGCCGTCGCCTAGGTATTCACGCCCAGCTCCACCAACCGCTCGACGCAGGACTCTTCCGCCTGGTCGAGCTCGGCCAGCGTCTCCTCGAGGTCGCGCCGCTTCTGGCGAAGATCCTCGCGCTTCTCCTCGATGCGCTTGATCATCAGGTTGAGTTGGCCGACCTCGCCGGGCGGCTCCTTGTACATCTGGATGATTTCGCGGATTTCGTTGATCGAGAAGCCGAGTCGCTTTCCGCGCATGATCTGGCGGATCAGGTGCCGGTCGGACGGGCGAAACAGCCTGGTGCGGCCGCGCCGAACCGGTTGCACCAGCCCCTCATCCTCGTAAAAGCGCAGCGTCCGCGTCGACACGTCGAATTCGCGGGTCAGTTCAGTGATCGAATAATATTCCCGCATTCTTGCTCCCAAGCCGAAACGTAAGCGACCGCCTGCCAAGCGGCGCACCCCACTCAACCCGATCAACCATGTCCCATGCCGGACTCGACATGAAACCCCTGTGCGAATCTCGCACGGCATTTACGTAAAAGTCAATTGACGTGAGACGTTACCAACTTGAGCTAGGTTGTTGAGATTCAGGTCAGGCCGAGTCGAAAATGGTTGATACCGAGAACCGGAGCGTACTTTTCGTACGTGAGCACCGGAAGCGCAGGTATCAGCCATTTGCAGGCCGGCCTCACCTGAATATCAACAGCCTAGGGTATGGCGAACCACCAGGTAGCTAGCCCGAGGAAAGCAAAGAATCCAACGACATCGGTGACCGTGGTGACGAAAACCGCTGAGGCCACGGCCGGATCGATCTTGAACCGGTCGAGCAGCAGCGGGATCAGGATGCCGGCAAGAGCTGCGACGAACATGTTGATGATCATCGCCGCGGCGATGATGCCGCCCAGATTGGGATCGCGGAACCAGGCCGACGCAACGATGCCGATCAGCACGGCGAAGATGATACCGTTGATGGACCCGACGCCCATCTCGCGGCGGATGATGCGGCCTGCATTGTAGATGTCGAGGTCCTTCGTCGCCAGCGCCCGCACGGTGACGGTCATGGTCTGCGACCCGGCATTGCCGCCCATGCCGGCCACGATCGGCATCAGCACCGCCAGCGCCACGATATGCTCGATGGTGCGGTCGAACAGGCCGATCACCGAAGCTGCCAGGAACGCGGTCAACAGATTGACCAGCAGCCAGGGAACGCGCGAGCGCGAGGTCGACAGGATGCTGTCGGACAGCTCTTCGTCGCCGACACCGCCCATGCGCAACAGATCTTCCTCGGCTTCCTGCTGGATGACATCGACGACGTCGTCGATGGTCAGCACGCCGACCAGCCGCTCGTTCTCGTCGACGACAGCGGCGGACAGAAGATCGTATTGCTCGAATTCCCGCGCCGCCTCTTCCTGATCCATGGTGGCCGGAATGGCGTGCCTGGTCTCATGCATCACCTCCTCGACCTTGATGGTACGCTTGGTGCGCAGGATCTGGTCGAGGTCGATGGCGCCGAGCAGCTTGAAACTCGGATCGATGACGAAGATCTGGCTGAATCGGTCGGGAAGGTTCTGGTCCTCGCGCATGTAGTCGATGGTCTGACCGATGGTCCAGAACGGCGGCACCGCGACGAACTCGGTCTGCATGCGGCGACCGGCGGTCTCTTCGGGGTAGTCGAGCGAGCGGCGCAGCCTGATCCGTTCGGTGAACGGCAGCTGCGACAGGATCTCGTCCTGGTCTTCCTTTTCAAGGTCTTCGAGAATGTAGACGGCGTCGTCGGAATCGAGTTCCTGCACCGCCTGGGCAATCTGCGCATTGGGCAGATTGTCGACGATCTCCATGCGAATCGCCTCGTCGACCTCGGTCAGCGAGGAAAAATCGAAATCGGCGCCAAGCAGTTCGACCAGCGCGCGGCGCTGTTCGGGATGCAGCGCCTCGAGCAGATCACCGAGTTCCGACTGGTGCAGGTCGTCGACTTCGCGCTTCAGCGTCAGCGTGTCGCGATCGGCGATGGCGGCGCCGATCTGGGCCAGGAAGGACGACAGAACGGCGCCATCCTCGCCATAAATGTCGGCGTGGGCATCGTCAGCGGCTTTGGCGCCGCTCGTCTGTTCGTGTTCGCCTTCCACCGGCGCCTCCCGCCATCGCAATCCCGCAAAAGGTGCCTGTCAGGTCTAGACCATGATCCCGAAAAGGGGAAACCGGTTTTCGGAAAAGATCATGATTAAACACTGAGATAGGCGGTGGCGCGATTTGGCTTGAGAGCACGCCACATGGTCGCACGACGTTATGCCGAGGTCGCTTCGTACAGCCGCCAAAAAGCGACCAAGATTGCGCAACAAAAATTAACATCACTTCATGCATGCAGCCACCTTCGCCTGAAATACTCCGAGCATCAGGGGCTCACCGCCTCGCTGCTCTGGAGCATGCATGTTCAATATGGATTCTGGAATGTTTGCCGGCCGGGCCTCTCTTGCGGCGATGGCGGTGCTGGTTTCAACGCATTCGGGCATCGTGCTGGCGGCTGACGCTATTGCCGTGAATTCCGATGACTTTAGCCCTCCGCCCGATCCTTCCCGTTTCGGACGCTTCGAACAAAAACTGGCCGACTGGCACGTCGTCGTTGGAGGCGGCGCCATCATAGTCCCCAAATACGAGGGCAGCGACGAGTTCAAGGTCATGCCGGTACCTTTCATCACCGCGACATTCCTCGATACGGTGACGGTCGATCCGACGGGCGCCAACATCGCGATCTACAGACAAGGCCCGTTCGAATTCAGCGCGCGGCTTGGCTATGAGATGGGCCGCAAGGAAGACGACGCCGACCACCTGCGCGGCTTAGGGGATGTCGACATGGGCGCGACAGTCGGCGCGAAGGCCGCGGTGAAGTTCGGCCCGGCTGAAATCTTTGCGCAGCTCGACAAGACCATCGGCGGCAGCGATGGCCTCGAAGGCAAGGTCGGGATCGAGGTCAGCCAGCCTCTGTCCCCATCGTTGGTGATCGGCGCCAGTGCAGCCGCCGTCTTCGCGGACGAAAATTACATGCAGGCCTATTTTGGCGTCACGCCGGAACTATCGGCTCGCTCGGGGCTGGCTCGCTATGATGCTGGTGCCGGGTTGAAGCGCGCCGATTTTTCAATTTCCGCCACATATATGCTCAATCAGAACTGGATGGTGCGGGGCGAAGCGGGGGTCGGCATTCTCTTGGGTGACGCCGCCGACAGCCCGATCGTCGTCGACAAGGTTCAGCCTTCAGGGATGCTTCTGGTCGGATACCGGTTCTGACATCCACGCAGGCACCTATGCAGGCTATGACAAACTCCGAGATCGCACGGCAAAGGCACCCAAGCGATTTGAACGCCGAATCCAGATCGACAAGGCAAGGTTCGCGTATCCTCATCGTCGAAGACGACCTCGAAATCGCGCGCATGCTGGGTGATACGCTCACCGAAAACGGCATGATCGTGGAAATAGCCGGGAACGGCGTTCGGATGGACGCCGCGCTTCGCAACCAGAAATTCGATCTTATCGTGCTTGATGTCATGCTGCCTGGCGAAAACGGCCTCAGCATCTGCCGCCGCCTTCGCGCGCAAACGAACGTTCCGATCCTGATGCTGACCGCCCTTGGCGAAGAAATCGACCGCATCTTCGGACTCGAGATTGGCGCGGACGACTACGTGACAAAACCGTTCAGCGCTCGCGAACTGACGGCCAGGATACGGGCGCTGCTGCGCCGCACGACCTACGCTCCCGAGGAACGGGATCGGTCGAAGGTGCTTCGCTTCAACGGCTGGCGCCTCGACCCCATTCGCCGGCAATTGCATGATCCGAGCAACGCGCGGGTCGCGACCACCACGCATGAATTCGACCTGTTGCTTGCTTTCTGCCGTAATGCGGGCCGGGTTCTCTCGCGCGAGGAACTCCTTGGCGTAACCCATGCAGGGCTTGCCGGACCAATCGAGCGCAGCGTCGATGTTCACGTCAGCCGAATCCGCCAGAAGATCGAAAAGGATGCGCGCGATCCGGTGCTTCTCAGGACAGTTCGGCTGGGCGGTTACATCTTCACCGCGACGGTTGAGGAAGCATGAGGGATTTGATCCGCCGTTTCCTGCCGCAGTCTGTGCGTGGGCAGTTCGCGGCAGTCATTATCATCACGGTGGTTGTGATCCTGTCCGTTGGATCGGTCGTCGAAAATGTTACAGCGAGTATCAACCTGCCGGCTGTCGACGACAGCGCCACACGAACCGCCGTGGTTGCTGCCTTGTTGCGCGAAGCACCAGTGGAAGCTCGCAGCGTGATCTTGGCAGCGGCGGCGCGAGCGGGTTTTGATTTCAAGATACTGCCCAGGAAGCAGATCGACAGTATTCCAGTTTCCTATCTTCAGTGGCGAAATATCGAATGGCTTTTCCGGTTCAACAACGAACCGACGGATGGACGTTGGCTAACAATCGACGGTGAATATGCCTTTGTGCTGGATCTGGACCAACAGGCCGTCCTGGCTCATTTTGGCGTGCCCGATACCTTGCTGACATCAGGCTTTATCCGTTCCCTGTTCTACAAATTTATGGCTTTTGTCGCTTTTCCTGCCCTGATTTGGCTTTTTGCAGTATGGGCCGTGACAAACCCCCTAAGACGCATTTCGACCGCTGTCGGGTCAGCAGAGATCGAGAACAGCGACGAGCTTTTCATCGAACGCGGCTCCATCGAGATGGTCGGCCTGGTGCGCGCCCTGAACAGGATGAGAACGCGTATCCGGACGATGATCGAGAATCGCACGCGCATGTTGCGCAGTGTCAGCCATGATCTGCGCACGCCTTTGACGCGGCTGCGGCTTCGCGCCGAGCGCATGGATGACGGCCTCACCCGAACCGCGATGCTGTCCGATGTCCAGCATATTGAAGAGCTGATCAACGAGACTTTGACCTATCTGCGCAACGATGTTTCGACGGAGAAGCTGCAACGCGCAGACATTGCCAGCGTGCTGCAAACAGTCTGTGCCGAATTCTCCGATGTCGGGTTTTCGGTCTCGTATTCCGGACCGGATCGGCTTCTGGGCTGGTGCAAACCCAATGCGCTGGCACGTGCGATCACCAATCTCTGCGACAACGGGGTTAAATTTGCCGGCAATGTCACCGTCGCATTGACGCTGACCGAGACGACGGCGCGCATAGCGGTCGGCGACGATGGACCGGGCATTTCGATGACGGCGCGCTCCCGCGTATTCGAACCATTCTTCAAGGAGGACACATCGCGTGGCGTTGCCTCGAAGCATGGCTTCGGTCTTGGTCTCTCGATCGTTGCGGACATCATCCAGGGTCATGGTGGCAAGATCGAATTGCAGGATAATCAACCGACAGGGCTCATCGTGACCGTCGATCTGCCGAACGGACCAGTTGTCTCGCCATCACAATGGCTCCCGGGGTTCGGCGAGCGCATGTCAGGTTGATCCCGTAACCCACGGAATTTCAAACGAAATGCGCCCTCCCGCCTGAACGGCGACACTGGCAGGCGAGATCACTCCGGCCGGCATTGACAACACCAATACCATCAAAAACCGATGCCCCGGCGGCTTAAAGCAGCGCGACAGCGCATGTCGCTGGGGAAAGAGCACCCCCGCACGGTTGGGGCAGAATTGTCATGATGCAGGTCCAGGCAATGGCCGGACCGCTGAGATTGCAACCAGAACAGCCGGAAGCCCTTGAAGATCAGGTCGCAGACAGAAACCAAGGCAACCGAGGAACGGCGCGTGCGCGTGGTCGTGGCCGAACGCAATCCGCTCGTCATATCGGCGCTGCGCGAAATGCTGGAATGCGACGGCCGCTTCGATCTCCTCGCCTGCGTGCAAAGCGGCAGCCAATTCCTCCAACTGGCGACGGAAGGCGAATTCGACGTCGCCGTCATCGGCTGGAAGCTCGCCGACATGGACGGCGCCGATGTGCTGGCCGAGGTTCACAGCGGCAAGCTCGGCGTGCGCATAGCCGTGTTTTCCAACGACCATGACATCGGCATCCTGAAGCAGTGCGTGCGGCTCGGCGCCCAGGGCTACTGCTTCCAGTTCGACGACCCGTCGATCATCTTCGAGACGATCCTGGCCGTTGCGCATGGACGCATCTGCATCCCCTATATCGACATCAACAAGGTCAACGACACGCCCTTGTCGCAACTCACCGTGCGCGAACGCGAGCTGCTGGCAGTGCTGTCCGACGGCTGGACCAATCTGCAGATCGCGACGCGGACGGGGATTTCCGAGAACACGGTAAAATACCACCTCAAGAATCTCTACGACAAGCTCGACGTCCGCAACCGGGCGATGGCCGTGGCGCTCTATGCGCGCGAGAGGCGTACCCAGAAACAGCCTTTCGGGTAGGCAAGCGATGGGCCGCGGGTAGGCCAACCGGGTAGGCCGCCCCCACCCGTGCGCGGCGAGATGTTACCCGGCAAGGTGTTGTTGCCTTTAGCCGTCGAAACGAAACTCCCCATCACCGCTTTGCTGGATCAGGAGGAGTTCGCACCATGGCCGGTTTCACCCATCTTTTCATTCCCGGACCGACCAACATCCCCGAACAGGTCCGGCAGGCGATGAACCTGCCGATGGAGGATATGCGCGCCGCGTCCTTCCCCGATCTCACCTTGCCGCTGTTCGAGGACATCAAACGCGTCTTCAAGAACGAGACCGGCCGCGTCTTCATCTACCCCTCCTCCGGCACCGGCGCCTGGGAAGCGGCGATGACCAATGTGCTCAGCCCCGGCGACCGCGTGCTGATGTCGCGCTTCGGCCAGTTCTCTCACCTGTGGGTCGACATGGCCGAGCGCCTCGGCCTCGAGGTCGATGTCATCGATTGCGAATGGGGAACGGGCGTGCCGCTCGAGCTCTATGCCGAGCGGCTGAAGGCCGACAAGGCGCACCGCATCAAGGCAATCTTCTGCACGCAAAACGAGACGGCGACCGGCGTAACCAGCGATGTCGCCGGCTGCCGCGCCGTGCTCGACGATGCAAACCACCCTGCCCTGCTGTTCGTCGACGGCGTGTCGTCGATCGGCTCGATCGACTTTCGCCAGGAAGAATGGGGCGTCGACTGCGCCGTCAGCGGCTCGCAGAAGGGCTTCATGCTGCCCGCCGGCCTCGGCTTCCTGTCCGTCAGCAAGAAGGCGCTTGTGGCTTCGAGGAGCGCCACCCACCGCCGCTGCTTCTTCTCTTTCGAGGACATGATCCGCGCCAACGATGGCGGCTATTTCCCTTATACGCCGGCTACACAGCTGCTGCGCGGCCTGCGCGCCTCGCTCGACCTGATCGCCGAGGAAGGGCTCGAAAACATCTTCGCCCGCCACCATCGCCTCGCCGAAGGCGTGCGCAAGGCGGTCGACGCCTGGGGCCTGAAACTCTGCGCCAAGGCGCCGAAATGGCATTCCGATACGGTCAGCGCCATTCTGGTGCCCGAAGGCATCGACAGCGGCGACGTCGTCAAGCGCGCCTACGGCACCTACCAGACGTCGCTTGGCGGCGGCCTCAACAAGGTGATGGGCAAGGTCTTCCGCATCGGCCATCTCGGCTGGCTGAACGAGGTGATGGTGCTTGCCTCGCTGTCGGCAGCCGAAATGGCGTTGCTCGACTGCGGCGTGCGGCTGGCGCCGGGTTCCGGCGTCGGCGCCGCCATCCAGCATTTCCGCGCCTCGGCCGCCGTGCCGGTCGCCGAAGCCGCCTGAGGGAGCCGACCATGAGCCACACCATCAACCATCTGAAGAAACTGCGGCTGCAGCGCAGCGAGCTGGCGGTTCCCGGCTCCAGCCCGGAAATGATCGACAAGGCGGCCAACAGCGCCGCCGACTTCATCTTCCTCGACATCGAGGACGCGGTCGCGCCGCCCGACAAGGAACGCGCCCGCAAGAACATCATCCAGGCGCTCAACGACATCGACTGGCGCGCCAAGGGCAAGACCGTCTCGGTGCGCATCAATGGGCTCGACACGCACTACATGTACCGCGACGTGGTCGACGTCATGGAGCAGGCCGGCGACCGGCTGGACACCATTTTGGTGCCGAAGGTCGGCGTGCCGGCCGACCTCTATATGGTCGAGGCCATGGTCAACCAGATCGAGATGGCCAAGGGTTTCAAGACCCGCGTCGGCCTCGAAGCGTTGATCGAGACCGCGCTCGGCATGGCCAATGTCGAGGCGATTGCCGCGACCCCCGGCCGGCTGGAAGCCATGCATTTCGGCGTCGCCGACTATGCCGCGAGCTGCAAGGCGCGCACCGTCAACATTGGCGGGCTCAACCCCGACTATCCCGGCGACCAGTGGCATTTCGCTTTGTCGCGCATGACTGTCGCCTGCCGCGCCTACGGCCTGCGCGCCATTGACGGGCCGTTCGGCGACTTCTCCGACCCGGAGGGCTACATCGCCGGCGCCAGGCGCGCCGCGGCACTTGGCATCGAGGGCAAATGGGCAATCCATCCCTCGCAGATCGCGCTCGCCAACGACGTCTTCTCGCCGCCGGAAAAAGAGGTCACCCGCGCCAGGCGCATCCTCGAAGTGCTGAAAGAGGCCGAGGCGCAGGGCAAGGGAGCGGCAGCCCTCGACGGCAAGATGATCGACGCCGCGTCGGAGCGCATGGCCAGGAACGTATTGGTGGTCAACGAGGCAATCGAACGCGCTGGCCAACCGCGCGTCGCCACGCATTGACTGTTCAGGGAGGATAAGATGGACATCCACGAATATCAGGCCAAGGAACTGCTGGCGCGCCACGGCGTGCATGTGCCGCGCGGCGGGCTGGCCTACAGCCCCGAGCAGGCAACCTACAGGGCGCGCGAGATCGGCGGCAGCAAATGGGTGCTGAAGGCGCAGGTGCACTCCGGCGCGCGCGGCAAGGCCGGCGGCATCAAGCTCTGCGCCAATGACGAGGAGATCTCCAACGCCGCCGAAGCCATGCTCGGCCGCAAGCTGGTGACCCAGCAGACCGGCCCGCGCGGCAAGCTGATCTCACGTCTCTACCTCGAGGAAGCCGTCGACATCGCGCAGGAGCTCTATGTCGGCTTCGTGCTCGACCGCAAGGAAGAGCGCGTCATGATCGTGGCGTCTGCCGCCGGCGGCATGGAGATCGAGGACATCGTCGAAAAGGCGCCCAATTCCATCCTGCGCACATCGGTCGATCCCGGTGTCGGCATGCAGCGTTTTCAGGCCCGCGAAATCGCCTTCGGGCTCGGCCTCGACCACAATCTGATCGGCAAGGCGACCGAGACCATCTTCGCCTGCTACCAGGTGTTTCGCGACTATGACGCCTCGATGCTGGAGATCAATCCGCTGGTGGTGACCCGCGACGGCAATCTGATCGCCCTCGACGCCAAAATGTCGTTCGACGAGAACGCGCTGTTTAGGCGGCCGGAAATCTCCGAACTGCGCGACAAGAGCCAGGAAGACCCGCGCGAAACCTTCGCCAGCGACCGCGGCCTCTCCTATGTCGGCCTCGACGGCAATATTGGCTGCATCATCAATGGCGCCGGTCTCGCCATGGCGACCATGGACATGATCAAGATCGCCGGCGGCGAGCCGGCCAACTTCCTCGACATAGGCGGCGGCGCCTCGCCCGAGCGGGTGGCGAAATCCTTCCGCGCTGTGCTCGGCGACAAGAATGTCGAGACCATCCTGGTCAACATCTTTGCCGGCATCAACCGCTGCGACTGGGTCGCCGAAGGCGTCATCAAGGCGATACGCGAGGTCGGCGTCAACGTGCCGCTGGTGGTCCGTCTCTCAGGCACCAAGGCCGAGGAAGGCCGCCGCATCCTGGCCGATTCCGGCGAGGCGGTGATCGTTGCCGACACGCTGGCCGAAGCCGCCGAAAAAGCCGTCGCCGCCTGGCGTGCAGCCACCAAGAAAAAAGCAGCCTGAGGGAGGTCGAGAAAATGGCAATCCTGCTCAACCGCAGCACCCGCGTCATCGTCCAGGGATTTACCGGCAAGATAGGCAGCTTCCATGCCGAAGACATGAAACGCTACGGCACCAAGCTGGTCGGCGGCGTCACCCCCGGCAAAGGCGGCCAGAAGCATCTCGGCCTGCCCGTCTTCAACACGGTCAAGGGCGCGGTGCGCGAGACCCGCGCCGAGGCGAGCATCGTTTTCGTGCCGCCGCCCTTTGCCGCCGATTCGATCATGGAAGCAGCCGACGCGGGGATAAAACTGTGCGTCTGCATCACCGACGGCATCCCTTCGCAGGATATGATGCAGGTCAAGCGCTACATGCTGCGCTACCGCTACGAAGACCGCATGCGGCTGATCGGCCCGAACTGCGCCGGCGTCATCACGCCCGGACAGGCGCTGATGGGCATCATGCCCGGCAGCATCTATCTGCCGGGCCGCGTCGGCATTGTCGGCCGCTCCGGCACGCTCGGCTATGAAGCGGCGTCGCAGATGAAGTCGCTCGGCATCGGCGTGTCGACCAGCGTCGGCATCGGCGGCGATCCGATCAACGGCTCCTCCTTCAAGGACATGCTGAAACTGTTCGAGCAGGATGACGAGACCGACGCGGTGGTGATGATCGGCGAGATCGGCGGACCGCAGGAAGCCGAAGCGGCGATCTGGGCGCGCGACAATATGCGCAAGCCCTTGATCGCCTACATCGCCGGCCTCTCGGCCCCGAAAGGCCGCCGCATGGGCCACGCCGGCGCCATCATCTCGGCCTTCGGCGAATCAGCGCAGGAAAAGGTCGAAATCCTGAAAGACGCCGGCGTCGTCATCGTGCCGACGCCGTCGTCGTTTGGTGAGGTGGTTGCCGAGACGCTGGCGGGGATGAAGAAGGCGGCGTGACGGCGGCCGGGCGAAACCCGCATAGAGCAATGTGACGTTGGGGCTGGCGCCAGGCATCGCCACCCCCTCGATCGGCAGGATATCAGATGAAACCGCGTTTGATTGTTACTCGCAGATGGCCGGCGCCCGTCGAAGCGGTCCTCGCCGAACGCTTCGACACGACGTTCAACACCAGCGATACGCCATTGAGCCCGGCTGCAATGACGTCCGCCTTCGTGGATTATGACGCGATCCTGGCAACGGTCAGCGACCGCTTGCCTGACGCGGTGTTTCCGGAATCCTCCACCCGCACCCGGATCATCGCCAATTTCGGCGTCGGCTTCAGCCATATCGATGTCGCGGCCGCCCGCGACCGCGACATCGTGGTGACCAACACGCCAGGCGTGCTGACCGATTGCACCGCCGACCTGGCGCTCAGCCTGATATTGGCTGTCGCGCGCCGAACTGGTGAAGGCGAGCGCCAGCTACGGGCCGGAGAATGGCGCGGCTGGTCGCCGACGCACATGGCCGGCGCGAAGGTGTCGGGCAAAACCCTTGGCATTGTCGGCATGGGCCGCATCGGCAAGGCAACCGCCAGGCGCGCGCATTTCGGTTTCGGCATGAAGATCGTGTTCTTCAATCGCTCGCCGGTCGACGATGAGGAGACGCGCGCCATGGGCGCGGTGCAGATGCAGACGCTGGAAGGGCTGCTCGCGGCATCCGATTTCGTGTCGCTGCACTGTCCGGGCGGCGCGGAAAACCGCCATCTCATCGATGACCGCCGCCTGCGTCTGATGAAACCCGGCGCATTCCTGATCAACACAGCGCGCGGCGATGTCGTCGACCAGGATGCCCTGATCGGCGCACTGGAAAGGCGCGAGATCGCAGGCGCCGGCCTTGATGTCTTTGCCGAGGAACCGGCCGTTCCGGAGGCGCTGAAGCGGTTGGAGAACGTCGTGCTGTTGCCGCATCTGGGCAGCGCGACCGAGGAAACGCGCGTGGCGATGGGCATGAAGGTGGTGGAGAACCTGACCGCCTTCTTCGAGGGTCGCCCGGTCCCCGACCGGGTTGCTTGAAAGCTGGGCGCCAGTCTCGGCCCGGGAGGAAAGCGTTTTGGAACAAAGCAAACCCATCAAGTTTCGCGAAGACGAGCGCAGCCTGCTGTTGCGGCTGCTGCTTCAGGTCGCGAGCGCGCGCGAGCCCGAGATCGCCTCGGTTCTGAGCGGGCGGAGGTCACTTGTTTCCCTCGCCCCGGAGCAGCGCATCCCGGCGTTGCAGGCTAGCGGCGTATGGTTCCAGTTGCTGGCGATCGCCGACGAGTTGCTTGCCATGCGGGCACGCCGCGAGCTCGAACAGGGCGCGGGCGTCGACGAAGTGCCGGGCTCCTTCGCCAGCGTAATCGCGCAGATGGCGGCGCACGGGGGCTCGGCGGCCGAAGTGCAGGCTGCGTTTGATGAACTTTGCGTCGGCCCGACCATGACCGCTCACCCGACGGAGGCCAAACGCGTCACGGTTCTGGAGATCCACCGCCGCATCTATCGCAAGCTGACCGAACTCGACCAGCCACGCTGGGCCCCGCGCGAACGCGAGCTTCTGGTTACCGATCTTGAAAGCGAGATCGAGCTGCTGTGGATGACGGGCGAGCTGCGGCTGGAGCGCCCGACGGTCGAACGCGAAATCGCCTGGGGCCTGCATTTCTTCCGCGAAGTCATTTTCGAGGCGACGCCGCAGCTTTACGGCAAGCTTCAGGACGCCTTCCAGCGTCACTATCCCAGAGAGCCGGTCAGAATCCCTTCCTTCATGCGCTATGCCTCGTGGATCGGCGGCGATCGCGACGGCAACCCGAACGTGACCGCCGCCATGACCGCCCGTGCCTTGGCCGAATACCGCAACACCGCCATTGGCTGGTACCTGACGCAAATGCAGCGGCTGGTGACGGTGCTCAGCGCCAGTTCGAACGTCGTCGACCTGCCAGCCAGCTTCGCACCGCTGCTGCAAAAGGCACTCGATAAAAGCGGACAGACGCACGACATCGCCGCGCGCAATCCCGACGAACCGCTTCGCCAGTTCGCCTCGGCCTTGTTGGCCCGGCTTGAGGCGACACGCGATGGCGCAGCCGCCGCCTACCCCTCCGCAGAGGCGTTTGGTGCTGATCTGCGCGGGCTGGCTCTCGTCCTCGAAGCGATCGGCGGGCGCGCGGTCGCCCGACGTTTCGTCCAGCCGCTGCACTGGCAGCTCGGAAGCTTCGGCTTCCGGACGGTCTCGCTCGACATCAGGCAAAACTCCACTGTCGTCAATCGAGTGCTGGCCGAGATCTTTGCTCTGGCAGACCCGGTTGCACCAGACACGCCGCAATGGTCGGCGCGCATCCGCGCAGCCCTTGGCCAAAGCGAGCGGATGGACATCGACGCGGATCGGCTTTCGCCCGAGGCAAGGGAACTGCTTTCGACATTCTCTGTCATCGCGAACCAGACCGCCGGCTCCGATGCCGATGCCGTGGGCTGTTTCGTTCTCAGCATGACCCGCTCGGTCGACGATCTGCTCGCGGTCTATCTGCTGGCGCAATATTGCGGGCTTTCGACCGCGCCCGGTGGCGACGGCACGATCAGGCTGCGGATCTTACCCTTGTTCGAGACCATCGCCGACCTGCAGGCGGCCCCCGGCATCCTGAACGGATTGCTCGACATTGCCCTGGTGAGGCGCACGGTGCGGGATTTCGGCGCGCGCCAGGAAATCATGCTCGGCTATTCGGACTCCAACAAGGATGGCGGCTTCCTGGCCTCCAATTGGGAGCTGGCCAAGGCGCAAAAGCGCCTCGCTGCCGTCGGCCGCAAGCACAAGGTCAGGATCAGCTTCTTTCACGGCCGTGGCGGCTCCGTCAGCCGTGGCGGCGCGCCAACCGGCCGGGCGATCGCGGCGCAGCCGGCAGGTACGGTCGCCGGAGCCATGCGGGTGACGGAACAGGGCGAGGTCGTGTCTTCGAAATTCGCCAATCGCGGCACCGGCCTCAACCAGCTCGAAATCCTCGCCGCCGCCGTTCTGGCTCACAGTGCCGTATCGCCGGGCGACGCCGAAACAACGCAGACGCCCGAGTTCGACGAAGCGCTGGAAGCGCTGGCCGGCATGTCGCAGGCCTCCTATGCCGGGTTGATGGCAGAGCCAGGCTTCCTCGATTATTTCAACCAGGCGAGCCCGGTCGCGGAGCTGGGGCTCCTGAAAATGGGCTCACGGCCGGAGCGCCGTTTCGGCGCCGGCGGCATTGCCGATCTGCGCGCCATCCCCTGGGTGTTCGCCTGGAGCCAGAACCGTCATCTGCTGACTGGCTGGTATGGCATCGGCAGCGCGCTGAGTTCCTTTGTCGCGGTGCGCGGCGATGCCGGGCGAGAGCTTCTGGGGCGCATGTTCGAACACTCGCGCTTCTTCCGTCTGATCGTCGACGAGGCGGAGAAGACGCTCTACCAGTCCGACATGGAGATCGCCCGGCTCTATGCCGGCCTGGTGTCCGATGGCGATGCATCCCACCGGATCTACACCCGCATTCGCGCGGAGTACGAATTGACACGGGGCCTGATCCGCGACCTCACCGGGGGTGATCTTTCCGTGCGCTTTCCGATGTTCAAGCGGCGTTTCGACAGTCTGCGGCGTCAGATGGACGACATTCACCGGCTGCAGGTCGATTTGCTGCGTGAAGTCAGAGCAGGCGCGGCGGATCAAAAGCGGTCGACCGACGCCCTGCTTGTCTCGATCAACTGCATCTCCTCAGGCCTTGGATGGACAGGATAGGCCCGGTTTTCGCCGAGCTACCGACGCCATCTGGCGTCATGGTCCGAGGCTGATTGACCACGCCGCGGATGAAGAAGGCGGCGTGATCCCGGCGCCTCCGTCGGGACATCCCAACAGATTGAGGGCCTGCGCGAAGACATTGATCGCCTCGCGCAGCTTAACGCGACGATCCGCGTTGTGACCGTAGCACTTGACAGTGGATGAAGGCCCGACGGTTCTCCCAGGATAGCAGCGGACGGAGCTGCAGCACTTTAGGGCACATCGAGGTATACCCTGAAGTGCGAGCTGCGAGGCTGGTGGCGTGCGCCTATCGGCTGCTTGATGACTGCAATTGGCCGACAGCAGACGGTCGGCTTTTGGCAAGGTAGCTCTTGGAAAGATCCGTTCCACATGGTCGATGGCGCCGCGGATGGCTGGCTCCACCCATCAAATCTCGGAATCGAGCGAGTCATGTCGAGCCCCGACACGCACTGCTCGATCGCCGGAGGGAATATCTTGCAAGCACATGATCCGCCACTGACGGCATTCGTGGAAGCTATCTTGCTCACAGCTCAACACGATCCCTATGCATCCGAGAAGATTACGCGGATGAAATCGCGGTAGAGCATGATCTGCCGGGCGAGCGCCTGCTTCTCTTTGATCGCCTTCGAAAGAATGATGCCCCCATCAATGATCACCGACATCATGTCGGCCAAGTCATCGAGGCTGATTTCGATGCGCGGGGGATAATCCGACACAATCCGATCAAGGCGTTCACGGAAGCGCGCGCGCCAAGCGACAAAGGTGGACGCCCAGAGGTCGCGCACGTCCTTATCGAACAGACGCTCCTGGTAGCAATAGGACGCGATGAGACATCCCGGATGCCCATTCGGCAGATCGGCCACAATCTCCGCGAATATCTTGAGCGCAGCCAGAAAGCTCTGCAATGGATCGTTGCTGACTTCGTCGGCGCGGGAAAACAGATCATCGAAGAATCCGTTTTCTCGCGCGATGTATCGGACGAGCATTGCCTCAGCGAGTTCACCTTTGTCCTTGAAATGGTAGAAAAATCCGCTCTTCGTAATCCCGACTGCCGCGATCAATTCTTCAATGGATGTGGCGGCGAATCCCTTTCCGAGCACTCCGGCTTCTGCGATTTCAAGCAGGCGTTCCCGGGTGTCGCCAGATCTGCGTTCGTCAACGTCCTGCATCGATTGACCCTCCACCTTCATAGGCACTCTACCACGGGCGCGCGTGCGATGGCGGCGGTCGCCGCCCTTCACCTAAACGAAGCTCGCCGCCACCGAGGTGTACCATGGGTCCACTAGGCGGCCCGCCTGGCCGCTGACACAGTGCGCCGAGGAAATAGCGCGCAAGGTGCTTTCGGTTCAGAAGCCTTGTCCCTCGCCTTAACCGACAGCCACGCGAAATCCGGAGATGGAGGCGATTATGTCCCTGCTAACGATTGACGGGAACGCTGCAAACAGCACTGGCCTGGATCCGGAAATGCTCGCCGCCTTTTCGTCGAGCCTACGCGGTTCCTGCCTTACCGCATCGAACCCCGGTTACGATGAGGCGCGCCGAATCTGGAACGGACTTGTCGACAAGCGCCCCGCCCTGATTGTCCAATGCGTCGGCGCGGCCGACGTGATTGATGCGGTCAAGTTTGGCCGCGAGCACGGAATGCTTATGGCCGTGCGTGGTGGTGGACATAACGTGGCCGGAAACGCGACCTGCGACAACGGAATGGTCATCGATCTTTCGCGCATGAACACCGTGCGCGTCGATCCAACGGCCCGCAGGGCATGGGCGGGCGGTGGTGCAACGCTGGGCGATGTCGATCGCGAGACGCAGGCTTTCGGCTTGGCGACTCCGCTCGGCATAGTATCACAGACCGGGATTGCTGGACTCACCCTATGCGGCGGCCTCGGCTGGCTGCGCCGCAAGCACGGACTCAGTTGCGATGCCCTCGTCTCCGCCGATGTCGTCACGGCAGATGGCGCGCTCCTCACGGCTAGCGCCAATCAGAATAGCGACCTGTTCTGGGCGTTGCGCGGCGGTGGGGGAAATTTCGGCATCGTCACCTCCTTCGAATACGAACTGTATCCGGTCGGCCCCATGGTGACGCTATGCGCGCCCTTCTACGCGTTGGACGATGGCGTTCACGTCATTCGTCAATGGCGCGATTTCGTTGCAGACGCTCCCGACGAATTCAGCTCCATCATAACGATCTGGAACATACCGTCGGCGGCGCCTTACCCCGTCGAGTTACACGGGCGGGCAGTCGTCATTCCGACTGGTGTTTACGCAGGCGACCTCGAGAAAGGCGCTGCTTATATCCAACCCCTGCGTGAGCTCGGCAAGCCATTGATCGATTTGAGCGGTGATTTGCCCTACGTCGCCGTGCAGAGCGCCTTCGATCCATTCTTCCTCAAGGGCGAGCGCCTGAACTACTGGAAATCGCTCTACCTTGACAGGCTCGACGACGAGGCGATCCAGCGCATCGTTGCGCGCGGCCAGAAACGGCCCTCGCCTTGGTCGCTTATCGATATATCGCATTTGGGCGGCGCCATGGCGCGTGTCCGTCCTCACGACACCGCGCTGGGCGCGCGCGATTCTCCGTATTTGCTCAGCATCGACACGTCTTGGACGGAGCGGGAGAGTACGGAGCCGGCGATCGCCTGGACTCGCAATTTTTGGAGCGAGATGCGGCCCTTCTCGGGGGACCGGGTGTACCTGAACTTTCCCGGACAAGGTGAAGAGGGCGAGGCGATGGCGCGGACTTCGCACGGAGAAGCCAACTATCAGCGGCTCGTGGATCTCAAGTCCAAGTACGATCCCGAAAACCTATTCCGACTCAACCAAAACATAAGGCCGCGAACCGGCTGAACGTCAGCGCGCGCTCACCACCGGTGGACGGGCAAATTCGCTGGAAGCGAAACCAAGTGCGTGATCGGGCGAGTTTTGAACAACGATTGCCGGGCCGGGGTGAGATGCAGGCGGACTGAACGACTGTGCTCCAGGTCCTTTACATGCGCCCGCGCGCGCCTTCCGGATCATAGGGAGAGTCGGCGATCACCCGTGCCGGGCGCCGCTCGCCGAGAATTGAAACCTCCAGCACTGTCCCGGGCGTCCCAAGCTCCAGCGGCAGCAGCGCCAATGCTATGTCATGACCAAACGTGTAGGAATAACCCGCCGATGTGACGCGGCCGACAAGGCTGCTGTCGCGATAGACGCCCTCATAGGCAAAGGCGCTCGCCCCATCCGTGTCGATGGACAGCGTCACGATCCGGCGCGCCGTTCCCTGCTTCTGCTGCGCAGCCAGGGAGGTGCTGCCGATGAAGTCTCCCTTGTCGAGCCTCACAAAGCGGTCGAGACCGCTCTCCCAGGCCGACAGTTCGAGGTTCATGTCGCGGTACATGGCGCGGAAAGACTTGTCGAGGCGCAGCGATTCCAGCGCCTGCAACCCGACCAGCCTCAGCCCGTGCGCCTCACCTGATGCCAGAAGCGCATCCAGCAAATGCCGTTGATAGCAGAGCGGATGATAGAGCTCCCAGCCGAGCTCGCCCGAATAGTTGACCCGCATCAGCCGCACGTCGCTGGCCAGGGCGACGGTCGCCGACTGCACGCTGAACCAGGGGAAAGCCTCGTTCGACAGATCGATCTCCGTCAGCGGCTGCAGAACGTCGCGCGCCTTGGGCCCGACCACGGTGAAACTGCCGCGATCGTTGGTGACATTGCGCAGCTGCACGCTGCCGTCCTTCGGCAGCAGCCGGTTCAGGTCGTCGTAGTTCCAGCGTTCGGCGCGCGGCGTCGAGACGAGGTAGAACAGGTCGTTCCGTAGCCGCGCCACCACATACTCTGCCTGCACACCACCGGCCGGCGTGAGATGGTGGGCGAGCGCGATGCGACCGAGGCGCGGCAGGCGATTGGCGAGGATCCCGTCGAGCCAGCGCTCGGCACCCGGGCCGCTGACCTCGAACTTCGTCATCGGCGTCATCTCGACCAGGCCGACGGCCTGCCGGACAGCCTGGACCTCCTCGCCGACATAGGTGCCCTTGGCGGTCCAGCGCCAGCTGTACGAATTGCGGGCCTCGACGCCCGAAGGTGCGAACCAGCTTGGCATTTCCCAGCCGTTCAGCACATCCCACACAGCACCGAGCTGACCCAGGCGGTCGTAGGACGGAGCTGTTTTCTGCGGACGTGCCGCCGGCATGTCCTGGCCCGGATAATGCTGCGTCGCATGGGTGCCCCAGGCTTCCCGCACCTTCTCCCGGGTCCACTTCTTGTTGGCATGGTCGCCAAAGCGCCGCGGATCCAGCTCCGCCGTGTCGATGCTGTTGCCGCCTTCGACAATCCGTTCGGAAAGGTAATGGCCGATCGCTCCGCCCCACAGGATGCCGCCCGGAACGCCTTCTGCGAGCCAGACATTCTGGAGCCCCCAGGCCGGCCCCATCAACGGCAGCTCATCGGCCGTCATCTGGAACGGTCCGCGTACATTTCGCTTGATGCCGGCGCGCCCGAGCGCGGGCACGAGTTCGCTCGCCCGTTCCCAATTCCAGGAGACGGCGTCGAAATCCTCATCGAGCAGGTCGGCGCCGAACCATTCCGGCACGCCGTTTTCGGCGAACAGCTTGAGCTGTTCGGTGCGCTCGTAGGGGCCGAACAGCAGCCCGTCCCCTTCCTCACGCAAATAGCCCTCGTAACCCTCGTCCCTCAGGATCGGCATTTCCGGAAGGCCCTGCCGCTTGCGCTCCACGACTTCGGGCACCGCGTCGGTGATCCAGTACTGATGCACGATCGGAATTGCCGGAATGTCGAGGCCCAGCATGGCGCCGGTTTGGCGTGCATAATTGCCGGTGGCGAGGATTACGTGTTCGCAGATCATGTCGCCGCGGGAGGTTCTGACCTTCCATTCGCCGCCCGGCATCCGCTCGAACCCCGTCACTTCGGTGCCAAGATGGATCTTCGCGCCGAGGTCGCGTGCACC
The DNA here is from genome assembly GCF_056404535.1 of Mesorhizobium sp. P2_C5_2. Classification (NCBI taxonomy): domain Bacteria; kingdom Pseudomonadati; phylum Pseudomonadota; class Alphaproteobacteria; order Hyphomicrobiales; family Phyllobacteriaceae; genus Mesorhizobium; species Mesorhizobium sp. P2_C5_2. The sequence continues at coordinate 587,795 of NZ_JBFUDV010000005.1, read as the reverse complement.
CTTGGCCATGGCCTGGGTCACGTCAGCGGGCGCGATGTGGCCGTCATCGGGATGATAGAGCGCGCCGAGCATGCCGCTGTTGTTGAGCAGCGGCCAGATTTCTCGCGCCTCGTCGGGCGATACGATCCGCGCCCGTATGCCCTGAACCTCGGCGACGTCGATATAGCTGCGGTATTCGTCGAGCCTATCGCGCGTGTTGGCAATGCGCAGCTGGCCGCATTTGTGCCAGCCGACCTTCTGGCCGGTTTCGGCTTCGAGGCCCTCATAGATCTCAATGGATTTGGCGATCATCCGGCCGACGTTGAGACTGCGGGCATAGGAGGGTATCAGCCCGGCCGCATGCCATGTCGAACCGGCAGTGAGCTGCGTCCGTTCGAGCAGCGCGACATCGCTCCAGCCGCGCTTCGCCAAGCCGTAAAGAATACCTGCGCCGACACAGCCGCCACCGACGACCACCGCACGAACATGACCCAACATACGCGATGCCCCTGGATGAAATTGTCCTGGGCACTATAGGTAAGCGCGGCACTGTCGGTCACGCCATTTGCGACGCCGATGTGGCGAATGGCGGTTGGTACGCCCGCCGTACGGAGCTGCGGAGGTGGACTCGCGCGGTTCGCGATTGTTTCGCATTGCCAACATCGACACGCCGGAGATCGGTGACTATCCGCCGCGATGTCGGCACACCTCTCGCGCTGTGGCGAATTCGCCCTCGCGGCAACTATAGCTGAAGTGCGCCATTGGACAGCAGACCAGTCCTATGCTTTCATAAAGTGTGGAGGCGCAGGGGGGAACTGCTATGCCAATAGTTCAACGCGAAATCCGCAAACGCGGATTCTTCGGCCATGTCTTCAAATGGCTGTTCATCATCTTCAACGTTCTCATGGTGCTTTGGCTCTTCGCCTATTGGTCAAAGATCGGCGGCATGATTGATCAATCCGCCAGCCAAGCCGAGAAGGCAGGCGGCGCGATCGGAGCTGCCATAGGAACAGGCATGCTGGTCTTCTTCTGGGTGGCCGGTGACATCATCCTCGGTTTGTTCACACTGCTGACCAGAGGGAAGAAAATACTGATCACGGAGGATGGTCGATGAGACAGTTTCTTTTATCGGCATTGTTTATCGCCGCCGCTTCGCCAGCGTCCGCGTCCGGCTGTACTGTTACGAAGGCCCAGTACGCGGCCCTTAGCGACGGGATCAGCTACCAGCAGGCCGTCAACATTCTTGGATGTGAAGGCGAAGAGCTGAGCAGCAGCGACATGGCCGGTTACAAGACAACTATGTACATGTGGGAAGGCAACGGCTTCGGCGGCAACATGAACGCTATGTTCCAGAACAATGCGATGGTTTCCAAGGCGCAGTTCGGGTTGAAATGAACTTTTAGTCCTTTTAGTGGTGGCCGATACGCTGTCGCGGATGAAGAAGGCCGCCTGCACAGCGGCCCTCGCGTTTGACCACGCCTCAGGCGACTCTGACCTCAGGCGGCCTTGTCGGTCGCGGGCTTCGCGACCTTGGTGCGGGTGGCGCTGCGGCGACCGTCGACACTGACCGGAACGTCGCCGTCGACCGTGGCGCGACGGACGACCCGGTGCTGATCGCCATAGTCGTTGACTGCGTAATGCTGCGTGGCCCGGTTGTCCCAGATCGCCACATCGCCGGCTTTCCAGCGCCACCGGACGGTGTTCTCCGGCGCCGTGACATAGGACTGGAACACCTCGTAGAGCCGCGCTGAATCGCTTTTGGAAAGACCGATCAGCCTTTGCACGAAATTGCCGAGCAGCAGCGAGCGTTCGCCTGTTTCGGGATGGACGCGGACAACGGGATGCTCGGTCTCGTAGATCGTCGAGGTGAAGACCTCCTCGAAGTGCTTCCTTTCCGCAGCGCTCGCACGCGGCCTCACCGCCGCATAGTCGTAGACGTTGCTGTGCACCGCCCAGAGACTGTCCGCGAGCAGCTTCAATGGCTCGGGCAGGTCCTGGTAGGCCGCGGCGGTGTTCGACCAGATGGTGTCGCCGCCGGCCGGCGGTATGACGACGCCGCGAAGAACAGAGAATTTCGGATAGGCGTCCACGAAAGTGACGTCCGTATGCCATTGGTCGGCACCACCGCCGCCACGGCTTGAATCGAGTTCGAGAATGGACGCCGTTCCCTTGACGGGCCCCTGGGTCGGATGCGGCACGAGGTCGCCGAGACGATGCGCGAAGCGCTCCTGCTCGACATCGTCGAGATGCGCCTGGTCGCGGAAAAACACCACCTTGTGCCGCAGAAGGATCTGGTTGATCGCCGCCACGGTCTGCTGTGGCAGGTCGCCGGAAAGCCGTATGTTCCTGATCTCTGCGCCGACACGTCCCGTAAGCGGGACAATATCGGCTTCCGGGATGGTCTGCTCTACGGGTGCAAGTTTGGGCATGGGAAAACCTCTATCCTCTGGAACCGCGGGCTGCTGGCAACGCTCCGCCGTTACCGGCCGCACAGCGATCGGCGGAGCCCCCCCTTCACAAGGGGCTGTCTTGCTTGATTACGAAAGCGCTGCTCGCAACTCAGGAGACGAACGCCGCCAAGGCTTGGCGAGGAGTACCGAGATCACATTCAAAACGTAATTCTACAAATTCCATAGAAAAAGTGTTTCAAAGTTCGGTGGGTCGGAGAAAAATGACTTCTGCATGAGCTCGTTCCCGGAGCTGTCGGCGGCGTGAAGCAACGCAGACGATGAGGCACATCTTGCCCCATCAAAACTGTATCCCCGAAATCGGGAAGTGAGGTGGTTCAGATGGGCAGATCGCGAACGCGGTTGGTCACCCTATGGAGGCGGTCCCTTGCTTCCTGCATTTCATTAATTGTGACGGTGCGACGGCTTCCGCCCGCGTGATGCAGATCACGGCCGCTTCGTCGCGGCTCCGTGGATCTGCCGACGCTGACGAAAGGCCATGTGCCAGACAATTCCGAAGCTCTGCCACTTCCTCGATATCGGCGAACAGTTGGACAAATCGCGCATCGCGGCGATCAGCTTTCGCCTTACGCCATTGGCTGAGCACAGGGGCTTTCGTGGGTAGGATGGCCTCAACCGGGTCGATCAGAGCAAGGTACTCACGCATCGCCGTTTCGAGAAAGCCCCAAAACAAAAGCACCTCGCCGACCGCTGCCATCAGGTCGCGCATGTTGTATCCTGGCGGCGGCGTGTCGGTCATACCGGTATTTTGCATGAGGCTTTGGGTAAAGCCAATCGGTGTAGCTGATAGAACGATCACGCTCACAGCCAACGGAGGAATCCGCTGGAAGTCCTCGGCACAGTCAGGCCATTGGCTAAAGCCGCTTCAACAGGGGACCTGGAAACGCGAGCCGCGTTTTAGGGAAATTTTGGTGCGGTCGAGAAGACTCGAACTTCCACGGGTTGCCCCACAGCGACCTCAACGCTGCGCGTCTACCAATTCCGCCACGACCGCCCGTGGTAGGAGCCGGAACGAACCGGCTCGCGGCGTGTAGCAAATCGTTTCCGGCGAAACAAGGGCGCGGCGCGCAATAATCGCCGGGAATTGGCACAACGGTCGGGAAGGCCGAAATGCGTGGCGAACTGGACGTTTGCGCCTGATACCGCCATATGAAGGGCAAATGCATTCCGCCCGAGAGCGTAAGGCGGTTTCGGAAGCCGGCGTGCATTGCGCGAAAAACGAAAAGCCATGACAGAACGCAGCCAGATCGCCACGTCGTTCCTGCCCTTGCCCGGCTCAGCACCGGTCGAGTGGCGCATCGAGCCTGGCCTTACCGCCTATCCCGATGCGCTTGCCCTGATGGAAGCGCGCGCCGAGGCGATCCGCACGGGTGCGGCCGCCGAGATGGTCTGGCTGGTCGAGCATCCGCCGCTTTACACCGCCGGCACCAGCGCCCGCATCGAGGATTTGATCGACCCCGACCGTTTCCCGGTGTTTGCCGCCGGCCGCGGCGGCGAATACACCTATCACGGGCCGGGACAGCGGGTCGCCTATGTCATGCTTGACCTGAAGCGCCGGCGCGAGGACGTGCGCGCTTTCGTCGCCGCGCTCGAGCAGTGGATCATCGGCACGCTCGCCGCCTTCAACGTGCGCGGCGAACGCCGTGAGGACCGCGTCGGCGTCTGGGTGGTGCGGCCCGATCGCCCTTCCCTGCCCGACGGCTCGCCGGCCGAGGACAAGATCGCCGCCATCGGTATCCGGTTGCGGCGCTGGGTGAGCTTTCACGGCATAGCCGTCAATGTCGAGCCGGATCTCAGCCACTTCAGCGGCATCGTGCCGTGCGGCGTGCCGGATCACGGCGTCACCAGCCTCGTCGATCTCGGCCTGCCGGTGACGATGGCCGACTTCGACCTGGCGTTGAAATCCGCCTTCGAGGATGTTTTTGGCGCAGCCGAGCGCATTTCTGCCGAACCGGCGCGCAAGGCCGGCTGAAGTCTCGCCTCGATTAAACGCTCAAAGCAACCGCGCCGACGCCCACAACAGCCCGTAGCCGTGGATGGCGAAGACCGCCAGCAGCGCGCCGGCCATGGCGAAGCGGTCGAAGGTGCGGATCGGCTTCAATTCGTGGCGCGGTTTTACCCCGCTGCCCCTGGTCAGCAGGCTGAGGATTGCAAAGACAGCGCCCGCCACCAGCAGAAAGCTTTGGGAAAAGCCGGCCAGCCAGCCGATCGCCAGCAAGGCTGACAGCAGAGAGAAGGAGGCCAGCGCCAGCGCGATCGGGCCCGGACAGATCTGGCGCAGCACCTGACCGCCGTCGAACTTCCAAACCGGCACCAGATTGGCGATGTTGAACAAAGCGGCAAAGCCGGCAAGCGTCGCCAGCAGCGCAGCAGCGAGCCGATGCCCGTCACCGGAGGCGAGCCCGCTGGCGACGATCAGCAGCGGCACCAGGAAAGCGGAAAAGCCAGCACCCATCAGCGCCACGAAGGCGACCTCGAAGCGGCTGTCATAGGGCCGCCCGCCAATGGCGATGCCGCCGAGCAGCGGGATGAAGATCATCCGCGCCTTGCGATGCCCGGTCAGCCGGAAGGCCGCCATATGGCCGAGTTCGTGCAGGGCGACCACCGAGGTCAGGATCGCGGCCAGCGCAAAGCCACCGAGATTGAGCCCGAAGAACGGCCACAGGATGAAGGCAGACAAAACGGCAAAGCCGACCTGGCTCAGCGGATGCTCGAACCAGCCGCCCTTGCGATACTGCCCCGTCCTCGCCCAGTGCTGTAACTTGCCGAGCTCGCGGCGCATGGCGAAGTATCGGAACACCAGGAAGGCGACGCCGCGATAGCGATCGGTCTGGCTGAGCGTCACGCGCGTACTGTCGCCTTCGGGGACAAGTTCGGTGGTCTCGTAAAAATCCTTCCAGAACGAAGCGTCAAGCGCGGTATCCTCGATGACGCGCATCGAAAAACGACTGCCTTCGACGACGTCTTCGAACCGCGACCTGCGCTCGATCGGTTGGCCATCGCGACCTTCCCAGGACAGCATGATGCGGGCCGTACCCTGCCCGTCCAATGCCTCGGCCGAGAGTATCTCGCCTGACCAGCCGGCATCCCTGCCGAGCGGCCACAGCGCCTGCCAGAGGCGCTGCCGGTCCATGGCCACCACACGGCTGAGCCTCACCGTGCGCAAACCGAGCGGCGCGGTCATCAGCAAGAAAATCAGTTCCGAGATTGCCGGCCACGAGAAGGACCGTGATGATCGGCGACACTTGGGTGTTTGCTCCCTGTCTTGGTGGAGCACCCTAGCGTCATGGCGGCAAGAAAGGCTTAACGGCACAACGCCCTCCTGCCCGCCCTAAAACACTGCGGCGAGCCGCAGTTTCATCACATGGCGCCGATCCAGACGGCCATGGAAACGAGAAACGCACTCATGCACACCAACGAAACGACGTCCTGAACAAGATCGCTCATAACTCTCTCCTGTTGTTGTTATGTTCGTATTTTGTTCTAATTTTGTTCGAATGTCAACGAACGGAAAACGGTATGCCGACGAATCCTGACAGCCGGTTTGGGCAGGGTTAAGAAAGCGTTGATATGATAAGGGGCGGGATCGCGCGGTAGAAGATATCCACTGCTTCAGGTGGCGAGTTGTTCGCGAATGTCGGCGCTGCCCCTCACCTGCCTGCCGGCATCCTCTCCCCGTATAGTGACGGGGAGAGGGGCGCTGTCATCGATGATTTCGCTAATCGCCAGCGTTGCAGGTATAGCGCCGAGGCTGCGACCAGCCCTTTCTCCCCGTCACTATACGGGGAGAAATGCCCGGCAGGGCAATGAGGGGCGGAGCTGACTTCAGCGATCTTTGCTCCCCAAAAGGGCTAAGATCCGCAGGCCGGCCTCACCTGAGTATCGCCATACCCTAGAGCGGTACGACCTTGCCCTCGTGCAACGTCACCCGCCGGTCCATGCGCGAGGCCAGTTCGTGATTGTGGGTGGCGATCAGCGCCGCGAGGCCCGACTGCTTGACCAGTGCGCCGAGCGCCTCGAAGACATAGGACGCGGTGACGGGGTCGAGATTGCCGGTTGGCTCGTCAGCGAGCAGCAGCAATGGCGCGTTGGCGACGGCACGAGCAATGGCGACGCGCTGCTGCTCGCCGCCGGAAAGCTCCGACGGACGGTGCGAAGCGCGCTTGCCGATCTGCATGTAGTCGAGCAACTGCGCCGCGCGCTCCGCCGCTTCCTTGCGCGACAGCCCCTTGATCAGCTGCGGCATCATGATGTTTTCGAGCGCCGAAAACTCCGGCAGCAAATGATGGAACTGATAGACGAAGCCGACATCGTTGCGGCGGATCGCGGTACGCTCGTCGTCCGAGAGCCGTCCGCAGGCCCGGCCGGCCAAAATGACGTCGCCGGCGTCGGGACGCTCAAGCAGGCCCGCCGTGTGCAGCAGCGTCGACTTGCCGGTGCCCGATGGCGCCACCAGCGCCACCATCTCGCCGCGCTTCAGTGAAAAATCCGCGCCGTTCAGAATGGTGAGCTTGCGCGGCCCCTGGACATAGTGCCGCTCGACGCTCTTCAGCTCGATAATGATCTCGGACTTCATTCGTATCTCAAGGCCTCGACCGGATCGAGACGGGCGGCCCGCCACGCCGGAAACACGGTTGCCAGGAAGGACAGGCCGAGCGCCATCAGGATGACATAAGTCGTCTCGCGCGGGTCCATCTTGGCCGGCAGCTGGCTGAGGAAGTAGAGCTCCGGATTGAACAGCACCTTGCCGGTCATCCAGGAGAAGAACTGGCGGATGGATTCGATGTTGGTGCAGATGAGCACCCCGAGCAGAACGCCGGCGAGCGTGCCGGTGACGCCGATCGCCGCCCCCGTCATCAGGAAGATGCGCAGGATGGCGCCCCGCGAGGCGCCCATCGTGCGCAGGATGGCGATATCGTGGCCCTTGTCCTTCACCAGCATGATCAGGCCGGAGATGATGTTGAGCGCCGCCACCAGCACGATCAGCGTCAGGATCATGAACATGACGTTGCGCTCGACCTGCAGTGCTGAAAAGAACGTCTCGTTGCGCTGGCGCCAATCGACCATGTCGATCGGCCGTTGCGCCGCCGCGTCGACCAGTGGTTTCAGCGCATCGACATTATCGGGATTGTCGACATAGATCTCGATCGTCTGCGCCCTGCCGTCCATGTTGAAATAGAGCTGGGCTTCCGAAAACGGCATGTAGACGATGGAGCTGTCATACTCCGACATGCCGACCTCGAAGATCGCCGCCACCTTGTAGCCCTTCAGCCGCGGCGTCGTGCCCATCGGCGTCACATCGCCGTCGGGCGAGATCAGCGTGATGGTGTCGCCGAGCACGAGGCCGAGATTCTCCGCCATGCGCTTGCCGATGGCGACGCCTTCGCCGGAATCGAAGCCGTCAAGCGTGCCCTGCTTGACGTTTTGGGCGACGATGGCGATCTTGCCGAGGTCCTCGGCGCGTATGCCGCGCACCAGCGCGCCCATGCCGCCGCCGACATTGCCTTGCGCCAGCACCTGGCCGTCGATCAGTGGTATCGCGTATTTGACGCCGGCCACGCCGTTGATGCGGGCGGCAACCTGCGCATAGTCCTCAAGCGGCGAATCCAGCGGCTGCACGATCAGATGACCGTTGACGCCGAGGATGCGGGTCAGAAGCTCGGCCCGGAACCCGTTCATCACCGCCATGACGACGATCAGCGTCGCGACGCCAAGCATGATGCCGAGGAAGGAGATCGAGGCGATGACCGAGATCACGGTCTCCTTGCGGCGTGAGCGCAAATAGCGCCAGGCGACCATGCGCTCGAACATGGAAAACGGGCCTGCGACCGGAGATTTGGCGGCCGGCGACTTGCCGACCGGAGACTTGGCGACCGAAGGCTTCGCTGCCGCGGCTTGGCTCATGCGGTTGCACCGAAGCGTTTCCTGGCCTCCGCCACCGGCAGCGTCTCGCGCTCGCCAGTCCGGCGGTTCTTGATCTCGATCTCGCCGGCAGCGACGCCGCGCGGTCCGACGATCACCTGCCAGGGCAGGCCGATCAGGTCGGCGGTGGCGAACTTGCCGCCCGGCCTCTGGTCGGTGTCGTCGTAAAGCACATCCTTGCCCGCACCGGTGAAGGCGGCATAGAGCTCATTGCAGACGCGGTCGCAGTCGGCGTCGCCCACCTTCATGTTGATCAGGCCGATGTCGAACGGCGCCACCGCCTCCGGCCAGATGATGCCGTTGTCGTCATGGCTGGCCTCGATGATCGCCGCCACAAGGCGCGAAGGACCGATGCCGTAGGAGCCGCCGGAGACGAAATGATCCTTGCCGTCGGGCCCGGTCACCTTGGCGCCCATCGGCTTCGAATATTTATCGCCGAAATGGAAGATGTGGCCGACCTCGATGCCGCGCGCCGAAACACGGTCCGCTTCGCCGAGCTTGTCCCAGGCCGCCTCGTCATGCATCTCGTCGGTGGCGGCGTAAGGTGTCGTCCAGGTCTTGACGATGTCGGCGATCTCGCCGTCATTGGCGAAGTCGGTGTTTTCGCCGGGCACCTGAAGCGACAGATACTCGCGATTGCAATAGACCTGGCTTTCGCCGGTGTCGGCCAGGATGATGAATTCGTGGCTGAGGTCGCCGCCGATCGGCCCGGTGTCGGCCCGCATCGGAATGGCCTGCAACCCCATGCGCGTGAAGGTCCTGAGATAGGAGACGAACATCCTGTTATAGGCCGCCTTGGCGCCCTCGAAATCGAGGTCGAACGAATAGGCGTCCTTCATCAGGAATTCGCGTGAGCGCATGACGCCGAAGCGCGGCCGCACCTCGTCGCGGAACTTCCACTGGATGTGGTAGAGGTTGAGCGGCAAATCCTTGTAGGACTTGACGTAGGCCCGCACGATCTCGGTGACCACTTCCTCATTGGTCGGTCCGTAGAGCATGTCGCGGTCCTGCCGGTCCTTGATGCGCAGCATCTCCTTGCCGTAATCGTCATAGCGGCCGCTTTCGCGCCACAGATCGGCCGACTGAATGGTCGGCATCAGGATTTCCAACGCGCCGGCGCGGTTCTGCTCCTCGCGGATGATGCGGCAGACCTTGTCCAGCACCAGCTTGCCCAGCGGCAGCCAGGAAAAGCTGCCCTGCCCCTGCTGGCGGATCATGCCGGCACGCAGCATCAGCCGGTGCGAGACGATCTCGGCCTCGCGCGGATTTTCTTTCAGGATGGGCAGGAAAAACTGCGACAAACGCATGGACAGGTCCGTGAGAGAGGAGGCTGCGCCGGAATCGGCGCGGCTGGCTTGCTTGCCCCGGCTTCATAGCTATTTCGTGACGGAATGGAAACCCGACCGGCCGCATCGGCCCGAAATCGCAAAAAATCGATTCTTCTTCCAAAGACCTTCGAACCGAAAACGATAATCCTTGGGCGCAAAGTGCTCCGCCTGGCCGCGAAGTGCTGACACACGCTTTACGCGTCCGAGCGACGCAGCACACCTGGCCACAATAATGCGGCAACCCCGCTGTTGTTCGTTTCGCAAGCAAAGCCTGCCGTACTATTGTGCAGTGCAGCACAGGATTGCCCGTTTGCGGGCAAAATTATGCGTGACAATTTCATCGGGGTTAGGCTAGTGTGCCCCGATAACCGAGAGGGTAGAGAAAAATCTGCTCTCCTACGCGGTCAAAGTCTTGGGAGGATGCGATCTAGGCGCGGTTACCCGCTGCCGCCGGAAACCGGAAAACAGATCGGAACGCGTTTAAATTGCAAGGCCTTGTGCCTTGCATTTTTTTTGCCCAATCATCTGGTTAGATCAAACTGTTCCCAAATCACATGAGCTTGCACCGGCGTGATCTGGTCGCGATTCTATCAGGATTGGCTATGCTTGCGCGCGGAGTTGCTAACCTTGGCCCGAGGCACCGAAACTGGAGTCCGATGCTCCGAAAATAGGCACAAAAAGCCGCATGCTGCCCGCCCGATTTTTTCGGCAGGAAAGTGCTTTAATTAGCCGGTGCCTGGCTGGCTTCGGGAATGATGTGCGGGACTTCGTCGAGGCTGTAACCCAGCCCGTGCGTCAGGCCGTAGAAAATGCCCATGACGACAGCCGTGACGATGGTGGTACGGATCACGGCGCGCAGCATATGCGGTCCGCGCGGGGCGCTGGCAACGGTGCCCAGCGTCACGTCGTGATCGTCATCCTGCGTGCGCACGCTGAACGGCAGCACCATGAACAGCATCAGCCACCAGGTGATGAAGAACAGCGCGGCAAACGAAATCCAGCTCATGCCTGCTCCAGTTCGACCAGCGTGCCGAAGAAATCCTTGGGGTGCAGGAACAGCACCGGCTTGCCGTGGGCGCCGGTTTTGGGATTGCCGTCGCCCAGCACACGGGCGCCGCTTGCCTTGAGGTGATCGCGCGCGGCAAGGATGTCGTCGACCTCATAGCAGACATGATGCATGCCGCCCGAGGGGTTCTTCTCGAGGAAGGCCGCGATCGGCGAGCCCTCGCCCAGCGGCTCCAGCAGTTCGATCTTGGTGTTGCCGACATCGACGAACACCACCGTCACGCCATGCTCCGGCAGCGCTTGCGGCGCCGTGACCTTCGCGCCAAGCGTATCGCGATAAGCGGCGATCGCCGCGGCCAGATCCGGCACGGCAAGCGCGACATGGTTCAGGCGTCCCAGCATGAAACCTCCAGCTTCGATGTCTGGCGTCTTACGGCAAATCGGCCGACATCAATAGCCTTTGCCAAGGCGCGCAAGGTCGCACTTGGGTGAACCCCCGACTTGTTCCAATCGATATCAGCGAAGTACAAACGGCCATGTCCGATATCCGCTCCCGCGTTTTCAGCTTCGATCTTGGCTCATTCAAGGTTGCGGCCCTGCTCGACGCCGTCGATGTCCGCGACAATCTCGCGGCTGCCTTCGCCCCTGGACAATCGCCGGGCGCAGTGCGGGAACTCGCCGTCTCGAACGTCATCGATCCCGATCGATACGAGCATTGCTTCATCCCGACGCTGATCGACACCGGCGCGGAAAAAATCCTGTTCGACACCGGATTCGGCGACGAGGACAGTGCACTCCTGCAATGCCTGCAAGACCTTGGGCTCGAACCCGCCGACATCGATGTGGTGATCATCACGCATGGGCACCCCGACCACATTGGCGGCCTTGTGAACAATGGCGAAGCCGACTTCAGCCGGGCGCGCTATGTGTTCGGTGCGGCCGAATTCGTCTTCTGGACCGAGGCGGATACGGTGCGCGAAGCCAGGCTGAACAACCGCGACCTGTTTCGGCGTGTCTGCGCCGGCCTTGCCGACCGCGCGACATTCGTATCGCCCGGAGACGAAATCGTGCCGGGCATCACCGCCATCGACGCAGCAGGCCATTCTCCGGGGCTGCTGGCATTCCACGTCGAAAGCGACGGACAGCAATTGCTCGTCTGGTCGGATGCTTTCCTGCACTCTGTCGTGTCGATCCAGCGCCCCGAATGGCGTGCCGATCTCGACGACGAGAAGGAGCAGGCCGTCGAGACCCGCAAGCGCCTGCTGAAAATGGTCGCCGAACACCGGCTGCTCGTCGCCGGCTATCACATGCCGTTTCCGGGTCTCGGCCACATCGAGCAGGTGGACGGGACGTTTCGCTGGCTTCCCGCCACCAGCTGAATTCCAGCGCTTGGCTTCGCCCTATCTCGTGACGAACACTGTCACCAGCGGCTTCTTGCCCCAGGCTTCGTTGGCCGCACCCCGCACCGCGCGACGCACCGCTTCCTGCACCAGGTCGAGGTCCTTGCGGCGCTGGCGCGGGATCGAATCCACCGCACCAACCGCCGCGTCGAGCATCAGGTCTTCCATGTTCTCGCCACGGGCATCCGCCTCGGCGACGCCGATGGCGACCAGATCAGGATCGCCGGCGAGCTCATATTTGTCGTCGAGCACGACATTGACCGCGACATGGCCGGCAAAGGACAGCTTGCGCCGGTCGCGTATGCCCATCGCCTGGTCGGTGCCGATCAGGCGGCCATCCTTGTAGATGCGGCCGAACGGCACCTGGTCGATGATCGTGGCCGGACCGGGCGCCAGCCGCAGCATGTCGCCATCACGCACCTGCGCCACCTGGCCGATGCCGGAGGTCGACATCAGCGACCCCTGCGCCACCAGATGCGCGGCCTCGCCATGCACGGGAACGCCGATCTGCGGCCGCACCCACTCATACATCCTGCGCAATTCGCTGCGGCGCGGATGGCCGGAGACATGCACCAGCGCGTCGCCGTCCTCGATGATCTTGATGCCTAGATCGATGAGGCGGTTCTTGATCTCGAGGATCGCCTTCTCGTTGCCGGGAATGGTGCGCGAGGAAAACACCACCGTGTCGCCGGCCGTCAGCGACACCGACTTCATCTCGTCGCGTGACAGTTTTGCCAACGCCGCCAGCGCTTCGCCCTGGCTGCCGGTGCAGATGATGACCAGATTCTCGCGCGGTATGAAGCCGAAATCCTCCTCGGCGATGAATTCCGGCAGCCCGCCCATGTAGCCGAGTTCACCGGCAACATCGATGACCCGCTTCAGCGAGCGGCCGAGCACCAGGCACTGCCGGCCGGCATCGCGCGCCGCCCTGGCGATCGAGACGATGCGCCCGACATTGGAAGAGAAGGTGGTGACGGCGACGCGGCCGACGGCGCTCTGGATGACCCCCCTCAGGCCCTCGCCCACCGCCACTTCCGACGGCGATTCGCCTTCGCGCAGCGCATTGGTCGAATCGCAGACCAGCGCCAGCACGCCCTTGTCGCCATAGGCGCGGAAACGCGCCTCGTCGGTCTTGGGGCCAATCGTCGGCTCCGGATCTATCTTCCAGTCGCCGGTGTGGATGACGGTGCCGGCCGGCGATGTGATCGCCAGCGACATCGGCTCGGGAATGGAGTGCGCCACCGGAATGGCCTCGATTTCGAACGGACCGACGGTGAACTTGTCGCCTGCCCGGTAGATCGTCACCGGGATCTTTGGCGCACCCTGCTCGCCCTGGCGCTTTGCGTCCAGCAGGCCGGCGCTGAACGGCGTCATCCACACCGGCGCCTTCAGCTTCGGCCAGGTGTCGAGCAGCGCGCCGTAATGGTCTTCATGCGCATGGGTGATGATGATGCCGCGCAGGCCGGCGAGGTTCTCCTCGATGAAGCGCGTGTCGGGCAGGATCAGGTCGACGCCCGGATGCGCCGCATCGGGAAAGGTCACGCCGACATCGACGACGATCCATTCGCGCGCGCTGGGCGGCCCGTAGCCGTAAAGGGCGAAGTTCATGCCGATCTCGCCGACGCCGCCGAGCGGCACGAAGACGAGTTCGGCGTTTTGCGCTTTCGCCATCAATTTTCCCTTCCCGGCCCTTGCGGCCAGCCCCTAAACTTTTGCCGACGCGACCGCGCCGAAATGCACGTCGCCGGCGGCTACCGTCACGACCGACCCCTCATCATCGCGGATCACGAAACGGCAGTCCGCGTCAATGGTCTCGAAGGTACCGCGCACCACATTCCCGTCAATCCTGACAGCAACCTCGCCGCCAAGCCCCGCCGCGCGCGCCAGCCAGCGCCGCCTGATGGCGTCGAGCCCGCGTCCTTCATCCCACAGCCGGGCATTGTCGGTCCACGCATCCGACAGCGCCAAGAACAGCGTTTCGGCATCGCATGTCGCGCCAAGCGCCTGCAACGATGTCGCCGGATACGGCATATCAGTGGGATGCGCCACCACATTGACGCCGATGCCGACCGCCACCGCGAAACGGCCGCCGTCGAGAATGGCTGATTCCAGCAGGATGCCGGCCAGCTTGGCGCCGGAGGCCAGCACATCGTTCGGCCATTTCAGCTCGAAACGGTTATGTCCCTGGCTGGCGCCATCGAGGCCGACCGCGATCCTGCCTTTCGGCACCACGGCGTCGAGCGCATCGGCCAGCGACAGGCCGGCAACGAAACCGAGCGTCGCGGCAAGGCGAAGCTCACCGCCGGTGATGACGAGCAAGGTCGCTGCCAGATTGCCTTCGGGGGACACCCAGGCACGGCCACGCCGGCCGCGCCCGCTTTCCTGCTTTTTGGAAACGACCCACAATTTGCCGGGGTCACCTGCCTTTGCATGGTCCAGCGCCACCGTGTTGGTGGAGCCGATACTGTCATGGGCCTCAAGCCGGAACCCTTCCGTCTCAGAGGTTGGAGCCAGCCGAAATGCCATCCGGTCAGAAAAATGTCTTGGCGGCGGCTTCGGCATAGGTCGCGATCGGACCGCCGATCAGCACATAGAACAGCACGAAGGCGCCGGAGACGCCGAGCACGAGGCGCAGTTCGCTGGCCATCGGCACGAAGCCGCCGGCCGGTTCGTCGAACCACATGATCTTGATGATGCGCAGATAGTAATAAGCGCCCACAACCGAGGCCAGCACGCCGATGATCGCCAGCGCGTAGAGATTGGCGTTGATGGCGGCGAGGAAGACGTACCACTTCCCCCAGAAGCCGGCGAGCGGCGGGATGCCGGCCAAAGAGAACATCAGGATGGTCAGGATCGTCGCCATGATCGGGTTGGTCGAGGAGAGACCGGCGAGATCGCTGATCTGCTCGACATTGCCTTCCTTGCGCCGCATGGCGAGGATGAAGGCGAATGTGCCGAGCGTCATCACCAGATAGATCAGCATGTAGATGGCGACGCCACGCACACCGGCCTGGCTGTTGGCGGCAAGGCCGACCAGCGCATAGCCCATATGGCTGATCGAGGAGTAGGCCATCAGTCGCTTAATGTTGGTCTGGCCGATGGCCGCAAAGGCGCCGAGCGCCATCGAGGCGATCGAAATGAAGACGATGATCTGCTGCCAGTCGGAAGCGATCGGCTTGAAGGCGCCCATGGTGACGCGCACGATCAGCGCCATCGCCGCCATCTTGGGTGCAGCTGCCAGGAAGGCGGTGACCGGTGTCGGCGCGCCTTCATAAACGTCGGGCGTCCACATATGGAACGGCACCGCGGAGATCTTGAAGGCAAGGCCGGCCAGCACGAAAACCAGGCCGACGACGAGGCCAAGCTGGCGCTCGCCGCTGCCCAGCGCCGAGGCGATTTCCTGGAAGCCGACATTGCCGGTGTAGCCGTAGACGAGGCTGATGCCGTAGAGCAGCATGCCCGACGACAGCGCGCCGAGCACAAAGTACTTCAGGCCGGCTTCGGTCGAACGCAGATTGTCGCGGTTGATCGCCGCCAGCACGTAGATCGCCAGCGACTGCAATTCGAGGCCGAGATAGAGCCCGATCATGCCGTTGGCCGAGATCATCAGCATCATGCCGAGCGTGCAGAGCAGGATCAGCACGGGGTATTCGAACTTGTCGAAATGCTCCTGCTTGGCAAAGCGCATCGACATGACAAGCGTTACCGCCGAACCGACCAGCGACAGCACCTTCATGAAGCGGGAGAACGGATCCTGGATGAAGGCGTTGCCGTAGGCGCTGCCCAGCTCCGTGGAAAGGATCAGCCATAGGCCGGCGATCACCAGCACGGCGACGGCAAGGCCGGTCACCAGATTGACGGCGTTGGCACGCGAATAGGCGCCCACCATCAACAGCGCCAGCGCGCCGATGGCAAGGATCAGCTCCGGCGTCGAGAGCGAAAGGCTGGCGTAAAGGTCCGGCGTCATGGTTCGCAAAACCCTTGGTTAATTCGCCGCCGCGGTCTGCGCGGCGCCGATGGATGCGGTGACATTGGTGACGAGCGCCTTGACCGACTGGGCCGTGGCATCGAAGACGGGGGCGGGATAGACGCCAAAGAAGATGACCAGCACGACCAGCGGGTAGATGATCGCCTTCTCGCGCGTCGACAGGTCGAGCAGCCCCTTCAGGCTTTCCTTGGTCAGCGCGCCGAAGATCACCCGGCGGTAGAGCCAGAGCGCGTAGGCAGCCGACAGGATGACGCCGGTGGCGGCGAAGAACGCCACCCAGGTGTTGACCTTGAACACGCCAAGCATGGTCAGGAATTCGCCGACGAAGCCTGACGTGCCCGGCAGGCCGACATTGGCCATGGTGAAGACCATGAACACGGTGGCGTATTTCGGCATGTTGTTGACGAGGCCGCCATAGGCGTCGATCTCGCGCGTGTGCATGCGGTCATAGATGACGCCGACGCACAGGAACAGCGCGCCCGAGACCAGGCCGTGGCTGAGCATCTGGAAGATCGCGCCCTGCACGCCTTCCTGGTTCATGGCGAAGATGCCCATGGTGACGAAGCCCATATGGGCGACGGAGGAATAGGCGATCAGCTTCTTCATGTCCTCCTGCATCAGCGCCACCAGCGAGGTGTAGATGATGGCAACGACCGACAGCGTGAACACCAGCGGCGCGAACATTTCCGACGCCAGCGGGAACATCGGCAAGGAGAAACGCAGGAAGCCGTACCCGCCCATCTTCAGCAGGATGGCGGCCAGGATCACCGAGCCCGCCGTTGGCGCCTCGACGTGCGCGTCGGGCAGCCAGGTGTGCACCGGCCACATCGGCATCTTCACCGCGAAGGAGGCGAAGAAGGCCAGCCATAGCCATGTCTGCATGCTGGCCGGGAAATTGTGCGTCAACAGCGTCGGAATGTCGGTGGTGCCGGACTGGTAGAACATCGCCATGATGGCCAAGAGCATCAGCACCGAGCCGGCCAGCGTGTAGAGGAAGAACTTGAACGAGGCATAGACGCGTCTTTTGCCGCCCCAGACGCCGATGATGATGAACATCGGGATCAGGCCGGCCTCGAAGAAGACGTAGAACAGCACGATGTCGAGCGCGCAGAACACGCCGATCATCAGCGTTTCCAAAAGCAGGAAGGCGATCATGTAGGCCTTCACCCGCTTGTCGATCGCTTCCCACGACGCCAGGATGCAGAGCGGCATCAGGAATGTCGTCAGGATGACGAACAGCATCGAAATACCGTCGACACCCATATGGTAGGAAATGCCGGAGTCGAGCCAAGCGTATTTCTCGACGAACTGGAAGCCGGCCTGCGAATTGTCGAAGCCGGTCCAGATGAACAGCGAGACGACGAAGGTGAACGCCGTCGTCGAGAACGCGATGGCGCGGATGTTGCGACGCGCGTTCGGGCTGTCATCCCTGACGAACAGGATGAGCAGCACACCAACCAGCGGCAGGAAGGTGACCAGCGAGAGAAGGTTGGACCAGGCGGTCATCAGAGCATCATCCAGGTGACGAGTGCGGCAACGCCGATCAGCATGGCGAAGGCGTAGTGATAGAGGTAGCCGGTCTGCAGCTTGACGACGCGGTTGGTGACATCGACGACGCGCGCCGAAACGCCATCGGGGCCGAGGCCATCGATGATGGTGCCGTCGCCGGTCTTCCACAGGAAGTGACCAAGAGCCTTGGCCGGGCGCACGAACAGGACGTCGTAGAGCTCGTCGAAGTACCACTTGTTGAGCAGGAAGGCGTAGAGCAGGCGATGGTTGGCGGCGACACTCCGGGGCAATTCCGGCGAGCGGATGTAGAACTTCCAGGCGACGGCAAAGCCGATGACCATGGCGACGAACGGTGCCAGCTCGACCCACAGCGGCAGTTCGTGGATCTCGTGCAGGATGTGGTTGTCCGGCAGCGTGAACAGCGATGCCTTCCAGAACTCGGCGTAGCCTTCGCCGATGAACGAGTTGTGGAAGATCACACCGGCAAACAGCGCGCCGGCGGCCAGTATGAACAGCGGCACCAGCATCACCGGCGGCGATTCATGGACATGGTGCATGACGTCGTGGCTTGCCCGTGGCTCGCCGTGGAAGGTCATGAAGATCAGCCGCCAGGAGTAGAACGATGTGAAGCAGGCGGCGATGACCAGCAGGATGAAAGCGAGGCCGGCGACCGAATTGTGCCCGGCAAAGGCAGCCTCGATGATGGCATCCTTGGAGAAGAAGCCGGCGGTGCCGATGACGGTCACCGGAATGCCGACGCCGGTCAGCGCCAGCGTGCCGATCACCATCATCCAGTAGGTCTTCGGAATGAGCTTCCTCAGGCCGCCCATCTTGCGCATATCCTGTTCGTCGGAGACGGCATGGATGACCGAGCCGGAGCCGAGGAACAGCAGCGCCTTGAAGAAGGCATGCGTGAACAGGTGGAAGATAGCCGCACCGTAGGCGCCAAGGCCGAGCGCGACGAACATGTAGCCGAGCTGCGAACAGGTCGAATAGGCGATGACGCGCTTGATGTCGTTCTGGACCAGGCCGACTGTCGCCGCGAAGAAGGCGGTGAAGGCGCCGATGAAGGTGACCACTGTCAGCGCCGAATGCGACAGCTCGAACAGCGGTGACAGCCGTGCCAGCATGAACACGCCGGCCGTCACCATGGTCGCGGCATGGATGAGCGCCGAGACCGGCGTCGGGCCTTCCATGGCGTCCGGCAGCCAGGTGTGCAGCGGCACCTGCGCCGACTTGCCCATGGCGCCCATGAACAGCAGCAGGCAGACGATGGTCATGGCCGCCTGCTTGTCCAGCGCGTAGCCGAGGAAAGTAAGCACGGCAGCGCCTTGCGGCGCGCCTTCAGCCGGAATGAACGTCGCCGCATTGGCGAAGATGGTGCCGAGATTGACCGAGCCGAACAGCACGAAAACGCCGAAAATGCCGAGCGCGAAGCCGAAATCGCCGACGCGGTTCACGACGAAGGCCTTGATGGCGGCGGCATTGGCCGACGGCTTCTTGTACCAGAAGCCGATCAGCAGGTAGGAGGCGAGACCCACCCCTTCCCAGCCGAAGAACATCTGCACCAGATTGTCGGCCGTCACCAGCATCAGCATGGCGAAGGTGAACAGCGACAGATAGGCAAAGAAGCGCGGCCGGTTCGGGTCGTGGTGCATGTAGCCGATTGAATAGATGTGAACCAGCGCCGACACGGTGTTGACAACCACCAGCATCACCACGGTCAGCGTATCGATCCTGAGCGCCCAATTGGCGTCGAGCCCGCCGGACTGGATCCAGCGCAGCACCGGCACAGTGAACACTTCGCCTTCGCCGAAACCGACGGAGAAGAAGGCAACCCAGGACAGCACGGCCGAAATCACCAGGAAGCCGGAGGTGATGTATTCCGAGGCCTTGGCGCCGAGCGCATTGCCGAACAGGCCGACAATCAGGAAGCCGAGTAGCGGAAGGAAGACGATCGCTTGATACATGTTAGCCCCGTCAACCCTTCATCTGGTTCACGTCTTCGACCGCGATCGAGCCGCGGTTGCGGAAGAAGACGACGAGAATGGCAAGACCGATGGCCGCCTCGGCGGCGGCAACCGTCAGCACGAACAGGGCGAACACCTGTCCGACGAGATCGCCGAGCGCTGCCGAGAAGGCGACGAAATTGATGTTGACCGCCAAAAGGATCAGCTCGATCGACATCAGGATGACGATGATGTTGCGACGGTTCAGGAAGATGCCGAACACGCCAAGCGTGAACAGGATCGCCGATACGGTGAGGTAATGTGCGATGCCGACGACCATCTCAGAGCCCCTCGCCCGACTTGACTTTGCGGATTTCCATGCCCGTAGCCGGCGTGCGGCCAACCTGGGCCGCGATCGACTGCCGCTTGACGCCTTCCTTGTGGCGCAGCGTCAAGACGATGGCGCCGATCATGGCGACCAGCAGCACGAGGCCCGAAATCTGGAAGTAGTAGAGGTAGTCCGTATAGAGGATATCGCCGAGCGCGGCCGTATTCGTCCGCGCGGCGAGATCCGGGATGGGTTTCGAAACCGTCGAAGCCAGCTGCGGCGAGAATGTGTAGCCGCCGAGCACGATGATCAGCTCCGCCGCCAGGATCAGCCCGACCAGCGCGCCGATCGGCGCATATTGCAGCGCGCCCTCCTTCATCTCGGCGAAGTCGACATCGAGCATCATGACGACGAACAGGAACAGCACCATGACCGCGCCGACATAGACGACGAGCAGGATCATCGCCAGGAACTCGGCGCCGGTCAGCATGAACAGGCCGGCGGCATTGAAGAAGGTCAGGATCAGGAACAGCACGGAATGCACGGGGTTGCGCGCCGAAATGACCATGAAGGCCGACGCCACCGCGACAAAGGCGAAGAGGTAGAAAAAGGCCGCCTCTAGTCCACTCAGCATGGGTTCCCCCGGGTTCCTGTCCGAAACAGGACGCTCGTCCTGTTCGCTTGTGTTGCTTCGGTCCGCCTCCGGTGCCGAAGCCGCGTTGTCCTTAGACGAGGCCCCTCGCCCCGTCCATGCGTCAATATCAGCGGTAGGGCGAGTCCAGCGAGATGTTGCGCGCCAGTTCGCGCTCCCACCGGTCGCCATTCGCCAGCAGCCTGTCCTTGTCGTAGTAAAGCTCTTCGCGCGTCTCCGTCGCGAATTCGAAATTCGGCCCCTCGACGATGGCGTCGACCGGGCAGGCTTCCTGGCAGAAGCCGCAATAGATGCACTTCACCATGTCGATGTCGTAACGCACCGTGCGGCGCGTGCCGTCATTGCGGCGCGGGCCGGCTTCGATGGTGATCGCCTGCGCCGGGCAGATCGCTTCGCACAGCTTGCAGGCGATGCAGCGTTCCTCGCCATTGGGATAGCGGCGCAACGCATGCTCGCCCCGGAAGCGTGGGCTCACCGGCCCCTTTTCGTGCGGATAGTTGATCGTCTCCTTCGGCGCGAAGAACTGACGCATCGACAGGAAGAAGGCGCTGACGAAATCCTGCAGCAGCAGCGATTTTGCGGCTTGGCCAAGAGCGGACATCACGCAAACCCCGTGATCTTGAGGAAGGCCGCGGTGGCAACGACCATGAACAGCGAGATCGGCAGGAAGACCTTCCAGCCAAGGCGCATCAGCTGGTCGTAGCGGTAGCGCGGCACGAAGGCCTTCACCATCGAGAACATGAAGAACATCAGGCAGATCTTGAGCACGAACCAGATCACACCGGGCACCCAGGTGAAGGGCGCGAAGTCGAAGGGCGGCAGCCAGCCGCCGAGGAACAGGATGGTCGCCAAGGCGCACATCATCACCACGGCGACATATTCGCCGAGGAAGAACAAAAGGAACGGCGTCGAGGAGTATTCGACCATATGGCCGGCGACGAGTTCCGACTCGGCTTCCACCAGATCGAAGGGCGGGCGGTTGGTCTCGGCCAGCGCCGAGATGAAAAAGATGACGAACATCGGAAACAGCGCCAGCCAGTGCCAGTCGAGGAAGCTGTTGGGCAGGCCAAGCTTGGTACCCAGCCCGTCCTGCTGCGAAAGCACGATGTCGGACAGGTTGAGCGAACCGACGCAAAGCAGCACGGTGACGATGACGAAGCCGATCGAGACTTCGTAGGACACCATTTGCGCCGCCGAGCGCAGCGCACCGAGGAACGGGTATTTCGAGTTGGACGCCCAGCCGCCCATGATCACGCCATAGACCTCGAGCGAGGAGATGGCGAAGACATAGAGGATGCCGACATTGACGTTGGCGATCGCCCATCCTGCATTGACGGGAATGACCGCCCAGGCAGAGATCGCGAGCACTGCCGACACCAGCGGCGCCAGCAGGAAAACGCCTTTGTTGGCGCCGGACGGAATGACCGGCTCCTTGAAGACGAACTTCAACAGGTCGGCGAAGGCCTGCAGCGTGCCCCAGGGGCCGACGACGTTCGGGCCGCGGCGCAGCTGCACCGCCGCCCAGATCTTGCGGTCGGCATAAAGCAGATAGGCGACCGCGATCAGCAGGACAACGATGAGGAGCACCGACTGGGCCACAATCCAGAGCGCCGGCACCACATAGAAGGAGAAGAAAGTGTCCATGCTTATTCCGCCGCCTGCTTGAAGCCGCTCTTCGCCAGCGCCGAGCACTCAGCCATCACGGCCGACGCCCGCGCGATCGGGTTGGTCAGATAGAAATCCGTGACCGGCGAGGTGAAGGTGCCTTTGTTCAGCCGCCCGCCGAGCTTCGCCACCTTGGCGATGTCATCGGCATTGCCTGGCTCGACATGATCGATGCGGGCCAGATGCGGGTATTCGCCATAGAGTTTGGCGCGCAGCTGCTGCAGCGAATCGAAGGGTAGTTTCTTTCCGAGCACATCCGACAGCGCCCTCAAGATGGCCCAGTCCTCGCGTGCATCGCCCGGTGCGAAGCCGGCGCGGTTGGTCTGCTGCACGCGTCCCTCGGTGTTGACATAGGTGCCGGACTTTTCGGTGTAGGCAGCGCCCGGCAGGATGACATTGGCGCGATGCGCGCCGGCGTCGCCATGCGTGCCGATATAGACGACGAAAGCGCCGCCGGTCTTTGACATGTCGATCTCATCGGCGCCGAGCAGGAACAGCACGTCGCTCTCGCCCAGCATGCCGGCAACGTTCTTGCCGCCCTCACCCGGCACGAAGCCGACATCGAGGCCGCCGACACGGGCAGCCGCAGTGTGCAGCACGGCAAAGCCGTTCCAGTCGGCGCGGGCAGCGTTGACCGCGGCAGCGAGTTTCGCCGCCTGGCCGAGCACGGCTGCACCATCGGCGCGCGACAGCGCACCCTGGCCGACGATGATCAGCGGATGCGTCGCCTTCTTCAGCACCTGGAAGAACTTGCCATTGCCGTCGGCCAGATCCTTCAGCGATTCCGGACCGGCGCCGAGCTGCTCGTACTCATAGCGTGTGTCGCCGACCTCGCCGATGACGCCGACCGGCAGGTTGCCGATGCGCCAGCGCTTGCGGATGCGGGCGTTGAGCACCGAAGCCTCGAAGCGCGGGTTGGCGCCGATGATCAGCACCGCATCAGCCTGCTCGATGCCCTCGATGGTCGGGTTGAAGATATAGCTGGCGCGGCCGAGCGCCGGATCGAGTGCGGCGCCATCCTGGCGGCAATCGGTGTTTTTCGAGCCCAGCGAAGCCATGAGCTGCTTCAGCGCGTAGATTTCCTCGACGGCGGCCAGATCGCCGGCAACGGCGCCGATCTTCTCGGCCGCAGCCTTCGACATCGCGTCCTTGATCGCGGCAAAAGCTTCCGCCCAGCTGGCGGGCGCCAGTTTGCCGTCCTTGCGCACATAGGGGCGGTCGAGGCGCTGCGTGCGCAGGCCGTCCCAGATGAAGCGGGTCTTGTCGGAAATCCACTCCTCGTTCACCGCCTCGTTGACGCGCGGCAGGATGCGCATCACCTCGCGGCCGCGGCTATCGACGCGGATCGCCGAACCGACGGCGTCCATCACGTCGATGGATTCGGTCTTGGTCAGCTCCCACGGCCGCGCCTGGAAGGCGAAGGGTTTCGAGGTCAGCGCGCCGACCGGGCAGAGGTCGATGACATTGCCCTGCAGCTCCGAGGTCATGGCGCTTTCGAGATAGGTGGTGATCTCGGCATCCTCGCCGCGGCCGATCAGGCCAAGCTCGGAAATGCCGGCAACTTCGGTGGTGAAGCGGACGCAGCGCGTGCAGTGGATGCAGCGGTTCATCACCGTCTTCACCAGCGGGCCGATATACTTGTCTTCGACCGCGCGCTTGTTCTCGTGATAGCGCGAGGAATCGACACCGAAGGCCATCGCCTGGTCCTGCAGGTCGCACTCACCACCCTGATCGCAGATCGGGCAATCCAGCGGATGGTTGATCAGCAGGAACTCCATCACGCCTTCGCGGGCCTTCTTGACCATCGGCGTGTTGGTGAAGATTTCCGGCACCTCGCCATTCGGGCCCGGGCGCAGGTCGCGCACGCCCATGGCGCAGGAGGCCTGCGGCTTGGGCGGCCCGCCCTTCACCTCGATCAGGCACATGCGGCAATTGCCGGCGATCGACAGCCGCTCATGGAAGCAGAAGCGCGGCACTTCCGCGCCCGCGTCCTCGGCCGCCTGCAGCAGCGTGTAGTGGTCGGGTACAGTGATCTCTTTCCCGTCGACCTTGAGCTTTGCCATCAATTGCCCCCGGCGGTCTTCGCCGTCTCATATGCCTGAAACAGATCGCTCAGCCTGATGCCATTGATCATCATGCCGGCGACTTCAGCGTTTTCTATCTTCACGTTGCTCATATTCACATTGCTGAAAGACGCGTTCGAGAGGTTCGCGTCGTCCACCAGGGCTGCCGACAGGTTGACGTTGTGAAACTGCGTGTTCGCCAGGTTCACATCGTCAAATCTGGAGTTGCTGACGATGGCATTGCGCACATCGAGAACTTCGCTCCTGTCGTGAACCTCCATGCCTGCCCCCTACCTCTTCGCCTTGGCGGCCAGCGTCAGTGCCGCCGCCTGGCGGGTCCACTCGTCGCGGCCGATGCGGCCCTTGAGCGACAAATAATCCTCGACCCAGGCGATCTCCTCCGGAGTCCATGCGGCGATCTGGGCAAAGGTCCAGATGCCAAGGCCGTTCAGCACTTTTTCGAGCTTCGGCCCGACGCCCGTTATCGCCTTGAGATCCGACGGCTTGGACGGGCGCGCAATGGTCTTGGGCTGCCTGAAATCCTCCGGCATCAACCCGGTCGTCGCGTCTTCGGCGACCGGATCCGCCTTCTCAGGCTCGGCATCGACGGTGCGGGCGGCAATATCGGTCACGTCCTGCGCGAAATTTTGCGCCTCGGCGATCAGGGTTTTGGTCGCCGCGCGCGCCTTGGTGGCGGGGGCGGTCTCCGAATAACGCTCGGCGCGCTGCTCGTAATCGTCGATCATCGGCTGGAAAATCCGCTGCGAAGCCTCGGCGGCACCCGACCATGCGCCGAGCCACACGCCAAAGGCGTGGTTGGCAAGGCCGAGGCCCAGCGCTGACATGGCGGCGGCACCCGCGACAGGATGCGCGAGAAGGTTGACGGCGCTGGCCATCTCCTTCGGCATCATCCTGGTCAAATCCTGGTTCATCTTCTCAAGCTGGTCCAAATTGGGCATCAAAGGGTTCGAATACGGCGCCATAGATATCTCCTGGTCGTTTCTTCGTCTGCCCCGCCCCGATATGTCAGTCCCGGGCTTGCGCCCGTATTTCAAATCTATTCCGCCGCCACCATCACCGGTTCGGCCCGGTGCGCGTTGCGCGAAAACTCGTCGATGCGCCGCTCCACCTCGCCGCGGAAATGCCGCATCAGGCCCTGGATCGGCCATGCCGCGGCGTCGCCCAGCGCGCAGATCGTATGGCCTTCCACCTGCTTGGTGACGTCGAGCAGCATGTCGATCTCGCGCTTCTGCGCCTCGCCGCGCACCAGCCGCTCCATCACCCGCCACATCCAGCCGGTGCCTTCGCGGCACGGCGTGCACTGGCCGCAGCTCTCGTGCTTGTAGAAATAGGACAGCCTGGCAATCGCCTTCACGATATCGGTCGACTTGTCCATGACGATGACAGCCGCCGTGCCGAGACCGGATTTGAGATCGCGCAGTGCGTCGAAATCCATCGGCGCATCGATGATCTGCTCGGCCGGCACCAATGGCACCGAAGCGCCGCCCGGAATGACCGCAAGCAGATTGTCCCAGCCGCCGCGAATGCCGCCGCAATGCGTCTCGATCAGCTCGCGGAACGGGATCGACATCGCCTCTTCGACGGTGCACGGATTGTTGACGTGGCCGGAGATGCAAAACAGCTTGGTGCCGACATTGTTGGGTCGGCCGAAGGACGAGAACCAGGCAGCACCCCGGCGCAAAATAGTCGGCGCCACCGCGATCGACTCGACATTGTTGACCGTTGTCGGACATCCGTACAAGCCGACATTGGCCGGGAATGGCGGCTTCAGCCTGGGCTGGCCCTTCTTGCCTTCGAGGCTTTCGAGCAGTGCGGTTTCCTCGCCGCAGATGTAGGCCCCGGCGCCGTGATGCATGTAGATGTCGAAATCGTAGCCGGACGTGTTGTTCTTGCCGATCAGCTTGGCCTCATAGGCTTCGTCGATGGCGCGCTGCAGCGCCTCGCGCTCGCGGATGAACTCGCCGCGAACATAGATGTAGGCGGCGACCGCGCCCATGGCGAAGCCGGCAATGAACGAGCCCTCGACCAGCGTGTGCGGATCGTTGCGAAGGATGTCGCGGTCTTTACAGGTGCCGGGCTCGGATTCGTCAGCGTTGACAACGAGATAGCTCGGCCGGCCATCGCTCTGCTTGGGCATGAACGACCATTTCAGCCCGGTCGGGAAGCCGGCGCCGCCACGGCCGCGCAGGCCGGACGCCTTCATCTCGTTGACGATCCACTCGCGCCCCTTGGCGATGATGCCGGGCGTGTTGTCCCAGGCGCCGCGCGCCATCGCGCCGGCCAGCGACTTGTCGAAGAGGCCGTAGATGTTGTTGAAGATGCGGTCTTTATCCTGAAGCATTTTTCGTCCCTCAGACCGGCTTCTTGCCGAAGACGCGGATGTATTCGGCGACACCGCCCTTGGCGAGCGCCTTGGCTTGGCCGACCCAGTCGTCGCGGTCGATTCGGCCATGGAAGGCGAGATAGCCGTCCACCCAGTCGCGCTCGGCCTTCTTCCACGAAGCGACCTGCGCGAAGGTGAAGATGCCCAGCGTGTGCAGGATGCCTTCGATCTTCGGGCCGACGCCCGAGATCAGCTTGAGATCGTCGACCGCAGCCGGCCTGTCGATGCCGGCCGGACGGTTCTTGTCCTCGAGCGACGGTTTTGCCGGCTTGGCGGCTGGAATCTTGACTTCCGGCGCCTTGAAGGCAGTCGCCGGCTCGGCTTTGTTCCTGGGGCCGCTACGCTGTTTCGAGACCTCCTCGACTTCCGGCGCAGCCAGATTGGCATTGGCAGCCGAATGCAGCGGTGCGGCAACGCTCGCTGCTTTTTCCACCTCGGGCGCGACCTTGACCGGCGATGGCGACTTTAGAGCCGGACTGGTCTCTGGAGCATCGGTCTTTGGCTTGCCGGCCTTGGACGGCGCAACCGGCGCTGCGGCCGGCGCCTGCGAAACCGTAGCGGCCGGCGCAACTGCGGCTGGCGCCGCCTGGGCAGCCTTGGTCGCCGCCTTGGCTTCCTTGTCGCGCGTCGCCTTGAGGATGGCCTTTTCGCTCTTCAGCGTCGTCAGACCGGGGGCCGGCTCTGAGCCGGTGCGGCCATTCTGCGGTCCCGTTGGAACCGTGGCACCCTTGCCAGCATCATAGAGATCGATGATTTCAGCCAGCCGTTCCGGCGTCAGATCCTCGAACGTGTCCTTGAACACCATGACCATCGGCGCGTTGACGCAGGCGCCGAGGCATTCGACCTCTTCCCACGACAGCGTGCCCTTGTCGTTGGTGTGGAACTGGTCGTGATGGATTTTGGAGCGGCACACATCCATCAGCGCTTCCGAGCCGCGCAGCATGCAGGGCGTGGTGCCGCAGACCTGGATATGCGCACGCGTACCAACCGGGTTCAGCTGGTACTGCGTGTAGAAGGTCGCGACCTCAAGCCCGCGGATGCGCGGCATGCCGAGCATGTCCGAAATCGTCTCGATCGCCGCCTTGGTGACCCAGCCTTCCTGCTCCTGCGCGATCATCAGCAAGGGAATGATTGCCGACTGCTCGCGGCCCTTGGGATATTTCTTGATCCATTGCTTGGCCACCGCCGCATTCGCCCGGTTGAAGGCGAAGGAGGCTGGCTGGACGCTGGCTTCTGCGAGACGGCGGACTGACATGGAGTTTCGCTTTTTATGTTTCTTACTGAGCTGATTGATAGGCGCGGTAGCAGTCCTCGGCCTGCCCCAATACGCATACGAACTCTTCATTCCCACGCTTTAGGCGGACAAACTCATCGTAACGGTCATTCCACCAGATACTTCCGCAGCGAGGCCGCAGCTGGCTAGGCACTTCAGCAACGAATATCTCATTTCGCTCGCAAGCTTCGCGCGGCGGACCGAGAACAAATATCCCATCGTCCAAGAGCCGATAGCCACCAATTTCACGTACCGTCAACAGATCGCCTTCGGCGACGAGCTCGAACCCTTCTCTGAGAAGATCGCTGGACGAAAGTCCGCGAGCGGCCGCTGCAGATGTCACTTCCGCAGAAGCGGCAAGACATGCCACTGCGAGAAACGCCTTTGATGACCGGCCCATACTCATCATCTTGCGGCGGCCTCCTTGCAGACCTTCGCCGTTCCGTCAAAACACTGGAATGTCGGCGAATTTGTCATGACAGGCGGGCAGACGCCGGACTGACCAACCAAGCGGGTAACAAGCCGCTGCAGCCCCGTTTTGCTGCTAGCGGCCTCCGATATTTCCGCCTTAGAGAAATTCGCACCAACCGGCGCAACGACGCCGCACTCGCATGTATCTCTCTTGAAATAGAACGCATCGACATCAGCAGATGCAGCTGTCGCACTTTCTTGCATACCAAGCGTGACATAGCTCAATTTGAAGTGCTGCTTCACAAGATCGGAAGCACTGACGGCTGCCTTGCACTCGAATGCATATGCGGGGTGCAGCGCGACAGCAGTAAAGATTAATACTGGACCCAAAAAGCGTATCACCGATCGACCTCACCAAAGACGATATCGAGTGAACCCAACACGGCGGTGACGTCGGCCAGCATGTGGCCGCGGCAGAGAAAATCCATGGCTTGCAGATGCGCGAAGCCGGGTGCGCGCAGCTTGCAGCGGTACGGCTTGTTGGAGCCGTCGGAGACGAGATAGACGCCGAACTCGCCCTTCGGCGCCTCGACGGCGGCATAGACCTCGCCGGCCGGCACGCGATAGCCTTCGGTGTAGAGCTTGAAGTGGTGGATCAGCGCTTCCATCGAGCGCTTCATCGCCTGACGCTTCGGCGGCACCACCTTGCCGTCGAGGTTTGACACCGGGCCGGTGCTTTCCTTGCCGAGCAAAAGGTCGACGCACTGGCGCATGATCTTGGCCGATTGACGCATCTCTTCCATGCGCACGAGATAACGGTCATAGCAGTCACCGTTCTTGCCGATCGGGATATCGAAATCCATCTCGGAATAGCATTCATAGGGCTGCGACTTACGCAGGTCCCATGCGGCACCCGAGCCGCGCACCATGACGCCGGAAAAGCCCCAGGCCCAGGCGTCGGCCAGCGACACCGTGCCGATATCGACATTGCGCTGCTTGAAGATGCGGTTGCCGGTGAGCAGTCTGTCGAGATCGTCGAGCGACTTCAGGAACGGGTCGATCCACTTGCCGATGTCTTCGACCAGTTTTTGCGGCAGGTCCTGGTGCACGCCGCCGGGACGGAAATAGGCCGCATGCATGCGCGAGCCCGAGGCCCGTTCGTAAAACACCATCAGCTTTTCACGTTCGACGAAGCCCCACAGCGGCGGCGTCAGCGCGCCGATATCAAGCGCCTGCGTCGTCACATTGAGGATGTGCGACATGATGCGGCCGATCTCGCAATAGAGCACGCGGATCAGCTGGCCGCGCTTCGGCACCTCGATGCCGAGCAGCCGCTCGGCGGCAAGCGCAAAAGCATGCTCCTGGTTCATCGGCGCGCAATAGTCGAGCCGGTCGAGATAGGGCACCGCCTGCAGATAGGTCTTGTGCTCGATCAACTTTTCGGTGCCGCGATGCAGCAAGCCGATATGCGGATCGACGCGGTCGACCACTTCGCCGTCCAACTCAAGCACCAACCTCAAAACACCATGCGCGGCAGGGTGTTGAGGTCCAAAGTTGATGTTAAAATTGCGGACGGAGGTTTCGGCCATTCTGGCGCCTCAATTCGTCTTGGCTTTTTCATCGCCCGGCAGGACGTAATCCGTCCCTTCCCATGGCGAGAGAAAATCGAAATTGCGGAATTCCTGCTTGAGCTCGACCGGCTCGTAGATGACGCGCTTGGCTTCGTCGTCGTAGCGGACTTCGACGAAACCGGTCAGCGGGAAGTCCTTGCGCAGCGGGTGGCCCTCGAAACCGTAATCGGTGAGGATGCGGCGCAGGTCGGGATGACCTGAGAACAGCACGCCATAGAGATCGTAGGTTTCGCGCTCGAACCAGTCGGCGCCGGGATAAACAGCGGTGAGCGACGGCACCAGCGTCTCTTCGTCGGCCTGCACCTTGATGCGGATGCGCAAATTCCGCTTCGGCGACAACAGATGATAGACGACGTCGAAGCGCTTGGCCCGCGACGGATAGTCAGCGCCGCAGACATCGATGATCGAGATGAACTGGCAGCCCGCATCGTCGCGCAGGAAGGTCGCCACGTCGATCAGGTCGCCGGGTTCGACGGAAATGCCGAGCTCGCCATAGGCCAGCACGGCGTCTTTGACACGGCCCGGCAGCTTTTCGCCGAGATAGGTCGACAGTTCGCTCAGGGATGCAGCCATGGGTCTACCGTTCGATCGTGCCGGTGCGGCGGATTTTCTTCTGCAACAGAAGAATGCCGTAGAGCAGCGCTTCGGCGCTCGGCGGGCAGCCGGGCACATAGATGTCGACCGGCACGATGCGGTCGCAGCCGCGCACCACCGAATAGGAATAGTGGTAATAGCCGCCGCCATTGGCGCACGAGCCCATCGAGATGACGTAGCGCGGCTCCGGCATCTGGTCGTAGACCTTGCGCAAAGCCGGCGCCATCTTGTTGGTCAGCGTTCCGGCGACGATCATGATGTCGGACTGGCGCGGAGACGCACGCGGCGCAACACCGAAACGCTCCGAATCGTAGCGCGGCATCGAGGTGTGGATCATCTCGACGGCGCAGCAGGCCAGACCGAAGGTCATGAACATCAGCGAACCGCTGCGTGCCCAGGTGATCAGCGCCTCGGTCGAGGTGACCAGAAAGCCCTTGTCGGCGAGTTCGTTGTTGATCTCGAGGAAGAACGGATCGTCAGAACCGACCGGACGACCGGTATTGGGGTCGATCAGGCCCTTGGGCTTAGGCGCGACGAGCGTACCGGAACTGTCGTTCAATCCCATTCCAGCGCTCCTTTTTTCCATTCATAGGCAAAGCCGATGGTCAGCACCGCCAAAAACACCATCATCGACCAGAAACCGAGCATGCCGATCTTCGAGAACGACACCGCCCAGGGAAACAGGAAGGCCACTTCCAGATCGAAGATGATGAACAGGATCGACACCAGATAGAAGCGGATGTCGAATTTCATGCGGGCATCGTCGAAAGAGTTGAAGCCGCACTCATAGGCGGAAAGCTTTTCCGGATCGGGATTGCGGTAAGCCACCAGGAACGGCGCGATGATAAGCGCCAGGCCGACGACCGCCGCCACGGCGATGAAGAGAACGATGGGCAGGTACGAACTGAGCAATGCGTTCATGCTGCGGCTTTCCGTTGGCGGCCAATCCACTTTGATTACAGCAACCAATCCTAATGCGGAAGCGTGACAGTTTAACCGCTGAACCGTTTTAGGTGCCTATGCTGCAACGCGGCGAGGGTTAGCGCAGGGCTTTCGGCGAAGCAAGTCAAACCTTGTTCAAAACGCAGTGCTGGACGGCAGGTCGGGAAAAACTGGTCCGATCCGCTCCTGTTTGATTTCCTTCACATTTTACTCCACTTTTGTCTCCTGACATGTCTCCCGCCACAAGCCTGCTAGCATCGCCGGAATCACCGGCTAAAAATACGGCAACAGGACCAGGGCAAAGGCATCTTGATGAAGGACAAAATATCGCTCGCCATGGCCAGGCGGATCGCCCTTGGCGCGCAGGGTTTTACCGACCCGCGGCCGGGCGGCACACCGGACCGCCGCCACTTCGCCCGGGTGCTTTCGCGCACCGGCCTGCTGCAGATCGATTCCGTCAGCGCCGTGGTGCGCGCTCACTATATGCCGCTCTACTCCCGCCTTGGTCCCTACCCGTTCGCTTTGCTCGACAATGCCGCCGTCACCCGCAAGCGCACCGTGTTCGAATACTGGGCGCATGAGGCCTCCTTCCTGCCCGTCGAGACCTGGCCGCTGATGCGCTGGCGCATGCAGCGCGCCGAGAGCGGCGATGAGATGTATCTGGGCCTCGCCAAATGGGGCCGCGAGCACGCCGCCTATATCGAGGAGATCTACCGCGCAGTGGCCGAGCGTGGCCCGATCGCCGCTTCCGCGCTGGAAGGCCAGAAGGGCTCGGGCGGCTGGTGGGGCTGGAGCCACGCCAAGCATGCCTTCGAATGGCTGTTCTGGGCCGGCCGCATCACCACGGCGCACCGGCGCGGCTTCGAGCGCTTCTACGACCTGCCCGAGCGCGTGCTGCCGCAGGCGATCCTCGATCTGCCGGTGCCGGCCGCCGAGGACGCGCACCGCGAATTGCTGCGCATTTCCGCCCGCGCCCATGGCATCGCGACGTCAGGTGACTTGCGCGACTATTTCCGCCTGTCGCCGGCCGACATGAAGGGCCGGCTGGAGGAACTGGTCGAGTCGGGCGAGCTTTTGCCGGTGCGCGTCGAAGGCTGGGACAAGCCGGCTTACCTCCATAAGGACGCCCGTCTTCCGCGAAAAATCGAAGCCCGCGCCCTGCTGGCGCCGTTCGATCCCGTCGTCTTCGAGCGGTCGCGCAGCGAGCGGCTGTTCGATTTCCATTACCGCATCGAGATCTACACTCCGGCCGACAAGCGTCAGTATGGCTACTACGTCCTGCCCTTCCTGCTCGGCGACCGGATCGTGGGGCGCGTTGACCTCAAGGCCGACCGCCCCGCCAGTGTGCTGCGCGTCCATGCCGCCTATGCCGAGCCCGGCGCCCCGCCTGAGACCGCCGCTCAACTCTTCGAGGAATTGAAGCAGATGCAGGGCTGGCTTGGCCTCGAACGCATCGAAGTGATGCCGGCCGGCGATTTGGGACAGCCTTTGGCCGACATTGCCATGTCGTAGCCGTGCGTTGACTTCCCCTACCCGAACCGCCTAAATCCGCTCCAGACGGTCCCCTGCCCGCAACGGCAAGGGCCAAGAGGGAATGCGGTGCGGGAAAAAATCCCAAATCCGCGGCTGTCCCCGCAACTGTAAGCGAAGAGCCAAGGCCGAATGCCACTGGGTGACACCGGGAAGGCGGCTAACCAAGGCGATGACTCGCGAGCCAGGAGACCTGCCGTCTGAAGAAAGAATCCGATCGCCCGGCGGGTTTCCGGGCAAGGAGCCCGGTTTTTGGACCAGAACAGCAGTTTTTCGGCTGGCACAGCGGACAATGCGTCCGGGGATAACGACGTCCTGGCCGGCGTGACCGTCATCGTCTGCGCCTCGTGCCGCGATGAAACGGGCTCCGACGCCCATCCGCGCGCCGGCGAATTGCTGGCTGAGGACACGCGCCGCGCCGCTGCCGGCGATATCCGGGTCCGCACCGCCGAATGTCTCGGCAATTGCAAGCGCCGTCTGAGCGCCGCGATCCTGCGCGATGGCTGCTGGAGCTATGTCTTCGGCGACCTGACCCCAACCAGCGGCGCCGATCTCGTCACCGGCGCCAAACTCTTCGCCACCTCGACCGACGGCCTCATTCCCTGGCGCGGCCGCCCCGATAGCCTCAAGCGCGGCCTCGTTGCCCGCATCCCGCCCCTCGACATGCTGAAGGACTGACCATGACTGCATCTGTATCCCGTGTACCCTGCACCGTCGTCACCGGCTTCCTCGGCGCCGGCAAGACGACGCTGGTCCGCCATCTCCTGGAAAACGCCGGCGGCAAGCGCATTGCCATCATCGTCAACGAGTTCGGCGACATCGGCATTGACGGGGAAATCCTGAAAGGCTGCGGCATCGACACCTGCCCCGAGGAAAACATCGTCGAACTGGCCAATGGCTGCATCTGCTGCACAGTCGCCGACGATTTCGTACCCGCTCTCGACAAGATCCTGGCCCTGACGCCCAGGGTCGACCACATCCTGATCGAGACCTCGGGCCTCGCGCTGCCCAAGCCGCTGGTCCAGGCGTTCCAGTGGCCGAGCGTGAAAAGCCGGGTGACCGTCGATGGCGTTATCGCCGTGGTCGACGGGCCGGCGCTGGCCGAAGGCCGCGTCGCCAACGACATGGACGCCTTGCAGGCACAGCGCGCTCAGGACGAGACGCTCGACCACGACGATCCCGTCGAAGAAGTCTTCGAGGACCAGATCGCCTGCGCCGACCTGATCATCCTGTCGAAAAGCGACCTGATGGATTCAGCCGGTTCGGCCCGCGCCAATGCCATCATCAATGAGCACTCAGCCCGCGCCGTGAAGATCGTGCCGACGGCGCATGGCAAGGTCGATCCTTCCGTTCTGCTCGGCCTCGGCCTCGCCGTCGAGGACGACATCGAGAACCGCAAGTCGCATCATGACGGCGCCTTCGACCACGAGCACGACGACTTCGACACCTTCATCGTCGACATCCCCTCGATCGCCAATCCGGACGAACTGGCGAAGCGCGTCGCCACCGTCGCCGAAGAAGAGAATGTGTTGCGTGTGAAGGGCTTCGTCGATGTCGGTGGCAAGCCGATGCGGCTTTTGCTGCAGGCCGTCGGCCCGCGCGTCAACCATTACTATGACCGCGCCTGGACGGCCGGGGACGACCGCCGCTCGCGCCTGGTCGTCATCGGACTGAAGGGACTGAACCGCCCGGCGATCGAGCGTATACTCGCTGGCTGAGGCAAAACACGAACCACGATGCACATCCTCACCACCACATCCGCTTCGCTCGACGATCTCGCCGAGCCTGTCGATCTCAGGCAGACGCCAGCGGATATCGTGGCCCTGTCCTTCACCGACAGCGACCTCGCCGGACTGGCTGCAGCATGGAAGGCTGATGCCGCCCGCCTGCCCTCGATGCGGCTGGCGGCGCTACGCGACCTGCGCCATCCCATGTCCGTCGACCTCTGGGTCGACAGCGTCGCCCGCCACGCCAAGGTGATTTTGGTGCGCATCCTCGGCGGCTACGACTGGTGGCGCTACGGCTGTGACCAGCTGGCCGCGACTGCCCGCGCGCACGGCATCAAACTGGCGCTGCTGCCCGGCGAAAGCCACGACGAGGATCTCAGGCTGATCGAAGCCTCGACGCTGCCGCGCGCGGAACTGGACGGCTTGCTCGGGTATTTCCGCGAGGGCGGGCCAGAGAATATGACGACGCTGATGCAGCGGCTGGCTGGGTTGGCCGGGGCAGATGTTGCGGCGGCTGAGCCGGTGAGCGTTCCGAAGGCCGGGTTTTATGAGCCGGGGCGCGGCGTCGTGGGCAAGTTGGATTTTGGCGATGTCGGCGTTCCTTCACACCCCCCTCTGTCCTACCGGACATCTCCCCCGCAAGGGGGGAGATCGGCCGTCACAAATGCCGGCCCCCTTCCTGCTCCTTTGAAGATCTCTGCAACGTTTGCGATTGGCGAAAACATCCGTGAGAGCTCAATCTCCCCCCTTGCGGGGGAGATGTCCGGCAGGACAGAGGGGGGTGGGCGGGAACGCGACGCCGACAACACCTACATCAACGCCCCCATCATCCCCATCCTCTTCTACCGTTCGATGCTGCTGGCTGCCGATGTCGCCCCAATCGACGCCCTTTTCGAAGCACTCCGCCAGCGCGGCATGCGCCCGGCTCCCATCTTCGTCTCCAGCCTGAAAGACCCGACCTCCTTCGCCTTCGTGGAAACCGCGCTGGCCTCCCTGAACCCCGCCGCCATCATCACCGCCACCGCCTTCGCTTCCGGCGCCGAACCCGGTGTCGAAACCCTGTTCGACCGCGCCGGCGTGCCGGTCTTCCAGGTCATCGTCGCCACCACCCGCCGCGACGTCTGGGACAAGAACCAGCGCGGCCTGGCACCCGCCGACCTTGCCATGCATGTCGTGCTGCCCGAACTCGACGGCCGCATCCTCGCCGGCGCGATTTCCTTCAAGGGCGAAAGCGAGACCGACCCCGCACTCGGCCACCGCGCCTTCGCCAACCGGCCGGAACCGGATCGCGTGGCGCAAGTGGCGGATAGGGTAGCGGCCTTTATCCGTTTGCAGGAGACGGCTCGCGCGGAGCGCAAGCTGGCGATCCTGATCCCGGACTATCCGAGTGCGCCCGGCCGCACCGGCTATGCCGTAGGCCTCGATGTGCCGTCGAGCGTGCTGGCCATGCTGCATGACCTGAAGGATCAGGGCTACGGTGTTGAAGGGATTCCACAAACGCCGCGTGCACTGCTGGATGCGTTGGAGCGCAGCAGTGATGGGCTGGGACTCACAGACTACCAGGACTTCTTGAAGGACCTGCCGGTTGAGGCAATTGCGAAAGTAGAAGCCGCTTGGGGAAAGGCCGAAGAGGCAGGTTTGCGCGAGGCGCCCCCCTCTGTCCTGCCGGACATCTCCCCCACAGGTGGGGAGATTAGCAGCTCAGCCGCCGGATTTCCTCCTGCGACGGTTGAGATTGGCGAAAGCGCCGATGACGGCTCAATCTCCCCCCACGTGGGGGAGATGTCCGGCAGGACAGAGGGGGGCGCGACAGAACGCCGGCCTTCGCGGCACGTTGGCCAAAAACAATTCCTCTTCCGCGCCGCCACCTTCGGCAACGTCACCGTCGCCCTCGCCCCCGACCGTGGCCGCTCGGCCGACCGCCGCGCCGACTACCACGACCCGACACTCCCGCCGCGCCACGACCTGATCGCCTTCGGCCTGTGGCTGCGCAAATCCCTCGGCATCCACGCCCTCATCCATGTCGGCGCCCACGGCACGCTGGAATGGCTGCCCGGCAAAACGGTGGCGCTGTCGCAAGCCTGCTTTCCCGAAATCGTAACCGGCTCCTTGCCCGTCATCTATCCCTTCATCGTCTCAAACCCCGGCGAGGCGGCACAGGCCAAGCGCCGCATTGCCGCCGTCACACTCGGCCATCTGCCGCCGCCGCTGACCGGCGCCGGCCTGGACGAAGAGCAGCACAAACTCGAGCGGCTGGTCGACGAGTACGCCCAGGCCGACGGCCTCGACCGCCGCCGTCGCGATCGTCTGGCCAAGCTGATCGTCGACACGGCGCAGAAGACTGGCCTTGCCTCCGAAGCAGGCGTAGCCAAAACCGACGCACCCGACGAAGCGCTGCGCCGCATCGATGCCTGGCTCTGCGACCTCAAGGACTTCGCCATCAAAGATGGCCTGCACATCTATGGCCGCGCGCCCGAGGACGAACCCGACGCAATGCGGCTGCAAAGCGCCGAGGCCGAAAAGGCATCGCTGCTCGCCGCGCTCGATGGTCGCCATGTCAAGGCCGGTCCGGCCGGCGCGCCCGCACGCGGCCGCGCCGACGTGCTGCCCACCGGCCGCAACCTCTTCACCTCCGACCCGCGCACCATGCCGACGCCGACCGCCTATGATCTCGGCAAAGCTGCGGCGGAAGAAGTGGTACGCGGCTACATGCAATCGCATGGCGACTGGCCGCGCTCGCTGGTCATCGATCTCTGGGGCTCGGCCTCGCTGCGCACCGGCGGCGAGGAAATCGCGCAAGGCCTGGCGCTGATGGGCTGCCGGC
Organism: Mesorhizobium sp. P2_C5_2; assembly: GCF_056404535.1. Lineage (NCBI taxonomy): Bacteria > Pseudomonadati > Pseudomonadota > Alphaproteobacteria > Hyphomicrobiales > Phyllobacteriaceae > Mesorhizobium > Mesorhizobium sp. P2_C5_2. The sequence continues at coordinate 550,203 of NZ_JBFUDV010000005.1, read as the reverse complement.
CGCAATGGGATTCTGCCACCGGCCGCATCACCGGCATCGAGGTGCTGCCGCCGGCCACCCTCAGCCGGCCGCGCGTCGATGTCACCTGGCGCATTTCAGGCCTGTTCCGCGACATGTTCCCAACCCAGATCGCGCTGATCGACGCCGCCGCCAACGCGGTCGCGGCCCGCGACGAAGACGATTCGGAAAACCCGCTCGCGGCCCGGACCCGCGCCGATGGCAGGATCAGCCCGCGCATCTTCGGCACCTCGCCCGGCACTTATGGGGCCGGCGTCGAGGATCTTTTGTCGAGCGGCGACTGGGGTGCGCGCGAAGAGATCGGCCGCGCCTATCTCGATGCGACATCGCATGCTTATGGCGGCGCCGAGGGCGAAGGCACTGCCTCGCCCGGCGCGTTCGAGACCCGCATCGCCGAGGCCGATCTTCTGGTCCACACCGGCGACGATCCCGGCCGCGATATCCTCGAAGGCTCTGCCGATGTCGCTTTCATCGGCGGCTTTTCGGCCGCACTTGCAGCACTGGGCAGAAACGCCGACGTCATCGTGCTCGACACCACGGACCCGCAAAAGCCAAAACCGCGATCGGTCGGCGAGGCAGTATCGCGGGTGGTGCGCGCCCGCGCCGTCAATGCCCGTTTCATCGCCGGCCAGATGCGGCACGGCCCGCGCGGCGCCTCCGAATTCGCCGAAACGGTCGACCGTCTCATCGGCTTTGCCGAAACCACCCACGCCATTTCAGGCGCACTGATCGAGGCCGTGCACGATGCCTATGTCGGCGATCCCCTGGTTCGCGCCTTCATCCTGCGCGAAAACCCGGCCGCCGCGAAAGTCATCGCCGAGCGCTTCCTGTCGGCGCGCCGGCGCGGGCTCTGGCATCCCTTGCGCAATTCGATCGACGACGATCTTGCCGCGCTGATCGCCGAGGCCGAGGCGCTAGGGGTCGCGGCATGAACGCCTTTTCAAGGCGCGGCGCTTGTCCGGCCCTGTCGGCGCCGATGGAGACCGGCGACGGCCTGCTGGTGCGGCTCAACCCGGTCGCTGGAGGATTGTCGCCGAAGCTTCTGATCGGACTCGCTGAATCCGCCTTAAAGCACGGCAACGGCATCATGGAAGTCACCGCGCGCGGTAGTTTGCAGATACGCGGGCTGACGGCGGACAGTGCTGCGCTGCTGGCAGCGGAGGTCGATGCGCTGGGCATTGCCGTGCGCACCGGCGTGCAGGTCGAGACCGGGCCACTGGCCGGTATTGATCCGCAGGAGATCGCCGATCCGCGGGCTCTGGCTGAGCGGATCGGGGCGGCGGTTGAAGAAGCTGGGCTCACGCCAAGGCTGGGGCCGAAGGTTTCGGTGGTTGTCGACAGCGGCGGGCAGCTGACGATGGATGCGGTGACGGCGGATGTCAGGCTGAAGGCGGTGCGAGCCGACGCTGGCGTCCTGTGGGCTGTATCTGTTGCGGGTGACAGCCAGAGCGTGAGGCCGCTCGCAACCGTCAACGAGGATGCAGCGCGCCATATCGCCGTTGCGGTGCTTCGCATGGTTGCCGAGAAAGGGCGTGAGGCGCATGCGAGGGATCTGTCGGAGCGGCATTTGGCCTCTCTCGCCGGTTGGCGTTCTGTCGCGCCCCCCTCTGTCCTGCCGGACATCTCCCCCACAAGGGGGGAGATTGTGCCGTCATCGCCGGTTTCGCCAATTTTCAACGTCGATAGTGAAGAGCCGGCAGCGAAGCTGCTAATCTCCCCCCTTGTGGGGGAGATGTCCGGCAGGACAGAGGGGGGCGCGAAGGAACTCCCACCTATCGGAACGTTTAACCTCGCCAACGACACCACCGCCCTCGGCATAGCCCTCCCCTATGGCAGCATGCCGGCCGACAAGCTCATTGCCCTCACCCAACACGCCCTCACCCTCGGCGCCACCGAAATCCGCCTCGCCCCCGGCCGTGCCCTGTTCTTCCTCGGCCAGCCCGCCGCCGCAAACCACCCCCTCCAGGCCACCGCCGCCGCCCTCGGCTTCGTCACCTCCCCCTCCGATCCGCGCACCCGCATCGCCGCCTGCCCCGGCACCCCGGCCTGCGCCTCCGGCCGCATCGCCACCCGCGACATCGCCGAGACAATCGCCGCCGAAAACGCCGATAGTCTCGACTTCACCCTGCACATTTCCGGTTGCGCCAAGGGCTGCGCGCATCCCGGCCCAGCCGCGCTAACAATCGTCGGCGGCGAAAACGGAGCCGGACTTGTCGTGAACGCGACGGCAAAGGCCCTTCCTGCGGGCTACAGGCCGGGCTATGACGCCGCGCGCGGCGTCAGTCGCGTCGCCGCGATGGTCCACAGCGCACGATATCAAGGCGAAACCGCCGCCCACTGCCTGACAAGGCTTGGGCCGGCGACAATCGCCGAGGCTTACCGACAGGCCCAAACTGAAAAACGGAAATGAGCATGGCCGCCTACGACTATATTCATGACGGCAACGCGATCTACGAGCGCTCCTTCGCCATCATCCGCGCCGAGGCCGACCTGTCGCGCTTCTCCGAGGCGGAAGCCGATGTCGCGATCCGCATGATCCATGCCTGCGGCCAGGTCGAAGCATCAAGCCATTTTGTCTTCTCCAGCGATTTCGTCGCCGCCGCCCGCACCGCCTTGGCGGCCGGTGCGCCGATCTTCTGCGATGCCGAAATGGTCTCGCATGGCGTCACCCGCGCCCGGCTGCCGGCAGGCAACGAGGTGATCTGCACGCTGCGCGACCCGCGCACGCACGACATTGCCAGGGAGATCGGCAACACCCGCTCGGCCGCCGCGATCGACTTGTGGGGTGAGCGCATGGCCGGTTCCGTAGTCGCCATCGGCAATGCGCCGACGGCGCTCTTCTACCTCCTGGAAAAGCTGCGCGATGGCGCGCCGAAGCCTGCTGCAATCATCGGCATGCCGGTCGGCTTCGTAGGTGCTGCCGAATCCAAGGATGCGCTGGCCGAGAATTCCTACGGCGTGCCCTACGCCATCGTGCGCGGCCGTCTCGGCGGCAGCGCCATGACCGCAGCCGCCCTCAATTCGCTGGCGAGGCCCGGCCTGTGAACGCGCTTCCAAAAGGCCGGCTCGTCGGCGTCGGCACCGGTCCCGGCGATCCCGAACTGCTGACGCTGAAGGCCGCCCGCGTCCTGGCCGAGGCCGACGTCGTGGCCTATTTCGCCAAGCGCGGCAACAACAGCAATGCCCGTGCCATCGTCGAGGCGCGCTTCCGGCCGGACATGCTGGAACTGCCGCTGCTCTATCCCGTCACCACCGAGATCGACAAGGATCACGACGACTACCGCTCGCAGATCACGGATTTCTACGAAGAGTCGGCCGAGCAAGTCGCTGAACACCTCGAAGCCGGCCGCATGGTCGCCGTGCTGTCCGAAGGCGATCCGCTGTTCTATGGCTCCTACATGCACCTGCATGTGCGCTTAGCCCATCGCTTCCCGACCGAAGTCATCCCCGGCGTCACCGCCATGTCGGGCTGCTGGTCGCAGACCGGTGTGCCGATCGTCCAGGGCGACGATGTGCTGACGGTACTGCCCGGCACGATGAGCGAGTTCGAACTGACACGCCGGCTGGCCGACACCGATGCCGCCGTCATCATGAAGGTCGGCCGCAACCTGCCCAAGATCAGGCGGGCGCTGGAAGCGACAGGCAAGCTCACCCGCGCCGTCTATGTCGAGCGCGGCACCATGGCCGGCAGCGTCTCCATGCGGCTCGCCGACAAGCTCGACGACAAGGCGCCGTATTTCGCCATCGTGCTGGTTGCCGGCTGGTCCGGCCGTCCCGGAGCCAAGCCATGAGCGGCCGTCTGACAGTCATCGGCCTCGGACCTGGCAATGCCGATCAGGTGACGCCGGAAGCCAGCCGCGCCGTGGCGCAAGCAAAATTCTTCTTTGGCTACAAGCCCTATCTCGACCGGCTGGAATTGCGCGCGGACCAGACCCGCGTCGCCTCCGACAATCGCGAGGAACTCGCCCGCTCGAAGGACGCGCTGACAAAAGCCGCCGAGGGCCATGACGTTGCCGTTGTCTCCGGTGGCGATCCCGGCGTGTTCGCCATGGCGGCCGCCGTTTGCGAGGCGATCGAGGCCGGTCCGGCCGAATGGCGCGCGGTCGATGTCACTGTGGTGCCCGGCATCACCGCCATGCTGGCGGTCGCCGCCCGCATCGGCGCCCCACTTGGCCATGATTTTTGCGCCATCTCGCTGTCCGACAATCTGAAGCCGTGGGACCTGATCGAACTGCGCCTGTTGGCGGCCGCCGGCGCTGGCTTCGTCATCGCGCTCTACAACCCGATCAGCAAGGCGCGCCCCTGGCAGCTCGGCCGCGCCTTCGAATGCCTTACCGCCATTCTGCCGGGCACCACGCCGGTGATTTTCGGCCGCGCCGCCGGCCGACCGGACGAGCGCATCGAGGTGTTTCTGCTGGCCGATGTCGAAGCCGAAAAGGCCGACATGGCGACCTGCATCATCATCGGCTCGCCGGAAACCCGGATCATCAAGCGCGGCGACAAGCCGGCGCTGGTCTACACGCCGCGCTCCGCTACAGGGTCGAGCAAATGATCGGCCAGCGCGGCGAGTTCATCGACGGTTTCGGCGCAGCGCACGTCCGGCAGGGACGGCCTGCGAACCATGACCACCTCGATGCCGAGCGCTCGCGCTGCAGCGATCTTGCCACAGGTCGCCTCGCCGCCGCTGTTCTTCGACACGACGACATCGATGCGATGGCTTTCGAGCAGCGCGCGTTCATCCGCCTCGCGGAACGGCCCGCGTGCCAGCAGGTAAGCCGCATCCGGCACCGCCAGTTTCGGCTCGACCGGATCGACGCTGCGGATGAGATAATGGTGCTGGGGCGCCACCTCGAAGGCCGCAACCTCTTGCCGACCGAGCGCCAGGAAGGCCCGGCGCGACGCCTCTCCAAGCCCTTGCACGGCATCGCCAACCGTATCCACCATCATCCAGCGGTCGCCGTCGACAGGCTCCCAGCCGGGACGGCGCAGCGCCAGGATCGGTACTCCGGTCAGGTGCGCGGCTCGCGCCGCATTGGCGGAGATTTGCGCGGCATAGGGATGCGTGGCGTCGATCAGAAGATCGGTGCGCGTCTCCCTGAGATAGGCGGCCAGCCCCTCGGCGCCGCCAAATCCGCCACTGCGCACCGGCACCCCTTGCGCGACCGGGCTTTCGGTGCGACCGGCCAGCGACAGAGTGAGCGACAGATCGGCGCGCGCGGCGAGTTTTCCTGCCAGGTGCCGGGCTTCGCTGGTGCCGCCAAGGATCAGAATGCGGTGGGTCATCATGCCTGCTAAGGGTCAGCGCGACGCCAAATGGCTCACCATCGTCGGCATCGGCGAGGACGGTTTAGCGGGTCTCGGCGACCAGGCCAAGCGGCTGATCGCCGGGGCGGAATTCGTCTTCGGCGGCAAGCGGCATCTGGCGCTGGTCGCTTCGCTCGCCAAGGGTGAGCAGCGCTCCTGGCCGGTGCCCTTCGATGCCGGCATGGCGGATGTGCTGGCGCTGACCGGCCGGCGCGTCTGCGTGCTCGCCTCCGGTGATCCGTTCTTCCATGGCGTCGGCGCTACGCTGGCCCGCAAGGTCAAGCCGGAGCAGATGCAGGTCATCCCCACTCCGTCGGCGATTTCGCTGGCCGCTGCGCGGCTCGGCTGGGCACTGCAGGACATCGAGACCATCTCGCTGCATGGAAGACCGCTCGACCTGATCCGGCCGCTGCTGCAGCCCAAGACCCGCATCCTGGCGCTGACATCGGACGGCGACGCCCCAGCAGCAATCGCGCGCCTCCTCACCGAGCTCGATTTCGGCGCCTCGCGGCTGACCGTTTTGGAAGCACTGGGCGGACCGAACGAGAAGCAACGCTCGGCTCGCGCCGATGCCTTCGATCTTAGAGATATCAATCCGCTCAACGTGCTGGCGCTCGAACTTGAATCGACACCGGAAGCCCGCATCCTGCCGCTGACCGTTGGCCGCGCCGACCATCTGTTCGAGCATGACGGCCAGATCACCAAGCACGACATCCGCGCCATCACGCTTGCAGCGTTGGCGCCGAGGCGTGGCGAATTGCTGTGGGACATCGGCGCCGGCTCCGGCTCCATCGGCGTCGAATGGATGCTCGCTCACCCCTCGATGCGCGCCATCGCCATCGAGGCCAACAGCGACCGCGCCGCCCGCATCGCCCGCAACGCGGCGCATTGCGGCGTTCCCGGTCTCGTGGTGGCGGAAGGGTCGGCACCCAAGGCGCTTACCGGGCTGGCCACGCCGGACGCGATCTTCATCGGCGGCGGCGGCAGTGTTTCAGGCGTCTTGAACGCCGCCATCAAGGCGTTGCGGTCCGGCGGACGTCTGGTCGCCAATGCGGTGACGCTGGAGATGGAAACGATGCTGCTTGCCCAACACACCAAGCGCGGCGGCGATCTCACCCGCGTCGCCATCGCGCGGGCTTCGCCGGTCGGTTCGATGCAGGCCTGGCGCCCGGCCATGCCGGTCACCCAATGGAGCTGGGTAAAGCCATGATGGTCGCGGGCATCGGCAGCCGGAAGGGCGTGAGCGTTGAAGACGTTCTGGCGGCCATCGAAACCGCGCTCGAAGCGCATGGGCTGGCGATGACGGCGCTGTCCGCACTGGCCACTGCCGCGCTCAAGAAGGATGAAAAAGCGATCTCTGCCGCTGGCCGCGCGCTCAACCTTCCGGTCATCATCGTCGATGACGCAGCGCTTCAGTCCGTCCCGTCGGGGATGCTCAGCAAATCCGATCTCTCGCAAGAACTCGCCGGCACGCCATCCGTCTCCGAGGCATCCGCCCTTGCCGTCGCCGGCGCCGGTGCAAAGCTGCTCGGCCCCCGCACAGTGCTCGGCCCTGTCACCTGCGCCATCGCCATCAGCGGAGATGCGCCATGACCGTTCATTTTATAGGCGCCGGTCCCGGGGCCGCCGACCTGATCACCCTGCGCGGTGCGCGGCTGCTGGCAAGCTGCCCGGTTTGCCTGCATGCCGGCTCGATCGTCGCGCCCGAATTGCTGCAGCACTGCGGGCCTGGCACAAAACTGATCGATACGGCGCCGATGTCGCTTGACGAGATCGAGGCTGAATATGTCGAAGCCCACAAGGCCGGCCACGATGTCGCCCGCCTCCATTCCGGCGACCTGTCGGTGTGGAGCGCGGTTGCCGAGCAGATCCGCCGGCTGGAAAAGCACGGCATCCCTTACACGCTGACGCCGGGCGTTCCCTCCTTCGCCGCCGCTGCGGCAGCGCTTCGCCGCGAACTCACCATTCCCGAAGTCGCGCAAAGCCTGGTGCTGACTCGCGTCTCCGGCCGAGCTTCCAAAATGCCGCCGGGCGAAACGCTGGCCGGCTTCGGCCGCACCGGCGCTACGCTGGCCATTCATCTCGCCATCCACGCCATCGACCGCGTCGTCGCCGAATTGATGCCGCATTATGGCGGCGATTGCCCGGTGGCGATCGTCTTTCGCGCCTCATGGCCGGACGAGCGCGTGCTGACCGGCACGTTGGCCACCATCGAGGCACAGCTCGCCGCCGATCCGATGGAGCGCACGGCGATCATCTTCGTCGGCCGCTCGCTGGCAGCGGAAGGTTTTGGCGAGAGTTCATTATACGACGCCAACTACCAGCGGCGTTTTCGCGGACGGGACGGATTGTGAGCGGCAAAAGCGAAAACCCCACGCTCGAACAGGCTTTGTCCCGCCTGAACTTCAAGCCGCGTGCGCTTGAGCCCGGCCATGTCTGGCTGGCTGGCGCCGGGCCCGGCGATCCCGGCTGCCTGACGCTGGAAGTGCTGGCGGCATTGGCCGAGGCCGATGCTGTGGTCTACGACGCGCTGGTCTCGCCTGACGTCGTCGCCGTTGCCGAAAATGCCGAACTGTTCTTTGCGGGAAAACGCGGCGGCAAACCGTCGATGAAGCAGGACGACATCACCGCTCTGCTGGTGCGGCTGGCGCGCGACGGCCGCCGCGTCATCAGGCTGAAGGGCGGCGATCCCTATATTTTCGGCCGTGGCGGCGAAGAGGCATTGGCGCTGGTGCGGGAAAACATCCCGTTCCGCGTCCTGCCCGGCCTGACATCGGGTTTAAGCGCGCTGGCCGCCACCGGCATTCCCGCCACCATGCGCGGCATCAACAAGGCGGTGATCTTGGCGACCGGACACGCCGCCGGCACCGATGACGATCTCGACTGGGCGGCAATCGCCCGCACTGGCCAGCCGGTGGTCATCTACATGGGCATGGCCAACCTGCCCACCATCGCCGCGTCGCTGCTCGAAGGCGGGCTGGCGCCATCGACACCGGCGGCGGTTATCGTTTCGGCGACGACGCCGCAGGAGCGGACAGTCGTCGCCACGCTCGCCACTATTTCCGAAGCGGCCGCCGCGGCGGGGCTCGCCTCGCCTGCGCTCATTGTCGTCGGCGGCATCGTCGCCATGCGCGCGGCACTGGCGGGCGATCAATGACCCGCGCCATCATTATCGGCGCGCCGCGTTCCGGCTCCGGCAAGACCAGCGTCACCATCGGCATACTGCGCGCGCTGGCCCGGCGCGGCATCAAGGTGCGTGGCGCCAAATCCGGCCCCGACTATATCGATCCCGGTTTTCACACCGCTGCGACCGGCCGCTCCGGCGTCAACCTCGACAGCTGGGCGATGTCGCCCGACCTGCTCAATGCCCTGGCCGGCAACGCCACCGAGGACGCCGACTTCATTTTCCTCGAAAGCGCCATGGGCCTGTTCGATGGCATCCCTGCCGGGCAAGGCCGCACCGGCTCGGCCGCCGATCTGGCGCGGCTCTACCATCTGCCGGTGCTGCTGGTGCTCGACGTCTCCGGCCAGTCGACGACGGCGGCGGCCGTCGCCAAGGGTTTCGCCACTTACGACCCCGATGTGCGCATGGCCGGCGTCGTGCTCAACCGTCTCGGCAGCGAGCGCCACCGCAAGCTGTGCAGCGAGGCCATCGAAGCGCTTGGCCTGCCAGTCGTCGGCAGCATATTGCGCGATCCCTCGCTCAACCTGCCGGAACGCCATCTCGGTCTCGTCCAGGCCGGCGAGTACGACGATCTGATGGCACATCTCGACCGTCTCGCCGACATGGTCGAAAAATCCCTCGACCTCGATGCCATCATGGCGCTGGCCGCGCCGTTTTCGCCAGCACAAGGCAGTTTCGGCGACGCCTTGCCGCCGCCCGGCCAGCGCATTGCGCTTGCTGAAGACGCCGCCTTCACCTTCCTCTATCCGCATGTCGCCGCGCACTGGCGCAAGGCGGGCGCGGAGATCGTGCCGTTCTCGCCGCTCGCCGACGAAGCACCGGCGCAGGACTGCGATGTCTGCTGGCTGCCTGGCGGCTATCCCGAGCTTCATCCCGGCCGTCTCGCCGCGGCAATGCATTTCCGCGCAGGCATGGCAACGTTTGCCGAGACCAAGCCCGTCCATGGCGAGTGCGGCGGCTTCATGGTACTGGGCGAAGCGCTGGAGGATGCGGCTGGCGAGACACACGCTATGCTCGGCCTGCTCGGCCATTCCACCAGCTTCGCCAAGCGCAAGATGAACCTCGGCTACCGCGAGGCGCGGCTGCGCGCCGCCTGTCCACTGGGGACGCAAGGCGCATTGATCCGCGGCCACGAATTCCACTATGCGCAGATGATTGCGACCGGCAATGACGAGCCGCTGGCCGACCTCGCCGACGGCCAGGGCAATCCGCTCGGCGCGTCCGGCTATCGGCGCGGCCATGTCAGCGGCACCTTCTTCCACGCCATTGCGAGGGGTGGATGAGCACAGTTCCCTCGCCCCGGCAGGCCCTCGACGACATCGCGCTCTGCCTCGTCTTCTTCACAAGGCTACCGTTGCCTGTGTTCGACTTTCGCGGCCGTAGCCTTGCCGATGCGATCTGGGCGGCACCCATCGCCGGCCTCGCGGTGGCGCTGGTTGGCGCCGTCGTCTACGCCATCGGGGTAAAGCTCGGCCTAGCCGCCGGTCCGGCGGCGGCCCTTGCGCTTGCCGCAACCCTGCTCTCCACCGGCTGCCTGCACGAGGACGGACTGTCGGATGTCGCCGACGGTTTTGGCGGCGGCAAGACGCGCGACAAAAAACTGGAGATCATGCGCGACAGCCGCATCGGCGCCTATGGCGCCGCAGCCCTTTGCCTGTCGCTGCTCATCCGCTGGAGCGCGCTGTCGCAACTGGCCAATCCGACCAGCGTTCTCTTCGCGCTCATTGCGGCCCATGCCGCCTCGCGCGGCCTGCTCGGAGCCTTCATGCATCTGGCGCCGCCGGCGCGCAGTGACGGCCTGTCTGCCGGCGCCGGCACTGTCTCAGCGCAAACCGCTATTCTCGGCGCCGCGCTCGGTGCGGTTGCGCTGCTGGCGCTGGGGCTAGGCGGCGCTTTCGCCGCGCTCATCCTGCTTGCCCTGGTGTTCAGCGCCCTACGCGCGCTCTGCCTCAACCAGATCGGCGGCCAGACCGGTGATACGATCGGCGCCCTGCAGCAAATCGGCGAGGTCACTGTTCTGCTCGTCGCTTCCGTTTCCCTCACCTGAATCACTTCTGGAGATCGTTCCCCCATGCCCTTCAAATCGCTTGATGAATTGCGCGCCGCCTGTCTCGACCTGCCCACCGGCAGCGATAGCGCGGCCAATGCCGTCGCCCGCCGCCAGGACACACTGACCAAGCCGCAAGGCAGCCTTGGCCGGCTCGAAACCATTGCCGCCTGGCTGGCGCGCTGGCAGGACCGCGACATGCCGAAGCTCGATCGCGTAAAAGTCTTCGTCTTCGCCGGCAACCATGGCGTGACAGCACAAGGCGTATCGGCCTTCCCCTCGGAAGTGACCGTGCAGATGGTGGCGAATTTCGCCGGCGGCGGCGCCGCCATCAACCAGCTTGCCCGCATCGCCGGCGCGGAACTCGACGTCATCCCGCTCGATCTCGACCATCCGACTGGCGACTTCACGCAGACAGCAGCAATGGACGAAAAGGCCTTCCTCGCCGCTGTCTCGGCCGGCTATCACGCGGTGACGAAAGACCTAGACCTCGTCTGCTTCGGCGAAATGGGCATCGGCAACACCACGCCGGCGGCCGCCATTTCGACGGCCCTGTTCGGCGGCGGTGCTGAAAAATGGACCGGGCGCGGCACCGGCGTCGATGATGCCGGCTTGAAGCGCAAGGTCACCGCCATCGAAGCCGGCCTCAAGCGCCATGCCGATGCGCTGTCCGATCCGCTGAAGATCGCCGCCGCCCTTGGCGGGCGCGAACTCGCCGCCATTTTTGGCGCCACGCTTGCCGCGCGCCGCAGCAATGTGCCGGTATTGCTCGACGGTTTCGTCTGCACCGCTGCCGCAGCACCCCTGGCAAGGCTGCACCCGTCTGGCCTCGCCCACACCATCGCCGCCCATGTCTCGGCCGAATCCGGCCACCGCCGCTTGCTCGAGGCGCTCGGCCTGCCGCCCCTGCTCGACCTCGGCATGCGGCTCGGCGAAGGCTCCGGCGCCTGCCTCGCCGTCAACATCGTCCGCTCGGCGCTGGAATGCCACACCAGCATGGCGAGTTTCGCTGAGGCTGGTGTGTCGGAGAAGTAGACCAGAGCGGCTTATGGGACCGCGTTGGTAGGAAGTATCTTTTATTCCTGAAAACTCTTCAGTAGAGTTGCAGGATGATGAAGCTCCGTCCGCTTGCTGCTGCTATAGCTATCGCCGCCGTTCTTGCTGGTGTGTATCGGCGTAGCGGATACACAACCTACGGACCGCTCGACACCGCTATCCTTGTTGTCTTTCTGGTATTTTTCTGGTGGCTGGTCAGCGATTTCTCCGGAAGAAAAGCCAGCGTCGAAGCCGACGGACGTCAGAGCGCGGATGGCGGGATTGCTTTTCGGTTCGGCAGATTTCTGCGCCGCGTTTTTCGGCGCGGCAATCGCGGTCTTTGAACCAGACGCGAACGGCTCACCTTGAGGTGAGTCGTTTCATTTCCCTCGTTCCAGGGTCTTTTCCACCAATTTTCTTGAAAATTTGGTGGGTGCGCACAGGATTGAACTGTGGACCCGCTGATTAAGAGTCAGCTGCTCTACCAACTGAGCTACGCACCCACTCGACCGGTAAAACCGGCGTTGGCGGGCATATAGCCGCCGACACCGGTCCTGTCCAGCCCTGCCGGAATCATTTCCCGACAAATCGCTGAACTGCCGCAGCGCTCACACGAACAGTCTGCCTTCCGCCACCTTGATGGCATGGCCGCCAATGCGCGCAGAGGCCAGTTTTCCGGCCTCGACAGTGAGTTCGAGGCGGATGCGCGATGGCCGGCCCATCTCCAGCCCCTGCTCGATCCATAGCTGCGAAATACCGTCGGTTGGCGCGTCGAAATGCATGATGGCGCCGGCAAAGGCCGCTGCCGCCGAACCGGTCGCCGGATCTTCGTAGGACGGCGTGCCCGGCACGATCATGCGGACGTGGAAGGCGCTGTCGTGGTTCACCGTCTGGCGGCAGTAGACATACGGGCTGGCGAAAGCCCATTCGCTCTTGCGCGGCGCCAGTTCCGACCAGGCCTGGTTGTCCAGCTTGATCCGGCCCGCCGCCTCGAGATTCGCGACCGGGATGGTGACGTAAGGCACGCCGGCGGACCAGAACGACACCAGGTGATTCTCAAAGCCGATTTCATGCGGCGCCAGGCCAAGGGCTGCGCCAATCGCTTGCGGATCGGCATCGAGCTCTAGCGGTTCCGGCAGCTTCGCCAGATCGAACTCGGCAAAGGTGGCGCCATCGTGCCGGCTGACGGCGCAGCGCACCGGGCCGATATTCTCCTCCAGCACGAAGATGCCGGCTTCGCCCTCGCCTGCCAGTTCGGCCAGCGCAATCGCCGCGCCGACGGTCGGGTGGCCGGCAAACGGCATTTCATAGTCGGGTGTGAAAATGCGGATGCGGTTGCGATGTTTTGGATTGTCCGGCGGCAGCACGAAGACGGATTCGGACAGGTTGAACTCGCGCGCAATGGCCTGCATGGCTGGCGTATCCAGCCCCTTGCTGTCCAGCACGACAGCCAGCGGATTGCCAGCCAGCCGTTCCGTCGTAAACACATCGTAGAGCAAGTAATTGCGCGTCTGCATCTTGGAAAACCTTCCGCCTCAATCCGAACATGGCCGAAATTTAATTTGATATTCGAACCAGCAAGCCTGATCTGTGCATCCATAGGGACATTACGCTTTCATAGGGGTCCAGCGTGGACCAGCTTGTCAATCTGCCAAAGACGGAATCGGATTCCGCCATCGAGGCGGCACTTGGGCTAGACCAGAACAGCGTGCGCAAGAAGCGCCGCCGCGGCTGGCTTTACGCGCTGCTGGCGCTGATCGCGGTTGCCGCTGCCCTCGCCGGCTACCAATGGTATGCCGGCTCTCCCGCCAAGATTGACTACACCACCACGCCGGCCACAATTGCCGACCTCACTGTCGCGGTGTCGGCGACCGGCACACTGCAGCCGCTCACCCAGGTCGACATATCGAGCGAGCTGTCCGGCATCATCCGTTCGGTCTCCGTCGAGGAGAACCAGCAGGTCAAGAAGGGCGACGTGTTGGCGACGCTCGACACGGTGAAGCTCGAAGTCCAGATCGAACGCGCCGAGGCCTCGGCCAAGGCCGCAGCCGCCAATGTCGAGGACGCCACGGTAACGCTGACCGAGAATGAGAAGGCGCTGGTGCGCGCCGCCGAACTGACCAAGCGCGGCATGGCCACCGACCAGTCGCTCGAGGCGGCGACCGCCACACGCGACCGTTCCAAGGCAGCGCTCGACAGTGCTGAGGCCAATCTCGCCATCGCCCAGGCCGACCTCAAGGCGCAGCAGACCGACCTTGCCAAGAGCACCATCTACGCGCCGATCGACGGTATTGTCTTGACGCGTTCGGTCGACCCCGGCCAGACGGTCGCCTCCTCGCTGCAGGCGCCGGTGCTGTTCATCATCGCCGCTGATCTCAGAAACATGGAACTGGTGGCGGCGGTCGACGAGGCCGATATCGGCGCTGTCAAATCAGGCCAGCATGCGCGCTTCACCGTCGATGCCTTTCCGGAGCGGCCGTTCGACGCCGAGATTCGCGACATCTCCTACGCCTCCGTCACCACCGACGGCGTCGTCACCTACAATGCGCGGTTGGAAGTCAACAACAACGAGTTGCTGCTGCGGCCCGGCATGACCGCCACCGTTTCGGTCGTTACCCGGCAGGCCAAGGGCGTGCTCACCGTGCCGTCCACCGCTTTCCGCTACCGGCCGGCGCAGCAGGCCGCCCGCGCCTGGAGCCTCAGCGACCTGTTTACCGGCCGCATGGGCCGTCCCGGCGGCGACCGCCGCCAGCAGGTGGCGGCGCCCACCGATGGCTCACGCACGCTCTACGTGCTGGAGAACGGCCGGCCGCATCCGGTCAACGTCAAGATCGGTTCCACCGACGGCGAACTAACCGAGATCACGTCCGGCCTCGACGAAGGCGCTCAGGTGATCACCGCCTCACAGCTGCGGAGCTGACGCCGTGGCCGCGGGCGCGACCCTCATCGGCTTCGACACGGTCTGGAAGAGCTATGGCCAGGGCGAAGCCAAGGTGCATGCACTGGCCGGCGTCGACCTCGCCATTCAGCGGGGCGAATTCGTTGCCATCATGGGTCCGTCGGGTTCGGGCAAGTCGACGGCCATGAACATCATCGGCTGCCTCGACACGCCGACCGCCGGAACCTATTCCTTTATGGGCATCGATGCGGGCCGGCTCGACCGCAACCGCCGCGCGCTGCTGCGCAATCTCTACATCGGCTTCGTCTTCCAGGGCTACAATCTGTTGCCGCGCACCACGGCGGCGGAAAATGTCGAGCTGCCGCTGATCTATCGCGGCGCGCCGGCCCGCGAGCGCCGCGACCGTGCCATGCAGGCGCTGGCCGAGGTCGGTCTTGTCGGGCGCGAGCACCATACGCCGGCCGAACTGTCCGGCGGCCAGCAGCAGCGCGTGGCGATCGCGCGCGCCATCGTCACCAGGCCGACGTTGCTCGTCGCCGACGAGCCGACCGGCAATCTCGATACCGCCCGCACGCATGAGATCATGGAGCTGCTGACGCGGCTGAACCAAGAGCTTGGCCTGACCATCGCCATGGTCACCCACGAAGCCGACGTCGCCGAATATGCCGAGCGCACCATCCGCTTCCTCGACGGCCATGTCGCCTCCGACACGGCCAGGCTGGAGGTGGCATTATGATCTGGGAAACCGTCCGCCTGTCGCTGCGCTCCATCCGCCGCAACGTGCTGCGCTCGTTCCTGACGCTGCTCGGCATCGTCATCGGCGTCGCCGCCGTCATCGCCATGCTGACCATCGGCTCCGGCACCACGGCCAAGGTCAAATCGGACATCGCCAAGCTCGGCAGCAATCTGCTCGTCGTCCGCCCTGGCCGCCCTGCAAGTACTGGCGGACCGGGAGGTCTCGACCAGGCGGTGCGGCCGCTGGCCGACAAGGATGTTGCAGCCCTCGTCGCGCATCTGACCGGAGCGCGCGCCATTGCGCCGGCTTCGCAGAAACAAGTCCGCGTCATCTTCGGCACCGAGAGCCTGACCTCGGGCGTCACCGGCACCGACAGCGCCTATCTCGACGCCCGCGACTGGAAGCTGGTGTCGGGCCGGCCGTTCAGCGATTCGGAGACGCGCTCCGGCACCGGCGTGTGCCTGATCGGCGAGACGGTGCGCCAGCAATTCTTCGGCGCCGGCGAGCCCGATGGCGAGATCATCCGCGTCAACCGCACCTCGTGCAAGATCATCGGCCTGCTCGAACCCAAGGGCTATACCGGCTTTGGCCAGGACCAGGACAATGTCGTGCTGATGCCGCTTGCCGCCTACCAGCGCCGCATCGCCGGCAACCGCGACATCGACAACATCTATGTCGCCGCCGACGACCGCACCCCGACCACTGAATTGCAGCCGCGCGTCGAGGACATTTTACGCGATACAAGGCGCATCACGCCCGACCGCGAAGACGATTTCTCGATCCGCGACATGACCCAGATCGCCGACGCCATGGCCAGCGCCACCACCACCATGACCGGCATGCTCGGCGCGGTCGCCGGCGTCAGCCTGCTGGTCGGCGGCATCGGCATCATGAACATCATGCTGGTGTCGGTCACCGAACGCACCCGCGAGATCGGCATCCGGCTCGCCATCGGCGCGCATGAAAAGCACATCCTCATCCAGTTCCTGGTCGAGGCGACGGTGCTGTCGCTGCTCGGCGGCATCATCGGCATCCTGATCGGCCTGGCGCTGGCCGGTCTCGCCTCGGCGACGCTGACCATACCCTTCGCGCCAAGCCCGGCCGTCATCCTGCTCGCCGTCGGTTTTTCCGCTTTGATCGGCATGGTGTTCGGCTTCTTCCCGGCACTGCGCGGCGCCAGGCTCGACCCGATCGACGCGCTGCGCCACGAATAAGCGCCAGATCAGCTACACCGCAACCAACCGCTATCCACAAGCATGGGTGCTTGCCGACACCGACAACACTGTCGTCGTCCGGTCTATGATGGTAGGGCAAAGCATCTCTGGTCGAGGAGTAGCAATGAGCAAGAAAGCACGGCTGATCCTGGCGATGGTGATCATCGAAGGCGCCCTTGCCGGCCTCTGGTGGTATCTCGCCCGCTACGGCATGGCCAATCCCGACCGCGTTACCGGCGATTTCCAGGCGGTCGTCGGCCAGACGATGGGGACCGCCATGGGTGGGCTGCTGGGTCTCGGCTTAATCCTGTTTGTCGTCGCCGCCCGCAATGACCGCAAGGCGGCGCAGCAAAAAGGGCAACGCTGAGCTACGCTTGAAGCCTGTCAGAACGGCAGCCGCGCATTCTCCTTCACCTCCTTCATGACGAAGAAGGTCCTTGTTTGCCGAACGCCCGGCAGCGCGATCAGTTTTTGCCCATGCAGCTTGTTGAAGTCCGCCATGTCGCGGACCCTGATCTTCAGGAGATAGTCGAAGTCGCCGGCCACGAGATTGCAGTCCAGCACTTCCTTGAGCTCGAGCACCGCCGCTTCGAAAGCGGCGAAGCTTTCCGGTGTCGAGCGGTCGAGTACGACGCCGACCATGACCAGCGCGCCAAGCCCGACCGCAGCAGGCGCGATCTCTGCCCTCACGCCGGTGATGTAGCCCTCCTCGAACAGGCGTTGCGTGCGCCGATGGCAGGTGGCGGCGCTGACATTGACGCGGGCCGCCAGCTCCGCATTGGTCAGCCGTCCCTCGGCCTGAAGGGCGCGCAGGATTTTCATGTCGATCCGGTCAAGAGCCTGTGTGGAAGATTCTTCCATTTCGATGATCCTTCATGGATGATCTGGGCAATCAGATCGCTGATTTGTGAAGCATGTAAAAATCCTTGACGCAAGTTCGAGAGCACCTTTCGCATAACTGCGCCTATCTTCAGCCGATCGAAAACGACCATGGCGGAGGCAGATCGATGTCACTTCTCGCAAAGTTCGAACGTTATCCCCTGACCTTCGGCACGACGCCGATCGAGCATCTGCCGCGGCTGAGCGCGGCGCTGGGCGGGAAAGTGCAGGTCTACGCCAAGCGCGACGATTGCAATTCCGGGCTCGCCATGGGCGGCAACAAATTGCGCAAGCTCGAATACATCGTGCCGGACGCCATTGCCTCCGGCGCCGACACATTGGTGTCGATCGGTGGCGTCCAGTCGAACCACACCCGCATGGTCGCCGCGACCGCCGCCAAGATCGGCATGAAGTGCGTGGTGATCCAGGAGAAGTGGGTGCCCCATTATGACGCGGTCTATGACCGGGTCGGCAACATCCTGCTGACGCGGCTGATGGGGGCCGACAGCCGGCTTGTCGATGACGGTTTCGACATCGGCATCCGCAAGAGTTGGGAAGACGCCATCCAGTCGGTGAAGGACGCCGGCGGCAAACCCTATCCGATTCCGGCCGGCGCCTCGGTGCACAAATTCGGCGGGCTGGGCTATGTCGGCTTTGCCGAAGAGGTGGCGAACCAGGAGGCCGAACTCGGCTTTACCTTCGACTACATCATCGTGTGCGTGGTCACCGGATCGACGCAGGCCGGCATGATCGTCGGCTTTGCCGCTCAAGGTCGCGCCGACCGCGTGATCGGCATCGACGCCTCGGGGACACTCGACCAGACCCGCGCGCAGGTCCGCCGCATCGTCGACGACACCGCCAACCTGGTCGGGCTCGGCCGCACTGTGCGCGACGACGAGATCGTCATCAACCCCGACTATGCCTATCCGGCCTATGGCGTTCCCTCGGACGAGACCAACGACGCGATCCGTTTGGCGGCCCGCACCGAGGCGATGATCACCGATCCGGTCTATGAGGGAAAGTCGATGCAGGGCCTGATCGATCTGACCCGCAAGGGCTTCTTTCCCGAGGGGTCAAAAATTCTCTACGCGCATCTTGGCGGCGCGCCGGCGATCAACGGCTACAGCTACTACTACAAGGACGACGGCGCCTCGACCCGGCCGCAACCGGCAGCAAGCTCAAAACCTCGGGAAAGCGAGTCGCAGGAGGCGCTGCCGCCGCTCTTTCCCTGACCGGTCAGGGGTCCTCGCCACCGTTGGCAAAATGCCATTCGACCAGCGGCTTCATATGCGGCGCCAGTCCCTCCGGCAGGTCTGCGGCATGGCGGATGATCACCGGTCCTTCGATCTCGGGATCGGCCTCGGTGGCGACGAAGGCCGAGATGCGCCGCGCAATCTCACTGGCCGGCTCATCGACGTGGTAGCGGCGGAAGAGAACCGTGCCGGTCGAAGTCGACAGCGCATGGTAGCGCCTGCCGCGCGCGGCGCCTGACAGGTCAAGCCCGGTCTCCTCGCGCACTTCGCGGATCATGTTGAAATCGACATCGACGCGGCCGTCGCGAAAATCGATCGGCTCGAACGAGCCGGCGGCGAAATAGACACTGCCGGCGCCGACCGTGTGCGAGCCCATGCGGATCGCCACCAGCGCATTGTCGCCGGCGACCAGCATGGCGTGGCCATAGGCATGCTCCGCGCCGGTCCCCTGACGGTTCTTGCGCCACAGCATGAAGGTCGAATACTTCACCGCGTGGCAGCGCCCGACGAGACGGTTGTCGCGCCAGGCGAGCGCCGAGAGCAAAACCACGGTGCCGTCGAACAGTGCCGGTTTGGCAGCGATTTCCCGGCGCCAGTTCTCCTCGATCGCCACCCGATTGTCGCGCTCGAACGGATGCGGGCCCGGGTCGAGCCGAACGTCGATCTCGTCGACCGGCAGGATGACGTTGCGCGGCAGGTCGAAACTCACGCTCAGGCCATGTCCAGGGTGATCGCCACCGGACAATGGTCCGACGCCTTCGGCCGGTCCCAGCCGGCGCGTGGAAAGCGTTCCACCGCCTGGCCGGCCGGAAAGATGGTGCGCCAGGGCTGGCCGTTGCGGATGATGTCGGGAACGGCGGTCGCATTCTTCGCCGCCAGCCCCTTCGACAGCAGGATGTAGTCGAGCTGGCACAGATGCCGCTCCTTCGGTCCGCGCGTGTGATAGAAACTCCAGCGGTCCATCTCCGGCCGGCGCTCGACGACATTCTCGCAAAATCCGCCTGATGTCAGCACATTGAGGCAGGACTGGCTCTCGTCGATGACCTGGAAGCGGTAGCCGTCGACGGCGTCGCCCTCGATCTTCACCCGCTGCCGGTAGTCGTTCATGTCGCCGCAAATCGCCCAGCGCTTGTCGGCGGCGTGATCCTTGCTGAAGCGCTCCTCGATGATGTGTCGTACCGCCTGCGCCTCGGCGATGCGCAGCGGCATCGTCGCTTCGCGCCCGTCGAGCCCGTTGCGCGGCGAGCCCATCGACTTGAAATGCACGAGATAAAGCGTCAGCGGCACGCCGCCGATCTTGATGTCGACCTCCAGACAGTCGCGGCGGAAGATACGTTCATTGGCCTGATGCCCGAGTTCGGCCAGTTCCGGCGTGAACAGCCCGAACTGCTCGAAGGTGACATAGGCATGGCTGGTCATGCGCACGAATTCGATCGGCTGGCCCTGCGCGGTCTCATTGCGCATCATCACGGCAACGTCGATGCCGCGCGAATCATTGCCGGCGGTGGTGTATTTCTGCCGGTAACCCTCGCCCACCATCTTGAAGAGATAGCCATATTCGAAGGCCTTCAGCGCCTCGATATTGTCGACCTCCTGCATGCAGATGATGTCGGCGCGCGTGGCAGCTATGGCGAGCGCCGTCAGCTGGCGCGTATCGTCGGACTGGGCGATGGCGCGTGCCTGCTCCAGCATCCTGTATTCGGCCTCGCTCTGGATGTCGAAAAGCGCCAGCGTGCGGTCTTCGTTGAGCTGGTTGCGGTAGCCGGAGAAATCGAACCTGTTCATCAGGTTTTCGACATTGAAGGTAGCGAGGCGCAGCGACATGGCCGTGACCTTTGCCTGCAAGCGGTGTCGAAAACAAGAGCCGCGCCCTTGCTCGTCACGGTTGATGGAACCTTTCTGTTCATCCTCCGTTCAGATGCAAAGTCCCATCAATAGGCTTCTTCCCTGGGGTATTCTGGGCGTGGGGCCTGTATCGCTTGGAGAGTGCAATGAACTCGCTCTTTTCTTCCACCGTCAAATCCGGGCTGATAGCGCTCGGTGTCCTCTCGGGTCTCACGGCGCCGTCCGCCGCCGGCCCGATCCTGCAGCCAAACCTGTCGGTGCCGTCAAGCACCGCCGCCCCGACGATCACGCCGGTCCGCGACGACTGGGCGGGCGGCAATGACCGCCGCTCCTTTAACGATTGGCAGTGGCGTCGCCACGACGGCCGTCGCTTTTCCCGGTCAGGCAACTGGAACAACGACAACTGGAATGGCGGCAACTGGGATGGCGGCGACAACTGGCGCTGGCGCCATCATCGCCATCGTCACGGTCGCGATTTTGATAGCGGCGCTGCCGCGGTTCTCGGCCTCGGCCTGGGTCTCGGTCTCGGCAGCATCTACAACAACGGCTACTATAATAACGGCTACTACAATGACGGCTACTATGTGCAGCCGGCGCCCCGCCGCTATTATCGTACGCAGCGTCTTTCCAGCGCCCACGTCCAGTGGTGCTACGACCGCTACCGGTCTTACCGGTCCTGGGACAACACGTTCCAGCCCTACAATGGCCCGCGCCAGCAATGCTGGTCGCCCTATAGCTGAACTATCAGCGACAATGCACAACGGCGCCGCCCATCGCGGCGCCGTTTCCATTTGGGGTTTCCATTTGGGAGAGAGGGCTGGAGTCGATCGCCGCTAACCATATGTTTATCGGCTCAGCCTATCCATGATACGGTTCCCTCATCTGACGATCGCGCCGATCCGGTCGCGAAGGACGTGCCGTCATGGCCGACGACGAATTGAGAAACAAACACCGGCAGCGCGTGCTGAAAGGCGCGACGATCCTGACCGGCCTGACCAATTCCGAGGTCAAATGCACGGTGCGCAACATGCATGCCGGTGGCGCCGAGTTGAAAGTGCCGATAGACGCGCGCGTGCCGGACGAGTTCCTGCTGTATGTGCCGGTCGACGGCATCGGCTACAAGGCCATCGTGCGCTGGCGCCGCGACGACCGCATCGGCGTCGAGTTCACCGGCACCGAGCCGAAGCCGCACTGGCACTATGGCTGACCGTCGATAAACCGACATGAAAAAGCCGGCGGATCGCTCCGCCGGCTCTGTTCGCGATCCTGAAATTGCGGATCAGTTTTTCGCCTTGTCGACCAGCTTGTTCTTCGAAATCCAAGGCATCATGGCGCGCAGCTTGGCGCCGACTTCCTCGATCTGGTGGCTGTCATTGTTGCGGCGGATGCCCTTGAAGCGCGACATGCCGGCGCGGTATTCCTGCATCCATTCCGAGGTGAACTTGCCGGTCTGGATGTCCTTGAGCACGCGCTTCATCTCGGCCTTGGTCTCGGCGGTGATGATGCGCGGACCCGAGACATATTCGCCCCATTCGGCGGTGTTCGAGATCGAGTAGTTCATGTTGGCGATGCCGCCTTCATAGATCAGGTCGACGATCAGCTTGACCTCGTGCAGGCACTCGAAATAGGCCATTTCCGGTGCGTAGCCGGCTTCCACCAGCGTCTCGAAACCGGCGCGGATCAGTTCGACCAGACCGCCGCACAGAACCACCTGCTCGCCGAACAGATCGGTTTCGCATTCCTCGCGGAAATTAGTCTCGATGATGCCCGAACGGCCGCCGCCGACGCCGCAGGCGTAGGACAGAGCGAGATCGAGCGCATTGCCCGAAGCGTCCTGGTTGACGGCGACCAGGCACGGCACGCCGCCACCCTTCTGGTATTCGCCGCGCACCGTGTGGCCGGGGCCTTTCGGCGCGATCATGACGACGTCAACCGAAGCCTTCGGCTCGATCAGGCCGAAATGCACGTTGAGGCCGTGCGCGAAGGCGATCGCCGCGCCATCGCGAATGTTCGGGGCGATCTCGTTCTTGTAGATGTCGGCCTGCAATTCGTCGGGCGTCGCCATCATCATCAGGTCGGCCCATTTGGCGGCGTCCGCCACGCTCATCACCTTGAGCCCGTCGGCCTCGACCTTCTTGGCGGTCGCCGAGCCGGCCTTGAGACCGATGGCGATCTCCTTGGCGCCGGAATCCTTGAGGTTGAGCGCATGCGCCCGGCCCTGGCTGCCATAGCCGATGATGGCGACCTTCTTGCCCTTGATCAGGTTGAGATCGGCGTCGCGATCGTAATAGACACGCATTTTGGTCTTCCTTCCCGTGTGTTGAAGATCAGAGGCCTTGCGGCCCGGTTTTTGCTCCGAAAAGAGCGAGAAACTGTTGCGTTGCCCGCACGGCATCGCCGTCGATCGCCGCTTCAGTCAATTCCAGCCGGTCGCCGAGCAGCAGGCGGATCTGCACGTCGCGGGCGACCAGCCCGAAAAAACTGCGGAACGCCGTTTCGGCATCCGCGAAATCGAGCAACCCGGCCTGCTTGCCGGCAAGCAGCACCGGCTTCAGCCGCCTGGCCAGCGCGAAGCGACCATTCTCCAGCACGATGGCGCCGAGATCGTCCTTTCCGGATCCGGCGTGGCCGACCGCGACCCGGTTCAGCGCGATCGACGTGTCGCTCGAAATCACCTTCAGCCAGTCCGAGGCGAAGCCTTCAAGGCTTGCCGTCAGCGAGGCAAGATCGAGTTTTTCGCCGTCGACCGGCACCACGCGCACTTTCGACGCCTGCCACTGCACCGTCGCCGTCAACAGCCCGTCACGGTCGCCGAACCATTTGTAGAGCGTTTCCTTGGAGCAACTGGCGCGGCGCGCCACCGCAGTCATGGTCAGATTGTCGCCCTCCTCGACCAGCAGTCGCAAGGCCGCGTCGAGAACGGCCTTCTGCCGCTCCGTCAGCGTCGCGCTGGTGTCGATGTCGGCGTTTGTCTGCAACACGGTCGTTCCTCGGCGGCAGGGTTAGCCAGCAATAACGGCAAGCCGTACCGTACGTTACGGTTCGCCGCTTCTATGCCGTATTGCTCTCAGCCTTGCAAGCCCTATCTCATCCTGGACGATCCGCTGCTGGACCGCCTACCGCACGGGGAACGAAGATGCTGGCCGGATTGCTTGCCTTGACGGTCGCCGCCGTGTTCTCCGGCGCCGCCATCTATGTCAGCGTCGCCGAGCAACCGGCGCGGCTCGGCCTCGACGATAAGGCACTGCTCAGGGAATGGCAGCCTTCCTACAAGCGCGGCGCGGCCATGCAAGCGTCGATCGCCATTGTCGCCTGCCTTCTCGGCCTGACCGCCTGGTGGCAGACCGGCGGTCTCGCCTTTCTGCTCGGTGCTGTGCTGATCATCCTGCCCTGGCCGTGGACGCTGATGGTGATGATGCCGACCAACAGGCTGCTGGTGGCGATGGACGCGAGCGCCGACAATCCGCAAGCCAGAGCCCTGATCGTCAAATGGGGCAGCCTGCACCTGGTGCGCGCCGGACTGGGTGTGCTGGCGACGCTGGCCTTTCTCTGGGGCAGCCATCCGGCCTGACAGCCAGAGGCCTGCAGCGCGGCTTGCTCAGTCGGTAGCCGGCGGCAGGCGCAGACGGCCGAGCAATGCCGACACCGTGCTCAACTCGTCCGCCGAGAGCTTGTCGCCGACCAGTTCAGAGATCGATTTGCCGTAGACCGCCCACATTCGCCGCCGCGTCTCACGGCCCTTGGCCGAAATGCGGATGGTCTGACCGCGGCCATCATCGGCCACCTTCAGCTTCTCGACCAGTCCGTCGGTCTCGAGCCGCGCCAGCAGCCGCGAGATGTTGTACTGCGCAAACAGCGTGCGCTCGGTCAGCTGGAACGGCCGCAGCCCGCCCTCGCCCGCCTCCGCAAGCTCGTGCAGCACGTCGTACCAGGCGAGCGGCGGCAAGCCGCTGTCCTTCAAAGCCTCTTCGGCCTGTTCGATGAGCTGGCGTGAAACCCGCATCAGGCGCGCCCATGCCTTGATGGCTTCGGGCGAAGGCGTGGCTTTCTCGGTCATGGCCGCATGCTAAGCGATAGATGCAATTGCATCAAGCTTGACGATTAATGCATCTGCATCTATATCCATGCAATCGCATCAATCGCCCGAGGAATTCCATGAAACACGAAATCTGCAAAGTCGCCGACGTCCCGCAGACGGGCAGCCTGATCGCGCCGTTCTTCGGCCGTGAGGTCCATGTCTGGCGCAGCGGCGAGCGCATCCGCGCCGCCGCCAATGTCTGTTTGCATTTCGGCGGGCCGCTAGACTGCAAGGACGGCAGGCTGGTCTGCCAATGGCACGGCGCTGCTTTCGATATGACATCAGGCGACCGGATCGAAGGTCCGGCGCCCAAAGCGTCGCGCCTGATGTTTTTGTCGACGCAGGTCGAAGACGGCGCGCTGAAGTACGTCTGGGGAGAATGACATGACCGACAGGCTCATTCTCGTCAGCCATCACCTGTGCCCGTACGTCCAGCGCGCGGCGATTTCGCTGGCCGAGAAAGGCGTGCCATTCGAGCGCGTCACCATCGACCTCGCCGACAAGCCGGACTGGTTCAAGGCGATCTCGCCGCTGGGCAAAGTGCCGCTGCTCATCACTCAGGCAAATCGCGAGGAGACGGTGATCTTCGAATCCGCCGTCATCCTCGAATTCCTGGAGGAGACGCAAGCCAATCCGCTTCACCCGGCCGACGCTTACGCCCGCGCCCGCCATCGCGCCTGGATCGAGTTCGGCTCGGCGACACTGAACGCCATCGGCCGCTTTTACAGTGCGTCGACGGAGGCAGCCTTCCTGGCTGAATCTGCCGCGCTGTCAGCGATGTTCGATCGCCTAGAAGACGAATTGGCCGATCAGGCCGGGCCGTGGTTCAACGGAGAGGGCTTCTGCCTCGTCGATGCCGTCTACGGCCCGGTCTTTCGCTATCTCGACGCCTTCGACCGGATCGGCAATTTCGGCATTCTGGACGGCAAGCCGCTGGTCCAGGCATGGCGCAAGGCGTTGAGCGAACGGCCGTCGATCAAGGACGCAGTGGCGACTGACTATCCGCAGCGCCTGCGTCAATTCCTGCGGGCGAAAAAGTCGTTTCTCTCGACCCTGATCCCGCCGGATGATCTCGCCAGTCTGCCTCCTCTAGCCCGATCCGCCTGAACGGATCGATCACCGTGCCAGCCACCATCGAGGCTAGCACGCGGGGCACGGGCGGGACCTTTGCGATGGTCGCCACCAACCTGTCGCGGAAAAAGGGCAGCATCGTGCCGTCGGACTGGTAGAACGGCGTCAGCGCCAGCGACAGCAACTGGAAGATCCGGACATGCCATCGCCGCGCCCGGGCGTAGGTTTCCAGCGCTGCTTCGACGTTGCCCGTCTGTGCCAAGGCATGGCTGAGTGCTGCCGCATCGAGCAGCGCCATGTTCGCGCCTTGCCCAAGCTGCGGGCTGGTCGAATGCGCGGCGTCGCCGATCACCGCCAGACGCCGGCCGGCCGGCCGCTTCATCGTATGATGGCCATAACGCGCCAGCGACAGCTGGTCGAAGCTGTCGATCTGGCTGGTGAACGCCTCGCACTCCGGCCACAACGCGACCAGCCTCGCCTTCCAGGCGTCGAGCCCTGCCGCGCGCACGCTGTCGACATCCGCCGGCTTCAGGCTCCAGAAGAACGCCGCCATCTTTTCCGCGCCCGGCTGCGGCCGGCCGATCGGCAGCACGCCGATCATCACGCTGGCTTTGTCGTAGCGCTGCAGCAGCGCATTTTCGTCGAACCCTTCGCGCCAGCCGAGCGACGCCCAGAAGGCCCCATAGGTAAGCGGCCTCGGCTCGGCCGGATCGTTCAGGCACTGGCGCAGCTTCGAGCGCGAGCCGCTGGCGTCGACAACGAGGTCGAACGGCCCTGCCCTTCGGCCATTATCGAAGACCAGGTGCGCCCGCTCGCCGACGTCCAGCGTCTCGATCTCGACACCGGTTTCGATGGCGATGTCTTGGCGCTGCGCGGCGCGGAACAACACGTTGAACAGCGCCGCCCGGTGCACCGCCAGGCCAAAGCGACCGCCGGGCTGCGCATCGTAGCGCACAGCGAGCACGGTGCGGCCAGTGCTCGCGTCCGCGCCATGCAAACGCTCGATGCGGCTGCCCAGCGCCAGAATGTCGTCGAGCAGGCCCAGATCGGCGAGCACGCTCAACCCGGTCGGCTGCAGGATGAGCCCCGAGCCGACGGGCTTGGGTTCCTCGAAGCGTTCGAAGATGGTGACGTTGTGCCCGGCGCGCTTGAGGTAAAGCGCCGTAGCCAGCCCCGCCGGGCCGGCGCCAGCAATGGCGATGTCGAAAGACTTTTCCATTGCCCGCCCAACCAATGGCCGGACAATCCTTCAGCGGCCCTGCCAAATCAAGCCATTGCGGCATGCGCCAAAATATCAGCCACCAGCGTCGAAGGCAGCCCGTGCCTCACGCACCGCATCGTGGTTGAGCTCGGCCCACAGGATCAATTGATGCAGGGCGCCGAACATCGAGCGTCCGAGATCGGTCAGGCTGTATTCGACGCTCGGCGGTTTGGTCGGGAACACTTCGCGATGCACATAGCCGTCGCGCTGCAGATCGTGGAGCGTCTGGGTGAGCATGCGCTGCGAGATATCAGGCACAAGCCGTCGCAATTCACCGAAGCGATAGGGCTGCTCGGCGAGCGCCGCCATCAGCAGCGAACTCCATTTACCGTTGAGGCCGTCAATGACATCGCGGACCGGGCAATTGGCAATGTTTCCGCCGTCGCTTGTGGCTCTGAACAGTTCGAGCTTGGTTCTCAGATTGATGATCTTGCTGTCCACGGCCGCTGGTTCCCTGACGGTGCCTACCTCCCGAAAAACTGCCTTCTTTACGGCTTGAGGTCAATTCCTATTTTAGTGCTGGTCTCTTTTTGAGACTACCAGAAGCACCCGCCATTCCGGCGCAATTTCAGGATCCCCCATGACCGCAACCCTTCTCGTCACTGGCGCTTCCGGCCAGCTCGGCCGCAGCGTCATCCGTCATCTGCTGGACACATCAAAGGTTCCCGCAAACCGCATCATCGCGACCACCCGCACACCCGCCAACCTCGCCGACCTCGCGGCGCGCGGCGTCGTCGTCAGAGCCGCTGACTTCAACGATCCGCAATCGCTTGCCAAGGCCTTCGCCGGCGCCGACCGGGCGCTCCTCATCTCGACCAACGAACTTGAGGTGCAGGGAAAGCGGCGCGAGCAGCAGCTCGCAGCGGTCGAGGCGGCCAGGCAGGCGGGCGTCGGCCACCTGCTCTACACTTCAATGCCCGATCCCGAGCCGGGTTCGCCGATCCATTTCGCGCCTGACCACTACGACACCGAACAATCGATCAAGGCGAGTGGCATCCCCTATACGATCTTCCGCAACTGCTGGTATGACGAGAACCTGTTCATGGCGTTGCCGCAGGTGCTGGCGTCGGGCCAATGGTATACGTCGGCTGGCGATGGCCGTATTTCCTATGGCACGCGTGACGACATGGCGGCGGCGATCGCCGCCGGGCTGGCCACCGACGACCATGAAAGCGCCACCTACACGCTGACCGGCCCCAAAGCCTATACGACCGCGGAGGTCGCGGCGCTCGTTACTGAAGTCACTGGCAAGCCCATCCAGGTCATCCAGCTTTCCGACGAGGCCTTGACCGAGGGCATGAAGGCAGCCGGCCTGCCTGAATCTTTCGCCAGGCTTCTGGTGTCCTTCGACGCCACCACGCGGCGTGGCGGTCTCGGCATGGTGACGGACGCCGTGGAAAAACTCTCCGGCCGCAAGTCGCTGCCGCTGAAGCAGTTTCTGGAGACGAACAAGGCGGCGCTGGCTGGATAGAACTACGCCGCAGTGCGAAACGGCAAAGGCTGTGCCTTCGGGCACGGCCTTTTCTGTCAGATCGCCACCTGCGTGCCGATCTCGACCACGCGCCCCGTCGGGATCTGGAAATATTCCGTCGCGTCGGCCGCCGTGCGGGCGAGCCCGATGAACAGCTTGTCCTGCCACACCGGCATGCCGGAATTGGGCGACGCCTTGAGCGAACGCCGTGACAGGAAGAACGACGTCGTCATGATGTCGAACTTCCAGCCCTGCTTGCGGCAGATCGCCAGCGCGCGCGGAATGTTGGGCTGTTCCATATAGCCGAAGGTCAGCGTCACCCGCATGAACAGCTCGTTGACCGTCTCCATCTTGACCCGCTCGCTGTCGGGTACCAGCGGCTGCGGTGCGGTTACCACCGAGAGAATGACGTTTTGCTCGTGCAGCACCTTGTAGTGCTTCAGGCTGTGCATCAGCGCGGTCGGCGCGCTTTGCGGATCGCTGGTCAGGAACACGGCGGTGCCGGACACCAACTGTGGTTTCTTCTTCAACAGATTGCCGGCGAGGAAATCGAGCGGGATTTCGTTGCGGCGGGTCTTGTCGAACAGATAGCGGCTGCCGCGCACCCACGTCCACATCGCCAAGACAATGGTGAAGGCCACAGCCAGCGAGGCCCAGCCACCTTCGAACACCTTAACGATGTTGGAGGCAAAGAAGCCGACATCGATGAACGTGAACACCGCCGTCATCGCCACCGCGACCCACAGCCGCCATTTCCAGATGCGCGTCATGACGACGAACAGCAGCACAGTCGTCACCAGCATGTTGCCGGTGACCGAGATGCCGTAGGCGGAGGCCAGCTTGCTCGATTCGCCGAAGCCGACCACCAAAAGCATCACCACCAGCGCCAGCAAAAGGTTGACGCGCGGCATGTAGATCTGGCCGGACTGCCGTTCCGACGTATGCAGGATTTCGAGGCGCGGCAGCATGTTGAGCTGCACCGCCTGCCGGGTCAGCGAGAAAGCGCCTGATATGACCGCCTGGCTGGCGATAACCGTCGCCGCCGTCGCCAGCACCACCATGGGGATCAGTGTCCAGCCTTCGTTCATCTCGAAGAACGGATGGCCGACCACGCCATTCTTGGCCAGCACGAAAGCGCCCTGCCCGGCATAGTTGAGCAGCAGGCAGGGGAACACGACCGCCAGCCAGGCGAGCACGATCGGCTTGCGGCCGAAATGGCCTAGATCGGCATAAAGCGCCTCGGCGCCGGTAACCGCGAGGAAGATGGCGCCGATGGTGACGAAGGCGACATCGGGCGAATTGATCAGGAAGGCGACGATGTAGTGCGGGCTGACCGCCCACAGGATTTCCGGGTCGGCGATGATGTGGTTCAGACCCGAAAGGCCGATTGCCAGGAACCAGACCGCGGTGATCGGCCCAAAGATCAGTGCCACACCGCCGGTACCAAAACGTTGCACCGAAAACAGGATCGCCAGGATAACCAGTGTCAACGGCACGACATAGGGCTGGAAGGTCGGCGTGACGACATTCATGCCCTCGACGGCCGACAGCACCGAGATCGCCGGCGTGATGACGGCATCGCCGAAGAACAGCGACGCGCCGACGATGCCGACGGCCAGGATGATCGCCGATCGCGTCGGAAAACTGCCACGCGCCAGCGCCATCAGCGACAGCACGCCGCCCTCGCCGCGGTTGTCGGCTCTGAGCACGAACATGATGTATTTGATGGTGACGATGATCGTCAGCGACCAGATGATCAGCGACAGCACGCCCAGAATATCGCCACGGTCGGCGACTTCGCCGCCGGACGACGCCACAAGCGCTTCGCGAAACGCATAGATCGGGCTGGTGCCGATGTCGCCATAGACCACGCCGAGCGCGCCCAGCATCAGCACCTTGGTGCTATGCTGTTCGATTTCGGGATGGCTCGATTGTTCGACGGGTTCTGCCTCACTACCAGTATTGGTAAGGGCCATGGACGACACTCCGATAAGCGCGCGGTGCTCTACGCTTGCTGCGATGCAATATCAAGAGCCCTCAAGTAATGGCTGATATGCGGTAATGCCAGCCGTCTGCTCTTTACCATCCGCATGCCCTAAGGAACCGTCCCACCGTGCCGGCCATGCCATACTCCAACGCATCGGCTGTCAACCCATGTCCGATAGACACTTCGGCCAATGCCGGGATGCGCTTGGCCAGACCCGGCAGATTGTTCACCACCAGATCGTGCCCGGCATTGACCTGGAGCCCGGCCGCGAGCGCGGCATCAGCGGTTTTTCCCAATCTTTCCAGTTCCTTCTGCGCCTTGGCGGAGTCGGAATGATAGCTGCCGTATGGCCCGGTATAGAGCTCGATCCGGTCGGCGCCGGTGTCGCGCGCGGCATTGACGCCGGCGGGATCCGGATCGGAAAACAGCGACACGCGAAAGCCCCCCTTTTTCAGGCGCTTGACGATGGGGTTGAGGAACGCCGCCTCGGCGGCAAAGTTCCAGCCATGGTCGGAGGTCGCCTGCGCCGGATCGTCGGGCACCAAGGTCACCTGTTCGGGCTGGTGCTTTTCCACAAGCGCCAGAAAATCCTCGGTCGGGTAACCCTCGATGTTGAATTCCGCCTTGGGGAACTCGTCGTCGATCAGCGCCCGGATCTCCGGCAGGTCGGAATGCCTGGTGTGGCGCTCGTCGGGCCGTGGATGCACCGTCAGCCCGTGCGCGCCGGCGGCAAGGGCAAGGCGGCCTAGCCCGGTGACGCTCGGCCATGGCAGGTCGCGGCGGTTGCGTAGCATGGCAATGGCGTTGAGGTTGACGGAAAGCTTGGCGGGCATGGCTTTGGGTCCGGTCAGGAGGCGTTTCGGAAGCTTCTATACTGCCTTTGATGGGAACAGACAGGGGCTTTCGGGTGTTCCAGTCATGACATCTGCTCGCAAGAGGGAGAACCAGCCGATGAATTTTCTCCAATCCGTGCCGGCGATCCGCCGTATTGAAACCGACCGCGACGACCTTTTCGCCATCGACGTCGTCGGCCATGTCTCGGCGGCGGACGGCGAAAATCTGTTTGGATTGCTGGAGGCTGCCTATGCGCTTCACCCGAGGATCGACGTGTTGGTGCGGTTGGTCGATCACGAAGGCGTCGACTGGACGGATGTTGCCGACGAGACGCTGAAACAGGGCACGGAGCACGCCCTGGAGCATATCGCCCGGTGCGCGACGATCGGCGAGCCGAACTGGATAGCGGATGCGCAAAGCTTCCTTCCGGCTTCATCACCCATCGAATTCAGGCACTTCAAGGCCGAGGATGAAACAGACGCTTGGGCGTGGCTGGGCGCGACGCCGCTCAGCCCTGCTACGCCAGCTGCTATCTAACGCCAGCTACCTGACGATCGTCAGTCGCTCGGCCGCGCGGGTGATAGCGGTGTAGAGCCAGCGCTGGCGGGTTTCCTTGAACGCCCAGCTCTCGTCGAACAGCACGACGTCGTTCCACTGCGAACCCTGCGCCTTGTGCACGGTCAGCGCGTAGCCATAGTCGAAATCGTCAAAGCGCTTCTTCTGCTGCCAGGGGATATCTGCGTCCGGATCCTCGAACGCCGACTTCAGCAGCTTGATCTTGGCGACGCCGCGGTCGGGATCGTCCTCTTCCGGCGAGACCAGCAGGTTGATTCCGGGCTTCACCGTCTCGCGCGACGAGGTCATCACCTTCCACAGCGAACCGTTGAGCAGGCCCTTGGCCGGGTCGTTGCGCAGGCAGACCAGCTTGTCGCCCGCCTGCGGATAATCCGCATTAAAGCCTTTCAGCTCGCGCAGGCGCTGGTTGTAGCGGCGGCGCGTGCGGTTGGTGCCGACCAGCACCTGGTCCGCCTTCAGCACCAGCTCCTGGGTGACGTCCTCCTTGCCGATGACCTGCGCGGTCCCATAGTCGCCGCGCATGAACTCGCGGCCCTCGCGCACGTCGAGCGCCAGCTGGATAATCGGATTGTCGCGCGCCTGGCGATGGATTTCGGTGAGCAGCACATCCGGCTCGTGCTCGGTAAAGAAGCCGCCGCCCGATATCGGCGGCAGCTGCGCCGGATCGCCAAGCACCAGGATCGGCGTGCCAAAACTCAGGAGGTCGCGGCCGAGCTGCTCGTCGACCATCGAGCATTCGTCGATGACGACCAGCTTGGCGCGCGAGATCGGGCTTTGCCGGTTGAGCGAGAAGGTCGGCGACATCGACGTCTTGCCGGTCACTTCGTCCGACACCGATTCCTCGCCTTTCGGCCGGTAGATCAGCGAGTGGATGGTGCGGGCATTGAGCGCGCCCTTCGAACGCAGCACCTGCGCGGCCTTGCCGGTGAAGGCCGCGAACTGCACCTGCCCATCGACATGTTCGGCGAAATAGCGAGCCAGCGTCGTCTTGCCGGTGCCGGCGTAGCCGAACAGCCGAAAAATCTGCGGCCGGCCCTCCTTGAGCCAGCGCGCCACCGCCTTCAACGCCTCATCCTGTTGGGGAGAGAATTCCATCAGCGCGAGAGACCGGATTCGCAAGGGAAAGACAAGGCCGTCACCGTCAATGCCGAAGATGGCGCCGCCGCCCCGCCTCCAGAGGTGCAAACTATCAGGCGCACATCGGAACGTAAAGGGAACAAACGAGCCCGTGAGCACAACCTACAGCCCGGGATCGTTCTCCAGCAGGATCGGCTTGCCGTGCGGCGTCGCATGGGCGGCGCGTTCCCAGGCAGCGGCGAGCGTGTCGACATCGCTCTTGCCGGCGACGCCCTTGGCCGCCAGCAGCGTTTCCAGCGCCGCCAGCCAGTGCTCGTAATAGTCATGCCCGTCGCTTGCGGCGCCCGGCTTCTTCACCTCGGCGGACAGCGCATCCGCCCATTCGCTCCACGAAAACAGGCCTTTGTCGTGCAGCGCCACCGTCATGGCGAAGGCTTCGGCCTGCCATGGCTCTGAAAACACCGGCTCGTCGATATCCGCCGGCAATGCGCCTTCATGCCGGCTCAAGATAGCTCTCCCAGGCATCGATCGAGACGCTCAGCGTCGGATCGGCGCCCTCGCCCCAGATTTCCGCGCCATTGAAGACCACGGTATAGACCCATTGCGGGTTCTCGCCCTGCCCATGCGCGTTGCTGTCGGGGAAGACAAAGCCGTCGCGCACAGCCTCGATCACACCCTGCTTGTTGCGCGCATAGCGCGGCAGCCGCGTATGACCGGTGGGACTAAAATTCTTCGTCCGCACGGGCTGGCCGGCCTTGAACCGTGCCGGTGTCGCAACCGGCCGATCGCAGGGGCCGCCCTTGGCCAGCACCGCCGGCACGCTTTCGGCCTTCAGCACCCTTTTGGGCGTCGCCGCCGGATCGACTGCCTTGCCGGCGGCGAGATCGCGCTCGCTGACAAAGCCATGGCGCTTCAACAGAACTTCCAACGCCTTGATCCAGATCTGATAGTAGCTCGACGAATAGTAGACGGCGGGATGCAGCGATTCGCGCGCATGCCTACTCTCATCGATGTTCCAGGCGCCCATGGCGCCGGCGGTCAGTGTCACGCCCAGCGCCCGCCTCTCCCATGCGGCATGGAAATAGGGCTCGTCCTTCTCCGGCGCGACCGGCCCGAACCCCATCTGCCCGCCGAGATCCTGCGGCCCGTTCATGCCGGTTCCCCCTTTATCCCGGGTTCTTTGGCCACCGCCGTGCCGATCATCGCATCGCGGCTGACCAGTTCGGCGAGCTGCTCCTCGCTCCAGCCGTCTGTGTTTTGCGGCCGCATCGGCACCACGAGATAGCGCAGCTCGGCGGTCGAATCCCAGACGCGGATCTTTTTGTCCGCCGGCAGTCTCAGGCCGAATTCCTCAAGCACGCCGCGCGGATCGATCACCGCCCGCGAGCGATAGGGCGGCGCCTTGTACCAGACCGGCGGCAGGCCGAGCACCGACCACGGATAGCAGGAGCACAGCGTGCAGACGACGAGGTTGTGCGTCTCGTCTGTGTTGAACACCGCCTGCATGTGCTCGCCCTGGCGGCCGGTATAGCTCAGCGATTCGATCGCCGCCGTCGCATCGCGCTTCAGCCAGTCGGCAAAGGCCGGATCGCTCCAGGCTTTTGCGACGACCCTGGCGCCGTTGCGCGGCCCGATCTTCGTCTCGTAGGTGTCGACGATGACGTCGATCGCCGCCGGATCGATCAGGCCTTTTTCCGTGAGGATGGTTTCCAGCGCGCGCACCCGCGCTGCAAACGGGTCGAGCTCGTTGTCGTGATCATGATCATGGGACATGACCTCAAATTACGATCGCCGATCTCCGGCCGCAAGCATGACGGCTTGGGCCAGAGGGCCAGATTACTCGGCGGCGGCCTTCTGCGGTTCGACGAGCCGGTCCTCAGGGTCGAACAGCGACCCCTGCCCGCCGCTCTCGACGGCATGCAACGCCGGCCTGTTCTTTTTCGAGGAGAAGAAGCTCATCAGCCAGCCTGAGAAGTTCTCGAAATAGACGTAGATCACCGGCGTGACGAACAGCGTCAGCGCCTGCGAAGCGAGCAACCCGCCGACGACGGCAACGCCGAGCGGCTGGCGCAGTTCAGCACTTGCGCCGGTGCCGAGCGCGATGGGGAACGTGCCCATCAGTGCCGCCAGCGTTGTCATCATGATCGGCCTGAACCGCATCAGGCAGGCCTTGTGGATGGACTCCGTGGCCGACATGCCTTCTCGTCGCAGCTCCAGCGCGACGTCGACCATCATGATGCCGTTCTTCTTGACGATGCCGATCAGCATCAGGATGCCGATCACCGCGATGACGGACAGGTCCATACCGGCAAAGCGCAGCGCCACCACCGCCCCCAGCACCGCCGAAGGCAGGCCGGTCAAGATGGTCAGCGGATGGATAAAACTCTCATAGAGGATGCCGAGCACGATATAGATGGTCAGGATGGCGCCGCCGATCAGCAGGCCCTGGTTGGCAAGCGAATCCTGGAAGGTTTTAGCCGTGCCGGCGAAGCTGGTCGAGATCGCCGTCGGCATGCCGATCTGCTCCTTCAGCGCGTCGATGCGGGACGTACTGTCGCCGAGCGCCACGCCTTGCGGCAGATTGTAGGAGATGGTCACCGCCGGAAGCTGGCCGAGCTGGTTGACCGTCAAAGCACCGGCCGTACGGTCGACGCGGGCAAAGGCGCCAAGCGGCACCAGGCTGCCGCTCGCCGTCCTCATCTGGATGGCGAGCATGCGCTCCGGCGACCATTCGATGTTGGGATCGAGCTCGGTGATAACCTCATAGCTGTCGGCCGAACCGAAGATCGTCGAAACCTGGTCGGTGCCGAATCCGCCATAGAGGGCGGAGCGCAGCGTGTCGGTGTCGATGCCCAGCTGGGCGGCCTTGTCGCGGTCAACCACCAGCGATGCCTGCAGGGCATTGTTCTGCAAGTCGCTGGTGACGTCGGTGAAGACAGTATGGTCGGCCGCCATCGCGTCATTCAGCTTCTGCGCCCAGATGTCGGTCTGGCCGGTATCCAGGCCCTGCACGACCAGCTGGTAGGCGCTGGCTGACGAGCGCGAACCGAGCCGCAGGTTCTGCACCGGCTGCATGTAGGTCTCGATACCCGCCACACCGGCCAGTTGTCGCCTTAGATCCGAAAGCACCTTCTCGATGTCGGGACGCTGGTCCTTGCCCTTGAGCTGGACGAAAAGCTGCCCCTGGTTGAGCGCATTGCTGCCGCTGCCTGCCGACCATGCCACATGATCGACAAAGGGCGAATGCGAGAAGACGCTGGCCACTTGCCCCTGCAGCTTCGACATGGCGTCGAACGAGATGTCCTGGCGGGCGATTGTCGTCACCGAGATCTGGCCGATATCCTCCTGCGGGAAGAAGCCATTCGGCGACACCTCGATCAGCCACACCGACCCTGCCGCGGTTCCGAGGAAGACGAGGAACACCAGGAAAGTGTGGCGCAGGCAGAAGCTGAGCAGCCGGTCATAGCCGCGGGTGACGAAGTCCTGCTTGTGGCCAGGGCCATGCTTGTCGCGGTCGGCCTTGGTCACGGACAGCAGCCGCGAGCACAGCATCGGCGTCAGCGTCAGCGACACGAACATCGAGGCCAGGATGGCGACCGTCACCACCACGGCGAACTCGTTGAAGATGCGCCCGATGACGCCGCCCATCAAAAGCACCGGGATGAACACCGCCACCAGCGAGATCGAGATCGAGATGATGGTGAAGCCGATCTCGCGCGCGCCCTTCAGCGATGCGTCGAAGGCCGACAGCCCATCCTCCTCCATGTGGCGGAAGATGTTTTCCAGCATGACGATGGCATCGTCGACGACGAGGCCGACGGCAAGCGTCAGGCCCATCAGCGATATGTTGTCGATGGAAAATCCGAACAGGAACATCGCGCCCAGCGTGGCAATCAGCGAGATCGGCACCGCCACGGCCGGGATGATGGTTGCCGTCACCCGGCGCAGGAAGACGAAGATCACCATCACCACCAAAGCGATGGTCAAGAGCAGCGTGAACTGCACATCGTCGACGGCCTGGCGGATCGAGGTCGAACGGTCATTGAGCAGCTTGATCTGGGCGGCGGCCGGCATCTGGTCCTGGAAGGACGGCAGCATCGCCTTGACCTTGTCGACGACGTCGACCGTGTTGGCGTCGGGCTGGCGCTGCACGGCCATGATGATCGCGCGGGTACCATCGTACCAGCTCGCCGTCGTCGTGGTCTGCACGGAATCGACGACGCGGGTCACCTCGCCCAGCCGCACCGGGTGGCCATCCTTGGTGGCGATGATGAGGTTGGAGAATCCGGCGGCGTTGGTGAGCTGCGTGTTGGCGGTGATGGTCAGCTGCTGCTTGTCGTTCTGTAAGACGCCGAGCGGCGTGTTGCTGTTGGCCGACGCGATCGCCGTCTGCAGCTGGTCGATCGAGATGCCGCGCGCGGCAAGCGCGGTCGGGTCGATCTGGATGCGCACCGCATATTTCTGCTGGCCGAAGATCGAGACCTGCGCGACGCCGTCGATGGTCGACAGCGACGGCGAGATGACGTTTTCGGCGAAGGCATCGAGATCGGTCAACGGAACCGTGTCGCTGACCAGCGACATCAAAAGGATCGGCGCATCGGCCGGATTGACCTTGCGGTAGCTCGGTGGCGACGTCATTTCCGGCGGCAGCGATTTCTGCGTACGCGCGATCGCCGCCTGCACGTCGGCGGCGGCCGCGTCGATGTCTCGGTTGAGCACGAACTGGATGGCGATCGAGGTCTGGCCAAGCGAGTTGGTGGTCGAGATCGAATCGATGCCGGCGATGGTGGCGAACTGCTTGATCAGCGGCGTCGCCACCGAGGTCGCCATGGTTTCAGGCGAAGCGCCGGGCAGCGACGCCGAGACGTTGACGACCGGAAATTCAGCACTTGGCAGTGCTGCAACAGGCAGGAACTTGTAGGCAAACAGCCCACCCAGCACGAGGGCGAACGACATCAGCAGCGTGGCGACGGGCCTGCGTATGCAGAATTCGGAGATCATTGGGCGGCCCCAGCAGCCTTGCCGGCTTCGGCCACCTTGGGCGCGGCCTGATCACCACCCGCCTTGCCCTCATGCACGGCGCCGCCGTCCTTCAGCCTGGTCTGGCCCTCGACGACCACCTTCTCGCCTGACTTGACGCCCTGGCTGACGGCGCTGTTTTCGCCTTCGGTCAGCGCCACCTGCACCGGCCGCATCTCGACCGTGTTGTCCGGCTTGACCACATAGACGAACGGCCCCTTCTGGCTGGGCTGCACCGCGACCGTCGGAACGGACGTCATCTGCGGCATGATGCCGGCGTCGAGCACGACATTCACGTATTGCCCGGGCCACAGCGACAGGTCGGCATTGGGTATGCTTGCCCGCGTGGCAATGGTGCCGGACGCGGTATCGACGCTGGAGTCGACGAAGTCGAGCGTGCCCTTGCCGATCGGCGTCGGGTCGCCGTCCTTGGTCAGCGTCACCGCGCCTTGCTGCGGGTTGGCCAGCGCCTTGTGCAGCAGCGCCAGATTGCTTTCCGGCAGGTTGAAGTTGACCTGCAGCGGATCGATCTGGGTGATCGTCACCAGCGGCGTCGCCGTGCTCGAGTTGCCGTTGCTGACGGTGACGAGATCGCCTACCGCGACGCTGACCGCGCCGAGCCTGCCGGTAATCGGCGCCGTGATCGTGGCAAAGCCGAGCTGGACATTGTCGGCATCGATGGTCGCCTTGTCGGCATCGACGGTCGCCGCGGCCGCCTTTTGCGCCGCCACCGCCTGGTCATAGGTCTGCTGCGTGCCCGCCTGCTTGGCGACGAGGTCCTTGGCGCGCTGGAGATCTGACACCGAGCTCGCCAGCATTGCCTGGTCCTTGGCGAGCGTCGCCTGGTCCTTGGCAAGCTGCGCCTTCAGCGCCCGGTCGTCGAGCGAGAACAGCAGGTCGCCGACCTTCACCATCTGGCCGTCCTTGACGTCGATCGACACGATCTGGCTCGACACCCGGGCGTTGATGTTGACCACGGCCGGAGACGAGACGAAGCCGATGGCGTAGCGGCGGATCGGGAAATCGGCGGTCGTTGCGGTGGCGGAAACGATCGAGGCCGAACGGGCGGCATTGCCACCGGCACCGGATTTGCCCCCAGCCTTGTCAGCCGAAGCCTTGTCCGGTCCAGCCGGCTTGTCCGCCGCCGCCGTCTGCTTGGCGCCCGGCAGCATCTGCTGCAGACTGCTCATCGCTGTCGGCGAAAAATAGACCCAGGCCGCGGCGACACAGGCCGCTGCCACCACTACCGCCAGAACGACTTTCCCGCGCATCGACTATAAGCCTTATGATCCGACACGCCGAACCCGGTGGTCTCATTCTACCGCAAATCATGGCCCCTTGCCGCGATTGTGCGGAAGTAGATAGGACACGCCTTTGTCGGAAAAGGGCCAAAACGCGGCATTACGAAGATTTAATGTGCACTGCACAATGAATGAGCAGCCGGCTCAAGGGTCGGAAAAGCAGCCAGGATGTGGTTGAGATTTCAGGCCAGATGCGTCTATTTCAGCATCGGCCAGAGCGTCGCCGCCAAGAGCACACCCATGGCGATGTTGAACCATTTCAGCCGCACCGGATCCGACAGGAAGCCGCGCAGCGCGGTGCCGAAACCGGCCCACACCGACACGCTCGGCAAGTTGACGATGGCGAAGGCGAGCGAGATCAGCGCCACCGACAGGAACGGGTGGTCGGCGTTGGTGTAGACAGCCATGGCGGTGATCGCCATCACCCATGCCTTGGGATTGACCCACTGGAATGCCGCCGCATCGATGAAGCGCATCGGCTTTGCCTCAACCTCGCCCTTTGCGCTGAGCGAGCGCGACATGGCGATCTTCCAGGCGAGGTAAAGCAGATAGGCGGCACCGGCGATCTTCAATCCGGTGTGCAGCGCTGGAAACGCCGTCAGCACGGCGCCGAGGCCGAAGCCGACGGCCAGCAACAGCACGAAGAAGCCGATGCTGATGCCGAGCATATGCGGAATGGTCCTGACGATACCGAAATTAACACCCGACGCCAGAAGCATGAGATTGTTCGGCCCCGGCGTGATCGAGGTCACGAAGGCGTAAACCAGCAGGGCAAGGAAGGCGTCGAGGGACATGACGGCTCGTAAAGGTCAGGAATACTGACTTAAATCGACCGGGCACCGGACGCAACTTCATTCGATTGGTCCAATACGCCCTGTCGTCGTCTGCCCCTGTCGCCAGCCTTGTCACGGCCGGCATAATCTACCTGCCGTGGGGCCGTGCCGACAACAGGCCGGGAGCGGCGGCCGTCTCTTGATGGCTAGCCATACGCCGCAGACCTTTGCGCTTCGGGGTGTTCCAGGGAAGCTTCACCCCATGCGCGAGACCCAGAGCGGCGAGGATGCGGATGAAGACCCAGCCGAGGTCGATCTGCCCGCGTTCGAGGCCGAGCCTGGCGGATTCGGGGAACGCGTGATGGTTGCCGTGAAAACTCTCGCCGAAGGTGACCAGGCCAAAACGCGGCAGATTGTAGCCCTGCACGGCGACACCCTCGACGCGCCATCCCTGCTGCCCGCTGCGATGCGCGAAATGTCCGATCAACCAGTGCCCGGTCAGCGATACCGAGACCCGCACCGCGATGCCCCAGACCACCCAGCTCCAGCCGCCAAGGGCAAAGAACAGGATCGCCCAAGGCAATTGCTGCAGCATCCATGTCCGCTCGACGAATTTGTAGAAGCGGTCGTTGCGGATCGACGGCTCGATGACGAAGTCGGGCGGATTGCGCAGCGCGACGGCGCAATGCATCTGCCAGAAAGCGTCGGTGAAGAATGGCCGGCGGTGGGCATGCAGATCGTGGCACGCCGTCTGGCGTTGCGCCCAGTCGCGTATGTCATGCGCATAGATCATGCCGAAGGGACCGGCCATGCCGACAAGCGTGCCGAGATAGACCAGCGCATGTTCGATCCAGATATGCACCTTGAACGAGCGATGGATGAGGAGGCGATGCATGCCAACCGAATGCCCGGCGCAGATCGACACCGCCGTCGTCACCACGAACAGGGCAAAGGCGCCCCAGCTGAATGTCAGCGGCCCGAACACCAGCGCAATCAGCGTCATCGCGCCAACCCAGATCGACTTGGCCGGCATCCAGACGACCTCGCCGTCTTCGGCGTCGCTTAGTGGCTGCGATATCATTCTGCCTGTGGATATGGTCTTCATCGGTACCCCTCCTCTGCAGGAAACATTTCCGAACCAAGAGCCTTGCCTTCCGGCGCGTCGGCCTTTATTTAGGCAGTAAGCTAATTATCTATTAGGCCGAATTAGGTATTTAGGCAATAGCCTAATTACCGGAGGCAAAATCGAGGCAAGCAGTGATCGAAGACAATGCAGCGGATGGTGAAACGGCTTCCGGCGGCAACGGCGCCATACAGCGCGTGTTCGAAGCGCTGTCGTCGCAGCCGAGGCGCAAGATCCTTGCCTATCTCGCGCACTCGTCGCTGACAGCGGGTGAGATCGCGGCACGCTTCGACATATCGAAGCCGTCGATCTCGCAGCATCTCAACATCCTGGAGACGGCCGGCCTCATCGCCAGGGAGCGGCAGGGACAATTCATCCGCTACTCGCTGGTCCAGAACAATCTGGTGAACACACTGAACGGCTTCGTTCAGGACGTCTGCCCGGTCTCGCGCCCGATCAAGCGGGAGAGCAAGGAGATGGCGAGCGGCAAGATCGACGCCAAGCCGACAAAGTCGTCGGACTGACGACTACATGCCTTGCGGCCCGCGGTTCAGCGCGGCCACGCCGGTGCGGCAGATCTCGACTAGGCCGAGCGGCTTCATGATGGCGATGAACTGGTCGATCTTGGTGCCCTTGCCGGTGATCTCGAAGATGAAGTGCTCGGTGTTGGCGTCGATGACGCTGGCGCGGAAGGCATCAGCCAGCCGCAGAGCCTCGACGCGGGCTTCGCCGGTGCCGGCCACCTTGACCAGCGCCAGCTCACGCTCCAGCGGCCGCTCCTGGCCGAACTCCTGCGAACGCACGGTGAGATCGACGACGCGATGCACCGGCACGATGCGCTCGAGCTGGTGCTTGATCTGCTCCAGCACATGCGGCGTGCCGCGCGTCACGATGGTGATGCGCGACAGATGCTTTTCGTGCTCGGTCTCGGAGACGGTCAGGCTCTCGATGTTGTAGCCACGGCCGGAAAACAGGCCGATGACCCGGGCTAGCACGCCGGGCTCGTTGTCGACCAGCACGGAGAGCGTGTGGTTCTCCGGCTTCTCGGTTTCCTTGGCGATGAAATAGGCGGAGCCGGTCGGTTGAAGCTGTGCGTTCATGACATGAATCTCGATTTCAGACTTTTGAGCTAATTCTCTGTTTGCGCACGGCTTCTTTCGACAAGCCCTGCCCCGGCTTGTCCTAGACCAGTTCCCTGCCCTTGGCGTCGATGGCGTTGGCCACGGCTTCGTCGGTCGCCTCGTCCGGCAGGAGCATTTCGTTATGCGCCTTGCCCGACGGGATCATCGGGAAGCAGTTGGCGAGCGTCGCCACGCGGCAGTCGAACAGCACCGGCTTGTCCACCGCGATCATCTCCTTGATCGCATCGTCCAGCTCATCCGGCTTCTCGCAGCGAATGCCGTGGCCGCCATAGGCCTCGGCCAGCTTGACGAAGTCCGGCATCGCCTCGGTGTAGGAATGCGACAGCCGGTTGCCGTGCAGAAGCTGCTGCCACTGCCGCACCATGCCCATATACTGGTTGTTGAGGATGAAGATCTTGATCGGCGCATTGTGCTGCACGGCAGCGCTCATCTCCTGCATCGTCATCTGCACCGAAGCGTCGCCGGCGATGTCGATGACCAGCGCATCGGGATGCGCGATCTGCACGCCGAGCGCCGCCGGCAGGCCGTAGCCCATCGTGCCCAGCCCGCCCGACGTCATCCAGCGGTTCGGCTTCTCGAAATGATAGTGCTGCGCCGCCCACATCTGGTGCTGGCCAACCTCCGTGGTGATGTAGGTGTCCATGTCCTTGGTCAGCGCATAGAGCCGCTGGATGGCGTATTGCGGCATGATCACGTCGTGGTTCATCTTGAAGGCGAGTGAATCGCGCGCGCGCCATTTGGCGATCTGCTCCCACCAGGGGTAGAGCGCCTTCTTGTCGGTCTTGGCGGACGCCCGCCACAGCCGCACCATGTCTTCCAGCACACGGCCGACATCGCCGATGATCGGCACATCGGTGTGGACGTTCTTGTTGATCGACGACGGATCGATGTCGATGTGGATCTTCTTCGAGTTCGGCGAGAACGCCGTCAGCCGCCCGGTGATACGGTCGTCGAAGCGCGCGCCGATGCAGATCATCACGTCGCAATCGTGCATCGCCATATTGGCTTCGTAGGTGCCGTGCATGCCCAGCATGCCCATCCAGTTCTTGCCCGAGGCCGGATAGGCGCCGAGCCCCATCAGCGTCGAGGTGATCGGGAAACCAGTGAGATCGACCAGTTCGCGCAGCAGATGGCTCGCCTCCGGGCCGGAATTGATGACGCCGCCGCCCGAATAGATGATCGGCTTTTTGGCGCCGGCCATCAGTTCGACTGCTGCCTTGATCTTCTCCAGGTCGCCCTGGACCTTCGGCTGGTAGCTGGTGCGCGGCGCCGTCTGCGGCGGCACATAGATGCCCTTGGCAAACTGCACGTCCTTCGGGATGTCGACCACCACTGGGCCGGGGCGGCCGGTGGTCGCGACATGGAAAGCCTCATGGATGGTGGCGGCGAGTTCGTTGACGTCCTTCACCAGCCAATTGTGCTTGGTGCAGGGGCGCGTGATGCCGACCGTGTCGCACTCCTGGAACGCATCCGAACCGATCAGCGAAGTCGGCACCTGCCCGGTCAGGCAGACCAGCGGGATCGAATCCATCAGCGCATCCTGCAGCGGCGTCACCGCATTGGTGGCGCCTGGGCCTGACGTCACCAGCATGACGCCGGCCTTGCCGGTCGAGCGCGCATAGCCTTCCGCCGCATGGCCGGCACCCTGCTCGTGGCGGACCAGAATGTGCTCGACCTCGTCCTGCTGGAAGATTTCGTCGTAGATCGGAAGCACCGCGCCGCCGGGATAGCCGAAGACATGCTTGACGCCATTGTCCTTCAGCGCCTGCACCACCATTTCGGCGCCCGTCATTTCACGCCGTTCGTTCTGTCCGTTGCTCATCGGTCTGGTCCCGTACTGTCGCCCCATGGGCGTTGCCATTTGGGTGTTATTGGTCGTTTAGTCGTGTTTTGGGCAATAAAAAAGGCCCCCGAGGGAGCCTGTGTGTTGCGCATGGGAGGTTTTCGCCCGGCGGTTACACCGCCTTGCCCACGCGCTTTCCTACGAGAATGAGTGCCTTTTTCATCGTGGCGGACAATAGAATTGCTTTTGCGCCGCTGTCAACGGGCAATGTGGGCGGCCGCATCGGGCTCAGATCCGCCCGCAGTATGCGGTTCGTTTAATTTCCCGCGAGAAGCAATTGGCGATGGCTCGGAGGAACTGGCCGGGAGCGCGTGCTCCCGGCATTTCCCCGGCCTGTGAGCCGTCACCGCGCATTGACCATCGAAGCGGAAGCACATGGCCGTTCCCTCTCGAGTGTGGATTTGCGATCAGGTGCGATTGGCGAAGTCGCGGACGACACGCTGCAGCAGCGGCACGTAGTCGCGAAAATTCCGCGTCTTCATGTTGGCGATCTTGCCGGCCTCGTCCCAGATGCGAACCCGCACCGCTTCCTCGTGGAACGGGTTCTTGCGGAACTCGGCCACCTCTTCGGCATTCATCGGCCCGCCCTGCAGCGACAGCGTGTGGACCGAGGCCTGCGACAGCTTGCCGAAATAGGTCGGGTCGGTGGCGCAGAGGTAGCGCTTGGCCGAGACATGCAGCCGCACACACTCGACGATGACAGGCGGAAAGAACGGCGCCAGCACCTCGCCACCGGCTTCGTCATG
Source organism: Mesorhizobium sp. P2_C5_2 (assembly GCF_056404535.1). Lineage (NCBI taxonomy): Bacteria > Pseudomonadati > Pseudomonadota > Alphaproteobacteria > Hyphomicrobiales > Phyllobacteriaceae > Mesorhizobium > Mesorhizobium sp. P2_C5_2. The sequence continues at coordinate 505,487 of NZ_JBFUDV010000005.1, read as the reverse complement.
ATGCTTGTCCTCGACATCGTCGGGCGAATAGGTGCCGAACTCGCTGGTGTAGTGGCCGATGTCGTGCAGCAGGGCGGCCGCGACCAGCACCTCCGGCGCGCCGTCCTTTTCGGCGAACCAGGCGCCCTGCAGCATGTGCTCCGACATGGTGACGGGTTCACCGAGATAGGATTCCGCCCCTCGGCGTTCGAAAATATCGGCGATGAACTCGACGATGTTGCCCGCGTTCAAATCCTGGCCGTTCATTCCGCGGCCTCCTTGAACGCGTGTTCGATCGCCGAAAGCGTCGACAACAGCCCGTCCTTGTCGGCGTAGCAACCCTGCAGCCAGCGCTTACCGGTGCCGGAAAATTGCTTGCGGGCATGCATGACGCGGGTGTTGTCGACGATGAAGGCCTGCCCTGCCTCGAGCTTGAAGGTCACTTCGAAGGACGGATCCTCGATCAGTTCGGCGAACCGGCGATAGGCGGCGTAGTAGGCCTCCATGTCGGCGAACGGTACATCGACGGTCGGCGCCAGCGAGCGGTTGTTGAAGCGGATGGAGATCAGCTCGCCATCCGGCCCGAGCTCGATCATCGGCCGCTTGGCCTGCAAACGCACACCCGACGAGCCGGCATATTCGAAACGCGCCGGGTATGAGCTCAACAGACGAAAACCTTCGGGGTTCTCGGCCTGCAAGGCGGCTGCCACCGCAAAACCGTCGACGACGCTCGATTCACCGCCCTCCACCGTATTTTCGATGCAGGACAGGATCTGCAGCGTCGGCACCGGATCGCGATAGGGATTGTCGGTGTGCGCCTGCAGGCCGAGATTGGTGTAGGCCAGGTTGGTCGGGTTGACCTCGGCGCGCACCTCGAACCAGCGGCCGTAGTTGGTCTCTCTGATATAGCCGAACAGATCGGACACTTTGACCAGCGCCCCGGATTCGGTCGGCAGGTCGTCCATCACCGCGAAGCCATAGGTTTTCACCGCCGACAGCCATTGCCCCAACACAGCGCGGTCGCGGCTGGCCGCGACATAGCCGGCGCGCGGCACCGAATTCTGCATCGTGGCCTTGGTCCATCGCACGGTGCCCTCGCCGGTCCAGCCGGGCTGGCGGGCGGCATCGCGATCATAGGCATTGGCGCTCAGCCAGGCCGCGGGGAAGCTGACGGTTTTCTGTTCCGGCACGAAGCTGATCTCGAGGGCGTCGCCCTTGATCGCGGCCGCGCCGATCCGCGTTTGCGCGGGAATGTCGAGAATGGTGATAAGCCGCTGGCCGTTGCCGGCGCTGCGCGTCTTGTCGTCGAGCGCATTGTCGCGCAGCCACATCGCATGAAAGCGGGTGCGCGTCCCGTCCTTCCAGCCGAGGTCGATTGTTCTTCCTTCGTCGCCGATCAGCGCGTGGGTAAGCATGGAGATCCGTTCCTGTCAGTTGCGCCCCACAGCCGGGTCCGTGGGCTTCAATTGCATGTTGGCGGGATAAGAGGCATAATTCAAATTATCGTTTTTCGGCCTATGGGCATAAATTTCTAATGGCTCAAACAACCCTGCCCTTGCCGCCGCTTGACTGGCTGCGCAGCTTCGAGGCGGCCGCGCGGCTGTCGAATTTCACCGCTGCCGCTGCCGAGCTCGGCCTGACCCAGGCGGCCGTAAGCCAGCACATCCGCTCGCTCGAAGAGCGGCTGAGGCATCCTTTGTTCATCCGCCTGGCGCGCGGTGTCGAACTGACGCCGGAGGCGGCGGCCTATCTGCCGCATTTGCAATCGGCCTTCGCCGTGATCGGCAACAGCACGCGTGAGCTGTTCGAACCGAGGACGATCCAGAGCGTGACGATACGATCGCCGATCTCCTTTGCCGTGCTGATGATCGCGCCGGTCCTGCCCGAAATGGCGACCAGCCTGCCGCACGTCCAATTGCAGATCGAGACCATCCATACGCCGGCAGATTATGGTGAGCGCTCCGGCATGCTCGATATCCGTTTCGGCAATGGCTCCTTCGCCGGACGGCAGGCTGATCGGCTCACCCGGGAAACATTGACGCCGATGGCGGCGCCACATCTCGCCAAGATGTCGGACTGGACGGAATTGCCGAAACTGACAGTCGTCGGTGCGCGCGAAATGTGGGGCGAATGGTTCGCCGCCGCACGCATGAAGCCCACCATCGGGCCGGCGCACAAATTCGACAGTTTCGTCGCCGCGCTCGAGGCGGCAAAGCACGGCGCCGGCATGGTACTGGGATCGCGTCCGCTCGCCGATGCGGCGCTGCGCGACGGATCGCTGGTGACCCTTTCCGAATTTGCGCTGTCGGGCGGCGCCGGGCACTATCTGACCGCCCCCTCCGGCGCGCATCTCAGCCGCGCCGAGGACGATGTCCAGCAATGGTTCGCTACGGTGTTCAGCCAGCGGATGGCAGATCGCTCGTAGCATTTGAGCCGGGCGCCGTCCGCACGGCGATTTCCCGATAAGCCCCTGAATACGCACCAAACTATTGGACGACGTGACGCGGCGCATGGTTTGCCGCGATACTGCGCGAAGCCGGACGTCAAGCTTCGGCAGGGTTCCGCTCGCTACAGGCGGCCAGGAAAAAATCGCGGAGGAAATTCAATGCTCGACAAGGCCCCCAACAAGAAGCTTTCCGACCTGCTCGATCGCTTCGGCGCGGCACTCACCGCCGGCGATGTCGACAAGGCCGTCGCCTGCTTCCAGGAGGACTGTTTTTGGCGCGATCTCGTCACCTTCACCTGGAACATCAAGACGATGGAGGGCCGCGATCAGGTGCGCGACATGCTGGTCAGCCAATTAGCCAAGACCAAACCGTCGAACTGGGCGATCGCCAAGGGCGAGGACGCCTCGGAAAACGACGGCGTGCTCGACGGCTGGATCAGCTTCGAGACGGCGGTGGCGCGCGGCTTCGGTCACATCAGGTTGAAGGACGGCAAGATCTGGACGCTGCTCACCACAATGGTCGAGCTCAAGGGCCATGAGGAGCCGGCCGGCTTCGACCGCCCGCTCGGCGCCAAGCACGGTCATGGCAAGAACCGCCCGACCTGGAAGGAAGAGCGCGAGAAGGAGGCCGCCGAGCTCGGCTTCAAGACACAGCCCTACACGCTCATCATCGGCGGCGGCCAGGGCGGCATCGCGCTCGGCGCGCGGCTCAGGCAACTCGGCGTGCCCACCATCATCGTCGAGAAGAACGAGCGTGCCGGCGACAGCTGGCGCAAGCGCTACAAGTCGCTCTGCCTGCATGACCCGGTCTGGTACGACCATCTGCCCTATATCGACTTTCCCAGGAACTGGCCGGTCTTCGCGCCCAAGGACAAGATCGGCGACTGGCTGGAAATGTACGCCAAGGTGATGGAGCTGAATTACTGGTCCTCGACCGAGGCCAAGAGCGCCGTCTATGACGACAAGAAGAAGGAATGGACGGTGGTCGTGCGCCGCGACGGCAAGGACATCACGCTGAAGCCGAAGCAGCTGGTGCTGGCCACGGGGCAATCCGGCAAGGCCAACATGCCGAGCTTCAAGGGCATGGACACATTCAAGGGCGACCAGCATCACTCCTCGAAGCACCCCGGCCCCGACGCCTACGCCGGCAGAAAAGCCGTCATCATCGGTTCCAACAACTCCGCCCATGACATCGCGGCCGCCCTTTGGGAGGCCGGCGCAGATGTCACCATGGTACAGCGCTCGACCACGCATATCGTCAAGTCGGACACGCTGATGGAGATCGGGCTGGGCTCGCTCTATTCGGAAAAGGCGGTTGCGAGCGGCATGACCACCGCCAAGGCAGACCTCGTCTTCGCCTCCCTGCCCTACAAGATCCTGCACGAGTTCCAGATCCCGGCCTATGCCGAGATGAAGAAGCGCGACGCCAGCTTCTACAAAGGCCTGGAGAAGGCCGGCTTCATGCTCGACTGGGGCGATGATAGCTCCGGCCTGTTCATGAAATATCTGAGGCGCGGCTCGGGCTACTACATCGACGTCGGCGCCTCCGACCTGATTATCGACGGCTCGATCAAATTGAAGAGCGGCGTCGAGGTGAAGGAGATCAAGGCGCATTCCGTTCTGCTCTCCGACGGATCCGAACTGCCGGCCGATCTTATCGTCTACGCCACCGGCTACGGTTCGATGAACGGCTGGGCAGCCGATTTGATCTCAAGGGACGTCGCAGACAAGGTCGGCAAGTGCTGGGGCCTCGGCTCGAACACCACCAAGGACCCAGGCCCTTGGGAAGGCGAACTGCGCAACATGTGGAAGCCGACGCAGCAGGAGGCACTCTGGTTCCACGGCGGCAATTTGCACCAGTCGCGCCACTATTCGCAGTTCCTGTCGCTGCAGCTGAAGGCGCGGATGGAAGGCATTGCGACGCCGGTCTACGCGCTGCAGCAAGCCCATCACAAGGGCTAGGCAGGACCACTCGCGGACTGGCCGATGCGCTTCCAGTAGATGAGCGTGCCGGTCAGTCCGCCATGCGGCTTCAACGCAAAGTCCGGTATTTCGCCGGCAAGCGTGAAGCCGAGTTTTTCGTAGAGGCCCGAAGCGCCTTCCTCGGTCGCGGTGTCCAGCACCAGCAGCGTGCGGCCTCTCTCGACGGCGAGGCCTTCGGCGGCGCGCATCAGCCGGCTCGCTATGCCCTTGCCGCGATGTGCGAGCCGGGTCATCAGCTTGGCGATCTCGGCCCGGTGCGGCTGGTTGACTGGAAAGTCGAGCAGCAAGGTCACGGTACCGACGAGAGCGTCTCCCTGCCAGGCGCCCAGCACCACTCGTTCACCCCTCTCCGCTGCCATCAGCGAGTTGTCCCAGAAGGTTTCCGCCGCTTGCCTGGATAGTGGATGCATGAAGCTGACGGAGCCGCCGGCCGCGACCGTCTCGATCAGCAGGTCGGCCAGCATGTCGCGTGTTTCCGCAGTCAGCGACCTGATTTCGATGGAACTCATGCTTGCACTATCCTTGCTGCCATCAATCCAGCCGCGCGACGCGGCGTCGTTTTCGTCCTGCCTTGATCGCGGCAATGCGATCGGCGTCCTTTGGCTGCAGATGCAGCCCACGCTCGAGGATCTCGAGTGTGTATTCCTCATAGGTCAGGCCCAGCTGCTCGGCCTTTTCCATGCGCATCAGCATCACATCGCGGCTCGGCGCCTTCCACGCCTTGGCGTGCGCTGCCTGCCAGGCGAGGAAGATGTATGGATCGCCCTTGCCCCAGGGCGGGCCTTTGTAGTCGTCGAGCGGCGGTCCGCCATTGTCGGAGCGCTTGGGACGTCTTGCCACGATTTCAGCCCCTGACCAGCGCAACCAGATAGTCGGCCGGCTGTGGCCCGACGGCATGGAACGTGCAGTCCAACGGCGCGCCGAGCGCCAGGCAGTCGCCGGGTGCGAGACTGTGCACGACATCGCCCTCGGTGAAGTCGAGCCGCCCGGAGATCAGCCACATCTGCTGCTTGATGAAGGCATAGGACGCTGCCGGAAAGCTCACTTTGGCGCCCGCCGGCAATTGCACCCGGATCAGTTCGAGCGGCATGTCGGAGACCGGCGACAGATGTCGCCTGACATAGCCCGTGCCGGGATCGCGCCACACCGGCTGATCGCCTTGGCGCAGCAGGCCGCCGCCTTGCTGCTCCGCCCGCGCAATGAGCGTCGACAGCGTCATGCCGAAGGCGGCGGCTATGCGCACCAGCAGGGCCGCGGTTGGGCTGGTCATGCCGCGCTCAATGGTGCTGAGCATGGCTTTCGAAACGCCTGAGCGGTCCGCCAGTTCCGCCAGCGACCAGTTTCGCAAGGTTCTTTCGGCGTGGATTCTTTTGCCGATCGTGGTGGATATGTCATTCGCTATATCGGTCATTCGTCCAATATATCGAAATTCTGAATTCGGGGAAGAGGCCGGTGGATCGAATTTTCGCTGACGGGTTAACCTCTGCTACACCATCCCGCCACACGCCACCTTAACCCCATTTGTGTAGGGTCGACGCTCCACGGAAATGGGATCGGACTGTATGTTTGTCGAGCGCGAAGCCTCCGTTGGAGAACCGACCTCGCAGGAGCGTCGCCGCGCCGAGCAGAACGACAAGCGCATTCTGGGCAACGTCGTGCAGTGTGACGGTGCACGCGCCACCATCAGTGCCTACGCCGACGATATCGAAGGCGCGGTCACCGGCCTGTGGACGGTCGGCAAGATGATTTCCATCAACCTCGGGACATCGCGCACGGTTGGCCTGGTCTATGAGATCGGCAAGTCGGATCGCGCCTGGAGCAATGAGGGGCAGAATCCGATCGAGGTCAGCGTGGAACTGATCGGCGAGGTGCGCGACGGCGCCGAGCCCGGCGACCGCCCGATCTTCGACCGCGGCATCACCACCTATCCGCATATCGGCGCAATTGCCCACCGCATCCGCAGCCGCGACCTGCGGGCGGTCTACGACCTTGCCGGGCGTCACTCGATCACCATCGGCACGCTGTCGCAGGATGAGGCGATCGACGCCAACATCGCCATCGACGACACGCTGGCGCGTCATTTCGCCATTGTCGGCACGACAGGCGTCGGCAAATCCACCGCCGTCTCGCTGCTCTTGCGCAAATCGATCGCCGCGCGGCCCGATCTGCGCATCCTCATCCTCGATCCGCACAATGAATTCGCGGCGTCGCTGCCTGAGTTCTGCGTCCGGGTCGATTCCAAGACGCTTGATCTGCCGTTCTGGATGTTCAGGCTGGAGGAGTTCGCAGAAGTGCTGTTTCGCGGCCGCGAGACGGTGCCGGAAGAAGTCGATGTCCTGCGCGATCTGATCCCCGCCGCCAAGAACCTCTATCGCAACCCGAATTCCGGCAGCTATGTGCGGCGCGGCAGCGATGCGCTGACTGCCGACACGCCGGTGCCCTACCGCATGGTCGATCTCATCAAGCAGATCGACGAGCGCATGGGCCTCCTGGAAAGCAAGAACGACCGCCCGACGCTGAAATCGCTGAAGACGCGCATCGAGTCCGCTGCGTCCGACCCGCGCTATCGCTTCATGTTCAATTCGCGATTGATCGAGGACACGATCCACGAGACGATCGGCAACATTTTCCGGGTGCCGCATCATGGCCGCCCGGTGACCTGCTTCGAGATGGCCGGCATGCCGTCCGAAGTGGTCAACTCCGTCTGCTCGGTGCTGGCACGGCTCGCCTTCGACCTTGCTCTGTGGAGCGACGGCCGGCTGAAACTTTTGCTGCTGTGCGAGGAAGCGCATCGCTACATGCCGGCCGATCCGCGGCTCGGCTTTGCGCCGACAAGGCATGCTTTGTCGCGCATCGCCAAGGAAGGCCGCAAATATGGCTGCTATCTCGGCGTCGTCACCCAGCGCCCGGGCGAGCTCGATCCGACCATCCTGTCGCAGTGCTCGACCTTCTTCGCCATGCGGCTGGCCAACGAGCAGGATCAGGCAATCATCCGCTCGGCGATCGCCGATTCTTCAGCCTCGACACTGGCCTTCCTGTCGTCGATGGGCCAGCGCGAAGCCATCGCCTTCGGTGAAGGCGTGGCGACGACCATGCGGCTGAAATTCGAAAAGCTGGCGGAGAACCTGATCCCCGGCACCGCCAAGCGAGAGCAGGACGAGTTCTCGCTGGATGGCAACGACGTCGATCTCGCGGCCATCGTCGAACGGCTGCGCAACGTGCCGAAAACGCAGCAGCAGATGGCCTTCGCCGAGGCGGTGGATTCCGGCCGCCAGGCCGGCGATCCAGATTACCGCAAGCCGGCCACCGCACCGCGCGTCCAGCCCGACGACGATTTCGACATGCGCTACGGCCTCAAGCCCGCCACCTTCGGCATGCGCTCGCAAAGCGACTGAGCTTCAGCGTAACGTCCTTCTACCGAACAAAAGCCGCGTCGGCGTCCAAGACCCGGCTTCGTTGGCCCGCTTGGGTAAATCCCGAAAGGGAATTCATCAGGTCGGATTGAATGGCGCGGCTTTCGAGAAGCCGGAGCGGAGCGGACATTTAGTCCGTGAGCACCGGCCTACGCCGGCCGTAGCCCTTAACTGTCGCAGGCACCTCACAAGTGCTTCGGCCGGCGAAGGCCGAAAGTCGAGAAAACCGCGTCAGGCAACCGGCCTCATGAATTCTTCTTCGGGATTTTAGGCGCAGACGCGGTTGCGGCCCTGCCTCTTCGCCTCATAGAGCTGGCGGTCGGCGCGGCGGTAAAATTCCTCGGCCGTTTCCTTGCGGTCCCACACAGCCAGGCCGACGCTGGTGGTAATCTTGAGGCGGACATTGCCCGACAGCACCGACATGTTGGCGATCGCCTTGCGGATGCGTTCGGCGAATTTCTGTAAGAGCTCGGCGTCCATGTTGGGCGTGACCACGGCAAACTCCTCGCCGCCGAGCCGCGCCACCACGTCATGATAGCGCGTCATGCCTTTGAGGCAATTGGCGACTGCCCTCAGCACCTCGTCGCCGACATCGTGGCCATGTGTGTCGTTGACCTGCTTGAAATGATCGAGGTCGAGGATCATCAGCCCGACAGGCTTCTCGATGCGGCGGAATTCTTCGAGATATTCCTTCAACGCATCGTCGAAATAGCGCCGGTTCTGCATGCCGGTGAGACCATCGGTCAGCGCCGCATGCTGCAATGTTTCCGAACGGGCACTGAGCGACACCGTCATCGCCCGCAGCTTGCCCTCTTCCGTCGCCTGGCTGCGGATCAGCGGGTAGATGAAGAATACGCCGAAGAAAAGCGCCGTCGCCAGAAGCACGCCGGTGATGAACAGCAGCCTGTTGAGGTAGACGATCCTCTCGATGCGGGAAGCCGTATCCATGTCGGCGGCAATGCCCTGCAAAAGACCATAGGCGTGAAGCGTCACCAGGCCTGCGGCGAGGATCACGAAAATAAAGACGAAAAATGCGGATTCCGCCTTGTGGAAACGCATCTGCTCCCCGTTGGAAAAGTACCCGCCTGATTTATGGCATGACGGCGCCTTACGGACTGTTAATCCAGACAACCGGAACGGGAATGTTCATTTCAGCTCCTGTTTCTGTAATTGCATTAGCAACAGGAAAATCAAAACGCTTTGTTCGGGTCGTCGCCGGGCTGCAATCTTAGCCATTCCGGGCCCAGCTGATGGCGAAACCACGTCGTTTGCCGTTTGGCATATTGCCGCGTCGCGGCCTTGCAGCGCTCGATGGCCTGGGGAAAGCTGATGTCATCAGCCATCGCGGCCGAGAGTTCGCGAACGCCGATCGCCTTCATCGCCGGCAAATCAGGATCGAGGCCAAGCGCCACAAGCCGTTTGACTTCATCGAGAGCGCCAAGATCGAGCATACGGTCGAACCGGCTCTCGATCCGCTCGACAAGGGCCGCGCGGTCGGGCTCGATGACGAAGAAACGAGCACTGTCGCGGTCGATCAGCGGCCGGCCGCGCGCCGCTTGCCATTCGAGAATGGAGCGGCCGGATGCGTCAAGCACCTCCAGCGCCCGCACGATGCGTTGGCCGTCGGTCGGCTTCAGCTGCATGGCAACCGCGGAATCCTCGTGCATCAGGATGCGGTGCAGCTTGGACGCGCCTTGTTCCTTCAACTCGTAACGCCAGCGGTCGCGCACCTGCTGCGGAATGTCGGGCATTTCCGAAATACCCTCGGCAAGCGCGCGAAAATAGAGCCCGGTGCCGCCGACGAAAATCACCCGACGTTCGAAGGGAGGGCCATCCGGGCGTCGGGCAAGCGTGCCGTCGTCGATCAGCCTCATCACGTCACGCAGCCAGGCGCCGGTGGAATAGGCGGTGGAGGGATGCACGTGACCGTAGAGAAAATGCGGCGCGCGGGCGAGTTCGGCAGCAGCCGGCCGCGCCGTCAGCACGTCGAGCACCGAATAGCCCTGCATGGAATCGGTGTTGACGATGACGCCGCCCTTGCGCTCGGCGAGATCGAGCGCCAGCGCCGACTTGCCGCTGGCGGTCGGCCCGGCTATCAGGATCGCGTTCTTCACGCGGCCCTCGCCGGCCTGCCCGCCCTCGCCTAGCTGCCTGGAAGTTTCGATGCCGCTCATTGCCACGCTTGTATCCCACCCCGTCAGCCGCACCGTCTCGGCCTCGCTTGCGAATATGGCCTCACGGTCGGTCGGCGCAAGCGCTGTTCACTGGCTGGGCGAAGGCATCGCGTGCGATCTGGTGCTCGCCGAAGGGGCTGAAGCCGCTGAGACGAGTGCTGCCTTGCGCGCCGCGCTCGGCTCCGAACCGGTCGACGTGATCGTCCAGCAGGCCGAAACACGCCGCAAGACAATACTGCTCGCTGACATGGATTCGACCATGATCGATCAGGAATGCATCGACGAACTGGCCGACGAGATCGGCGTCAAGGATCGCGTTGCCGCCATCACGGCGCGCTCGATGAATGGCGAGATCGCCTTTGAACCGGCACTGCGTGAACGCGTGGCGCTGCTGAAAGGCCTCGATACAGCCGTTGTTGACCGCATTATCGCCAACCGCCTGACACTGGCGTCGGGCGGCCGCGCTCTGGTGCAGACGATGCGGGCCAACGGCGCCTGGACGGCACTCGTCTCCGGCGGCTTCGACGTGTTCACCAACCGCATCGCCGACATGCTCGGCTTTCAGGAAAACCGCGCCAACCGCCTGATCGAGGAAAACGGGCGCTTTGCCGGCCTGGTCGCCGAGCCGATCCTCGGCCGCGCCGCCAAGGCCGATGCGCTGAAAGAGATTTCGGCCCGTCTCGGCCTGACTCCGGCCGACGCCATTGCCGTCGGCGACGGCGCCAACGACCTCGACATGATCCGGCTTGCCGGCACCGGTGTTGCGCTCCACGCCAAACCCACCGTCGCCGCCGAAGCCAAAGTCCGTATCGACCATGGCGATCTGACGGCGCTGCTTTATGTGCAGGGCTACCGGCAGGAGGAATTCGTCGTATGAAACCGATGCGCACCGAACGCCTGATCCTGCGCAATTGGGAAGAGCGCGACCGCGAGCTCTTCCATCGCATCAATTCCGACGAGCAGGTGATGGAATTCTTTCCGTTTCGCCGCGACCGCGCCGAGACGGATGCCAAGATGGACGAATTTCGGGGCTGGATCGCCGAGGACGGCTTTGGTTTTGCCGCCGCCGAGATTGCCGCGACGGGCGAATGCATTGGCTTTGTCGGCCTCTTGGAGACCGATCACGTGCCGTCCATGCCATCCGATACGATCGAGATCGGCTGGCGGCTGGCGCCGGAATTCTGGGGCAAGGGCTATGTCACCGAGGCCTCCGAAGCCTGGCTCGCCTTTGGCTTTGAAACGCTTGACCGCGAAGAGATCGTATCTTTCGCCGTCGCCGCCAACCGCCGCTCCACCGCCGTCATGGAACGCCTCGGCATGAGCCCCGACCCGTCCCGCGATTTCGACCACCCATCCATCCCTGACAGCCACCCGCATCTCAAGCGACATGTCCTGTACGCCCTATCGCGCAAGGACTGGCAGGCACGAAAAAGGGCGGCTCAGTAGCCGCCCTTTTCATTTCAAAATCAGATCGTTGCAGGCCTGGCCGGACTCAATCCATGCGGATCGTAACGAACCGCAATTCGCCGGTCTTCGACGCCAGCATCAGAAGCGCATTCTTGCGGCCCTGCTCCTTCAGCGCGCCGATCCTGTCCATGACGTCCTTCGGGGTCGCGACCGATTCCTGGGCGATCTCGGTGATCACCTCGCCGGCCTGGATGCCGCGCTCGGCGGCAGCCGAATCCTTGGTGACGTCGGTGATGACGACGCCGGAAACATCAGCCGCGATGCCGAACTTGGTCCGCGTCTCGTCATTGAGTTCACCAACGGTCATGCCGAGCACCGAAGCCGTCGAAACCGCGGGTGCCTTGTCGTCGCCCTTGTCTTCATCAGTGGTGCCGTCTTCGCCGCTGGCGAGCTTCTCGCCGTCCTCGAGCCGGCCGAGCGTCACCTTCACCGTCTGCTCAACGCCCTTGCGCACGATGATCACGTCGACCGCCTTGCCGACCGGGCTTTCCGCCACGACGCGCGGCAGGTCGCGCATTTCATGAATGTCCTTGCCGTCGAACTTGATGATGACGTCGCCGGCGAGAATTGTGCCATTGTCGACCGGTCCGCCCTTGATGACGCCGGCAACCAGCGCGCCCTTGGCGGTTGCCATGCCGAGGCTCTCGGCGATGTCGTCGGTCACCGGCTGGATGCGCACGCCGAGCCAGCCGCGGCGGGTTTCGCCGAACTGGCGCAGCTGGTCGACGACGCCCGAGGCGAGCTGCGAGGGGATGGAGAAGCCGATGCCGATCGAGCCGCCGGACGGCGAGATGATCGCCGTGTTGATGCCGATGACCTCGCCCAAGCTGTTGAACAGCGGACCGCCGGAATTGCCGCGGTTGATGGCGGCATCGGTCTGGATGAAGTCGTCATAGGGGCCGGAATTGATGTCGCGGTTGCGAGCCGAGACGATACCGACCGTCACCGTGCCGCCGAGCCCGAACGGATTGCCGATCGCCATCACCCAGTCGCCGACGCGCATCTTGTTGGAATCGCCGAACTTCACCGCCGTCAGCTTGTGGCCCTTCGGGTCGACCTTGAGCACCGCGACGTCGGTCTTGGTGTCGGTGCCGACCAGCGTCGCCTTGAGCGTCACGCCGTCGGAGAAATTCACCTCGATGTCATCGGCATCGGCAATCACATGGTTGTTGGTGACGACAATGCCTTGCTCGGCATCGACCACGAAACCGGAGCCCAGCGACTGTACCTTTTGCGAGCCGCCATCCTTGTCGCCGCCACGGTTCTTGAAGAAATCGTCGAAGAAGTCCTGGAACGGCGAGCCCTCCGGCAGTTGCGGCATCGGCACCGCGCCCGGACCTTCCGTGCCCTTCACGGTCTGCGAGGTCGAGATGTTCACCACTGCACCCAGCAGGCCTTCGGCGAGGTCGGCGACCGAAGCCGGTCCGTCCGCGGCCACCGTCGGCGTCACGAAAGCCGGAACGGCAAGCGCGCCGACCATAAGTGCCGCAGTACCTGCGATGAACGTCCGCCGCGCCGCGCGCAGAAGGGTGTTGGATGTCATCGAGAGCCTCCCGGTAATTGCTGAAAGAAAAAGCGCTTCGGCAAAACGCCGCGTCGCGTCATGTTGGCAAGAAATACGGCACATCTGCGGCTATGGCCACATCAGGAGGATAAATCCTCCGTTACACCTCACGTCGACGGCCCTCAGCCACGCACCAGCCAGACAATGCCGACGCCGATGGCAATCGCCGCCAGCCCGACGATGCGCAGCGCATTCTCCGGCATCGACAGCACTTCGCCGGCAAGGCGTTTGGCGAGACCGGGAAAACCGCCATAGACCAGGCCCTCGACGACGAGGACCAGGCCTATGGCCGCAAGGAAATCCTGCACCGCCCTACTTGGCGGGTGCAGGTTGCGCTGCCGGCGCGGCAGGTGCCGTCGCCGGGGCGGCAGGTGCCGCCGGCTTCGCGTCCGTGCCGTCGGGGTTGCGGAAGAAGCGGAAGAACTCCGAGTTCGGCGACAGCACCATCGTCGTCCCGGAGTTGTCCAGCGCCGTGCCATAGGCATTCATCGACCGGTAGAAGTCGAAGAAGGCCGGATCGCGTTTGTAGGCATCGGCGAAGGTCGCGCTGCGCTGGGCCTCGCCCTCACCGCGCAGGATTTCCGATTCCTTGCGCGCTTCGGCGACGATTTCCACCACTTCACGGTCGGCGCGTGCGGTGATGCGCTGCGCGGCCTCTTTGCCGCGCGCTCTCAGCCGTTCGGCCTCCGCCAAGCGTTCGGCCTTCATGCGGTCGAAGGTCTGCTGCGAAACCTCAGCCGTCAGGTCGGTCCGGCGGATGCGCACGTCCTCGATCTGCAGACCGAGCGACGTCGCGTCCGGCCGAAGCTGATCGCGAACTTCGCGCATCATCACGGCCCGCTCTTCCGAGAGCGCCGCTTCGAAGTCGCGCAGACCGTAGACACGGCGGAGCGCTGCATCGAGACGCGTCCTCAGTCGGGCTTCGGCCAGGGTGATCTGACCGGACACGGCGGAGCGGAACACGCGCGGATCCGAGATGCGGTAAGCGATGAAAGCGTCGACCTCGTAGAACTTGCCGCCCGAAACCTGGACGCGGATGTTATCGAGATCGAAGCGCAGCACCCTGTTTTCGATCAATTGCACGCTGTCGGCGTCGAAGAAGGCGAAAGGCGCCTTGAAATAGATGCCGGGTTCATTCTTGACATCGACGATCTCGCCGAACCGCAGCACGAGCGCCTGCTGGCGCGCGTTGACCACGAAGACCGAGGAGTAGAGCAGGAAAAGAAGCACGGCCGCGATGACGGCGAGGATGGAAAGACGATTAGCCATCACTGGGCTCCTCCGGTCGTGGCGCCAAGGGGCGCCGGCGCCTTCGGCTGCAGTGCCGGCAGCGGCAAATAGGGGACGACCCCTTGCCCATTGCCCTGTTCGACGATGACCTTGCTGGAGTCTTTCAGGACCTTCTCCATCGTTTCCAGATAGAGGCGCTTGCGCGTCACATCGGGGGCCTTGGCATATTCGTCATAGACCGAGATGAAGCGCTGCGCCTCGCCTTCGGCCTCCTGCACGACACGGTTCTTATAGGCCGCCGCGTCTTCACGGACCTGTGCGGCCTCACCGCGCGCCTGGCCGAGTTTCTGGTTGGAATACTGGTTGGCCTGTTCGACGAACTTGTCCTCGTCCTGTTCGGCGCGCTGCACTTCGTCGAACGCATCCGCCACTTCACGCGGCGGCGCCGCGTCCTCGATCGAAACCGCATTGACGTTCAGGCCGGCCTTGTAGCCGTCCAGCGTCGTCTGGATGATTTCACGCACCGACGCGGCGATGCCTTGGCGATCGTCGCGGAAAATGTCCTGGGCCGGTCGCCGGCCAACGGCTTCACGCATGGCACTTTCAGCGACCTGCTGCAGCATGCCTTCGGGATCGGAGACGTCGAACAGGTAGGCTCTTGGATCGGATACCTGGTAGGCCACCGAGAACTGGACGTTGACGATATTCTGGTCGCCGGTAAGCATCAGCCCGGAAGTGTTGCCGCTCGTCGCGCCGCCACCACCGATATCGACGAGCTGCTCGGCGATGTTGGCCGTCTCGACGGTTTCAACGGGCCACCAATGGAAATGCAGACCCGGCTGCGACAGCTCCGCCTTGGGCTTGCCGAAGCGCAACTCGACCGCAACCTCGTCCGGCTGCACGGTGTAGACCGCCTTGAATGCCCACAATACGACCAGTGCCGCTGCAATCAGCGCAAACACGGCCGGGCTGGCGCCGCCGCCACCAGGCAGCGCACGCCGCAGCCGGTCCTGGCCGCGGCGGATGATGTCTTCGAGATCGGGAGGTGATCCCTGCGGGCCGCTAGGCCCCTTTGGTCCCTGCCCCCAGGGTCCCTGATTGTTGCCGCCGCCGCCGCCCCATGGGCCGCCGCCACCGCCGCTCTTGTCGTTCCAGGGCATGAATGTCCTTTCGCTTGGAATTCCCTCAGCGCCGGCCTTGCGGCGCAAAATCCAGTTGTTCTTCTATAGGGACGCCGCGATGCGCTTTCAACGCGATCCGGCACCGCACCGTCCGATTTGGAGCGTTGCAGGCAGCAAATTCCAATAAGTCGCCTATGAATGCGGCCCATTGTCGAGCGGCAGGCACCAAATGGCAAAGAGCGGCTTCGCATCCGCGCGCATGGCATGAACGATGTCAGGTGGATTGTAGACCACCCCGCCGACCCCGGGTTCATGCCACGCCTCGGCTTTCTGCCGCCACTCACCCTGCGACAGGACAAGGTAAAGCTCTTCCGGCGGATGCCGATGATCTGGATAGCTCGTGTGCGGCGCCATGACCGAGACTCCGATCTCGATTGCACTGCTCGGGACGAAACCACCCGGACCGACAATGAAGGAATCGGCATAATTCTCGGCCAGCACCGCGGACTTGCGACGCTCGCTTTGATTGTTCCAGCTAAGATGCGGCTCAATCTCGCGCAGCGCGGCGGCGAGCCTGCCGAGATTGCCGCCGACCTTTTCAAGCTCGGCAAAGCATTCCGCGAGGTGACGACAAGCCGGCTGACGCTGGGGTTGCTCACCGCTCCCCTGCGGCGCCTCAAGCGCGGTGTTACCCAAAATCCGCCGGTGCGCGGCCGCGCGCGCCGGGTCATTTCCCATACGCGAGCGTATTTCTGTGCCGAGCAAATCCATGAAAGTGCCGAGCGGTGGATGCTTGTTGGCCGTCATGGAGATACCTGCGTCATGGGCCGGCTGCGCTCGTAAACCGTATAGCGCGTTGCGTGGCTGTCCTTTTCACCAGCCGGAAAATCCTGCGAACGGACAATTCGCCAGCTGGCTGGATCGATGTCAGGGAAATGCGCGTCGCCGTCGACCTCGGCCAGCACATGAGTGACATGCAGGCGGTCGGCGAGCGGCAGCGCCTGTGCATAGATTTCGCCGCCGCCGATGACACAGATCTCGTCGACGCCAACCATGCAACGCCCGCGCACCGTGGCCAGCTGGATTGCGGCTTCCAGCGAATTTGCCGTTTCAACGCCCTCGGCGCGCCATGCCTTGTCGCGGGTCACCACAATGTTCAATCTGCCCGGCAGCGGCCGGCCGATGCCTTCATAGGTCTTGCGGCCCATGACGACGGGCTTGCCCATCGTGTCGGCCTTGAAGCGCTTGAGATCGGTGGACAGCCGCCACGGCAGGCCGCCGTCGCGCCCGATCACGCCGTTCTCGGCGATGGCGACATAGATCGCGACGTCCATCAGTTGGCCTCCCCGGCGCCGTCATCCGACGGCACCAGCAGCAATATGTCGATGTTGTGCTCGGGATAGAAATCCTTCGCCGTCGTCTCGAAGGTCGTCGGCCCGACCTTTTTGACATTGTCGCCGCAGAACGAAATCAGCGCTTTCGGATTGCCCTTGTCGACGGTCAACTTGAACTTGCCGATGCTGCCGTTCGCCCAATTGCCGCCGGTGGTCAGGATATATTGAATGCGGTTCTCATAAGAATGCGGATAGCCGTCGGCCTTGGCGGCCTGGCGCACCGCATTCTCGAACGCGTCGTCCATGCAGAACCGGGTCTTGTAGCTTGTATATTGGCTGCTCTCGGAGAACTTGCCGTCATAGAAGAAGCTGACCGATGACGTGCCGCCGACGCTGGGCTTGTAGCGGTGCGAGACGTGGACATCCTTGTTGGCCGGAAATGTCGAGCGCCACCAATAGGTCGAGCGCAACTGCCACCACGGCGTATAGACCTTGTTCGCCTCAGTACCGTCGCTGCCCGTATCCTCGATGATGATGCCGCGGTTCTCCCAATCCTCGGCGACCGCTTTCGGCAGCTTGGCCAGGGCCGCCTTGGCCGCATCGCCGAACGGGTTGAACGGCACGTTCTGCGCCTTCAGATCGGCGCCGATATCGATGCCGACAGCGAACACTTTCTGCTCGAGCTGCGGCTTTGCCGGCACACCATCGATCGTCACCTCGAAGCCGAGGAAATTGTCGCTCTGATTTTCCGGGATGGCCGGCATTTCCTCCGGGTCACCTTCGATATCGGGCAGCGGGAAGGCGACGATGGCATCGACATCCTTGTCGGTGTTGTTGTGGAAGACATAGTCGACTGTCACTCTTTCCGGCGAGATGAACAGATCCTCGCTTTGCATCGCCACCGCATCGCTGCGTGACAGGATCAGGCCACCGGTGCCAAGTTCGGCGGTCGAATCGTTGGCCAGTGCGGGCGTGGCTGAAAGCGCCAGCGCTATAGTCAAAACATATCGCAACATCGAAGCCCCTCGCCAGGAATGCCGCGACCCTAGCCGTTTCAATGTGGCGTTTCAAAGCCCTTCCGTCTCCCTGCAGGACGCACAGTGTCTGGACACGCCAATCGGCGGTCTGGACTAACAGGTTTCGATCGGGCAGGAGTTCGCGTCATGCGCAAGCTTCTCGTCATCGGCATCGGCGCCGGCAATCCCGATCATATGACCGTGCAGGCCATAGAAGGGCTGAACCGGGCGGACGTCCTGTTTATTCCAGACAAGGGCGCCAAGAAGAACGACCTTGCCGAACTCCGCCGCCAGATCTGCGACCGCTTCGTCAGCAACCCGAAGTCACGCCGCGTCGAGTTCGATGTGCCGGTGCGCGCCGAGCCGGCGCCATCCTACCGCTCGACCGTCGACGACTGGCATGAGGCAATCGCCGAAATCTATGAAGGCCTGATCCGCGACGAACTTGCCGAGGACGGCTGCGGCGCTTTCCTGATCTGGGGCGACCCTTCGCTCTATGACAGCGCGCTGCGCATCCTGGGGCGGGTGCGGCTCAGAGGCAATGTCGGGTTCGAGCTGGAGGTCATCCCTGGCATCACCGCGGTCCAGGCGCTCGCCGCCAGCCACAAGATGGCGCTGAACCGTATCGGCGACCCCGTGCTGATCACCACCGGCCGCCGCCTGACCGAGCAAGGCATGCCGCAAAATGCCGGCAGCGCGGTGGTCATGCTCGACGGCAAATGCGCCTTCAACACGCTGGCCGACAAGGATCTGATCATCCACTGGGGCGCCTATCTCGGCACGCCGGACGAGATTGTTATCTCGGGCCGCCTCGGCGAGGTCGGCGCGGAGATTGAGAGGGTCCGCGAAGAAGCGCGGAAGAAAAAGGGCTGGATCATGGATACTTACCTGCTGCGCAGGCCGGCTGAGCCTGAGGAATAGCGGTGAGATTCAAGAACCGATAAGGCTTCACGGTCGAGTTTCTTCACACCCTCCTCTGTCCTGCCGGACATCTCCCCCGCAAGGGGGGAGATCGGCAACTTCTACCTCGGCTCCCCATCTTTCAACGTTGGCGGTTAGCGAAAACACTTGCGACATCCAATCTCCCCCCTTGCGGGGGAGATGTCCGGCAGGACAGAGGGGGGTGGGACGGAGTGCAACTTGGCGGATGCAGGACTTCACCCAGCATCAATCTCGGCCTGCAGTGCCGCCATATGCGTGGCGGCCGCTGCCGCCGCAGCGCGCTCGATGGCGCGAAAACGGCTGACCACCGCCAGTCCGACGGAGGTCAGCTGCGCGCCGCCGCCTTTCCTGCCCCCAGTCTGCGCCGCGACCAGCGGCTTGCCGAACACACGGTTCATATCCTCGACCAGATCCCAGGCGTGCTTGTAGGACATCTCCATGCCGCGCGCGGCGGCCGAGATCGAGCCAAAGGTGGCGATCTGTTCGAGCAATTCGATCTTGCCCGGACCTATGCGCCCGTCCGGATCGAGATTTATCCGCAGGCTCAGCGACGGCATCTCTTGTCCTCCACGGTCACACTAGCCCCTCTCGATCCATAGCGCTATTCCAAAACGATATAGCGGCTATCAGCCATCCGCTTCGGCCGGCAGCCCGGCGCCGGTGTTGGCGCGGTCGAAACTCACCGTCTTGATCACCGCGAACACCTTGCCGCCGAGATGAAGTTTCAGCCCCTGCCTGGATTGTTCGGTGATGCGGGCAAGTACGGTTGCGCCATTGCAGTCGATGCCGATCTCGACCGTTGGCCCCTCGCCCGAGCTGATCGCGACGATGATGCCCGGCAGGATGTTGAGCGCGCTGAGCCCCATCGGCTGTTCGGTGGCGATCATCACGTCGCGGGCGCGGATGCGGATGCGCACCGGCGCACCGGTCGCGACAGCCAGCCGCGGCACCCGGATTTCGCCCGCCGCCGAGCCGAGCACGGTCATACCAAAAGCCTCGTCATGGCGCAGCACCTTGGTGTCGAGCACCGCACCACCTTCGCCGCGCTCTTCCGCCGGCAGCAGGTCGAGCCGTTGCATGATCGCGCCGGTCGGACCGGAAGCCGCGACCTTGCCTTGCGCCATCACCACCACGTCGCTCGCCAGCCGCGCCACTTCGGCGACGGAATGGCTGACATACACGATGGGCAACTTGGTCTCGTCGCGCAGCCTTTCGATATAGGGCAGGATCTCGGCCTTGCGCGCATCGTCGAGCGAGGCCAGCGGCTCGTCCATCAAAAGCAGCTTCGGGCTGGCAAGCAGCGCCCGGCCGATCGCCACGCGCTGCTTCTCGCCGCCCGACAGCTTTGCTGGCCGCCGTTCCAGCAGTGGACCGATGCCGAGCAATTCGACGACGGCGTCCATCTCGGCATAGCGTTCCGCCGGCGGCGTGAACCAGCGGCCATACCGCAGATTGCCGGCCACGCTCATATGCGGAAACAGCCGCGCATCCTGGAACACCATGCCGATCCGGCGCTTGTGCTTTGGCACGAAGATGCCGGCACTGGTGTCGACCAACACCCCGCCATCGACCGCGATGCGACCCCTGTCCGGCCGGATCAGGCCGGCGATCATGTTGATCAGCGTCGTCTTGCCGGAGCCCGAGGGGCCGAACAGCGCCGTCAACCGTCCAGCGCTTTCGAAACGCGCGTCGATGGCGAAATCGCCGAGCCGATGGCTGATGTCGACCAGCACGCTCATTCGATGTCCATCCGCCGGCCGACGCGCCGCGCCAGCACCTCCGAGGCGACCAGCGCGGCCATCGAGATGATGATCGAGATCAGCGTCAGCCTGAGCGCCCCGTCATCGCCGCCCGGCACCTGCGTGAAGGTATAGATCGCCGAAGGCAGCGTCTGCGTCTCGTTGGGGATGTTGGAGACAAAGGTGATGGTGGCGCCGAACTCGCCCATTGCCTTGGCGAAGGACAGGATGGAGCCGGCGATCAGCCCCGGCAGGATCAGCGGCAGCGTGATGGTCGCGAAGACCCCGAGCGGATTGGCGCCGAGCGTTCCCGCCGCCGCCTCCATCTTGCGGTCGACGGCCTCGATCGACAGCCGGATCGCCCGCACCATCAAGGGGAAGCCCATGATGCCGCAGGCAAGTGCGGCACCGGTCCAGCGAAACGAGAAGACGATGCCGAAATGCTCGGCGAGGAATGCGCCGGCCGGCCCGCGCCGGCCGAAGGTGAGCAGCAAGAGATAACCGGTCACCACCGGTGGCAGGATCAGCGGCAGGTGCACCACACCGTTGAGCAGTGTCTTGCCCCAGAATTTGCCGCGCGCAAGCAAGAGCGCGATCGCGATGCCCGGTGGCAGGCTGAAAAGCATTGCCACCGTCGCCACCTTGATCGACAGCCGGACCGCATTCCATTCGTCGGGAGTGAGGTCCAGCAGCCAGTTCATGCGACAGGCGTTACCTTAATTGCTCGGCGCGAGCACAGTGAAACCCTGATCCTTGAACAATTCCGCCGCCTTGGCGGACTGCAGGCACTTCAGGAAAGCCGGCGTATCCTTGTCCTTCGAATCGACGGTCTGGGCAACGGGGTAGATGATCGGCGGGTGCGAATCCTCCGGGAAGGTGCCGACCACCTTAACGTTCTTGTCGGCATGCGCGTCGGTGGCATAGACGATGCCTAGCGCCGCTTCGCCTGTCGAAACCAGCTTCAATGCCGCGCGCACATTCTCGGCCTGCGCCACCTTGCCTTCGACCGACGACCAGACGCCGAGCGATTCAAGGGCGGCCTTGCCGTACTTGCCGGCCGGCACCGCCTTGAAGTCGCCCATGGCGAGCCTGCCGTCGCCGACCAGCTTGGCGAGATCGAAGCCTTTCTCGATCTTGGTCTCGACCTTGGAATCCTTCGGCGCCACCAGAACGATCTGGTTGCCGAGCAGCTTCACCTCGGTGTCCGGCTTGGTCAGCTTCTTGTCGGAAAGATATTTCATCCAGTCGAGATCGGCCGAGATGAAGACGTCGGCGGGAGCCCCACCCTCGATCTGCTTGGCCAGTGCCGAGCTCGCGGCGTAGGACACGGTCGCGGCCTCGCCGACATCGGCTTCGCAGGCCTTGTTGACGGCATCGAGCCCGTCCTTGAGGCTGGCGGCAGCAAACACGATCAACTTGTCGTCTGCGTGAGCCGCCGGCACCGCGGCCATCAACGCTGCAGCAAAGCCGCCAATCGCGATCGCCCTCAATCCAAAACCTGTGTGCCTCAACATGAAACTCTCCCTGGGTTTGAAATCCGCTCGGCTCGACGCCTGTCGATCGATATATCCGGATGAATATAACAAGGGAAGGCCGCATCCGTCGAAAGCGTCTGTCCGGCATCGATTGTTCTGGTTATGACGGGCGGACAAACTTTGGAAAGGAAGTCCCATGAAAATCAGCGCCCGCAACATCCTCAAGGGAACGATCGTCGAGATCGTCAAAGGCGCCACCACCTCGCATGTCCGCATCGATGTCGGCGGCTCCGTCGTCACCGCCTCGATCACCAACGATGCCGTCGCCGATCTCAAGCTCGAAAAGGGCAAGCAGGCCTATGCCGTGATCAAGGCGTCAGACGTCATGGTCGGCATCGACTGATGGCAGGCTAGTGAGGATCAGACCGCGATCGGCGCCTTGATCGACGCATCGGCAAAATAGTTTTCCAGCCGGAAATCCTCGAAGCGGAAGGCGAACAGGTCCTTCACCTCCGGGTTGATCCACAGCGTCGGCAGCGCCTTGGGCGTGCGCCGCAATTGCTCGCGCGCCTGCTCGACATGGTTGGAGTAGAGATGCGCATCGCCGAGCGTATGGACAAAATCGCCAGGCTTCAGCCCGGTGACCTGCGCCACCATCAAGATTAGCAGCGCGTAGGAAGCGATGTTGAAGGGCACGCCGAGGAAGATGTCGGCCGAACGCTGGTAGAGCTGG
Organism: Mesorhizobium sp. P2_C5_2; assembly: GCF_056404535.1. Taxonomy (NCBI): domain Bacteria; kingdom Pseudomonadati; phylum Pseudomonadota; class Alphaproteobacteria; order Hyphomicrobiales; family Phyllobacteriaceae; genus Mesorhizobium; species Mesorhizobium sp. P2_C5_2. The sequence goes on along the minus strand of NZ_JBFUDV010000005.1, from coordinate 482,871 downwards.
CAGGAGAGCTTGCCTTCCGAGACGTAGAACTGGAACAGGCAATGGCACGGCGGCAGCGCCATGGCTTCCACTTCGGCCGGATTCCACGCCGAAACGATCAGCCGGCGCGAATTCGGATTCTTGCGTATCTCCTTGAGAAGATTGGCAATCTGGTCGATCGACCCGCCATGACCATCCGGCCAGGAGCGCCATTGCTTGCCGTAGACCGGACCGAGGTCGCCATTCTCGTCGGCCCACTCGTCCCAGATCGAAACGCCATGATCTCTAAGGTATTTGATGTTGGTGTCGCCGGCCAGGAACCACAGGAGTTCATGGATGATCGACTTCAGATGCAGCTTCTTGGTTGTGGTGACCGGAAAGCCGCGGCTGAGATCGAAGCGCATCTGGTAGCCGAACACCCCACGCGTGCCGGTGCCGGTGCGGTCGCCACGATCGGCGCCGTTGTCCAGCACATGCTGCAAAAGGTCGAGATATTGGCGCATCGGCTTCGCCTCGATTCGGGGTTGCCGGCATCATAGCCGACTGGCCGCCGGCCGAACACAGCAAAGCGAGAATGCTTCGGGGATATCGCCCGGCAACCGGCGCGCAAACCGCGCCGGCGTCCACTGTTCAGCCGGCGTGGCCGATCAGAGCGAGCCGAGCTTGCCCAGATCCTTGGCGACCAGATAGTAGAAAGTCACGCGGCTCTTGGTGTTGTCGGCGGCCATTGCCTTGCAGGTCTTTTCGATCGATGCATCCGCCTTGGCGCCGTCGGCGATGCCGAGCTTCTTGGCGACCCAGTTGGCCTTGACGCGATCGAGTTCCTTGGGGTCGGTGCAGGATACCAGCGAGGAATCGCGGTTGCGCAGCGCAATGCCCAGATGCTTCACAATCTTGGCAACCACATCGGCATTCGCGCCGGCATCGTATTTCTTCACATCCGCAAGATAGTCGGCCATCAGACTTCCCCTGTCGGCGCCACGGATCCGGTCGATGAGGGCTGTGGCGCGCTACGCAACCTGTGCGCTAGGTCGATACTCCTCACCGGCACAAAGCTTCGGTTGAGACCGCGTCCAAGTCAACCCTCGGCCTCACAGTTTGGTACGGCTAAGAAGTGCCATTGCGGCCTTTCATTTTGTGCGGCCGCCCCCTATATTCGTTTTGTCGGCTTGACCGACTATGGCGATAAATGGGCGATGTAATAAGCCGTTCGGACCCGGGGGCGGTACCCGGCGCCTCCACCAAAAGCCGCTTTCACGACAAAGCGGTTCTTGCTGGGGGCGAAATAGGATCGACGAAGGTGTAAAGATCGTACTTTTGCCCGGCATGGTACCACCGTCATCGGGCTAAACCTGTAGTTGCAAATGACAACTATGCGGAAGCACGTCTCGCCGCGTAAGCGGTGCGATAGCTTCAAATCAAGCCCTAGAGGTTCGCACTTCTAGGCGGGGTTCGGAGGTACCTGGCAACAGAAACCTCCACTTCTCCCCCTCCTGCAATATGTTGCATGTTGCACCCGCAAGCGCCGGGCAGGCCTTCAAACAGCCATGCCGCGAAGCGGCTGCGGTTCATTCTGGCCGAAGCCGACTGTCCGGGCATGAAAAAGGCCGGGACAAACCCGGCCTTTTCGTCGATTGCATTTGGCTTACTCCGCCGGCGCTTCGATCGGTTCGCGCGAGCGGCCGAGCGTCAGCTTGGCCAGCGTGAACGAGATCACGGCGCAGAGCGTGATGCCGGCCACCATCGGCAGCGGCGTGCCGTCGAAGAAGATGCCGGCGACACCCATGGCCAGCGCACCGATGGCGAAATGCAGCGTGCCCATCAGCGCCGAGGCAGTGCCGGCGATCTCACCATGCTCTTCCATGGCCAGCACCGACGTCGTCGGGATGACCAGGCCGAGGAAGCCGTAGCCGATGAAGAGCAGCACCGCCATCACGTCGAGCCGGTCAACGCCGGACGCCATGACAGCGAACAGCACCACCATGGTCGTGGCGTAGCCGGTCACGGCCACCCAGACGACGCGCTTCAGCCCAAACCGTTCCGACAGCAGTCCCGTCAGCTGCGACATGCCGATGAAGGCCACCGCATTGATCGAGAAGAACACGCTGTAGACCGAAGGCGACAGCCCGTAATGGTCGATCAGGATGAAGGACGAGCTCGACAGATAGACGAAGAAGCTAGCAATGCCGAAGCCGGCGATCGCCACCAGGCCAAGGAAATTGCGGTCACCCATCAGGAAGCGATAGCCGGCAAGTGCGGTTCCGAAGGAGGAACCGACGCGTTCTTCCGCCGGCCGCGTCTCCTTGAGCGAGGTCGCCAAAAGAATGGTCGCCAGCAGCGCCGCGCCCGTCACCGTCCAGAACACGGCGCGCCAGCCGAAATTCTCGATGATCTGGCTGCCGGTCAGCGGCGCCAGGATCGGCGACACCGAAAACACCAGCATCAACAGCGACATCAGCTTGGCGGCTTCCGTGCCAGTGTGCAGGTCGCGCACAATGGCGCGCGGCACCGCCATGCCGGCGCTGGCGCCGAGGCCCTGCAGGAAGCGGAAAGCGATCAGCCATTCGATAGTCGGCGCCATGGCCGAACCGATGCCGCCGACCATGAACAAGGCAAGCCCGCCATAAAGCGGCAGCTTGCGGCCGACCATGTCGGAGATCGGCCCGACGACGATCTGGCCGAAGCCCATCGACAGAAAGAAGATCAGCAGGCTCATCTGCACGGCGGCGGTGCCGGCATGCAAATCCTGGCCGATCGACGGCAGCGCCGGCAGATACATATCGATGGCGAAGGGGCCGATGGCGGACAACAAGCCGAGCACGACCGCGATGCGGAGGAATTTGGGACTCATGATAAAGGCTTCTTTCGAATCTGGTTGCCGCCGGCGAGCGGCGTCTAACCCTAGGACGTTCCATCCCTTGAAATTCCGACTCCAGAGCGAATTGAGCCGCCTCTCCGGAATGAAATCTCTCTTTCTTATGTCCACAAAATTAGACACTCTTGTCTAATTCGTCAATCACCTCTATATAGATTTTGATGAAGCTTGCCGTTTCTCCTGACATTTTCCCGCCACGTGGCCACGAGGCCAAGCGTATGTCGATCATCGATGCGGCGGCTTCGGTCTTTTGCCGCGAGGGCTTCGCCGGCGCCAATATCGACCTGATCGCGATGGAGGCCGGCGTCTCGCGCCAGACCATCTACAATCACCACCGCGACAAGGAGAAGCTCTTCATGGCCGTGGTGCGCGATCTGACCGAGCGCTGCAATGCCGGCATCTTCGCCACCTTTGCCAGCTTCCCCGACCAGCCCAGGGAACTCGAAGCCGATTTGATCGGCTTTGCCGTGCGCATGAACCAGAACTGCATCTGCAATCGTGATGGACGCTTCCTGCGCAAGCTGATCCAGACCGAGGGCGAGCGCTATCCCGAACTGTTTGCCGAATGGCGCGACCAGGGTCCGGGCCGGACCTGGCCGGCACTTGCCGCCCGTTTTGCCCGCCTCGCCCATGCCGGCCACCTCGCGATCGATGACCCCGACGTCGCCGCGCGCCAGTTCCTGGCCCTGGCAAATGCCGAACTGCAGACCACCTTCATGCTCGGCGGCATGCCGTCGGAGGATGAAGTGCTGCAGTCGGCGACGCACGGCGTGCGCACCTTCCTGCGCGCCTTCGGCAAGCGCAGGTCCGCGGCAGCGGTGGAAAAGCAGGCCCTGCTGGCCAGCGCCTGATCGAACCGAGCGATCAAATCGTCAGTGATAGGCTTCGCTTCGGCGTGCCTGCGATCTATATCCGGTTTACGCCGCCCTCAAGCTTGATTACAGCTATGCGGACGATTCAACGGAACCCGACCAGCACATGGCCGACGACCACATCCGCTACGACATTCTGGCCCAGGAGGCGTTGCGCGGCGTCATGCGCAAGGTCCTGGCCGAAGTCGCGCGCACCGGCCTTCCCGGCAATCATCATTTCTTCATCACCTTCCTGACCGGCGCCCCGGGCGTGCGCGTCTCGTCCAGGCTGCGCGAGCGCTATCCCGAACAGATGACCATCGTCATCCAGTTCCAGTATTGGGACCTCAAGGTGACTGACACCGGCTTCGAGGTCGGGCTGTCCTTCTCCGATGTGCCGGAGAAGCTCGAAATCCCGTTCTCGGCCGTGCGTGGCTTCTACGACCCGTCGGTCAATTTCGAACTCGAATTCGACGTCAAGACCGACATTCCCTCGGAAGACGAAACGCCGGCACAGCCGGCTCCCGAGCCCTTGGCCATCGTCTCCGAGAAAAAGCCGAAGGCCGAGAAGAAGGCCGCCGCGGCCGAAGCCGAGAAGAAGCCGGCCGTGGCCGATGCCGCCGCCGGCAAGGGCGCCGACGTCGTGTCGCTCGACGCCTTCCGCAAGAAGTAGCGGGACGGACAGCGCGACATGGGCGAAATCGTAAATCTTCGCCAGGTCCGTAAGCAAAAGGCGCGCACCGAAAAGGAAAAGCTCGCCGGCGAGAACCGCGCTCTGCACGGTCGCTCCAAAGCCGAAAAGGACCGCGACCGGCAAACGTCGGACAAAGCTGAAAAATTCGTCGCCGGCCATCGCCGCGAGCGCTCCGAAGATAAAGACAAGCCATGAGCGGTCTCCGGTGAGCCCGGTCGAAAAGCGCTCGGTGACGATCCGCGGCCACCACACCAGCTATTCGCTCGAAAAACCCTTTTACGACGATCTCGTCACCATTGCAGCGGCACGAAAGCTGACGCTCGCGGCCCTTGTCGCCGAAATCGACGAGACACGGCCCCGCGATGCCAATCTGTCCTCGGCGCTCCGGCTCTACGTGCTGGACTGGGCGAAGCGCCGCGCGGTCTGATCAGTTTTTAATTGCCCAGTGACTTCAGCAGATTGTCGACCGAGAACGGGTTTGCCTTGGGCTTCGGCGGCGCCGGGGCCGAACCGTCATTGACGCCGGGAAGCGAGCGGTCGACCTTCGGCGCTTGCTCCTGGGCCTTGCGTTCGGCGTCGAGCCTGGCCTTTTCCTGCGAAGCAATCCGCATCGCCTGTTCAGCCTTCTTGCGCTCGTCTTCGGCCTTGGCGGCATCTTCCGCAGCCTGCTGCTCGGCCTGCGCCTTCGCGTCCGCATCTGCCTTGGCCTTGGCGTCGGCTTCCGCCTGTGCTTTCGCATCGGCCTCGGCCTTTGCTTCGGCATCTGCTTTGGCCTTGGCATCCGCTTCGGCCTGCGCCTTCGCATCGGCCTCAGCTTTCGCCTTGGCGTCGGCCTCGGCTTTCAGCCGCGCCGCTTCCTCCTGCTTGCGCAATTCCTCGGCCGCGTTGTCGCGTTCGGTCTGCAGGGCGGCGTAGTAGCGCACTTCGCGCCGCAGCCGCTGCTTCTCGAGCAGTGCGGCCTGCATCGCTTCGACCCGCTGCTGCTCTTTTTCCAGTGCGCGCTGGGTCAGGAACTGCGCCAATGGCTCGCTGTCGAACTGCTTCTTCATCGCGCCGAACGGCCCGTCGACGCTGAAGTTGACGGAAGGATCCGACCCGACCAGCGCCTCGTCGCCGGGCTTGTAGCTGATTGCCCCCTTGGCGGCGACGGTGCTGGTGTTAAGATCCGCCGCAATGTCGGCGGACAGCGTCGCCATCTGGTTTTCGAGCTTGACGGGCGGCGCCCGCAGCGTGCCGCCAGCAACCGTGAAGGCGATGTCGGTGTCGCCGGCGGCAAAACTGCCGTCGCCAGCAATCTGCGGCGCAAAACCCGCGGTCTTGGCTGTGTCGATGTCGCGTCCGATCGCGTCGGCCTTGGCAATCAAGGCGCCAAAGGCATCAGGGTTGACGCCGGCAATGGTCAGCCCGTTCAGCGCCGCGGTGCCGGAGCCGGAGAGTGCGGCAATCATCGCGTCGACCGATTTGCCGCTGGTCGACAGTCCAGTCGAGAAATCGCCGCTGCCGCTCAAGCCGGCATTGGGCAGCACGGTCGCCAGATCGGCGCCGGCAAGTCTCATCTGACCCGAGAACAGCCCGGTGCCGTCGGTGTTCTTCAACTCGAACAGCCCGGCGAGCGAGCCGCCGAGCAGCTTAGCCTTCAGGTCCGAAACGCGGATGCCTTCCTCGTCGAGTTTCAGCGATAGCGTCGCGTCATAGGCCGTTGCCATTGGCCCGGCGGCAAGGGTGGCCGTCGTCAAATCGAGGTCGGCGCTGAACGGCAGGCTGGATTTCTGGCTGAATGGCTCCGTCGGCCAGCTCCCATCGCTGGTAAGGAACGACTGGTCGCCGAACAGCGCCACCGCTATCGGATCGAGATCGAGCTCGTCCAGCACCAGCGCACCCGAGAGATGCGGCAGGCCCTGCTTCGCATCGATGTTGACGTCGCCCGACACCGCCGCTTCGTTGATGGATCCGCTGAGGCCGCTTAGCACCAGCAGGCCATTGCCGAAATCGGCATCCGCGCTGAGCGAGGTCGAGGTGCCCGTCCCCATGCCCGGCAGGCCGACGCCGGTCGTCATCAGCCAAGGCTCGATGTCGGAGGCGTCGAGGCCGATCTTGCCTTTGACGGTGGCGCCTTGCGGCGTGTCCGCAACCGTGCCGTCGAACGTCGCCTTGAAATCATCGGCAGCGAGGTTGAAGCTTGTCGCCAGGCCGCCGCCAAGCGTGCCTTTAGCCGAAATATCGGTGCTTGCCTGACCCAGCATGCCGAGCGGCAGCGCCGGCAAACCGTAGAGCGCCAGCAGCGCCGTGGCGTCGGGGTTTTTGGCGTTGAAGGTCAGCGTCACCGGCGCCTCGAGCAGCTGGCCGACGGCCCCTTTGCCCGACAGCGACGCCGAAAAGGACGAGCCGCCGGCCTTGCCCTGCCCGCTCACCGCCAGCCCTGTCGTGCCGTCGCCATTATCGGCGGCACTTGCCACCAGATCGACACGGGCGTCCTGGAACAGTTCGGGATAGGCAGCAGTGCGGCTTGCCAGCCCCTTCAGCAAATCACTGTCGGGATAGTGTTGCGCGGCAATGTCGATCAGCGGCTTCAGATCGACGGCGACCACCGAGGCGTCGAGCTTGCCGGTCGGGCTTGCCGGGAAATCCTTGATCCGGCCGGTGGCGCTGATCGAGGCGCCAGCAAGGCCGCCAATCGACAGCCGGTCGATTTCGAGCAGGCCATCGCGCAGCCTGAGCGCGGTATCGACCGTGTCGGCGGTCAGCCCACCGGCGCTGACAGGCCCGGCCTTAATCTGGAAATCGAGGTCGCGGTCGGAAAAGCGGTTGGCGCCCTTGTCGCTGACGAAGATCGAGGCGAAGGCCGTCAGCCCGTCGACATCGAGCTCGCCGCCCGTGAGCCGCATCAACACCGACGGCCTGGCGTCGTCGGGCTGGCTGGAATCGATGCGGCCGGAAAACTTTGCCTTGCCGAGGATCAGTTCGAGATCGCTGAACGCCTGGCGCTTTTCCGAGAGATCGACCTTGGCCTTGAAGCCGGCGGCAGGCAGGCGGCGGATCGCCTCGTCGACATCTTTCGACAGCCATGCGGCAAAACCGGAAGGTTGCGCCACCGCTAAAAGCAGCGAGCCGCTGAAACCGAAATGATCCTCGACGCTGAGCATGCCGCTGGCTTCCAGCGTGGTGCGCCCGGGCAAGGTCGCGGCCATCGACTTCACCGACCAGCCGCCCTCGACCGGCTCGGCCGAGAGATGCACGTCGCGCACGGTGGTGTCGCCGGCTACGACCGCCGGCAGCTTGACCTCGACGATGCCGGGTATGGTCGGCTTCGGCAGGTCGAGAAGCGCCTGCTCAATTCCGGCAATGCGCTGATCCAGTGTCAGGCCGGCGCCCTTCTCCGCACCCACCGCCTCGTCTAGTTGCACCTGCGCGCCATTGGCTTCGATGGCGAAGCTCGGCTTCAGGCCGAGATCGACCGAAGCCTTGCCGTCGGCGGTGTAGGGATTGTCGAGCGGCCCGGTCTCGAAGCGGAATTCGTCGACACCGAGCTTCTGATGGTCGAGCGAGAACTTGCCGTTCAGCCGAAACCCGGGATCGGGCTTGCCGGCGCTGACCTTGCTCGTATTGACCTCAACAACCTCGCCATCGGTGCCGCGCAGCGCGACCGAACCTTTGTCGTTCTTGTCATTTCCGGAAATCTTGAACTGGCCGGAGTAGACGGCAGCCCCGTTGACGATGCCGGCATTGCCGTCGGTCTCGACGACCAGCGGATAGGCATCGGGATCGACCTTGAGCCGGAGCCGCATCTGGCCATTGCCCTCGGCCTTGCCGGTCGAGGCGGCAACGGTCGAGCGCAGGCCATCGAGCCGCAACGTGCCGTCCATGCGCCACGGGCCAGCCAGCGACTTGGCCGAGATGGTCGAATTGATCTCTGAAATCAGATGGCTGCGCCCGCCCGCAGCGTGGCGGAGCGCAATCTCGCCGTCCGTCACCGTCAGCTTCTCTATCGAGATTTGGTTGACATCGAAAGGCGAGGACGGCCGCATCGCCCAGTCGACAGTGCCGTCATCGGCGATGTCGATCGTCGCCTTCGGATGCACCAGCCGCATGTCGAAGATCAGCACTTCGCCGCGCAGGAACGGCGCCAGCTCCGCATCCATCGAAAACGTCTCGACGGTCATTGCCGGCTGGCCAGCTGGACCACCGGCGACGGTGACATTGGAGAAGGTGACCGACGGGAACGGCAACAGCCTTGCCGTCGCATCGCCCTGCACCGTCACCTTGCGGCCGAGAATGGCGCTCGCCTCGCGCTCAAACTCGGCGCGGTAGCCCGTCCAGTCGATAAAATACGGCACTACCAGCGCCGCAAGCAGCACCAGCACGAACAAGCCACCGAAGATCACGAACAGGCGTGCGAGCATCAGCTCCGAACGGGTTGATTGAAAGTCAGCCGCACTCTACCCGCATCAGCGTGTCGATAAAGAGGCAATTTCCTTGGCGCTGCACGCCTTAGGCTGCAATCTTCATCCAGACCGTCCACACCAAAGAAGCTCAGCGCGCGTCGCGCTTTGCCTGCGCCACCTTGGCCGCTTGCCGCTGCCGGCCGCGCTCCGCCGGCCGAACCAGATCCGGGGGCCGCTGATTGGCCACCGACCGCATGCCCTTGTGGGCGGTGCGCGCGTTGAAATCCGGCCCGTTCGCCGCGGCGTCCTGCTTCCTGGCCAGTGCGTTGCGGGCATTCGTGACCAACGAGACCCGCGCTGCCAGTTGGCGGCGGCGTTCGGCCTCGCCGTTCAGTCGCCGCATGGCCATCGCCAGAACCTCGAGCTTGAGCCGTGAGCCTCCATCGGCTTTCGAAGCCGCCGCCCCTTTCGGAGCGCCTTTGCCGCGTATCTCGCGGCGGCGCCGATGTGCCTCGGTCTGTGCCTTGTTGCGCCGATCCCGCAGCAGCTTGACCAGATTGCCAAGTTCGCTGTCGGCAAGTTCCTGAACCGCCGGGTGATGCGACTTCTCGACCAGACCCTGTTCATCGGCGCTCAGCGCCCGCGCCTCTTCCTTGCGTGACATCGCCATGGCATCGTTCCTCCCTTTGGTGAAGCCCGTCGCTTCCCGACCTTCCCGGGCCGAAGTCTGCGTCCAAACGGCGGCCCGATCAAGGCGTGGGATGGCCGACGCTCTTTCGTTATCCCGCCATGGCCCTTCGGCGATATTCGTTCAGCAGCACCACCATCTCCTCGGGCGACAATGTCCAGCCCTGGGGTAATGCGGCTTCGGCGCCTAGGCTTTTGGTGACGCTGCGCATGACGGAGCTTTTCTTGACCCCCGGTGCGAAATTGTACCCGATCATATCGCCGATTCTGCACCGACGATGGACGACATGGAAGCCTTCGATATCCTTCCAGGGGACCAGCTTCGGCGATCGAACAAGACCGCCGCCGAGACTGAAACCTTGTTCGTTCAGCACCAGAATCTGCGGGCGCACAAGCTGCCAGGCAAACACCAACACGCCCAGCCCGAAAAAGGCCATGCACCACCAAAGGCCGGCGGTGTCGCCGTCCTTGGAGACATGGATCACGAAAGCGCAGCTCAGGACAAAGAAGAGGCTGGCCGACAGCAACAACAGTGTCTTGCCGCGCGATGCGCTTATAACCAGGGGCTCAATAGTCTCAGTCCCGTATCGCATTGCCGCTCCTCACATTTCGGCTACGCAGGTAATATCTTGCCCGGGTTCATGATGTCTTGCGGGTCGAGCGCTTTTTTGATGGAACGCATGATGTCGACGCCATGGCCGAGTTCATGGCGCAGGAAGCCGATCTTGCCCTGGCCGATGCCGTGTTCGCCGGTACAGGTGCCGTCCATGGCGATCGCCCGCATGTTGAGCCGCGAGACGAATTTCTCCGCCAGTGCGATCTCCTTGGGGTCGTTGACATCCATCAGCACCAGCACGTGGAAATTGCCGTCGCCGGCATGGCCCACGATCGGCGCCACCAGGCCCATCTCGGCAATGTCGGCCTCGGTTTCGGCAACGCATTCGGCGAGCCGTGAGATCGGCACGCAGACATCGGTCGACAGGCCCTTGGTGCCGGGCCGCAGCGTCAGTGACGCCCAATAGGCGTCATGCCGCGCCTTCCACAGCTTCGTCCGCTCCTCGGCGACGCTGGTCCACAGGAATGGTCCGCCGCCATTGTCCTCGGCGATCACACCGAAGGTTTCGGCCTGCTCGGCAACGCCGGCATCGCTGCCATGGAACTCGACGAACAGGCACGGGCTCTCTGGATAGTCGAGCTTCGAATAGTTCTTCATCGCCCGCATCTGCAGCGCGTTGACCAGTTCGATGCGCGCCACCGGAATTCCCATCTGGATGGTCGCAATGACAGCGTTGCAGGCCGCCTCGAGGCTCGGAAACGGGCAGACGCCGCCGGAGATCGCCTGCGGAATGCCTTGTAGCTTCAAAGTCAGCGACGTGATGATGCCGAGCGTGCCTTCCGAGCCGACCAGAAGCCGCGTCAGGTCGTAACCGGCCGAGCTCTTCTTGGCGCGCTTGCCGGTCGTCACCGTCTCGCCATCGGCCATGACGGCCGTCAACGACAGCACGTTCTCGCGCATCGTGCCGTAACGCACCGCATTGGTGCCCGACGCCCTGGTTGCCGCCATGCCGCCCAGTGAAGCATTGGCGCCAGGGTCGATCGGGAAGAACAGGCCGGTGTCGCGCAAATGCCGGTTGAGGTCCTCCCGCGTCACACCAGGCTCGACCGTGCAGTCGAGATCCTCAGGGTTGACCGCAAGAATCCGGTTCATGCGTGAGGTATCGACCGAGATGCCGCCGCCAGGCGCGTTGGTGTGGCCCTCCAGCGAGGAGCCGACGCCGAAGGCGATGACAGGCACGCGGTGCGTGGCGCAGGCGCGTACGATCTCCTGCACCTCGACCGTCGTCTCCGGGAAGGCGACACCATCGGGCGCCTGCGTCGGAATATAGGTCGTGGTGTGCGCATGCTGCGAGCGGATCGCCTCGCCGGTCTGGAAGCGCTCGCCGAGCTGTTGCTTGAGGATACCGAGCACGGCGGTGATGCCCTCCTCGTTGCGTTCGACCGGATTGAGGTCGCTCAGAGCCATGAATTCCTCCGCGAATGGACCAGCGTCCATGCTTGTTATGCGATTATGGATGCGTAGTCTTGCCGGCCACGCCCTGTCCAGCACCAGAACTTTGTCCAGCACCAGAACAAGGAAGTTTCCATGCCCATCCCCGCCCCCTTCGTTTCCAAACCGATGGACATCGAGAAGGACTGGATCGACTATAACGGCCACCTCAACATGGCCTACTACAACGTGCTGTTCGACCGCTGTTCGGACGAAGCTTTCGAGGCGATGGGTATGGGGCTGGACTATGTCAAAGAGCGGCGCCTGACCATCTACACGGCCGAGGTCCATGTCTGCTACGTCCAGGAGCTGCATCTCGAACACAAGGTCGTCGTCTCGTTCCAGCTGATCGATCACGACGACAAGCGGCTCAGGGCCTACCAGGAAATCCGCCATGTCGACGGCTGGCTCGCCGCCACCTCGGAAACCTTGTCGCTGCATGTCGACATGTCCGGGCCGAAAGTCGCGCCCTTCCCCGCCGACGTGCAAGCCAAGGTGGAAGCCATGCGCGCCGCCCACTCTGCACTGCCGATGCCCGAACGCGCCGGCCGTTCGATCGGTATTCGCCGCAAGACCGCTTGAAGCCCTCCGGCGCCCGCGTTAACCTTACCAAGGTTTTAACGTGAACAAGCCATTTGAGCCATTGAACGACTCAGCAGACCGTTTGAGAACGGGGTTGATCCGAGTTGCGATGCAGGCGGCGGGCACAGGCGGTTCGAGGAACGTGCATGAAAACCGACATCAAGGTCGAAGTGGACAGGCTGGCTGCCGATCCGCGTATCACCGACTATGATTTCTGGCGCTCGTTGAAGAACGTCAACAACGAGATCTTCCACATCGCCAACAACAACGAGCCTATCCCCTTCGACATGATCCGCTGGCGCGCCATCCTGAAGCAGGCGCGCATGAAACGCGGCCACGCCTGACGTCGGCCTGCACCGCCCTCATTGCCCGCCGGGCGTTGACTGGTCGACTAAGCCAGCTTCTCCTTCAGGAAAGCGATCGTCCGGCCCCAGGCGAGATCGGCGGCCTTCTTGTCGTAGCGCGCGGCTGATGTGTCGTTGTTGAAGGCGTGATTGACGCCGTCATAGACATAGACCGTGTATTCGACATGGGCGGCGTCGAGCGCTTTTTTGTAGGCATCGATGCCGGCGTCGATGCGCTCGTCGAGCCCGGCATAATGCAACAGCAGCGCCGCCTTGATCTTCGCCGCATCCTCGGCCTTCGGCTGCATGCCGTAATAGGCAACGCCGGCCGCGAGATCGGGGGCGTTGACGGCCAGCGTGTTGACCGTGCCGCCGCCCCAGCAGAAGCCGACCGCGCCGACCTTGCCATTGCCGTCCTTCTCGCCCTTGAGATAGGCGATGGTCGCCAGGCCATCGGCGGTGACCTGGCTGGCATCGAGCTTGGTGAACATGTCGCGCGCCTTGTCTTCGTCAGCGGGCGTGCCGCCGAGTGGCGACAGGAAATCCGGCGCCAGCGCCACGAACCCTTCCAGCGCCACGCGCCGTGCGATGTCCCTGATGTGCGGGTTGAGGCCCCTGTTCTCGTGCACCACGATGACGGTGCCGAGCTTGCCGGACTGATCCGCAGGCTTCGCCAGATAGCCCTTCATCTCGCCGCTGCTGCCGGGATAGGTGATATCCTGCGCTTTCACGCGTGGATCGTTGTCGGCAACGATTGCCGCCTGCGCCGAATTGGCCGCCAGCAGCGGTACGATCGCGGCAGCGGCAGCGCCCGAACCGGCAAGCCTGGTCAGCTGCTCCATGAAGCGGCGGCGGTCGAGCGTCAGATGCGTGTATTCGTCATAGGCGTCGATCATCGCCTGGGTGATGGCAGGAGTCATGATGGCAGGTTTGGCGGCTTCGGCGGTGGGTTTCGTCATGACGTGCTCCTCACTAGGAGATGACCTTTGCAGGTCACTCCGAGATAACCTCACGGTCACTCCGGGATGACCTTGCGGTCACTCCGGGATGACCTTGCGGGTCAAGATAGGGTGCAGGCTCGCACGGTCCAGTCACGGATCAGTGACGCTACCGTCGTCAGGCCGTGCAGTTGGCACAACTCAGCTGCAATAACCGCGCGGCCATCACATTTTGGTCATTTCAGAGAATGTTGATGGTGCCGCCACAATATGAGGTGAAGCTGACTGTGGGTTCGCCTGTCGCGGCGAGCCTGACGAAAAGGAACAACGCCATGACCTTGTCCACTCCGATCCTTGTAAGCGCACTCGTCCTTGCGGGCGCGGCCTTGCTGGCCTTGCGCACGGCCGCATCGGAAGCCGCCAAGCGGATGGTGAAGGTCCGGGTCGACCGGCGCGGTTCCAAGACCCGATAACCGAGCGCAGGACCGAGGGGAAATACCATGGACGCCCGGAGCATCGTGAACACCGTCGCTGAGAAAGCCGGCCTCGATCAGGCCGTAACGGAAAAGGTCGTCGGCACCATCTTCTCGGTTCTCGAGCATGAAGCCGAAGGCACCGCTGCCTCGTCATTCTTCGCCAAGATACCGGGCGCCGATGCGCTGGCGCAGAAATATGATGTCATGGCGGCAGCGCCGGCTGGTGGCGGTGGATTCCTGTCGTCGCTGCAGGGTGCTCTTGGCGGCGTGCTCGGCGAAAAGACAGGCGCGCTGATCAACGGCGTTGCAGCGCTTAAAGCATCCGGGCTCGACATGGCGCAGATCCAGAAGGCCGGCGCAACGCTGATCCAGCAGGCAGAAGCCGCCGCAGGGCCGGAGCTGACCAACGAAGTGCTGGGCTCGGTGCCCAGCCTTAAAGGCCATCTCGGGCTCTGATCGCGCCTTCCCTCTACAGACATGATCCAGCGCAGTGTGGCGCTTTTTGACCGATCGGTCGGTGTCAAGGCTGCCCGGCCGATACAGTCCTGCGGGCGCCTCGAAGCATCAGAAATATCGATATTATTGTGCTTTCGAAATTATTCTACACTTTCTGGAAACCATGCATCGAGACGCGCAAGCGCCGGCGAATGCAATTAACCACCTATTAGAAGTTGAACCCCAGGGTTGGGTTTATCGGCAACCGCGTTTTGGGGGCGGCTGCCTTCTCGCCTTTGTCAACCCCCCCGCTCGAACTGGGCATGTCAGCCGTTCACGGATGGCACCGGGCGGCGGATTGATCGAGGCGGAAGGCGCGGCACCTCCGCCAAAAGCGAAGAAGGCGTCACGATCATGATGCGCGTCATCTCCTGTGTGACAATGGAGCACAACCTTTGGCTGGTGCTTGTCGCGGCGCTGGTCTGCAGCGCCGGCTCATGGGCGACGATCAGGCTTTTCCTGCGTGCCAACGAAGCCTCCGGCCTGCAACAGATAGGCTGGCATTTCCTGACCTCGGTCTGTGCGGGATCTTCGATCTGGTGCACGCATTTCGTCGCCATGCTGGCCTACGATCCAGGTGCGCCCGTCGCCTTCGATCCGGTGTTGACGATCGCCTCGCTGTTCATCGCCATGGCGGGCACCGCCGCCGGCTTCATCGCCGCAACGGCCCGTGCTCCAGGCATTGCCCCCTCCGTCGGCGGCATCATCGTCGGGCTGGCCATCTCCGGCATGCACTACACCGGCATGGCCGCCTACCATGTCGACGGCCTGGTCGAATGGGACATGACCTATCTCGTCGTCTCGATCGTGCTGTCGGCGGTCTTTGCCTGCCTGGCGATCAACGTCGCATTGAACGAGCGCTTATCCGGCCACAAATACTGGGCCGCGACGATCCTGGTGATGGCCATCGTCAGCCTGCATTTCACCGCCATGGCGGCGGTCAAAGTGACACCGCTGGCCCTGCGCGGCGACTACACCGATCCTGCTGCCTTGCGGGCCATGGCGCTTGGCGTTGCCGTGGCCGGATTGATCATTATCGGCACCGGTCTCGCCAGCTATCTGATCGATGATCGCACGCGCTCCGACGCCTTTCGGCGCCTGCACCATCTGGCGATGAACGATGCGCTCACCGGCCTGCCGAACCGGGCCAACTTCAACGACTATCTCGACCGCGAGATCGACCGCGCAAAGGAGCTCGGTTGCAAGGTGGCGATCGTCGGCATCGATCTCGACCGTTTCAAGGAAATCAACGACCTCTGGGGCCACGGCGCCGGCGACGTGGCCCTGAAGACCCTGGCGGAACGCATGAGTGCGTTGCTGCAGGAGGGCGAATTCGTGGCGCGTCTGGGCGGCGATGAGTTTGCCGGCATCAAACGCATGAAAGGCCAGTCGGACCTCGTGGACTTCGTGTCGCGGCTGGAGGCAGCGCTGTCTGCTCCGCTCAGGATCGCCGACTTCGAAACCGCAACCGGTGCCAGCCTCGGGGTCGCGATCTATCCCAATGACGCGCTCAACAGGGAAGCGCTCGTCAACAATGCCGACCTGGCAATGTATCGCGCCAAGGCCAACGTGACGCGGACCGTCTGTTTTTACGAACAGGCCATGGACGAGGCCGTCCGTGCCAACCGCACGCTGGCCAACGATCTGCGCGACGCGGTGGAAAACGGACAACTCGATCTGCACTATCAGGTGCAAACCTCGGTCCTGACCGGTGACGTCAGAGGCTATGAGGCGCTGCTGCGCTGGAAGCACCCGACACGCGGCAATATTCCGCCGCTCGAATTCATTCCGCTGGCCGAGGAAAACGGTCTCATTTTGCCGGTCGGCGAATGGGTTCTGCGCACCGCATGCAGGGAGGCTGCCTCGTGGGAGCATCCATACAAGGTGGCGGTCAATCTCTCCCCGGTCCAGTTCGCGCATGCGGACCTGCCGAAACTCATTCATGAAATCCTGATCGAGACGGGGCTGCGGCCAAGCCGGTTGGAACTGGAAATCACCGAATCCACCATCATCGCCGACAAGAACCGCACCCTGAACATATTGCGGCGGATCAAGGCGCTGGGCGTCACCATTGCCATCGACGATTTCGGCACCGGCTATTCATCCCTGGAAACACTGCGCGCCTTTCCGTTCGACAAGATCAAGCTCGATCGGTCGTTCATGTCAGAGGTCGAGACGAGTCCACAGGCCAAGGCCATCATCCGCGCGGTACTGGCACTTGGCCAGAGCCTCGACATCCCGGTTCTGGCCGAAGGCGTCGAGACGCATAACCAGTTGTCGATCCTGCGCGCCGAAGGCTGCAACGAAGCGCAAGGTTTTCTTCTCGGCCGGCCGGCGCCTTTCTGCGAACTTTTCGCGCTGGCGCATGGCGACCATGCCGCCTTTGCGATCAGGATGGTGCCTGTCGAACTGTCGCCTGGTCAGGCCGTCGCCTGACGTCCTGCGCCCACAATTACTTCGGCAGCGTATACGCCATCACATAGTCGCCCGGCTTGGTGCCGACCGAGCCGTGGCCGCCGGCGACGATGACCACGAACTGGCGGCCATCGGCGACCGTGTAGGTCATCGGTGTCGACTGCCCGCCGGCCGGCAGCCTCGCCTGCCAGAGCTGCTTGCCTGACGTCACGTCATAGGCGCGGATATAGTCGTCCACCGCCGCGCCCAGGAAGGCGACGCCGCCAGCGGTGATCATCGGCCCGCCAATGCCGGGCACGCCGACTTTCAGCGGCAAGGGCAACGGCGTCATGTCGTAGATGGTGCCGTTGCGGTGCTTGTAGGCAATCTTGCCGGTCCGCAGATCCGCTCCCGCGACATAGCCCCATGGCGGCGCCTGGCAAGGGATGCCGAGCGGCGACAGGAACGGTCCCATCACCACCGCGTAAGGCGCGCCCTCATTGCGGTTCAACCCCTGCTCGCTGCCCTTGGTGTTGTCGCCCGGCGGCGGCACGTCCGCGCGTGGCACAAGCTTGGAGGTGAAGGCGAGATAGGTCGGCATGCCGAACATCACCTGGCGAACCGGATCGACGGCGACGCCGCCCCAGTTGAAGACGCCGAAATTGCCGGGATAGATCAGCGAACCCTGCACCGAAGGCGGGGTGTAGCGGCCTTCATAGCGCAGCTTCTTCAGTTCGATGCGACAGGCCAGCTGGTCGAACATGGTGATGCCCCACATGTCGGCGCCGGTCAGCGGCTTCGGATTGAAGGACAGATCCGATTCCGGCTGCGTCGGCGAAGTGTGGTCGCCTTCGATGGCGCCGCCAGGTGCTGGCACTTCCTTGACCGGAATGATCGGTTCGCCGCTGCGCCGGTCGAGCACATAGAGGTCGCCCTGCTTGGTCGGCCCGACCAGTCCCGGCACAACGCCGGCAGCGGTGGTGATGTCGACCAGCGTCGGCTGCGCCGGCACGTCCATGTCCCAGAGGTCGTGATGCACGGTCTGCCGCACCCAGCGCAATTGCCCGGTGGCAAGATCGAGCGCGGTGATCGACGAGGAAAACTTCTCGACATTGGCGCTGCGCCCGGCGCCGAGCTGGTCCGGCGTCTGGTTGCCGAGCGGCACATAGAGCAGGCCGAGCTTCTCGTCGGCGCTCGACGTCGACCACATGTTGGGCGAGTTGGCGGTGTAGGTCTGGCCTGCCGGCAAGGGCGTCGTCTGGTCCGGATTGCCGGAATCCCAGTTCCACACCAGGGCGCCGGTGTCGACATCGAAGGCGCGGATGACGCCGGACGGCTCCTGCGTCGAATAATTGTCGTTGACCGCGCCGCCGACGATGATTTTGCCGCCGACGATCAGCGGCGCCGAGGTCGAATAATAGTAGCCCGACTTCGGGTATGGCATGTTGGTCAGCAGGTTGAGCGTGCCGGCTTCGGCGAAGGACGGGCAGACCTGGCCGTTGGCGGCATCAAGCGCGATCAGGCGCGCATCCGAGGTCGGCAGATAGACCCGCGTCGCACAGGGCTGGCTCGCCGCAATCTTGGCATCGGCATAATAGGATACGCCGCGGCAAGTCTGGTGTTGGCGGTCCTTGTCGAGCTTGACCTTGGGATCAAAGCGCCACTTCTCCTTGCCGGTCGCGGCATCGATGGCGATGGCGAAATTATGCGGCGTGCAGATGTAGAGCGCATCGCCGATCTTTAGTGGCGTCACCTGGTAGGTGGTCTCGCCGATGTCGTCCGGACCCTTGACGTCGCCGGTCTGGTAGGTCCAGGCCGGCTGCAATTTGGCGACGTTGTCAGGCGTGATCTGATCGAGCGGCGAATAGCGCTGGCCATAGGGCGTGCGGCCATAGAAGTGCCATTCGCCGGGAGGCACATTGCCGCCGAGATCGGCCGTCGGCGTCACCTTGTCGGCGCTGAGGTCGCCGGCAATGTCCTTGGGATCGGCGGTCATCGAATAGCCGGCGACCGCGAGCGATGCGAGCACCGCCAGAATGAGCGGCGCGCGCGCATCGGGGCCGGTCAGTCCTCGCCTTGCCCATGGCGTCAGCAGCCACAGCGCCAGAAGCACGATGACGCCGCCGCGCGGGCCCAGTTCCCACCAGTCGAAGCCGATTTCCCACACCGCCCAGGCCAGCGTGCCGATCACGATCGCCGCGTAAAGCCACAGCGCCGTCGACTTGCGCCGGAAGAGCAGCCAGGCGGTGATCAGGAAGGCGAGACCGGTGATGACATAGTACCAGCTGCCGCCCAGCATCACGAGCCGGATGCCGCCGCCGCCAAGTGCCAGGCCGATGAGGAACAGGATGAGGGAGGTGAGGACGACAGCCAAGACGATACTCCTTCGACTGATGCGCGTTCCGCGACGCGGCCATGGGCAGCCGGCATCCCGTCCCTGCCCCCGAAGGTACAACTTTCTCCCGCCCGCCGTGCCTGTCAAGCAAGGCTGACCGCACAGGTTGAGAACAAACCTTGCTTTTGCCCTCTCGCGTCAGCTTAGCGCTGCAGCACATCCATGAGATTTTGACCGGTGGCACGCTGGACATGCGCAACGACCATCTCGGTCGGCACCTGGGCGATCGGCCTCTATGTCTGCACCCTGCATTTTCCAGCACTCGACCTCATCCACCATGATCCATGCGCGGCGCGAGATGCCTTCCATGTCGCCGACAAGATCGGCGAGCGGATGCGGGCTGCAGCCAAGTAGGCCGGCCGAGAGGTTTTGCACAGGCCACCGGGCGCCGGGGCGATAATATTCGCACGGCGCCCGGGAATCTGGCTTCCAAACCGGAACAAAACGTAGACACTTCTGGTCTTTCGCCGCCGAATCACTACATTCGGTGCGATGTCCGGCTTTTCGGAAGACATGCCCTTTTTTGACGAACCCAATGCGCGGCCCGCGGCCCCGTCGGGCATAGCCGCGCGCGCCATGGCCGCCCGCAGCGGCCACAACAGTGCGCCCGATTATCTCAGTGGCCTCAACCCGGAGCAGCGGCTGGCGGTCGAAACCACCGAAGGCCCGGTCCTGGTGCTGGCCGGCGCCGGCACCGGCAAGACGCGGGTGCTGACCACCCGCATCGCCCACATCCTCGCCACCGGCAGGGCCTTCCCGTCGCAGATCCTTGCGGTGACCTTCACCAACAAGGCCGCGCGCGAGATGAAGCAGCGAATCGGCCATCTGGTCGGTGAGGCGGTCGAGGGCATGCCCTGGCTCGGCACCTTCCACTCGATCGGCGTCAAGCTGTTGCGTCGTCATGCCGAACTGGCCGGGCTGAAATCCGATTTCACCATCCTCGACACCGACGATGTCGTGCGGCTGATCAAGCAGCTGATCCAGGCCGAGGGCCTCGACGACAAGCGCTGGCCGGCCAAGCAGTTCGCGCAGATGATCGACGGCTGGAAGAACAAGGGCCTCGGTCCCGCTGACATTCCCGAAGGCGATGCCCGCAGCTTCGCCAACGGCAAGGGCCGCGAGCTCTACAAGGCCTATCAGGAACGGCTGCAGACGCTGAACGCCTGCGACTTCGGCGACCTTTTGTGCCACCCGATCCGCATCTTCCGCGCCAATCCGGACGTGCTCAAGGAATACCACAAACGCTTCAAATACATCCTCGTCGACGAATACCAGGACACCAACACCGCGCAATACATGTGGCTGCGCTTGCTGGCGCAAAGACCAAGCGGGTCACAATCGCCAAGTGGGCCACAACCGCCAAGAAGTGGCGCTCCAGGTGGCCGCGTTCCAAATCCTAGCCCGTCGTCCAGGACTCCTGATCGAACTGAGGCGGGCAGCTACAAACCTGCGGCGCCAAAAGATGATCCTTCGGAAGAAGGTAACTACGTTAGACCAAACACCTCCTACGGCTGGGATGTTCCGGCCGAAGGCCGCAAGCCCGACCGGGCGTCCGAGCCGTTGCGAGGCCCGCGCGGAGGGCCCGCGCCGGCAGGCGCGGAACAGCCCGTGAGCGAAAACAAAGTAAACATCTGCTGCGTCGGCGACGACGACCAGTCCATCTATGGCTGGCGCGGCGCCGAGGTCGACAATATCCTGCGTTTCGACAAGGATTTTCCGGGCGCCACGATCATCCGGCTGGAGCGCAATTACCGCTCGACCGCGCACATCCTCGGCACCGCCTCGCACCTCATCGCCCACAATGAGGGCCGTTTCGGCAAGACGTTGTTCACCGAGAAGGTCGCCGAGGACGACGAGAAGGTGCATGTCCACGCCGCCTGGGATTCCGAGGAGGAGGCGCGCGCCGTCGGCGAGACCATCGAGACCTACCAGCGCGCCAAGCATAAGCTCAACGACATGGCCATTCTTGTCCGCGCTTCCTTCCAGATGCGCGAGTTCGAAGACCGCTTCGTCACGCTCGGCCTCAACTACCGCGTCATTGGCGGCCCGCGTTTCTACGAGCGCATGGAAATCCGCGATGCGCTGGCCTTCTTCCGCGTCGTCGCGCAAGGCGCCGACGATCTCGCCTTCGAGCGCATCGTCAATGTGCCCAAGCGCGGTCTGGGCGAAGCCACCATCCGCCAAATCCACGACACGGCGCGCGCGTTGCGCATCCCGATGCTGGAGGCAGCCGCCAAGCTCGCAGAAAGCGACGAGCTGAAGCCGAAGCCACGCGCCGCTCTGCGCGAAGTGGCGGCCAATTTCGAGCGCTGGCAGAAGGCGCTGGAAACCACGCCGCACACCGAACTCGCCGAGACCATTCTGGAGGAGAGCGGCTACACCGACATGTGGAAGAACGACCGCTCGGTCGAAGCGCCGGGACGGCTGGAGAATCTGAAAGAGCTGATCCGCTCGATGGAGGAGTATGAATCGCTGCGCTCCTTCCTCGAACATGTCGCCCTGGTCATGGACGCCGAGCAGAACGCCGAGCTGGATGCGGTCAACATTATGACCCTGCATTCGGCCAAGGGCCTCGAATTCGAGACCGTGTTTCTCCCCGGCTGGGAGGAAGGCCTGTTCCCGCACCAGCGCGCGCTGGATGAAGGCGGCCGCTCCGGCCTGGAGGAAGAGCGCCGCCTCGCCTATGTCGGCCTGACCCGTGCCAAGAAGAACCTGCATTTGTGGTTCGTCTCCAACCGCCGCATCCATGGCCTGTGGCAGTCGACCATCCCGTCGCGTTTTCTGGACGAACTGCCGGAAGCCCATGTCGAGGTCGCCGAAAGCGGCAACAGCTATGGCGGCTATGGCAATTCCTATGGCGGCGGTTCGTTCGCCTCGGGCCGTGGCGGCCAGGGCGCAGGACGGCAGAACCCCTATGGCGCCTCGCGCTTCGACAATGTCGGCGCGGAAAAATCCGGCGCCTTCTCCAACACCTATGCGACGCCCGGCTGGCAGCGTGCGCAGGCCAACCGCACGGAGGCGACCGACCGCAACTGGGGCTCGCGCTCCGGCCACCAGGTCGAGCGCATCGGCTATGGCGAGACCGACAGTGGCTACGGCGCCGGCCGAACCTCGGTCAAAGGCCGCACCATCGACGGCGAACTGGTCGCCAAATCCGTCGCCGACACGCCGTCGCCCTTCAGCGTCGGCGACCGCGTCTTCCACCAGAAATTCGGTAACGGCAACATTTCCAACATCGAAGGCAACAAGCTGACCATCGACTTCGACAAGGCTGGCCAGAAACGCGTGCTCGACGGGTTCGTCGCGGCGGTGTGAGTAGCTCTAAGCCTAGCCCTCACCTGTACCTTGCCTGGTTCCACTTATGGCCGAGCAGCGACAGGATGATGATCAGGCCGTTGAAGAACTGCACGTAGAAGCCGCTCAATCCCGCCGCCACGACGCCGGTCTGGATGAACGACACGGTGACCGCGCCGATCGCTCCACCGGCAACCGTGCCGATGCCGCCCCAGGTCGGCGTGCCGCCGACGAACACAGAGGCCAGCACCGGCAGAAGATAGCCGTCGCCCGCCGTCGGCCACCAGGTGAAGTTGATCATCACCGAAAACGTGCCGGCGATCGCCGCGCCGATGCCGACGAAGACGAACACTTTCACCCGCACGCGCTTGACGTCGATGCCCATCTGCTGGGCGCTGTCGGGATTGTCGCCGACCACCCTCACCTGCGCGCCGAAGCGGTGGCGGTTGTAGAGCATTGCCGACAAAACGACGAAGGCGAGAGCCCAGAAGATCTGCACCGGGATGCCCCACACCTGACTGGAGAAGATGGCATAGGCCCAGCTGTCGCTAAGACCGCTCAGCGCCGTCGACTTGCCTTCGTTGATGATCTGGATCAGGCCGCGCAGCAGGAAATTCATGCCGAGCGTGGCGATCAGCGACGACAGCCCGCCATAGACGACCAGCGATCCGACGAGAAAGCCGAGCAGCGTGCCGGTGACGATTGCAGCGGCAATGCCGAGGAACGGATCGTAGCCGGCCTGCACCACCAGCGCGAACACCCAGGAGGCAAAGCCCATCGTCGCCGGAAATGACAGGTCGATCTCGCCGCAAGTGACGACGAAGACCAGCGGTACCACCACGAACAGCGCAACGGGGAGCGTCGTCAGCACGGAACTGTAGAGATACCAGGTGGTGAACACCTTCGGGTTGGCAATCATGAACGCCGCCATCATGACGATGAACACGGCGAGCGTGCCGAGGGCTGCGCGGTTGTCGAGGACGAAGCCGCGCAGCCAGTGATCGGACGGGTGTTTCCACTCGGTGCGGGCTGCCCCGCCGCCAAGCGGGCTCTGCAGATCGGGTTCCATGGTCTTGCTCATCGCGCTGCCCTCTCATCGGCCTCGTGCAGTCCGGGCAATCCGCCGGGATGCGCGACGTCTTCCATGAAGTTGATCAGCTCTTCGGCCGACTTGACCTGACTGCGGTCGGCGGTCAGCGCCACCTTGCCGCGGTCAATCACCACGAAGCGGTCGGCAATGTCGAAGACGTGGTGGATGTTGTGGCCGATGAACAGGATCGAGCGGCCGCTCGCCCGCACCTGGCGCACGAAATGAAAGACCTTGGCGGTCTCGGTCAGCGACAACGCCGTCGTCGGCTCGTCGAGGATGATCAGCTCGGCCTGCTTGTAGATGGCGCGCGCTATCGCCACGCCCTGGCGTTCGCCGCCGGACAGCTGGCCGACGATTGAGTGCGGCGTGAACACTTTCGAGGTGAAGCCGATCTCGCGCATCAGCCGGCTCGCTTCCTCGATTTCCTTGTTGACCTTCAGAAAGCCCATGAAGCCGGTGAGTTCGCGGCCCATGAATATGTTGCGCACGATGGTCTGCTGAACCGCCAGCGCCCGGTCCTGGAACACCGTCTCGATGCCGGCGTCGCGCGAGCGCGCCGCACTCCAGCCGGTCACCGGCTTGCCGCGCACGAGGATCTCGCCGCTGGTCGGCTTGACCACGCCGGACAGGATCTTGATCAGCGTCGACTTGCCGGCGCCATTGTCGCCGATGAGGCCAACCACCTCGCCGCGGTCGACGCTGAGGTTGACCCCGCCCAGCGCATAGACCTGGCCGTAGGATTTGCTGATGTCGCGCAGTTCGATGATGCGTTCGGCCATGGCGATCCTCGCTTGATTGTCGCTTGCCGGCATTCTCGCCAGCGGTCCTGTCGGCCGGGCCTAGGCCCGGCCGACAGCTTGGGAGGTCAGCGCAGCGCCTGCTTGGCGAGCTCGGCGACGATCTCGTAATTCTGCGGCGTGACGAAGCCGGCGCCGGTGTCGACATTCATCGGCGCCAGCCCCAGCACCACCTGCTGGCAAAGGCTGAGGATCGGCAGATAGCCCTGCAGGAACGGCTGCTGGTCGGCCGTCAGCTGCACCCAGCCGCCCTTGAACGCCTCGACGATCTGCGGGCTGGTGTCGAAGCCGAAATTGAAGATGTCACCGGGCTTCCTGCCCGCCGCCTGCATGTAGGTGGCGACATTGCCGAGCATCTGGCCACCGGGATAACCGACCGCCTTGACGTCTGGATTGTTGAGCAGTGCCGCGGTGATCACCGGGATCGCAAGATTGGGATCGGACGCCCATTCGCCGCTCGGCGGCGACGACAGCTGGATCACCTCGACGCCGGCTTCCTTGAGTGCGGCCACCGTGCCGCGCTCGCGTGCGCCGCGGGCCTCGTTCTCGAACGGCCCGATCATGATTGCCTTGTCGCCGGCCTTGAGCTTGCCGAGCTTGAACGCCTCGGCGCCGAGCGCGCGGCCCTGCTGTTCCTGCTGGGCGCCGACATAGCCGCCGCCGAACGCTTCCACCACTTTCGGCACCGGCACGTTCTGGTACATCATCTTGATGCCGTCCTTGTGCGCCTGTTCGGCCAGCGGCATGATCGCGGCGTCGCCGGGATGGCCCATCATGGCGATGCCGTTGGGCTTCACGGCGACGGCTTCGCGCAATTGCTGCACCATCTTCTCGACGTCCCACTGCGAGAAGATGTAGTCGACCTTCGGCCCGAGATCGGCCGCCGCCTGCTTGGCGCCATTATAGACGATGGTGCCGAAAGCGTCGCCCTCGGCGCCGCCGACGAAGAAGCGGATGTGGACATCCTTGCACCATTGGGCGTCGAGCGCCTGTGCAGGCAAAGTGGAGATGGCGGCGCAGAGCGCGGTGGCGGCGGCCACGACGGTCGAGCGCAGAAGTGTCGTTCTCATTGCGATGCTCATGCACGTTCCTCCCTTTTGTCCTCGGTGAGCCGAGGGGTTTTCGTCATTCGCTTTCAGCAAGTACTCAACGATTAGGCCGGCTCCTCCCGCCGGCCGCCGTCACGCCGGATTCGGCAGATAGGTCGCACCTCCCCGGCATTGCTTGAGATATTCCAGCCCGCGCACCTGACCTGTGATTTCGAGGTCGCCGCGATAGACCGGGTCGTGCCAGCCCTCGATGTCGATGGCGCCCTTGTAGCCGGCCAGCCGCAATTCGCTGATCACCCGCGTCCAGTCGCTGTCGCCAAAACCCGGCGTGCGCATCTGCACGAAGGGCAGCTTGCCGAACACGCCGTGTTCGCGGATCACATCCCAGCGCACCGTCGCGTCCTTGCCGTGGACGTGGAAGATGCGCGGCGCCCATTTGCGGATCTGCGGCATTGGATCGATGAGATAGACCAGCTGATGGCAGGGCTCCCATTCCAGCCCGAGATTGTCGTCGGGCAATTCATTGAACATCAGCTCCCAGGCATCGGGATTGTGGGCGATGTTCCAGTCGCCGGCGGCCCAATTGCCGTCCATGGCGCAGTTCTCGAAAGCGATGCGCACGCCCTTGTCGGCGGCGCGTTTGGCCAGCGGCCCCCACACCTCGCGGAAGCGCGGCAGGCTGTCGGTCAGCTTCTTGCCTCGCAGGCGGCCGGTGAAGCCGCTGACCATCGAGGCGCCGAACAGATGCGCGTTGTCGATCACTGTTTCCCAGGCGGCGAGCACGCCGCGATCGACCTCGCCATCCTCCAGCGGATTGCCGAACACGCCGATCGAGGACACGGCGACATCGGCATCGCCGATCGCCTCGCGAATCTCACCGGCCAGCCGCGGCAAATCCTTGCCGCCCAGCGTTTGCCAGAAGAAGGGCTGGATGCTCTCGAAGCCGAGCGGCAGGATCTGCTTGATGTAAGCCGCCGGGTCGTCGAGATTGGCCCGCACCATGGTGCCGATGCGGATGTCGAGAAGCGGGTTTGGCGTCATGATGCTTCCTCTGCAATGGCGACGCGCCGGCCGGTCTCGGCGCTTTCGATGGCGCCGAAAACCATGGCCAGGCTTTTGATGTTGTCGGCGCCGCGCGTCTCCGGCTCGGTGCCGGTCTCTATGGCGTGGATGAAATCCCTGATGATGCCGAGATGGCCGCCGACGCGGTCGGTCGGGTCGAGCGGCGGCATGGCGATTGCCTGCGTTTTGTCGAAAATCCCATCGCGGCCCGGCATCACCATTTCCGCCTTCAGCGCATCATGGCCATCCCAGGTCAGGCTGCCGCGCTCGGCGACGATGCGCCAGCTGCCTTCCCAGCTGGTGCGGAACCCGTCGGCACACCAGGAACCGGCATAGGTGAAGACCTTGCCGCCACCGAGATCGAAGACGGCGCTGGCCGACGACCCCTGCCGGTACCAGGAATTGGCCGGCTCCCATTCCTGGCAATAGACGCCGGCGGGCTCCCCACCGACCATGTAGCGGGCGGCGTCGAAAGTGTGGATCGCCATGTCGAGCAGCAGCACATGCGCCATCTCCTCGCGAAAGCCGCCGAAATGCGGCGCGACGAAGAAATCGGCGTGAATGCTGGTCGGCTTGCCGATGGCGCCGGAGTCGAGAAACCGCCTTATGCGCCGGACATTGGCGACATAGCGGCGGTTCTGCACGACGGCATGGACGCGTCCGGCACGGCGCGCCGCCTCGACGATGGCGCGGGCATTTTCCGGGGTGTCGGCCAGCGGCTTTTCCGTCAGCAGATGGCAATTGTGGGCAAAGGCGGCAAAGGCGACGTCACGCCGGGCGGCGGGAACCACAACATCGAACACCGCATCCGGCCTGGTCTGGTCGAGCACTGCCTTGAGGCTGGTGCCGATGACGACGCCGTCGAGCCCGTATTCGCGCGCCCTCGCCTTCGCCCGCTCGGCGTCGAGATCGACAAGGCCGACAATGGCGAGCCCGTCGATCTGCCTCGCGGCATCGAGCCAGGCCTTGCTCATTGCACCACAGCCGACGAGAACGGCATTCATCATCCGGCATTCCTCCCGTCCGGTCCCTCCAGACCGAATGTCACGGCATCCACGGCATCACCGTAAACGTTTTCCCGTAAACGTTTACGAGAACACACCCGATGGCGTAGAATGTCAATCGGCTGCCAGCAAAAATCATCCCGAAGCCTTGGCCTGAGCGGCAGCCGGTGCTAGCCAAGGCAGGGGGAGAACTGACCTTGGCGTCCAGCATCCATGACCTTGCGCGTCACCTGAACATTTCGATCGGCACCGTCTCGCGGGCGCTGAACGGTCGTGCCGACGTCAATGCCGACACCCGCCAGCGCGTGCTCGCCGCCGCCAAGCAGCTGAACTATTCCCCGAACCAGTCGGGCCGAAGTCTCAGGCAAGGCGCCACCCATTCGATCGCCTTCATGCTGCAACCGCATCCCGGCGACCAGCAATATGGCGAACCGTTCTTCATCCCGTTCCTGACCGGTCTGCAGGCGCGGCTCGCCGAGTATGACTTGGATCTGATGGTCGTCATGGGTGAGCCCGGCCAATATCAGCAGGAGAGGCTGCGCCGCGTGGTTGAGACGCGCCGGGCCGACGCGGTCGTGTTGGCCAATACACGGCGGGAAGACGATCGGATCGACTATCTCAGCAAGACCGGCTTTCCGTTCGCCACACTTGGCCGAAGTCAATCCGGCGGCGACACCTATCCTTCGCTCGATATCGATTTCGAGAGGGCGGGTGATGAAGCCGTCGACCGGCTGGTCGCGCGCGGCCACCGCCGCATTGCCGCCATCCGCCCTTCGCTTGATCTCAACTTCGGCTACCTGTTCCTAGACGGCTACCGCAAGGCGCTGGAGCGGCACGGCATCGAAGTCGACTCCGGCCTGATCGCCGACGGCTTCATCAACGAGGCCGGAGGCTACCAGGTGACGCCGCGCGTGATGCTCTCCAAGGACCGGCCCACAGCCATCATCTTCAACAATGACGCAATGGCGCTCGGCGGCTGCAAGGCACTCGCCGAGATGGGCATCAGGCCCGGCCACGACATCGCGGTGATCGTCATCGTCGACACGCCGCTTTGCCGCTACTTTTCGCCGGCGCTGACCGCCTTCCGTCCGTCGCTGGAGCCCATGGGCCGGCGGCTGGCCGAAATGCTGCTGGCCTCGCTCCCCGCCTTCGCCGGCCCCGAAGGCACGCGCATCATCCGCGAAGTCTGGCCGCTGGAGCTGATCGCCCGCGACAGCGATTGATCCGCCGCCGGACGTAGGTCGGTCGGCTTCAATCCGCCTTCTTCTCGCCCCTCTCGCCGGCCTTGACGATGTCGCCGGTGGTGAACAGGATTTCCTTCAGTTCCGCCCGCCAGTCCTTCTTCTGACGCAGCAGGAATTCGAGATCCATGCCGAAATGCTTGAACTCCTCGCCTTGCGCGTTCTTCATGATCGCCTTGGCCTGCGGGTCCTTCTCCACCGACATGCGCTGTTCATACCAGCTGATCGCCTCCGCCTCCTCGATCAACGAGGTGATCATGCGGGCAAAGGTCCGCACCTTCTGCGTCAATTCTTCCGGCGGCTCGTGATACTGATCGAAACCCATGTCGCCCTCCTCAAATGGACCGGCAAATCCGCCGCATCCAGGAATGCGCTGGCGCGTCGCGGGTTCCGCCTCACTGCTGCAATTCAACCAAAGCCCTCTGCAACG
Source organism: Mesorhizobium sp. P2_C5_2 (assembly GCF_056404535.1). NCBI lineage: Bacteria > Pseudomonadati > Pseudomonadota > Alphaproteobacteria > Hyphomicrobiales > Phyllobacteriaceae > Mesorhizobium > Mesorhizobium sp. P2_C5_2. Next base: position 453,765 of record NZ_JBFUDV010000005.1, on the reverse strand, counting down.
GCGCCGACGAGATCTGGATCGGACCCGAGAACGGTATATCCATGTCGAGGATCAGGTAGAGCGCCCCGGCAATCAACGCCGCCGAGACCACGAACGTCTCTATGGTAATGGCATTTCGCGGCGCCCTGAAACCGAAACTGGCGAAGATCAGCACCAGCCAGGCAACGAGCATGCCGATCAGCGGCCGCGGGATGGTGCCTTCCGATTGCTCAATCAAAGCCCAGCGCAGTTCCACCACCTTCTGCAGATGCTGGTGGGCGTCCTCCAGCAGGGAACCATGCGCTGCGTCGGCAGGCGCCAGCGCGATCAATCGTGTGCTGATCTCGGTCAACAGACGTTCAGACAGCCGGTTGGCGACGAGGGGTGTTTCGTTCGTTTCTGTCCAGTTGTTGGTCTGTCTTTGCACATAAGCGACCAGCGGCTGACGAACCTCGGCGGTCTCAGGCCCATATTGCCGAAGCGACCGGTCGAGAAGGATCAACTCGGTCGCATATGTGTGCACGTTGCGGTCGATCGACTCGAAGGTGTTCTTGGCCGAGTTGATCATGAGACCAAGCACCAGCGAGGTCATGACCACGAACAGGTTGGCGGCCAGCCGAACCACGGTGTTGGTGTCGTCGTCGCGGTGATGCGCCGGCAATCTGCCATAGACAGCCATGCTGACGAGCGGCGCCGCCATCAGGCAGAGGAAAATTGCCAACGCGATGAGTGTTTCCTGCATGGCAGCCATTTCTGCACGGCAAGCGCCGAATGCCAATGGCTGGCAGAACGCTCTGTCACGCAAGTATCATGTTCGCGTCCTAGACCGCTTTGCGGGAGGGCGCTTGCGACATCGTCGATGCGATGCGGGCCCCTTTGCGCCGCTCAAGGCTTGTCACAAGAGGATCTCCATGAAAATCTCGCACCGAACCGTGTCGCTCGGCGCCGCATTGGCGCTGTTTACCGCCCTGACCCCTGCCCTTGCCGACAGCACCGCCACCGTGGGTAGCGTGAGCTTCGTCAACAAGGGCCTGGTCGGCGTCGGCCGCATCCCGGCCGACCTGAAGGACAAGTTCGGCGAGACCTTCGGCTCCGGCTCCGGCATGTCGATCAACGCTGCAAGCTGGACGCATGACGCCAATGGCTACAAGGGTTCGCTCTGGCTGCTGCCGGACCGCGGCTACAATGTTGTCGGCACCACCGACTACCGGCCGCGCATCAACACCATCGGCATCGAGTTCACGCCGACGGCATTGGGCGCCGCACCCGCCGCCGGCCAGGAACAGACCGGCGTCAAGGCGACGCTCGCCGACTCCATGCTGCTGACCGACGACAAGGGCACTGATGCCACCGGCCTCGACCCGCTGAACGGCGTGCGCGCCGCGAGCGGCGACCTGCCGATCCTGCCCGAGGCCAATGGCAAGCTGGCGCTCGACAATGAGGCGATCGCGCGGCTGCCCGATGGCACCATGTTCATCTCCGACGAATACGGCCCCAACATCTACCGCTTCTCGGCCGACGGCCATCTGATGTCGGCGACGCAGCCGCCGGCGGCCCTGGTGCCGATGCGCAAGGGCACGCCGAACTTCGCTTCCGACAATCCGGGCCCCGGTGCAGCGGAACCCGATCCGAAGGATCCCGAGACCGGCCGTCAGAACAACCAGGGCCTCGAAGGCATGGCGTTGACGCCGGATGGCAAGTCGCTGATCGTCGTGCTGCAGTCCGCGCCGCGCCAGGACGGCGGCGATTCCGGCGCCACGCGCCAGAACACCCGCGCGCTGGTCTATGACGCGTCCGATCCGGCGCATCTCAAGCTGGCGCATGAATATGTCGTGCCGCTGCCGGTGTTCAAGGACGACAAGGGCAAGACCAAGATCGCCGCGCAGAGCGAGATCGTCGCGCTGTCCGACAAGACCTTCCTGATGCTGGCGCGCGACAGCGGCAACGGCCAGGGGGTGAAGGGCGACACGTCGCTGGTGCGCCAGATCTTCGTCGTCGACGTCTCAGCCGCGACCGACATTGCCGGCGGCACCTTCGATGCAGCCGACAAGCCGCTGGCGCCCAAGGGCGTGCTCGACCCCTCGGTGACCCCGGCCAAGCTGACGCCGTTCATCGACATCAACGACAACAAGGAACTCGGCCGCTTCGGCTTGCATGACGGCAAGCCGAACGACAAGAACAACCTGTCTGAGAAGTGGGAGGCGATGTCGGTGGTCAGCGTTCTCGATCCGGCGCTGCCCGACGATTATTTCCTGTTCGTCGGCAACGACAACGACTTCCTCGCCCAGGACGGCTTCCAGGTCGGCGCGCCCTACAAGGCCGAAGACGGCGCCGATGTCGACACCATGTTCCTGGTCTATCAGGTCACGCTTCCGGGCCTCGCCAAGAAGTAGTCGAAGACAACAGACAGAAAAAAGCGGACGCGCTGGCGCGTCCGCTTTTTGTCGGCGATCAGCGAACTGCTGACGCCTTACTTCAAGATCTCGGCGTCCTTCGGCACGCCGGCATCGATCGGCTCGGCGGTCCGGTTCGACACGGCAGTGATCTTGCCGGCCGCCGAGAGGTTCGGCCGCACATAGACCTGGGCAACGCCGTTGACGCGGCTGTAGAGGTCGATGATGTCCTGGTTCATGAAGCGCACGCAGCCCGACGATGCGTTCTTGCCGATGGAATCCCATTCCGGCGTGCCGTGCAGCCGGTACATCGTGTCCTTGCCGTCGCGGAACAGATAGAGCGCACGCGCCCCGAGCGGGCTCTGCGGTCCCGGCGGCATGCCATCCTTGTACTTCGCCAGTTCGGGCCGGCGCTGGATCATTTCCGGCGGCGGCGTCCACACCGGCCACTTCTTGCGGGCCTGAACCACGGCGCTGCCGGTCCAGCCGAAACCGGCCTTGCCGAGGCTGACGCCATAGCGGATGGCCTTGCCGCCGTCGCGCACCAGATAGAGGAAATGCTCCGACGTATCGACGACGATGGTGCCGGGTTTTTCCCCGGTCGGGTCGGTCACGATCTGGCGCACGAATTTTGGATCGAGCTTGGAGATCGGGATCGCCGGCAGCGAAAAACCCTCGTCGACGCGCGCCGCATACATGCTTTCGGCAGCGCCGAAAGCCGAGTCGCTTGGCGGCGGCGGCGCTGCCGCTGGCGGCGGCGCCACGTCCGTGGTGGTGCACGCCGAAAGAGCCACGGAAGCCACGCCCAAGGCGGATGCACCGAGAAACGCGCGCCGGTTCAGGCGCTCAGAAAAAAGCGGATTGTCGGACATGATCCCCCCGGTTTGCCGCCCCACGTGGCGACGATCCATATCCCATTCCGAATGCTTTGAGAACCTGCTTGGCGCGAGGCACGCAGAGCGGAATGTTCCGATGCCGCATCGCCCTCGTCCGCCAAATCGGCGATCATTGCGACCCGGACTGAGACAGCGCCTGATGCCCGCCATGGACGAAAGAATGCCACCGCGCCGGCGCACCGGCGATCTGACCAGCGGCCCGATCCCGCGCACGCTGCTGCTGTTCGCGCTGCCGGTGCTCGGCTCCAACGTGCTGCAATCGCTCAACGGGTCAATCAATGCCGTCTGGGTCGGCCGCTTCCTCGGCGAATCGGCCCTGACTGCGACCTCCAACGCCAATCTGGTGCTGTTCCTGATCCTCGGCACGGTGTTCGGCATCGGCATGGCGGCGACCATCCTGGTGGCGCAATCGGTCGGCGCCCGCGACCTGCCCGAGGCGCGGCGCATCGTCGGCACCAGCGCCACTTTCTTCTTCCTCGTCTCGGTGGTGTTCGCCGTCTGCGGTTGGATCTGGGTCGACGCCATCCTCAATACGCTGGGAACACCGCCCGACGCGCTGCCGCTGGCGCGCTCCTATCTGCGCATCATCTTCGTCGCCGTGCCGATGATGAACCTTCTGTCCTTCGTCATGACGGTGCTGCGCGGCGCGGGCGATTCACGAACGCCGTTCTTTTTCATGGCGCTCGCCGTCGTGCTCGACATCGTGCTAAATCCGCTGCTCATTCGCGGCATTGGCCCCTTCCCTGAACTCGGCATCGCCGGCTCCGCCACCTCGACACTGATCGGCCAGACGGTGAGCGTGATCGCCATCCTCGTCGTGCTGTATGCCCGCAAGCATCCGCTGCGGATCGCCGGCGCCGACGTTGCTCTGCTGCGGCCGGATCCGACACTGCTCAGGATCGTCGTCTTCAAGGGCGTCCCGATGGGGCTGCAGATGATCGTGATTTCGGCGGCAGCGCTGACGGTGATGGGCATCGTCAATTCCTACGGCTCGCAGGTCGCCGCCGCCTACGGTATCGCGGCGCAGCTCTGGACCTATATCCAGATGCCCGCGCTCGCCATTGGCGCCGCGGTCTCTTCGATGGCGGCGCAAAATGTCGGCGCCGGGCGGTGGGACCGGATCGGCCGGATCGCCGCCTCAGGCGTCGGCTTCAACCTTGTGCTCACCGGCGCGCTGGTGGCGCTGCTGTTCTTCTTCGACAGGCCGGTGCTCGGCCTGTTCCTCAGCGGCGACAGCACCGCGATCGACATTGCCGCCCACATCAACAAGGTCGCATCCTGGTCGTTCATCCTGTTCGGCGTCACCATCGTGCTGTTCGCCACCGTGCGCGCCACCGGTGCCGTGATGCCGCCGCTGATCATCCTGGTCATTTCGGTGCTGGTCGTTCGCACCGGCTTTGCCTATTTCATGCGCGGCGTCATCGGCGAGGAAGCACTGTGGTGGAGCTTTCCGGCGGGCTCGATCACCTCGCTGGTGCTGGCCGCCGCCTACTATCGTTTCGGCCACTGGCGAACCATGCACATGATCGAAGACCGGCCGGCCGCCGGCGAGCCGCCCGACACCGGCCTCGGCATCCCGCGCCAGCGCGCCAACATGGCGCCCGAGACGCCGAACGGGTGAAGTTCAACGCGCGTATTTCGCACCGAATCCTAATGCGATTACCGAGAAGAGCGTGATCATGCCGGCAAAGGCCAGGCTTGCGGTGGCGGCGCTGGTCCAACTCGACAGCAGGCCGATGCCGATCACCGGCAGCGCATTGCCGCAGAAGCAGCAGATGAAGAACGCCGACACAACTTCGGCGCGGCGATCCACAGGCGCGATCTGGCTCACCACCTGCAGGCCGCCGCGATAGCCGAGCGCGGCCGCCACGCCGCAGAGAGCAGTTGCGGCAATCATCAGCGACATCGAGGCAAATATCTGCGCCGCAACGACCAGCGCGGCCGCCGGGATCATCAGCGCAAGGGCCGCCAGCATGCCGGCGCGGCTGGATAGTCTGGTGGTGGCTAGGATGGTCGCGGCCACGACGATCGACAGTTCGAAGAACAGCCCGCCGGCCTCGGCATGGTTGGCCACATGCAGCTGTTGCGCCAGAATGCTTGGCGCCAGTGCTGCATAGAAGCCGACCAGCGCCATGGCGCCGAAACCGGTCACCGCCGGCGCCACGAAGGCGGCGCGGATGTCGGCCGGCACCGACAGCCGCGGCTGTAGCGAAACATCAGCCAGCCGTCCCGGCCGCGAAACCGTTTCGCGGGTGCGCCAGATCAGCAGCGTGACCACGACAAGCATCGCCAGATAGACGGCGAATGTCAGCCTGAGCGGCCAAGGGGCGTATTCGGCAAGCAGCCCGGACACCAGCGCGCCAAGGCCAAGCCCGACGAAGTTGGTGCTGGTGGCGATGACGGCCGCGCGTGACTTGTTTTCGCCTTCGATCAACTCCGCGAGCCAGGCGGTGCCGGTTCCCGCGCCGATGCCGATGCCAAGCCCGCTCAGGATGCGGGCAACGTCGAGCCAGGCGACATTTTCGGCCAGCAGGAACACCAGCGCGCTGACCACCGCCACCGCCATCGCTGCCAGGGCTGCCGGCCGGCGGCCAATGCCGTCGGACAAGCGTCCGAACATCAGCAGCGCGCCAAGATTGCCGACGACATAGACGGCATAGACCAGCGTCAGTGTGATCTGCGAGAAGCCGAACGCCTGCTTGTAGATGACGTAAAGCGGCGTCAGCGCCGTGCTGCCGGCGAATAATGCTGCGATCATGGCGGCAACGGCGGCCATCCCGGCACGGCCGCCGAGTTCATTGTCGCGCGTCGTCATGGTTTCTGCATAGCTGGTCATGGCAAACCTCCGGCCAGTTGCCCAACGCCCAGTTGAAGTCCAACGTCCATGTAAGGACGGCTGTTCCACTTGCCGAACCCCATCCTGACAATCTTGTCAGGATGGCCTTGCCCGAAATCCTCCCTTAACGTCTGTCCATCGAGAGGGAGGAATCATGGGCAAAGGCAGGGTTGAGGCATTCACCGATGGCGTCGTCGCCATCATCATCACCATCATGGTGCTGGAGCTGAAAGTGCCGCATGGCGAGGATCTTTCCGCGCTGGCGCCGTTGTGGCCGATCTTCTTCAGCTATGTCTTGTCGTTCATCAATGTCGGCATCTACTGGAACAATCTGCACAACATGTTCCACACCGTGCAGCGCGTCGACGGCGGTGTGCTGTGGGCAAATCTCAACCTTCTGTTCTGGCTGTCGCTGATCCCGGCAACGACGGCCTTTATGGGCGAGAATCATTTCGCGCCGATCCCTGTCGCCGTCTATGGCGTCGACCTGGCGCTGTGTGGGGTCGCCTACAAGATTCTTGTGACCAGGCTGCGCCATCTGCATGGCAACGAAACCGCCTTCGCCAAGGCGCTGGGCAGTGACCGCAAGGGCAAGATTTCGGTGGTGCTTTACACAACAGCGGTGCTGCTGACCTTCGTCAATCAGTGGGTCGGCGTCGCGATCTACGTGCTGGTGGCCGCGATCTGGTTCGTGCCGGACACGCGTTTTTCGCGGGTGATCGAAAAGTAGCGAGCGCCGCCGCTACTTGCGCATCGCTTTCAGCTTTTCGGCGACCGACGCGGCGAGATCGGCATAGCGCTCCTCCAGCCGTTCGGCCGCTTTGATGATCGAAAAATCATGGCCGAATTTCTCCAGCGCCATGCGCAATTTCTCGACGAACTCGGCTTGTTTTTCCAGCGCCGAAAACAGCGTCTTCACCTGCGCTTCGCTGATATCGGGATTGGCGAGCATCTGCGGCACCTCACGGCCCATCTGGTCGCCGGTGGCGGTCTGCTCTTTCAGGATTGCGATCCAGTCGGTCAATCGGCGGTCTCCCGTTTCAGCCGCAACATGCGCAGCCGCCGCCGATGCGGTCAACCCGAACACGCTGGCCGGCCTTGCGCGAAGCGCATCCCGCGCTAAGTTCGGCGCGACCCGAACCCAAGGAAAAGATCATGACCTCCGACGCCGAAATCCAGTCCGCTTTGCCCGCCCTCAGCCGAGGCAATGTCGCCGTCATCACCGGCGGAGCAAGCGGCATCGGCCTTGCCGCGGCCAAGAAGCTGGCGGCGATGGGCATGAAGATTGTGCTGGCCGACATAGGCGGCGCGCGCCTCGATGCGGCCCGCCAGGCGGTCGCCGCGATCGGCGGCGAGGATGCCGTTCTCGCCGTCGCCACCGACGTCTCGAAAGCCGACGATCTCGTCCGGCTGGCGGAAAAGGCCCACAGTGCCTTCGGCACTGTCTCGCTGCTGATGAACAATGCCGGCGTCGGCAACAATCCGGGAAAACCGTGGGAAAACGGTGAGGCCTGGAAGCGGCTGATCGACATCAATTTCTGGGGCGTCGTGCATGGCGTCGAGGCCTTCGCGCCGGCCATGCTGGCGTCGGGCAAACCCGGCCTGATCGTCAACACCGGCTCCAAGCAAGGCATCACCACGCCGCCCGGCAACCTGGCCTACAACGTTTCCAAATCGGCGCTGAAGACCTTCACCGAAGGCTTGTCGCACGCACTGCGTAACGAGTCGGGTGCAAAGGTCGCGGCGCATCTTCTCATTCCCGGCTTCACCTTCACCGGCATCACCGAGGGCGCGACCGAAAAACCGGCCGCCGCCTGGACCGGCGAACAGGTGATCGACTTCATGCTGGACTCGCTTATTACAGGCGATTTCTACATCCTGTGTCCCGACAATGAGGTGAAGCGGCCGACGGATGAAAAGCGCATGGCCTGGGCGATCGGCGACATCATCGAGAACCGCCCTGCTCTCTCGCGCTGGCACCCCGACCACAAGGACGCCTTCGCGGCCTTCGTGGAGCGCTGAACAAGCAATTCCAGGAAAAGTGTGAGCGGTTTTCCGTCCGGGATTGCGTAAACACAAAGAATTCAGGCGGCGCGTTTTTTCGGGGAGCGTTTCTGCGTGACGGCTTTCTTGGCGGCCAGCTCGGCAATTTCGCGGTCGTGCCGTTTTGCCGCGCGCTCGCATTTGTCCCGGATTTCCTCGACCTCGGATTCGGTCAGGTGCTCGATGCCGATGAAATGGTTGTGGCCCTTGCCGACCCGGATCAGTTCGTCGAGCTTGGCCTGGACCGCGACGCCGTCGCGGTTCTGGGTGTTCTGGATCAGGAACACCATCAGGAAAGTGATGATCGTCGTTCCGGTGTTGATGACCAGCTGCCACGTATCGGAAAAGCCGAAGAATGGCCCGCTGACCGCCCAGACAATGACGATGGCGCAGCAGCCGACAAAGGTCAGCGGCAGCCCGGCCAGATGGGCAACGGTGTTGGCGATCCTGGTGAAGAGCTTTTCCAATTCAAATCCCTCAATGGCCCAAAGCGCGGTAAGCCGGGCGGCCGCGTTCGTCGCTCAGCAAGAAACAATCGGCAGCCGCTCCGGGTTCCCTGTCGCCTCACAATCGCTGATGCAATTGACCACACGCCAAAGGCGCAGCGCCGGGAAAAGCCGCCTTATGGGTTTGTTGCCATAGTCCCTGTGTAGGCCAGAAAGCCTGCTCCTTCCGCTTCACGGCGGTTTACCTCCAAAGCCCCTTCCGCTGCGCCACCCCCGCATAGCGGAAGGGGTTACCGGAGACCGGCGGAAGCTCGTCCCGACAGGCACGCAGTCTCAGAATTTCGGTGCGAGGATTTCGACCAGCCAGTCGATGAAGACGCGCACGCGCGGCGAAAGCTGGCGGCATGCTAATCTGACCGCTGCGCTCAGGAGCGCTCTTGCTCCCAGCGATCGAGGAAGGCCTCGATCGGCAAGGCCTGCATGTCGGGAACGGCTTTCGCCAGCTTCTCCGGCGGCCAGTCCCACCAGGCGAGGCTTTCGATCCGCGCTGCGATCTCGGCCGGAAAACGCCGGCGCAATGGCTTCGCCGGCACGCCAGCGACGATTGTGTAGGCCGGCACATCCTTCGTCACCACGGCATTGGCGCCGACGATGGCGCCATTGCCGATGCTGATGCCGGGCATGATGACAGCGCCATGGCCGATCCAGACATCGTGGCCGATGCTGACGGCCTTGGCCTGCCGCCGCGCGCGGAACGCCGCGTCGACGCCCAGCCAGCGGAAATATTCGTTCGGCCGGTAGCTCAGCTTGTGCTGCGTGATACGCTCGATCGGATGCTCCAGCGCGTTGATGCGGCTGTTGGCGGCGATCGAGCAGAATTTTCCGATCGTCGTGTAGATCGCCTCGGCATGGCGCTCGAAATAGGAGAAATCGCCGATATTGACCTCGCGCAGCACGACCCGTTCGCCGATCGAGGCATAGCGGCCGAGCTTGCACGCCTTCAGCTCCGCGGTCGGATGGATGCGCGGCTCAGGGTCTTTCAGGACGAGGTTTTCAGTACGGTCCATGTGGCGGCTTTACGCCCGAGCGATTGGTCCCGCAAGCGGGACCAATCGTCCGTCAGCTGTTGCCGGAGCCTATTTCGGCTGGCCGTTGGTCCACACCACGCTCTGGCCGAACAGCGGCACCGTGGTCACCGACATTTTCGCCGACCCGTCCTGCACCTGGCGCGAATGCGAGAGGTAGATCAGCGTCTCGTTTTTCTTGTCGTAGATGCGGTTCACCACCTGCTTCTTCCAGATCAGGCTGATGCCTTGCTTGAACACCTCTTCGCCGCCCTCGCCCATGTCGATGTCGCCGATGGTGATCGGCCCGGTCTGGCGGCAGGAGATCGAGGAATCGGAGGGATCCTCGAACCAGTTGCCTTTCTGCAGGCGGTCAACGACGCTGCGGTCGAAATAGGAGACATGGCAGGTCACGCCCTCGACCTTCGGGTCCTTGATCGCCTCGACGATGATGTCGTTGCCCACCCAGTCGACGCCGACCTTGCCGACTTCCTCTGCCGCGGCAGCACCGGCGCCAAGGACAATGCATGCGGCCAATGCGCCACCGAACAGTTTTTGCCCAATCCGTCTTTGCAACGCAGCCTCCTCAGGTTCTGGTTTTGCCGACCACAGGTGGGGCGACCAGCCTGGCTTTGCAAGCTAGGCCTGCCGGATTGCCAGCATCCGCCGCAGCACATCGGTCTTGAGGACAAAATGCTGAACGAGCGCGCCGGCGGTGTGCAGGAGCACAATATAGAGCAGGACATTCTGGCCCAGCACATGCACCTGGGCCGCCGCCGATACACCCAGGAACCAGGCGACCGCGCCGGCAAGCGGAACGATGAAGATAAGCGCGTAGATGACGAAATGCGTCGCTCTCGCCAGCAGTCTCAGGGCCGGATGCTCCATGCCCGAAACCGGCGGAACGCCACGTGTCGTCCTCAGCCACAGCCGAAATGTGGCCAGGACCAGCACCGTGAGGCCGATCACGACATGCATATAGGCCAGCGGTACGTCACCGGGCGAGACCTCCAGCCCCCTGCGAAAGGCGCGCCAGACATGCTGCATGCCGTCAGGGACGAGAAACTGGACCAGGATCAGCGCGGCGATGCTCCAGTGCAGCCATATCTGGGTCTTCGAGTAGGAGACTACAGGCGTGTCCGACATTGGCTGGTTCCACGGCAAGAGAGCAGACTGTGAAGATAGGTAGAGGTCCGAACCGGTCAAATTACGGTTTGGTAATTCCGGTTGCGGCAACGCGACATCTTTGCGCGCGCGGGGTCAACCCGTTAAGACTGTCCGCCAAACGGTGCTGATCCGGCGCCCATCAAAATTACGACGGACATTTCCTGATGATGCGTTCAATTCTGGTCGGCATTCTCGTCCTTATGGCGGCCGGCATCGGCTGGCTCACCTTCGACTGGTACAAGGGCCATTATGGCGGCGAGCCGTATGGCGGCGCCTTCGCGCTGGTCGACCAGAAAGGCGCACCGATCACCGAAGCCGCCTTAAGGAGCGGCCATCCCAGCGTCGTCTTCTTCGGCTTCACCCATTGCCCGGAAGTCTGTCCGACCACGCTGTTCGAACTCGCCGGTTGGCTGAAGACCCTGGGGGACGACGGCAAGAGCCTCAACGCCTATTTCGTGACCGTCGACCCCGAGCGCGACACGCCCGAGGTGATGAAAACCTATGTCGGCAATTTTTCCGACCGCATCGTCGGCATATCGGGCGATCCCGATAAGGTGCACGCGATGGCGAAGTCCTTCAGCATCTACTGGAAAAAGGTCGACACCGGCGACGGCGACTACACGATGGACCACACCGCCTCGGTGCTGCTGCTCAATGCCAAGGGCGAGTTTTCGGGCACCATCGCCTATGGCGAAAGCGCCGATACGGCTATCGCCAAGCTGAAGCGGCTGGCGGCAGGCGCCCAAAGCTGATGGTGCAGACCAGACTCTATTTCACGGCTGGCAAGGTCGAGGCCGACAGCATCTTTGCCGCGCTCGAACCGGCTTTCGAAGATGAAGGCCTCCCGATCGCCGTGCTCGAGGTCGATGAGGACCGCGACATCTACGAAGTCTCGCTTTACGCCGACGGCGATGTCGACGGGATAGAGGCAAGGCTGGAAGACATGTTGGCCGGACTTTCCCTGTCGAAGCCGATCGAACGCGAGGTTTTGCCCGACATCGACTGGGTGGCGCGCTCGCTGGAAGGGCTTAAGCCGGTGCGCGCCGGGCGTTTCTTCGTCCATGGCGCGCATGACCGCCGGAAGCGCCACAGCGGCGAACTCGCCATCGAGATCGAGGCCGGCCTTGCCTTCGGCACCGGCCATCACGGCACCACCGCCGGCTGCCTGGAAATGCTGGAACGGGTGGTGCGCCGCGAGCATCCGAAGAACGCACTCGACCTCGGCACCGGCAGCGCGGTGCTGGCGATCGCCGTCGCCAAACTGGCGCATATTCCGGTGCTGGCGACCGACATCGATCCGATCGCTGTCAGGGTTGCCGCCGCCAATGCCCGTCTCAACCACGTCAAGGCGCTGGTCGAAACGGTGACGGCCCCCGGCTTCCACCACCCGATCTTCGGCAAGCGCGCGCCTTTCGACCTCATCGTCGCCAACATCTTGGCGCGGCCGCTGATGCGGCTGGCGCCGGAAATGGCCCGGCACATCAGCCTCGGCGGCTCGATCGTGCTGTCCGGCATCCTCGATCGCCAGTGCAACGCGGTGATCTCGGCCTATATCGGCCAGAATTTCCGGCATGTCAGGACCTTGCACCGCGAAGGCTGGGTGACGATCCACCTCAAGCACTGAATAGAGCGCTGAGCCGCAGGGGCGAAACGCGCTTTGGACCAATCCGCTGTCTCGAAAATCGATTCCGGTTCTTCGGGTCATGCGCTACGGTCGCGCCGAATACAGGAGGATATCAGCCATGTTCCAGACCTTCGATTCCGCCGGCGATCCCAGCGTCGGCAAGCCGCGCGTGAAGCTGCTGCGGCAATGGCTGGCGGCCAATGGCCTCGATGGTTTCCTCGTGCCGCGCGCCGACGAACACCAAGGCGAGTATGTCGCCGACCGCTCGGCACGGCTGAAATGGCTGACCGGCTTCAGCGGTTCGGCCGGCGTCGCGCTGGTGCTGCGCGACCGCGCCTTCATGTTCGTCGATGGCCGCTATACCTTGCAGGTGCGCCACGAAGTCGATCTCGACATTTTCTCGATCGAAAGCCTCGTCGAAAACCCGCCGCCTGCCTGGATCAGGGACAATCTCGGCAAGGGCGCCAGGCTTGGCTTCGACCCCTGGCTGCACACGATTGGCGACATCAAGGCGCTGAAGGCTTCGGCCGAGCAATCCGGAGCGACGCTGGTGCCGCTCGAGAAAAACCCGATCGACATCATCTGGAAGGACCAGCCGGCACCGCCGGTGGCGCCGGTCGAGATCCACCCGATCGGCTTTGCCGGCGAACTGGCCAAGGACAAGCTGGCGCGGCTGGCGGCAGCGATCGGCAAAGATGGCGCCACGCACGCCGTGCTCACCGACCCCTCCTCCATCGCCTGGGCCTTCAACATTCGCGGCGGCGACGTGCCGCACACGCCACTGGCGCTCGGCTTCGCGATCCTCGCAGCCGATGGCAAGCACCAGCTGTTCATGGACAGCCGAAAATTCTCGCGCACGGTCGCCGCCTATCTCACCCAGCTCGCCGACCTGCACGAGCCCGGTGAATTCGAGGCGGCGGTCGTTGCCCTTGCCAAGGGTGGCGCAAGGATCGCGCTCGACCCGGTGCTGGCGGCGGAAAAGCTCAGAATGCTGGGCGAGGACAATGGCGGCGCCGTCGTGTTGGCGCCCGATCCTGCCCGCATTCCGCGTGCGACCAAAAACCAGGCCGAGATCGCCGGCAGCCGCGCCGCGCATCGCCGCGACGGGGCGGCAGTCGCGAAGCTGCTATGCTGGCTGGAGCGGCAGAAGCCGGGCTCGCTCGACGAAATAACCGTCGTCACCAAACTGGAGGAAGCGCGCCGGCAGACCGGCGAGGAGACGCAGATGCCGCTGCGCGACGTCTCCTTCGACACCATTTCCGGCGCCGGCCCGAACGGCGCCATCATGCATTACCGTGTGTCGCGCGCCACCAACCGAAAGCTGGCAAAGGGCGAGCTGTTCCTGCTCGATTCCGGCGCTCAGTATCAGGACGGCACCACCGACATCACCCGCACCGTGCCGATCGGCCAGCCGACCGAAGAGATGCGCGAGCGCTTCACGCTGGTGCTGAAGGGCATGATCGGCATTTCGACGCTGCGTTTCCCCGCCAGTACCCGCGGCTCCGAAATCGACGCAGTCGCGCGCATGGCGCTGTGGAAGCATGGCTGCGACTTCGCCCATGGCACCGGCCATGGCGTCGGCTCCTATCTGGCCGTCCATGAAGGACCGCAGCGCATCGCACGCACCGGCACCGAAAAACTGCTCGCCGGCATGATGCTGTCCAACGAGCCCGGCTATTACAAGGAAGGCTCTTACGGCATCCGCATCGAGAACCTGATCCTGGTGACACAGGCCGAACCGGTCGAAGGCGGCGACATCGCCATGCACAGCTTCGAGACGCTGACGCTGGCGCCGATCGACGTCAGGCTGATACGCACCGACCTGTTGACGCGCGAGGAGTTGCACTGGCTGGATACTTACCATGCCTGGGTGCTGGCCGAGATCGGCCCGATGCTCGACGGCGAGACGCTGGCCTGGCTGGAGAAAGCGACAGCGCCCCTGCCGCACGACGCCAAGATCTGATCCTACCCGACGAACTGCCGCGCCAGAATCAGGACGGCAGCTCCGGCCAAGAACATCGCCATCAGCCCGCCACGCAGCGAGACCACAGCGGCTGCCACCAGCGCCGCCCATTCGGCCGGTCCGGCGCTGAGTGCGGCGGGCGCCACCAGCGTCGTCAGCACCGCCGCCGGCACGGCGTTCAGGCCGGCCTCGACGCGCGGATGGATGTGGTCGAAGCGCGAGATTACCAGGTGGCCGCCAACGCGCGTGAGATAGGTGGCGATCGCACCGGCAATGATGATCCAGAAGGTGGTGCTCATCGCTTTGCCTCCACGCCGCTATGATGGGGCGGCAGGATGACGGCCAGAAGCACGCCGGCAATGGCGCCGATGGAGACGTGCCAGGGCGAACCGACCGTCTTGTAGGCAATGATCGAGGCGGCCGCACTGGCAATCACCACTGGCAGCCACAAGGGCCGTTTGCGAAAACCCATGACCAGGCCGAGGAAATAGATCGGCAGCAGGAAATCGATGCCGAGCGCATGCGTGTCCGGGATGAGCTTGCCGAACACGGCGCCCAGGCCGCTCTCGATCACCCAGAACACATAGACCGGCAGTCCAAGCCCCATATACCAGACGAAGCCAACCGGACGGCCGGACTCTGCCCTGGCCTCGGCCACGGCGAACTGCGGATCGGTGAGCACGAAATAGCCCAGTGCCTGCTGGATAACCGGCCAATGCGCGATGCGTCGGCCGATGCTGGCGGAGTAAAGCACGTGACGGAAATTGACCGCGAAGATGGACAGCACGATCAGCCATGGCGCGACATGCTGGCCGAACAATTCGATGCCGACCATCTGGCTGGCGCCGCCGAAGATCAGCGCGCTCATCAAAGAAGCTTCGAGAACGGAAAAGCCATTGTCGACGGCAATGGCGCCGAACAGCAGCCCAAACGGCGCCGCGGCGACGACCACCGGCATCGACAGCCGCACGCCGTCCCAGAAATCGCTGGCTGCAGAATTTTCGCTTAAGGTCTCAGCTGACATCTCGCATTCCCAAATCGCGCTGATATGTAGGTTCGAGCGGCTAAAAAGTCAGACGAATTCGCTTGAGCCAACAGATCAGCGAAACTGATGTCACAGGTCGTGAAGCAAACGAGGGGGTTCAGATGATCGCTTATGATTTCACCGGCAGGCACGCGGTCGTCACCGGCGCCGGCGGCGGCATGGGTGAAGCCATCACCTTGGCGTTGCTTGATGCCGGCGGCTCGGTCACCGCCATCGACGTCAAGCCACGTCCGGCATCGCTCGCCGCCTATGACGACCGGCTCACCTTCGCCCAAGGCGACCTCACCGACGCCGCCTTTGTCGAACAGACCATCAATGCTGCGGGCCGCGAGCGCGGCGGCATCGACTATCTCGCCAATGTCGCGGGCGTGCTCTGGTTCGGCCGCGACAAATCGGCCCTCGAAATGGACCTCGATGTCTGGGACCAGGTGTTCAACATCAATCTGAAGTCCTTCGTCCACACGGCGCGCGCGGTCGTTCCGCATATGCGCGCGGGCGGACGCGGCGGTGCTATGGTGCATTTCTCGACCATCCAGTGGTATCGCGGCGACCCGACCCCGCAGGATGCCTATCAGGCCTCCAAGGCCGGCGTCTGTGCGCTTTCGAAGTCGCTGGCCATGCAGTTGGCGAGCGACGGCATCCGCTCCAATTCGATCTGCCCGGGCATGGCGCTCACGCCGCTGCAGGCGCGCTGGGACACCGAGGAGAAGCGCGCTGCCGTTGCCAATTATGCGCCGCTCGGCCGCATCGGCACGCCGCAGGACATGGCCAACGCCGCGCTCTTCCTGCTTTCCGACGCCGCAAGCTACATCACCGGCATAGAGCTTGCCGTCGACGGCGGTCTTTTGATGCGGATGTAGCCATATAGCGTGCGCGGACTAGCTCCGCGGCGCCGTACCCTGGATCGCCCTGCCCCAGTCGAGCAGCGGTTTCGCGCGCAAGGTGAAATCGACAAGCTCGTCGACCAGCGCCGGCGCGTGAATTCCGGCCGGGTTGATCATGTGCTGGACATAGAAGTGCCGGTTGCGGATGGCGTCGACAAGATCGGGTTCGTTGACCTGCTCGAAGCCGCGCGGCGTCCGCTTCAAGCGGCCCTCCGTTTCGAGTTCGAAGCCGTTTTTCTTCAGCGTTGAAAGCAGTTTTCGGAAGTCGGCTGGCCGGGCGATAATCGCCTTGCGCATCTCCAGCAGCAGCGGCGGCTCCGGGTTCCACCAGGCGACATCGGCAAAGCAGCGGTCGACCCCGACATAGACGAAGAACACGCCCTGCTCCATCTTGGTGCCGTCGGGCGACAGCATGGCCGACAGATGCTGGTTGTAGGGCCGCTTGTCCTTGGCGAAGCGGACATCGCGATTGATGCGAAACAACGACTTCTTGCGGTCGCCGCGCAGGCCCAGCCCCGCCGCCGCGAAGCGCTCGGTCAGCGTCTCGACCAGATCGCAGAACGGCTCGTGCAGCTCGCTGTCGTAAAGCGCGCGGTTTTCCTGGAACCATTCGCGGCTCTGATGGAAATCGAGCGCCTTGAGGAACGGGATGGCTTTCTGGCCAAACCCTTTGAAAGAACCGCCGGTCACGCCTTGCCGACCCGTTGCAGCCATGTGTCCTCGTCAATGACTTCGACGCCGAGTTCGCTGGCAAGCTTCAGTTTGGAGCCTGCACCCGGCCCGGCCACCAGGAGATCGGTCTTCGCCGACACCGAACCCGCCACCTTGGCGCCAAGCCGTTCGGCCATCGCCTTGGCTTCGGAGCGGGTCATCTTTTCCAGCGTGCCGGTGAAGACGATGGTCTTGCCGGCAACCTCGCTGTCGGCCGACACGGTGACAATGTACGGCTTCGGCTTGACCTGCTCGAGCAGCTTGTCGAGCACGTCGTCATTGCGCTCATTGCCGAAGAAATCGCGCAGCGCATCGATCACCGTGTCGCCGATGCCGTTGATCGACGGGAAAACGCTGTGCGGATCTTCCGCCTTCGCCGTCTCCTTGCCGATACGGATCACCTCCTCGATGGTCGAGAACGTCTTGGCAAGCACGGCGGCAGTCGTTTCGCCGATGTGGCGGATGCCGAGCGCGAAGATGAAGCGGTCGAGTTCCGGCTCGCGGCGCGAATCGATTGCCGCGAACAGCTTGTCGAGGCCTTCATAATTGCGGTCCTCGACACCACGCACATTCTTGCGCGCCTTGCCGGATGCCGCCTCGCGCTGCCTGGCCTGCTCCTCGCGTCGCTCGGCCAGCGCCCTGGTGACCGCCGGCCGGCGGTCCCTGAGCGTGAAGATGTCGGCGGCTGTCTTGACCAGTCCAGAATTGAAGAACAGGTCGATATTTTCCGCGCCCAGCCCCTCAATGTCGAGCGCGCCGCGCGAGACGAAGTGGCGTAGCCGCTCGACGGCCTGCGCCGCGCAGATCAGTTCGCCCGTGCAGCGCCGGCGGGAATCCTCCTTGCCGGTCTTCTCGTTGACCTCGCGCGTCGCCGGCGAGCCGCAGACCGGACAAATGTGCGGAAATTCGTAAGGCACGGCATTGGCCGGCCGCTTGTCGATGACAACGCTGACGATCTGCGGAATGACGTCGCCCGCCCGTTGTATGACAACCGTGTCACCGATGCGCACATCGATGCCGTCGCGGATCGGCAGGCCGTAGCTGTCGAAGCCCTTGATGTAATCCTCATTGTGCAGCGTGACGTTTTCGACCACGACGCCGCCGACCGTGACCGGCGCCAGCCGCGCCACCGGCGCCAGCGTGCCGGTGCGGCCGACCTGGATGTCGATTTTCTGCACCGTCGTCATCGCCTGTTCAGCCGGGAATTTGTGCGCGACCGCCCAGCGCGGCTCGCCGGTGACGAAGCCCCAGCGGCGCTGCAGTTCGAGCTGGTCGACCTTGTAGACGACGCCGTCGATGTCGTAGCCGAGCGACGAGCGCAGCTCTTCGATCTTGTGATACTGCGCGATCAGCTCCTCGACCGATTTCGCCCGCACCATCAGGGGACTGACCTTGAACCCCCACTCGGCGAATTTCTGCACCGACCCATATTGGGTCGGCGCCGGGTCCGCCGTTGTGTAACCCCAGGCATAGGCGAAGAATTTGAGGTTGCGGCTGGCGGTGACCGACGCATCCTTCTGGCGCAGCGATCCGGCAGCCGTGTTGCGCGGATTGACATAGTCCTGGCCGCCGACCGCCGCCGAGCGCGCCTTCAGCGCCTCGAACTCCGCATAGGTCATGTAGACCTCGCCGCGTATCTCGATGGTTTCGGGCCAGCCTGACCCCTTCAGCTTGGCCGGGATGTCGGCGATGGTCCTGAGATTGGCGGTGATGTCTTCGCCGACAGCTCCGTCGCCGCGCGTCGCACCCTGCACGAACACGCCGCGTTCATAGCGCAGCGACGCCGACAGGCCGTCGATCTTCGGCTCGGCCGTAAACGCGATGTCGAGATCCTTGTCGCGGTCGAAGAAGCGCCGGCCACGGTCGATGAAATCGGTGACGTCCTCGTCGGTATAGGCCTTGGCGAGGCTGAGCATCGGCACCGCATGGCGCACCTTGGCAAAGCCTTCCGCCGGCGCGGCACCGACCCGCAGCGAGGGCGAATCCTCACGCACCAGACCGGGAAAGCGCTCCTCGATGGCAAGGTTGCGCCGCCTCAGCGCATCATATTCGGCATCGGTAATCGTCGGCGCATCCTCGGCGTGGTAGCGCCGGTCATGGCCGGCGATCTCCTCGGCCAGAAGCTGGAGCTCATCCGCGGCTTCGCTTTCGCTCAACGATTCGACTGGTTTTTCAGACATGCAGCGGTCCCTGGATAGTGGCGCGACACCATAAATCAGGATTTCGGAAAAATCATTCCTGAACAGGAGCATGCAGTCATTTGCTGACTCAGATTCCACGCACGGAGGATCAGGCACCTAGGACGTGTCGAGATTCAGGTCAGGCCGAGTCGAGAATGGTGGCTTCCGAGAACCGGAGCGGAGCATACTTTCGGGTACGTGAGCACCGGAAGCGCAGGAAGCCGCCTTTCGCAGGCCGGCCTCACCTGAATATCGGCACGGCCTAAGCTGCGGCGATGTTTTCGCGCAGCAACCGCTCCGCGGCCGCGCGCGCCTCGTCGGTGATGGTGGCGCCGGCCAGCATGCGCGCAATCTCTTCCTGACGCGCCGCCCTGTCCATCTCGGCAATGCCGGTGGCGACCTTGTCCGAGCCGCCGGATTTGGAAATCAGGAAATGCGTTGCCGCACGTGCCGCGACTTGTGGAGCATGCGTCACGGACAGCACCTGCACCCGCTTCGACAACCTGGCTAGCCTTTGGCCGATGGCATCGGCCACGGCGCCACCGACCCCGGTGTCGATCTCGTCGAAGACCAATGTCGGCGCCGAGCCGCGATCGGCCAGCGCCACTTTCAGCGCCAGCAGGAAGCGCGACAGCTCGCCGCCGGACGCGACCTTCATCATCGGGCCGGGCCTGGTGCCGGGATTGGTGCGCACCCAGAACTCAACCTGGTCGATGCCCTCTTCCATGCGGTTCTCGCCATCGCTGGCCAGCCCGACGATGAACTCGGCCCGTTCAAGCTTCAGCGCCGGCAGTTCGGCCATCACAGCCTTGGTCAAGCCGACCGCCGCCGCTTGGCGAAGCGAGGACAGCTGGGCCGCGGAAATGTCATAGGCCTCGCGCGCTGCTGCCGCCTGCTTTTCCAGGACATGCAGGCGCCCCTCGCCGGCATCAAGATCGGCAAGGTCGGCCGACATGGTGTCGCGCAGCTGCGCCAGATCGTCGACCGCGACGCTGTGCTTGCGTGACGCCGCGCGCAGCGAAAACAGCCGCTCCTCCGCCTTTTCCAGCCGCTGCGGATCATATTCTGTCGCGCGCAAAGCCGCCTCGACGCCGGACTGCGCGGCATCCAGCGACAGCATCGCCTCATCCAGCGACTTCACCACATCCTCGAGCAATCCAGGCGCTTCGCTCGCCTTGCGCTGCAGCCTTCTCAGCAGGCTGGCCAGTTGCGGCAGCGGCGAGGACGGGCCTGACAGCGCATCCTGCGCATCGTGTATTTCCGAGGCGATCTTTTCCGCCCGCATCATCGTGGCGCGCAGCTCGGCCAGCTGCGTTTCCTCGCCGGGCTGCGGATCGAGCTTGGCCAGTTCAGCGACCGATGCCCTGAGATAGTCGGCCTCGCGTGCCGCCGCCTCGACCTTGGCGCGGTGCCGGGCAAAGTCTTGTTCGCAGCCGCGCCAATAGCGCCACGCCTCGCCCGTCGCGCGAGCGGCACCGAGATGGCCGCCAAAGCTGTCCAGCAATTCGCGATGTGCGCCAGGATCGACCAGAGCCCGCTCATCGTGCTGGCCGTGAATCTCGACCAGCGCGTGGCCGATGTCGCGCATCAGGGTGACGCTGGACGGCTGGTCGTTGACGAAGACGCGGGTGCGGCCATCCGCCGTCTGCAGCCGGCGGAGAATGATGTCGCCATCATCCTCGATGGCGTTTTCGGCTAGCAGCGCGCGCACAGGGTGGTTGCGCGGAACGTCGAACACGGCGATGACCTGGCCCTGCGCCGCGCCATGGCGCACCAGCGAGGCATCGCCGCGCGCACCAAGCGCCAGCGACAGCGCGTCGAGCAGGATGGATTTGCCGGCGCCGGTTTCACCGGTCAGCACGGAAAGGCCGGGCTGGAAGTCGATATCCAGCTTCTCGATCAGGACGATATCGCGGATCGACAGTCTGGAAAGCATCAGAACCCGAACCTATCGCATGTCGCCCCAAAGCGGTCTGGGACAACGGCATGCACAAAACAAAAGACTTTAGGCGCGACGCGCCTCAAGGCGGCATGCGACCGGTGGAGTCGCAGCGCCGCACTATCTTTTTGTTTGAGCGTCGGATCAATCCGAAAAGCGCTGTGCCCGCTTCAGTAGAGGCGTCAGGCCCCGGTGATCAGCTTTCCGGCCTTGGATATCCACGATCCGGCATTCTCGCGCGGCTCAAGCCCGTTGCTCTGCAACAGCTTGTAGGAGTCCTTGTACCACTGGCTGTCGGGATAGTTGGTGCCAAGCACGGCGGCAGCTGTCTGCGCTTCCGAGGTCAGGCCCATCGCGTAGTAGCTCTCCGTCAGGCGCGCCAGCGCCTCCTCGACATGACGGGTGTTGGAATAGTTCTCGACCACGTTGCGGAAGCGCTTGACGGCGGCGATGTATTCGCGCCGCTCAAGATAGTAGCGGCCGATCTGCATCTCCTTGCCGGCCAGCTGATCGTTGGCGAAGCGGATCTTTTCCTTGGCGTCGTCGACATATTCCGAGGTCGGCCAGCGCGTCACCAGATCCTGCATGGTCTGCACGGTCTGGCGCGCTTCCTTCTGGTCCTGGGTGACGTCCTTGATCTGGCGGTAGTAGCTCAGGCCAATGATATACTGCGCGTAGGCAGCGTCGTCGGTCGAGGGGTAGAGCGTGAGGTAGCGCTTGGCCGAACCGATCGCTTCGTCATAATGGCCGGCGCGGTAGTCGGCGAAGGCGCCCATCACCATCGATTTGCGGGCGAATTCCGAATACGGATGCTGGCGGTCGACGGCGTCGAACTTCTTGCTCGCCTCATCCAGGCGGCCAGCATTGAGATTGGCAAGGCCTTGATTGTAAAGGACGTCGGCCGGTTCGGTCTGGTCGACATAGGTCGACAGATCGACGTCTTTCTCTGACGACATGCAGGCCGAGAGGAACAGCGATGGCACAACCACCGAAAGCGCCAGGAAAACAGCCCGATACGGCGCTTTCGATTGACCAACTCGCTTGAAGAACATGATTGGATTCCGCCCTTTCGGCGTTATTTCAATGCCTTGCGCATGGCGTTCCCTCAAAACTGGTCCCCACTTTTGAGCGACATGCACCTAATTGACGGCAGCAGCCATAAACCATAACCGCCTTGCCCAGCAACGCTATCCCCTGCCAATCGCACATTTTTGTGGCGGCTTCGCGTTGCCCCGAAAGCTATGCGCTTTCACCGGCCAGTGATGCATCCATGCAACACCAGCCAGCGCTCAGAAAGCCAGAAAATCGTTAAGAATCAGATCACCCAGGGCGCAAAGACGGGCCCGGTGACGGCGCTCATCTCGGCGGTGCGGCCGCGCTCGCGGCGCGTCGTCTCGACGACCTCGAAGGCCGAACGGTCGGACAAAAGGCGCCGCAACGCCGCGGCGTTCATCCGGTGGCCGCCGCGATAGGAGCGGAAGCAGCCGATGAAACGGGCACCGGCCAGCGCCAGATCACCCATCGCGTCCATCGTCTTGTGGCGGGCGAATTCATTGGGATAGCGCAGGCCACCCATATTGATCACCCGGTTGTCGTCGCCGATCACCAGCGAGTTCTCCAGCGACGAGCCAAGCGCATAGCCGGCCGCCCACAGCCGCTCGACATCCTTCATGAAACCGAAGGTGCGAGCGCGTGCAATGTCCTGGCGGAAGACATCGGGGTTGATGTCGGAGGCAAACAGCTGACGGCCGATCGCCGGGCTTTCGAAATCGATCTCGACCTCGAAGCGGGTGCCGCTGTAGGGCCTGAATTCCGCCCAGGAGGCGCCGTTCTCGATACGGACCGGCTTGACCACCCTAATATAGCGGCGCTTGACCGCCAGCGTCTCGATGCCGGCCTGGTCGATGGCCTCCACGAACGCCACCGCGCTGCCGTCGAGGATCGGAACCTCGTGGCCGTCGATCTCGATGACGATGTTGTCGATGCCAAGCCCGAAGAGCGTCGCCATCAGATGTTCGACGGTGGCGATGTGTTCGCCCGCCGGGTCACCAAGCATGGTGCAGAGGTCGGTCGCGCCGACTTCGGCAACCAGCGCGCGGAATTCGCGGCTCGCGCTTCCATTGGAAAGGTGAAACACGACGCCGGTGTCGGCATCCGCGGGGAGGAAATTGACTGTAACCGGTTTGCCGCTGTGAACGCCGGTACCGGTTAGCGTCGCACGCGATCTAAGTGTCGTCTGGTAGTCCTGCAAGACAAACCCCATAGCCCATAACGCCAGTGTCCGCTTTATAGCCCCAAAGGGCGCGGCTCTTGATATCGGCAGGCAGGGCCAACTCCCCGAATCCCAGCACACCGAAAGTGCTGCGGCAAAGATAGTGGTCCGTCAGGGAGACTCCAAATCACGGTTTCTTACTCTGTGTAACCGCGACAGGCTGTGAGCGCTACATCGTAACGCCTTGTTATCAAATAACTTTAAGTGTTAACAGGCAAACGATCTCTCGTCTGCCTGTTAACAAGTGTTACATACCGTTAACGGCTCAGTTGGCCTGGCGGCGCAGGAAAGCCGGGATCTCCAGCTGGTCGTCTTCCTGGGTTGACCTGGTCTGCGGCGTCAACCGGCCCTGATCGTCGAGCTGGCCGCGGCGCGGCGCGTAAAGCTGCGGATCCTGGCTGGCAAGGCGGCGCATTTCCGGTGCCGCCTGGCGCAGTTTCGGTTCGCGCGGCTGCGCCGGCTGCAGCCGGGCCGGCTCTTCCTCGCGGCGCGTCAGTCCGTTTGTCAGCCGCTTGAGCAGCCCCATCGGCCCGCTGTTCTCATGGTCGGTCGGACGGCCCTTGGCTTCCACCTCGGCCTTCACCACCGGCGGAAAGTCCTCCACCCTCGGCATGCGCTGCGGTGCAGCAGCCACCGGCTGCGGCATTTCCCGGAGCGGCGCCGGCTGCATCACCTGCTGCACGACAGGCTGCGGCTGGGCAGGCGGGGCCTGGAATATCTTGCTCTGCGGACGGAAATCGTCCGCCTGGGCCATCGGAGCCGGGCGAGCGTGCGCCATTGCAGCAGCGTTGGCCTCGGCAAGCTGGATCGCCTCGGCGACCGGATCGGCCGCGCGCTGCTCATAGGTCTGCTGGACCGGCGCTGGCCGGCCTTCCGCGACCGGAGCCGGACGGCTGACCGGCTTCTGCTGCGGCGGCATGGCGCGGATCGAAATCGGCGCCGCAGCGATTTCAGCCGCCGTCTTGTCGATGCCGGTGGCGACCACGGAGACGCGGATGACGCCTTCGAGTTCCTCGTCGAAAGTGGCGCCCAGGATGATGTTGGCATCCTGGTCGACTTCTTCGCGGATACGGGTCGCCGCTTCGTCGACTTCGAACAGCGTCAGGTCGCGCCCGCCGGTGATCGAGATCAGTAGGCCCTTGGCGCCGCGCATTGTCGTTTCGTCGAGCAGCGGGTTGGCGATCGCAGCCTCGGCGGCGGCCATTGCACGGCCTTCGCCCGAAGCTTCGCCGGTGCCCATCATCGCCTTGCCCATCTCGCGCATCACCGAACGCACGTCGGCGAAGTCGAGGTTGATCAGACCTTCCTTGACCATCAGGTCGGTGATGCACGCAACACCGGAATAGAGCACCTGGTCGGCCATGGCGAAGGCATCGGCGAAGGTGGTCTTGTCATTGGCCAGCCGGAACAGGTTCTGGTTGGGGATGACGATGAGGGTGTCGACGCACTTCTGCAATTCCTCGATGCCCATATCCGCCGTCTTCATGCGGCGCTGGCCTTCGAAATGGAACGGCTTGGTGACGACGCCGACGGTGAGGATGCCCTTTTCGCGCGCAGCGCGGGCAACGACCGGGGCAGCTCCGGTGCCGGTGCCGCCGCCCATACCGGCGGTGACGAAGCACATATGGGTATTGGAGAGGTGATCGATGATCTCATCGATGCACTCTTCCGCCGCCGCGCGCCCGACCTCCGGCTGCGAGCCGGCGCCAAGGCCTTCGGTGACATGCGCGCCAAGCTGGATCAGCCTGTCGGCCTTCGACATGGTCAGCGCCTGCGCGTCGGTGTTGGCCACCACGAACTCGACGCCGCGCAAGCCGGCGGTGATCATGTTGTTGACGGCATTGCCGCCGCCGCCGCCAACACCGAACACGGTGATCCGCGGCTTGAGCTCGGTGATGTCCGGCTTTTGCAGATTGATGGTCATTGTCTCCGTCCTTTGCCTTTCCCGCCGCTTCGCCGCCGCGGCCGCCTATGGGGCTGTCCCCGTCAATTTAGAAACTGTCTCTCAACCACTGACTCATGCGATGCAGTTTTCCGCCCGTCCCGGTCATCCTGAGACCGGAAATTCCTTTCGCCGGATGGCTCTCGAAGCTCGCCATCTGCGGATAGATCAGCAGTCCGACCGCCGTCGAGAAAGCCGGCCCCTTGGCGGCTTCCGGCAGGCCTGCCACGCCGAGCGGGCGGCCGATGCGCACATTGCGTCCCAGAATCCGGCGCGCCGCTTCCGGCAGACCGGCGAGCTGGCTGGCGCCGCCGGTCAGCACGACGCGTTTTCCCACGGAATTGCCGTAGCCGGACTTGTTCAGCCGGTCGCGCAGAAGCTCCAGCGTCTCGTCGATGCGGGCGCGGATGATGCGCGTCATCACCGAGCGCGGGATCTGCAGCGGCATCTCGCCTTCCTCACCGATCGGCTGGATCGAAACCAGGTCGCGATCGTCGGCACTGCCGGGCAGCGCCGAACCATGCATGACCTTCAGCCGTTCGGCGGCATCGAGCGACGTCGACAGGCCCTTGGCCATATCCAGCGTCACGTGATTGCCGCCGATGGCGATGGCGTCGCCATGGACGAACTTGCCTTCCGAGAACACCGAGATCGTCGTTGTGCCGCCACCCATGTCGATGCAGGCCGCGCCCATTTCGAGTTCGTCGTCGACAAGCGCCGCAAGGCCGCTGGCATAGGGCGTCGCCACCATGCGCTCGACCGAAAGATGCGAGCGGTTGATGCAAAGCTCGAGATTGCGCAGCGGTGCTGCGTCGCCCGTCAGCACATGCATGTCGACACCGAGCTGGTCGCCGACCATGCCGCGCGGATCGCGCACGCCGCGCTCGGCGTCCAGCGAAAAGCCGACCGGCAGCGAATGGATCACGTCGCGCTCGGCCTTGAGCGCCTGCTTGGCGCCAGCGGCAAGCACGCGTTTGATGTCGGCTTCGTCGGCCTGATGGCCACCGAGGTTGATGGTGGCCGAATAGGTTTCGCTCTTCAGCCGGCCGGCCGTCATATTGACGATCAGCGAGTCCACGGTCAGTCCCGCCATGCGCTCGGCGGCGTCGACGGACAGCCGAATGGCATGCTCGGCGCGGTCGAGATCGACGACCACGCCCGACTTCACGCCCTGCGATTTCTGATGGCCGATGCCGATCACCTGGATGCGATGCGAGCGGCCACGCAACAGCTTGCCGTCCTCGCGCGGCTTCAGCTTCGCCACCACGCAGCAAACCTTACTCGAGCCGACATCCAGCACGGTGAGCGTGCCGGAACGGCGCGAAGAGGCATCGCTGTTGCCGCCAAGCCAACTCATATCTTCGTCCCCGACTTGCGCTTCAGATTTTGCGGCTTTTCATTAAGCGCGGCCTGGCGCTGCGTCGCCGCTTCCGGCGTCAGTTGCACGACCAGGCGGTCGGAGATGCGCATGTCGATGGCAGCGATATCGCGCGTCAGAAGACCGTTGTCATGATCCATGCGGACCAGATCGGCAATCGCCTGATCTTCGCCGTCCTCGGGCAGCTTGACCGTGATGCCGTTTTCCAGCTTCAGGTCCCAGCGCCGTTCGCCGATACGGATATAGCCTTTGACCCGCGCCGCGAGCTCGGGAAACTTCTTGATCTTGGCCAGGAAGTCGGGCGCCTTGGCCGGCGCACCGGTGCCGATGATCAGCGGCAGCAAAGCCTGCTTGCCACCCGAGAACGGCGCGATCACCGCGCCGGAGCGCTCGATGACCGAAAGCTCTGAACCCTGCTGCCAGAGCGCGAACGGCTCGCGCTCCTCGACGCGAACTTCCAGCGTATGCGGATAGACCTTGCGCACCGCCGCCACTTCGACCCAGGGCAGCGTATCGATACGTTCACGCGCTGCCTCGGCATCAAAACCGATCAGCGACGTCCAGCCATCGAGCTCCAGCCGGTCCAGTATGTCGATCTCCGAGGTCTGGCGGTTGCCGACCACCTTGATCTGATCGACGGCAAAGCCGGTGCGGGCAGTGATCCCCTGGACGATGTCGTCGGCATGGCCACCGAGAATGGCGCCATAGAGGCTGCTTGATGCAATGAGCGAAGCCGACAGGATGGCTGCGGAAAAGCGCGGCGCCACGAAGTCGCCGCCACCCAGGCGCGCCAGCACACGCACCGGCCGGCGCAGCACGCGCGGCAGCACGAAATGGTCGAACGACAACGGCATGCCAAACAGTGCCGGCCCGGCGCCGCCCCTGCCCTTGTCCTGCCCCCATTTCAACGCAGACACGAAGCGTCCTCCACCATCCAACTCAACAGATCGCCGAATGAATGCCCGGCCTGGGCGGCGATTTCAGGCACCAAAGACGTCGGCGTCATGCCCGGCTGAGTGTTGATCTCGAGCCAGACAATTTCGCCGTTTTCGGAGTGACGATCGTCATAGCGGAAGTCCGACCGGGAAACGCCCCGACAGCCGATAGCCAGATGTGCCTTGAGCGCCAGTGTCTGTATTTTTTGGTAAATATTCGGTGAAATTTTAGCAGGGATTTCGTGTTTTGATCCGCCGGCGACGTATTTTGAATCGTAGTCGTAGAAGGAATGGCCGGTCGGAATAATCTCGCAGACACCAAGCGCCACATCGCCCATGACGGCGCAGGTCAGCTCGCGGCCATGGATGTAGCGCTCGACCATCACGGTCTCGCCGTATTTCCACTCGGACGAACCGATGACCTGCGGCGGATGCGACTGCCCTTCATGCACGATGACGACGCCGAAGCTCGAGCCTTCATTGACCGGCTTGACCACATAGGGCGGCTTCATCGGATGCTTGTTCTGGATGGCGAAGCGGCTGGCAACCTTCGATTCCGCCACCGCAATGCCGGCGGCCTTGGCGACCTTCTTGGCCTGCTCCTTATTCATGGCGAGCGCCGAGGCGAGCACGCCCGAATGGGTGTAGGGAATGGCGAGATATTCGAGGACGCCCTGAATGGTGCCGTCTTCACCGAACGGGCCGTGCAGCGCGTTGAAGACGACATCGGGCTTGAGCTCGGCGAGCACGGCGCCGACGTCGCGCGCAACATCGACGCGGGTAACCTGGTAGCCTTCATTCTCAAGCGCATCCGCACACGCCTTTCCCGAAGACAGAGACACGGGCCGCTCCGACGAGAATCCGCCCAGGAGGACAGCCACATGCTTGTTCTTCATTTCCCGTCATCCCTCTCACGGCGGGCCCGCAACCACGCATTCAGCGACCAGATTGAGTCCGAGTCTCCCGGCAGGTTGCCCCCCCAGACGGAAAACGCGGTCGACGCGTCGAACGACTCAAATCAGGAAACGCTTTAGGGCAGAGAATCAGAGAGTTGATTCGCTGGCAAGTGCTTATGATTCCGACAGATTCACTTTCCGCGAAAACGGTCGGAAAAAGCGCGTTGTGAGTCTTTGGAGCAACGGTGGCGCTGCTGTTTCAGGCCATTTGAAGTTCAAGCATCACATTAACTTCAGCATGTGCTAAGGTTCTTAAAGCAGTTGCCCGAGGAACTCCTGCACCGCATGGCCGGGGCGGAAATTGCCGAGGCGCTTGATTTCCCACTGCAGCCGGATGCCGGAATTTACAAGCACGCGGGCGCGCACCGTCTCGCCGAGATATTCGAGGTCGTAACCGGTCGCGGTTCCGGTATTGATCATGAAGTTGCAGTGCATCGGCGACATCTGCGCGCCACCGATCATCAGCCCGCGGCAACCCGCCTTGTCGATCTCCTTCCAGGCCGATGTGCCTTCCGGATTCTTGAAGGTCGAGCCGCCAGTCTTCTCGCGGATCGGCTGCACCGTCTCGCGATGCGTCTGGACGGCGTCCATGGCCGCCTTGATCGCCGCCTTGTCTTCGGGGACGCCTTCGAAAATGGCCGAGGTGAAGATCAGCCCGGCAGGTGCGGCCGAGTGACGATAGGCATAGCCCATGTCTTGATTGCTGAGCGTGTGGAGATTGCCCTTGCGGTCGAGCGCCCGCACCTCGACCACACGCTCGCGCGTCTCGACGCCATTGGCGCCGGCATTCATCCTCAGCGCCCCACCGATGGCGCCCGGAATGCCGTGATAGAAATGAAAGCCGCCAATGCCGGCCTCATAGGCGACGGCGGCAACGCGCTTGTCCGGCGTTGCCGCGCCTGCCTTGATGCGGATCGGTGAAACCACCTCGGCTTCGCCAAAACCCTTGGCCGAAAGCCTGATGACGAAACCTGGGATGCCGCCATCGCGCACCAGAAGGTTCGAACCGACACCGACGACGGTCAGCGGGACTTCCTCCGGCACCGCTCGCAGGAAGGCGGCAAGGTCTTCCTCGTCGGCGGGCTGGAACAGCACCTCGGCCAGCCCTCCGGCGCGGAACCAGGTGATCTTGTCCATCTCGGCGTTCGGCGTCAGCCGGCCCCGCAGACCGGCAAGCCGGTCGCCAAGTTTGTCGAGCAGGTCCTGGCCGCGCATCATGAGACCGCACCGCCGAGTTCCTTGGGCAGCGCATAGGCCCATTGGGTGATGTTGCCGGCGCCGAGGAAGACGACGAAGTCGCCAGGCTTGGCCAATTCGCGAATGGCGGGGGCGATGGCGACCGGACCGTCGATATAGCGCGCGTCGCGGTGGCCGCCGGAGCGGATGCGCGACACCAGCGCCTCAGAGGTGACGCCATCGATCGGCTCCTCGCCCGCCGCATAGACCGGCGCCAGCATCACCGTGTCGGCATCGTTGAAGCAGACCGAGAATTCGTCGAACAGATCGTGCAGCCGGCTAAAGCGATGTGGTTGCGCGATGGCAATGACGCGGCCTTTGGTGGCGCTGCGCGCCGCTTTCAGCACGGCTGTGATCTCGACCGGGTGGTGGCCGTAATCGTCGAAGATGTCGACCCCGTTCCACGAGCCGGTGTGGGTGAAGCGCCGCTTGACCCCGGCGAAGGACGACAGTCCCTTCTTGATCGCCTCAGCCGACAGGCCGAGTTCATGCGCGACCGCGATCGCCGCGGTCGCGTTGGAGACGTTGTGGCGGCCGGGCATCGGCAGACGCAGATCCGATATCGTCGTCTGGCTGCCGGTCTTGCGGTCGCGGATCACCACGTCGAATTCGCTTGCCGCACCGGCCATGCGATGGTTGGTGAAGCGCACATCGGCCTGCGCGTTCTCACCATAGGTGATGACGCGGCGGTCCTCGATGCGGCTAACCAGCGCCTGCACCTCCGGGTGGTCGGTGCACATCACGCCAAAGCCGTAGAACGGCACGTTCTCGACGAACTGGCGAAACGCCTCGCGCACCTTGTCGAAGCTGCCGTAATGGTCGAGATGCTCCGGATCGATGTTGGTGACGACGGCGATTTCGGCCGGCAGCTTGAGGAAGGTGCCGTCGCTCTCGTCGGCCTCGACCACCATCCATTCGCCGTCGCCCATGCGCGCGTTTGTGCCATAGGCATTGATGATGCCGCCATTGATCACGGTCGGGTCGAGCCCGCCGGCGTCGAGCAGTGTCGCCACCATCGAGGTCGTCGTCGTCTTGCCATGGGTGCCGCCGATGGCGACGGCCTGGCGGAAGCGCATCAGTTCGGCCAGCATCTCGGCGCGGCGCACGATCGGCAGCAGCTTTTCGCGCGCGGCCTTTAGCTCCGGATTGGTCTTCTTGATTGCGGTGGAGACGACCACCACTTCGGCGGCGCCGATATTCTCGGCCTTGTGGCCAACGAAGCATTCGATGCCCTTGTCGCGCAGCCGCTGCACATTGGCGCTGTCAGCCTGGTCTGAACCCTGCACCTTATAGCCGAGATTGTGCAGCACCTCGGCGATGCCGCTCATGCCGATGCCGCCAATGCCAATGAAATGCACCAGGCCGATGGTCTCCGGCATCTTCATCAATGCGTCCCTTTCCTGAAATCCGAAACGGTTTTTCTGGACGCAATAGCCTCTGTGAGATCGGCGAGCAACCGTGCCGCGTCCGGCCGGCCGGCCGACTTTGCGCCGGCAGCCATGGCCGCCAGCCGCTCGGGATTGTCCATCAGCCCGCCAACAAGCGCTGCGATGCGCTCCGGCGACAGCGACGATTGCGGATGAACCTCGCCGCCGCCGGCGGCGGCAAGGGCCGCCGCATTCGCCGCCTGGTCGTGGTCCAGCGCATAGGGATAAGGCACCAGCAGCGCCGGCCGGCCGATGACGGCGATTTCGGAGACCGTCGAAGCGCCGGAGCGCGAGATCACCAGATGCGCCGTCGCCATGCGCTGCGCCATGTCGGTGAAGAAGGGCGAGACCTCGACATGGACGCCAAGTGCCGCATAGCCAGCCTTCACCCGCGCCACGTCGTCGGCACGGGCCTGCTGGGTGATCACCAGCCGCTTGCGTTGCGCCTCCGGCAGCAAGCCGATCGCCGCCGGCATGGCATCGGAAAAGAACTGTGCACCCTGGCTGCCGCCGAACACCAGCAGCCTGAACGGCTCCTCGCCTTGCGATGCCACATAGGGCGTCTTTGCCGCCTCCAGGATTGGCGGCCTCACCGGATTGCCAGTCGTCACCGTCTTGGCGCCTGCGGCACTTGCATCCTGCGGCAGGAAGCCGCCGGCAATGGCATCGACGCGACCTGACAGCGCCCGGTTGGCGCGGCCCATCACCGCATTCTGCTCGTGGATCAGCGTCGGCACCTTGCGCCGTGTCGCGGCATAAAGCGGCGGCAAGGTCGGATAGCCGCCGAAGCCGACAACCGCATCCGGCTTGATCCTGGCGATGACGGCGGAAGCCTGCCGCACACCGCGCCAGATCTTCCAGAACGCGCCAACCAAGGCGACAGGGTTTTTCGAGCCCATCGTCGCCGACTGGATCGGATGGATGGCGGCGGCCGGGAAATGGCCGGCAAACCGCTCGGCGCGGTCGTCCGTCGCCAGATGCACGCTCCAGCCGCGCTCGATCAGTTCATGCGCCAGCGCCTCGGCCGGAAACAGATGTCCACCGGTTCCGCCCGCCGCGAGAAGAATGACACCCCTCGCCATATCACTCCGCCGGCAAGGCGCGCTGCGACAAGGCAAAGCCCATCTGCTTGCGCTTTTCCGGTCGCTTGCGCGTCAGCGCCAGCACCATGCCCATCGAGATGGCAATGGCGATCTGCGAGGACCCACCATAGGAGATAAAAGGTAGCGTCATGCCCTTGGCCGGCATCAGCTGCAGGTTGACGCACATATTGATGACAGACTGCAGGCCGAACACCGTGACGAGGCCGCCGACGGCATAGCGGGTGAAATCGTCATGCTCCTTGAGTGCGGTGTTGAGGCCGCGCAGCACGATGAAGGCGAAGATAGACATGATGAAGAAGCACATGATCAACCCGAACTCTTCGCCGGCGACCGAAAACACGAAGTCGGCATGCGCGTCGGGGATGACCCGCTTGACCGTGCCCTCGCCTGGGCCGACGCCGAACCAGTGGCCGTTGATCAGCGCCTCGCGGCCCATGTCGACCTGGAACGTGTCGCCTTCGCCAGTCAGGAATTTGTCGATGCGGGCGGCGACGTGCGGAAATACAGTGTAGGCGGCAAACAGGCCGCTGGCGCCAGTGGCGCCAAGCGCGATGATCCACAGCCATGGCAGGCCGGCCATGAAGAACATGACGCCCCAGGTGCCGGTCACCAGCATGGTCTGGCCGAGATCAGGCTGCGCCACCAAGAGCGAGATAACCAGGATCAGCAGCAGCAGCGCGAACAGATTGCCGGGAATGTCAGGCTGGCGCTTGTGTTCGGCGAACAGCCAGGCGCAGACGATGACGAAAGCGGGTTTCAGGAATTCCGATGGCTGGATCGACATGCCGACAAACGACACCCAGCGCCGCGCGCCTTTCACCTCGACGCCGATGTAGAGCACGGCCACCATCAGCACCAGCATGATGCCCAATATGATCAACGCCATGCGCCGGATCTGCCGCGATTCCAGGAAGGACACAGCCAGCATCACGCCGAGCGCCGGCACGGTGAAGATGATCTGCCTAGTGGCAAAGTGGAAACTGTCGAGGCCGATGCGTTCGGCGACCGCCGGGCTTGCCGCGAAGGACAAGACGATGCCGAGCCCCATCAGCGACAGAAATGCCGCCAGGAACCAGCGATCGATCGTCCACCACCAGGTTGCAACCGGGCTTTTGTCGAGACGGCTTTGCATTATCGTGCCCCTCCGATGGGTTTCACACCCTCGATAGCAGTCGCAGCTTGCCTGAAGGCTTCGCCGCGAACTTCGAAATTCTTGAACTGGTCGAAACTGGCGCAGGCCGGCGACAGCAGCACCACCACCTCGCCGCTGTCGTCCTTGGCCGCGTCATTCGCCGCATGGTCGACCGCGGCGGCCAGCGTGCCCGAGATCTCGTAAGGCACGGCTTCGCCCAGCGTCGCCGAAAAAGCAGGCGCTGCCTCGCCGATCAGATAGGCCTTGGCGACACGCGGGAAGAAGCCGCGCAGCGGCTCGATGCCGCCTTCCTTGGGCAGGCCACCGGCGATCCAGTAGATGCGCGGGAAGCTCGACAGCGCCGGTGCCGCCGCATCGGCATTGGTCGCCTTGGAATCGTTGACGAACAGCACGTGGTCCTTGCGCCCGACCTGCTCCATGCGATGCGCCAGTCCGGGGAAGCTCTCGAGTCCCGCCTGAATCTCGCCGAGGGTCAGTCCAACCTTGAGGCAGGCGGCGACAGCGGCCAATGCGTTCTGCGCATTGTGCTGGCCGCGCAGCGAACCGATGCCTTCCAGGAAAGCGACGCGGCTATAGCGGCCATGCACGGCTTCCATCAGGTCGGAGCCGTCGGCGAAATAACCATCGGTCAGCGGCAGCCGCTTGGAGATGCGGATGACCTGCCTGCCCGCCCGCTCCAGCCGGTCGGCGATCTGCGCGCACCAGCTATCGTCGACACCGACGATCGCCGTCTCGCTGCCGGCGACCAGCCGCTCCTTGATCGAGGCGTAATGCTGCATGGTGCCGTGACGGTCGAGATGGTCGGGCGTCAGATTGAGCAGGATGCCGGCCGTCGGATTGATCGAGGGCGCCAGATCGATCTGGTAGGACGAGCATTCGACGACATAGTGCCGGTCCGGCTGTGGCGGATCGAGCGTCATGATGGCGCGGCCGATATTGCCGCCCATCTGGATGTCGCGCCCGGCCGATTTCAGGATATGCGCGGTCAGCGCCGTGGTCGTCGACTTGCCGTTGGTTCCGGTGATGGCAATGAACGGCGCATTGGGCGCGCGCGCGATCCGCTCACGGCAGAACAATTCGATGTCGCCGATCACCTCGACGCCGGCGCCACGCGCCAGCTCCACCGTCCAGTGTGGTTTCGGATGCGTCAGCGGCACGCCGGGCGACAGCACGAAAGCCGAAAATTTCGCCCAGTCGGCGCCGCGCAGATCGGCGGTTGCAATGCCCTGGCCAGCGGCCTTGGCGACGCTGTCGGGATTGTCGTCCCAAGACAGCACGTCGGCCCCGCCCTCGATCAGCGCGCGCGCCGTGGCAATCCCCGAGCCGCCAAGCCCGAAGAGCGAAACGCGTTTGCCCGAAAAGGATGCGGCGGGGATCAAGCGGGCTCCTATCTCAACTTGAGGGTCGACAGGCCAACCAGCGCCAGGATGACGGCGATGATCCAGAAGCGGATCACCACCTGGCTTTCGGTCCAGCCGAGCTTTTCGAAATGATGGTGGATCGGCGCCATCAGGAAGACGCGCTTGCCGGTCATCTTGAAGTAGCCGACCTGGATGATGACCGACAGGATTTCCACGACAAACAATCCGCCGACGATGACCAGCACGATCTCGTGCTTGGTGGCGACGGCGACGGTGCCGATCAGGCCGCCCATGGCCAGCGAGCCAGTGTCGCCCATGAAGATCGCCGCCGGCGGCGCATTGAACCAGAGGAAGCCGAGGCCGGCACCGATGACCGCGCCGAGCACGACAGCCAACTCGCCGGTGCCGGGCACGAAATGGATCTGCAGATATTCGGCGAACACAGCATTGCCGGAGAGATAGGCGATGACGCCGAAGGACGCCGCCGCGATCATGATCGGCACGATTGCCAGCCCGTCGAGGCCGTCGGTCAGATTCACCGCATTGCCGGCGCCGACGATGACGAAGCAGGAGAACGGCACGAAGAACCAGCCGAGATTGATGATGAATTCCTTGGCGAAGGGGAAGGTCAGCGAAGACGAGAACGGCGCCTGGCCGTTGTGCATGATCACCCAGGCGGCGATGCCGGCGATAACGAATTCCAGCGCCAGCCGCGCCTTGCCGGAAAAGCCGAGATGCGACTGCTTCGTTACCTTGAGATAGTCGTCGTAAAAGCCGATCGAGCCGAAGCCCAGCGTCACCAAAAGCACGACCCAGACATAGATGCTGGAGAGGTTCGCCCACAGCAACGACGAGCCGACGATGCCGCACAGGATCATCAGCCCGCCCATGGTCGGCGTGCCGGCCTTCTTGAAATGCGTCTGCGGCCCGTCAGCGCGGATCGGCTGGCCCTTGCCTTGCCTGAGCCTCAGCGAATTGATGATGGTCGGCCCGAAGATGAAGACGATCAGCGCCGAGGTGATCAGCGCGCCGCCGGTGCGGAAGGTTATGTAGCGGAAGACATTGAAGACCGAGACCTTGTCCGCAAAATCGACGAGCAATGTAAACATGCGATTCCGTCCCCCGGGACTAGTTCTGTTTCGTGCCTGCGGCTTCCGCCGGATATTTGCCGAGCAAGGCCTCGACCAGTTTTGAAAAGCCGATGCCTTTCGACGATTTGATCATCACTACGTCGCCGGCCTTCAGCGTCGACAACAGCAGCGGCTTCAACTCCTCGGCGCCGGCGCGATACTCCGACGTGATCTCGTCGGGCAGGATATCGGCCAACGCCCGCATTTCAGGGCCGCCGAGAAAGACCGTGTTCGTGCCTGTGCCGACGATCAGTTCGGCAAGGGCTGCGTGGAGCTTGGCCGAATGGTCGCCGAGCTCGAGCATGTCGCCGAGCACGGCAATCCGCCGCCCCTCGCCCGTGACAGGCGTCGCATTAAGCAGTGCCATGGCAGCAGCCATCGACGCCGGATTGGCGTTGTAGCTCTCGTCGATCAGCGTGATCGGTCCTTTGGGGTGGCGCAGCACATGGCGCTTGCCTCGGCCGCGTTCGGCCGAGAGATCGGCGAGCGCCTCCGCCACCTTGCCGAGGTCGGCCTCAACGAGATGCGCAGCGCCCAGAACAGCGAGCACATTCTGCACCATGTGGCGGCCGGGCGCGCCGATGCGAGCCGTCACATCCTGCCCGCCGATCCTGGCGGTGATGTCGGAATGATCGGCATGCAGCTCACATTTGGTGAGCTTGTAGGTTGAGCGCGCATTTTCGCCGAAGCCGAAGACATGTTCGACGCCGGCCGCGCGTGCCATTTTGTCGAGCAGCTTCCAGCGCGTATCGTCACGGTTGAGCAATGCAGCACCGCCGGGCT
The DNA here is from genome assembly GCF_056404535.1 of Mesorhizobium sp. P2_C5_2. Classification (NCBI taxonomy): domain Bacteria; kingdom Pseudomonadati; phylum Pseudomonadota; class Alphaproteobacteria; order Hyphomicrobiales; family Phyllobacteriaceae; genus Mesorhizobium; species Mesorhizobium sp. P2_C5_2. The sequence goes on along the minus strand of NZ_JBFUDV010000005.1, from coordinate 416,919 downwards.
CGATCCCTTCAAAAATCTCGGCCTTGGCCTTGGCGATCTCGTCGAGATTTTTGAAGAAGCCGAGATGCGCGGCGGCGATAAGCGTGACAATGACAACATGCGGCCGGACCATCTTGACCAGCGGCCGGATCTCGCCGGGATGGTTCATGCCGATCTCGAACACCGCGTAGTCGCAATCGTCGGGCATGCGTGCCAAGGTCAGTGGCACGCCCCAGTGATTGTTGAACGACTGCGCCGAGGCATGCACCTTGCCGACGGCCGACAGCACATGGCGCAGCGCTTCCTTGGTGGTGGTCTTGCCGGCCGAGCCGGTGACCGCGATGATCTTCGCCTTCGAACGCGCGCGGGCGGCAACGCCGAGCTTCTCGAGCGCCGCCAGCACATCCTGCACCACGATCATCGGCGCCGTCAGCCGCCCGAGCGACGGCAATTTACCCTCGGCGACAACCAGAACGCCGGCGCCGGCCTTGATCGCCGCGGTCGCGAAATCATGGCCATCCATCGCCTCGCCCCTGATGGCGAAGAAAGCATCGCCCGGCTGCAGGCTGCGGCTGTCGATCGAGATCCCCGATATGCCCTCCGGCATCGGCCCGAGCGGCCGTCCGCCCATGGCGTCGACCAGCGCATCGGCGGTCCAGAGCACGCTCATGCGGCCCGCTCCCGCAACGCCGAGCGGACTTCCTCATGGTCTGAGAAAGGAAATGTCTCGGCGCCGATGGTCTGGCCTTCTTCATGGCCCTTGCCGGCAACGATCAGCGTATCGCCGGCCTTCAGCATCGCGACCGCTTCGTGGATCGCCTTGCGGCGGTCGCCGATCTCGATAGCGCCGGGCGCGGCTGCCAAAATCGCGGCGCGGATAGTTTCCGGCACTTCCGAGCGCGGATTGTCGTCGGTGACGATGACCACATCGGCCAGCCGGGTGGCGATCTCGCCCATAATCGGCCTTTTGCCCCGGTCGCGATCACCGCCGCAGCCGAACACGACGATGACACGGCCAGTAGTGAACGGCCGCACCGCAGCCAGCACATTTTCCAGCGCATCCGGCTTGTGGGCATAGTCGACATAGACCGGCGCGCCATTGGCGGTCGCGCCGACAAGGTCCAGCCGTCCCGGCGCGCCCTGGAGTTTCTCCAAGGCCATCAAGGCCTTGGCGACTGGTGTTCCAGTGGAAATCGCCAGACCTGCCGAAACCAGGGCGTTGGCGATCTGGAAGTCGCCAGCCAGCGGCAGGTCGATCTCGTGGAGCACGCCGTCGGCTTCGACTTCGGCGCGCTGGCGGTGGCGCTCGTGCTCGACCCGCTTCAACCGCAGGAAATCGCCATGGCGGCCGACCGTCAGCACATTGAGCCCCGCAGCCTGCGCTGCCTTTATCGTAGGGAAGGACCAAGGATCGTCGGCAAAAATGACGGCCGGCGCGCCTTTCGGCAGCAGCGTGTCGAACAGACGCAATTTGGCGCGATGATAGTCCTCGACCGTCGGATGGTAATCCATATGGTCGCGGCCAAGATTGGTGAAGCCGCCGGCGGCGAGCTTCACGCCATCGAGACGGCGCTGGTCGAGACCGTGGCTGGAAGCTTCCATCGAGGCGTGGGTGACGCCGGCCTCAGCCAATTCCTTGAGCAGTTGATGCAAAGCCACAGGATCGGGCGTGGTCAGCGAGCCATAATCATTGCGGCCGGGCGCTACCACGCCGGTGGTGCCGATCGACGCGGCGGCAAAGCCGGCCTGCCCCCAGATCTGTCTGGTGAAGGCTGCGACCGAGGTCTTACCCGCGGTGCCGGTGACCGCGACCATGGTCTCAGGCTGCTTGCCGAAGAAGCGCGCTGCACTCAGCGCCAGCGCCAGGCGCGGGTCCTCGACTGTGAGAAGCGGGACAGACAGGCCGGTAACGGAACTGGCCTTGCCCACAACAATCGCCGCCGCGCCGCGCTTAGCCGCATCAGCGGCATAGGCGGTGCCATCCGCCTTGCTGCCGGCGAGCGCGAAGAAGACGACGCCCGGTTTGACCTGGCGGGAATCCGACGAAATCCCGGTTACCTCCACATCGCGGGAAGCTGTTCCCTCGACAGGCAGGATACCGGCTAAATCTCTCAGGTGCATCGAACCCCGTTTGTCTCAACAAAATAGCGCGCAGTTGCCGGCGCGCCCTAAGAATCACTGATAGGAAACCAGCGTTGCACCATTTTCATGGCTGAAATCTGGCTTCACGCCAAGCATGGCGGCTGCCCGCCTGATGATGTTTCCGGCCATAACACCCGCATTGTTGGCGGCGACGTCGGTCATCCCGGGCTTTTCCGGGTGCGGAGCGTCGGCAATCGTAAACACCAGATACTGCGGATCGTCCATCGGGAAGGCAGCGACGAAGGTGTTGAAATTCAGTTCCTTCGAGTAGCGGCCATTGATGACCTTCTCGGCGGTTCCAGTCTTGCCGCCAACGCGGTAGCCGGGGGCCCTGGCGTTTCTGGCCGAGCCTTTCTCGGCATTGAGCGTGTAGAGGTAGCGCATGCCCTCCACAGTCTTTTCGCTGACCACTCTCTTGGCCACCGCCATGGCATCCTGCTCGCTGCGGACCAGGAAAGTCGGCGGGATCAGGTAGCCCTGCATCAGCGCCGCGCAGCCGACAGCGGCCTGCAGCGGCGTCGTCGACACGCCATGGCCGAACGCGATGGTGAAGGAGTTGACCTGTTTCCAGACCTTCGGTTCGGTCGGGCGCGCGACTTCAGGCAGTTCGGTCTGCATCCTGTCCAAAAGGCCGAGGCGATGCAGGAATTCGCGGTGCCCCTCGATGCCGACCATTTCGGCCTCACGGGCCGATCCGATGTTGGAGGAGTAAAGGAACACCTCCGGCAATGACAGCACGCGGTTCTTGCCATGGAAATCGTGGATGGCCTGATGGCCGACACGGATCGGGTGTGACGCGTCGAAACGGCTGTTCATGTTAGCCTTGCCGGAATCGAGCGCCATTGCCGAGGTAAAGCTCTTGAACGTAGAGCCCATCTCATAGAGGCCGGCCGACATGCGGTTCAGGCGGTCCTTGTCCTGTGCATTAAAGGGATTGTTCGGATCGAAATCCGGCACCGAGGCCATCGCCACCACTTCGCCGGTCTTGATGTTGAGCACGACGGCGCCGGCGCCCATGGCGCGATAGCGCTCCAGGCCGGCGGCAATCTCGTCGCGCACCACATGCTGGACGCGCAGATCGATAGACAGCTGCACCGGCTTCAAATCCTTGGCGATCGCAAGGCCTGAGGCCTGCAGGTCGCTCAGGCCCTGCTCGTCAATGTATTTCTCCATGCCGGAGATGCCCTGATTGTCGATGTTGGTGAGGCCGACAATGTAGGACGAGGTCACGCCGGCCGGATAGAAGCGGCGCTTTTCGGTGCGAAAGCCGATACCGGGAATGCCGAGCTGCATGATGTCGGCCTGCTGCTTGGGCGTCAGCTGCCGCTGCAGCCAGACGAAGCCGGCGCCGCTCTTGAGCTTGTGGTAGGTCTGCTCGGGGTCGATGTCAGGCAGAATGGTCGACAGCTTTTCGATCGCCTCGTCGGCATCGACGATGCGGCGCGGCTCGGCAAACAGCGATGCCGTCTTGATGTCGGTCGCCAGCACTTCGCCGTTGCGGTCGACGATGTCGGGACGCGACGCCGTCACCCGGCTTTGCGGCCCGCCCGACATGTCGGGGGACTGGAAACCGAGATAGACCAGCCGCCCGGCGATGGTCGAATAGATGCCGAAGAACACCGCCATCGTCATGATGATGCGGGTCTTGGCCTTGCCGCCGGTCGCCTTGCGCGCGCCTTCGACGACGATCGAGCCGTCCTCACCGGTCCTTGCGCGACGCTTCAGCAATTTGCCGATCGATGGAAGTTTGGCGATCATTGGACGATGGCTCCGGTCACCACGGGATCCTTGCTGTCGGCTGGTCCTTTGCCGGAATTGTCGGCCATGCCGCCAAGCCGCTGCGACGACAGGTCCTCGATGTTGAGCGGTTTTGCCGGAAGATCGTCGAGACCGACGATCTGTCGCGCATTGACCGGCTCGAGTGCGAGCTGCGATTTGTAGGTTTCAGCCAGCTTCTGCAGGCGCGACGGCTGGGTCAGCAAGCTCCAGTCGGCCTTGAGCAGGTCGATCGTGTCCTCCTCATAGCGGATCTGCGCCTCGATCTGCTGCACCGAAGCCTGCTGTTCCTCGGCCTCGCGCTTGGTCTTGTAGGTCAGGGCCGCGGCCGAGACCATGACGGCGATCAGGACTATGTCGCTGGTTCGAAACACTTATTCACCTCTCTCGCGGCGCCTGGATGCCGGGAAGCTTTGGAAGGCCGAAAATCGAAAGATCGCCGGCGCGCGCCGGCGCCTCGGTGCGGATCGCAGCGCGCAGCCTGGCCGAACGCGCCCGCGGATTGGTGGATATTTCAGCATCACCGGGCGTCACGCCGCCACCGGCCTTGCGGAAGGTCGCGCTGCGCGCATGCGCCTCGGGCATATGACGCGAGCCGGTCACCGCGTCGGCGCGGTCGGCGATGAAACGCTTGACGATGCGGTCTTCCAGCGAATGGAATGTCACCACGGCAAGCCGCCCACCGGGCTTCAGCACGCGCTCGGAGGCGACCAGGGCCTTGGCCAGTTCGCCAAGCTCGTCGTTGACGAAAATGCGCAGCGCCTGGAAGACGCGGGTGGCCGGATGGATCTTGTCCTTCGGCGCGCGGCCGATATGCGTCTCGATGGCGTCGGCAAGGTCGAGCGTGCGCTCGAACGGACGTTTTTCGCGGCGGCTCTCGATCATGCGGGCGATGCGGCCGGCGTTGCGCTCCTCGCCAAGGAAGCCGAAGATGCGGGCGAGATCGCCCGTCTTGAACGAATTGACGACATCGGCAGCGCTCAAGCCGGCCTGCGCCATGCGCATGTCGAGCGGCCCGTCGGCACGGAACGAAAAGCCGCGCTCGGCCTGGTCGACCTGCATGGAGGAAATGCCGATATCGAGCACAACGCCGTCGGCGCTTTCGACCTGCTCGTCCAGCGTCGAGAACGGCGCTTGCACCAGCCTCAGCCGGCCGGCGGATTGCTGTTCCAGGCTGCGTCCAGCGGCAATGGCGTCCGGATCGCGATCGATCGCCACCACCGAGGCGCCGCTTGCCAGGATCGCCTTGGTGTAGCCACCCGCGCCGAACGTGCCGTCGACGATCACATCGCCGGCTTTGGGCGAGAGCGCTTCCAGCACTTCGGCAAGGAGGACCGGAATGTGGCGGACCGATCCGCCAACGGCGCTGATATCATCGCCGTGATCCGCCATCATTCCGGTCGCTCCCCAGGCTTCGTCCCCTGCCGAAGCTGCAAAAGCCGGGCGCGCGCCTGCGCTCCATAGGCGGCAAGCCGCCCCGGTTCCCAGACTTGAAAGAAATTGCCGCGGCCGACAAAGGCCACTTCGCTCGTGATGCCCGTATGCTCGCGAATGAAATCGCTCATCGTGATGCGGCCGTCCTGGTCGAGCTTCAGGAACGTCCCGTCGCCATGGCAGAAGAACGACATGTCGTCCGCCGTCTGCAGGAAAGGATCCTCCAGCGCGATGCGCTGTTCGTAGCGGTCGAGCAGGTCGAGACCGCCGACATCCATCGCCGGAACGTCCAGGCCGCGCAGCGCATAGAGCTCCGAATAGCCACGCTTCTGCACGACCGCGCGGAAATGCGCCGGAACGGAGACCCGCCCCTTCGCATCGATCCTGTTCACCGCGCTTGACAGAAACCGGTCCATGACACGTTACAGCCGCTTCCGCCGCCGCACCCCTCTCCATGTTTTCGTCCGCGCCGAAGCGCGTCCCCTGCCGAAAATCTGCTTCGGTCCCAACAGCAAAACCCCGCAAACGCACAGCCGCCGCGGCTGCCCGATTGGCGTACGCTTTACCCTGACGCGGAACGAAGGCTTTGGTATCGAAATGGGATATCATGGGGCACTATGGGCGTCAACGGGATCAGGCTTCACAAACGCGCGCGCCACAACCGGTGAGAGCAGCTCTGACAGCACTCCCGTCTTTATCTCCCATTAAGCCTAACGAACCGTTTAGAGCGGCCTTGGCCCAACCGGAGGCGGGTTGCCGTGCACCGCTGCCGCGCATAGCGTCAGCCGTCTTTTCCGCTCAGCAACAAGGTTAGAAAATCCATGTCCGAAACAGCCAGGTCACGCGCGGCCTCCCTTGCCCATCTGCGTCGCGACGGACTTGCCAAAGGCGATCCGATCCCTTTGCCCCTGACCATGGCCGCCATTTTCCACAACCCGGGCGACGGCGCCGGCTACAGTCAATATGGCCGTTACAGCAACGCCACCTGGGACGCGGTCGAGCACATGCTGGCGCATCTGGAAGACGCGCCTTGCGTCGGCTTTCCCTCGGGAATGGCGGCGATCTCGGCGGTGTTCTTTGGCCTGCTGAAAACAGGCGACCGCGTGCTTTTGCCTTCGGACGGCTATCACGCCACACGGGCGCTGGCTGAGCGTTTCCTCAAACCGTTCGGCATCACCTATGATCTCAGGCCGACATCGGCCTTTCTCGACGGCGGCTTCGACGGCTATCGCCTTGTCTATGTGGAGACCCCGTCAAATCCGCGACTGGACATCTGCGACATCACAGCCGTCGCCGAGGCTGCCCACAGGGCGGGCGCGATCGTTGTCGTCGACAATACGACGATGACGCCGTTCGGCCAGCGCCCGCTCGATCTCGGCGCCGACATTGTCGTTGCCGCCGACACCAAGGCGGCCAATGGTCATTCCGACGTGCTGTTCGGCCACGTCGCCAGCCGCAATCCCGACATCATCGCCGCCGTCACCGGCTGGCGCGAGACCGCCGGCGGCATTCCCGGGCCGTTCGAGGCCTGGCTGGTGCATCGCGGCCTGGAGACGCTGGACGTACGTTTCGACCGCATGTGCACTTCCGCCGAGGTGATCGCGAAGCGCCTTAGAAACCATCACGCGGTGAGCGGCCTGCGTTATCCCGGCCTGGAAGGGGACCCGTCGCACAATCTCGCCCGCGCCCAGATGGAGCGCTTCGGCTTCCTCGTCTCCTTCGAAGTCGCCTCCGAGGACAAGGCCGAGGATTTCATCAACAACTGCACACTGATGCAGGCGGCGACCTCGTTCGGCGGCGTCCACACGTCCGCCGAACGGCGGGCCAAGCGAGGCGACGCTGTTCCGCCAGGCTTCGTGCGCCTGTCGGTGGGTTGCGAGCCGGTGGAAGAACTCTGGCAGGCGATCGAGGCATCGCTGGACAAGATCGGGGCTTGAATCAACAGGCGCGCCCGAGGGCGCAACCTGCTGATCTCAAAAGATTTTCGATATTGTGGAGAATTGCCAGCTGGCCTGTAAGCCGGGTTTTGTATGGCCCTCGCCCCTTGCGGGACGAGAACGTGGCGGCCATTCATCTTGGGCGCATGTTGCCATGCGCCTCACGCAACCTACCCGGACGGTGAGCCGGAAACAGCCCTCGAAGGTTTCCCCTCGCACCGTCCCTATTCGGTCTTGCTCCCGGTGGGGTTTACCGTGCCGCTCCTGTTGCCAGTCGCGCGGTGGGCTCTTACCCCACCCTTTCACCCTTACCCCGATAAATCGTGGCGGTTTGCTTTCTGTGGCACTTTCCCTGGGGTCGCCCCCGCCGGCCATTAACCGGCACCGTGTTCCCATGGAGCCCGGACTTTCCTCACCCGCAGCCTTTCGGCTTTGCGGGTGCGGCCGCCCGGCCAGCTGGCAGAGCGTATAAAGGGGTTCACGTTCCAAAACGCAAATGAAAAAGCAGACTTATGCCGGAGATCCAAGGGCTGCCATCTGCACCTTGACCTTGCCGCAATAGGCGGCCGACACCGGGTTCATCCGCGTCGCGGCATGGCCGGCATTGTATTTCAGGATTGTGCCGCAGGTCGTGCCGCCGCCGAGGTTGCGCGCCATGGCGAGATACTTCATGCCGTATTTGATGTTGGTGTCGGGATCGAACAGACCCTTGGTCGATCCGCTGTAGCCCATCATCCGCGCCGTTGCCGGCTTGATCTGCATCAGGCCGATCTCGCCGGCGCTGCCAACGATGTTCGGCCGGTAGTTGCTCTCGATCTTGATGACCGCCTTGGCCAGCGATACCGGCACGCCTTCGGCCGCCGCATAGCGGGCAATGATCGCCGAATATTGGCCGCCGAGGGCGGCCGCCGCCGTCGATTCCGCTGCGGTGCTTGGACCGATCGACGCGGTCGTCGTCAGGTCGACGCTTTTCCTGCCGCGCTTCAGATGCCTTTTGGCCGTCGCTTTTCTGGCCTTCACCACCGCTGCTTTCTGCACTTTTGCGGTGGTTGCCCTTTTTGCTTTTGGGTTCGCTTTCGTCATGGCGGTTTTGGCGGGTGCGGTGAAGAAGCCCTGGTCTGCCCTCTGGCTCAGTGGCGCGGCATCGGCCGCGCTGAAGGCAAAAGTCATCACGCCGGCAGTTATAGCTGCCGTTACAACGGTCAATTTCTGCATGTGGTCCTGTTCTGTCTGGGCCGCGCGAAGATCTTCACGCAGCAACGCCTAATCAATATCGGGACTTCCGGGGGGATGAAGGCCTGATAACTTGCACGAACTGCCTTTGAGGGCCGAATTGGTGTCGAACAAGGCGAGGCAATTCACTTTGAGTGACAGGCTGTAACTTAAAGAACCTGGGAAAGACTATTTGGACGAGACTGCCCTAAGGGAAGTCAGCAGGCTTTGGAGCGTGCGGATCGTCGAGCCGTCGGCGATGCCATCCACCAGGCGTGGCCGGAAATGCCGCTGAAACGCTTCGACGACGATTTCGGTCTGGCGGTCGAAGACACCGGATATCTCCACGCCATAGCCATAGAGCGCCAGCATTGACTGCAGCGCCTCGACCTCGGCGCCGGTATCGCTCGCTTTCAGCGCCGCGCCGCGCCGGATCGGGGCCGCAGGCACGAGATGGCCGACCCCGGCCGCAAACAGCGCCTTCCAGGGGAATTTCTCGCCCGGGTCGATCTTGCGCCCCGGCGCGATGTCGGAATGGGCGAGCACGCGTTGAGCAGCGATGGAATGCCGCCCGATTATCCCTTTGCAGAGGCCGATCACCGCCTCGATCTGCCTCTTGGGAAAGGTCGAATAACCGAGCGCATGGCCGGGATTGACGATTTCGATGCCGACCGAGCAGGAGTTGATGTCGGTGCGCCCGAACCATGAACTTGCGCCGGCATGCCAGGCGCGGTCGCTCTCGCGCACCATCTGGATGATGCGGCCATCTTCGTGGACCAGGTAGTGCGACGAGACTTCGCTGGCGGGGTCGCACAGCCAGGCTTCGGCGGCAGCACCCGTCGCCATGCCGGTATAGTGCAGCACGATCATGTCGGGCGTGAGCGTCTCGCGCCGCGGGCCGAAATTCGGCGATACCCTGACCTCGGCGCCTGGCTCGTCGGGCAGGAAGCCGCTCATGCGTGCCTGAGGCCCCGCTCGATCATCTCGTAGGCGGCGTTGATCGCCGCAACCCTTGTCGTCGCGATCTTGATGAACTCCTGAGGCAGGCCGCGCGCAATCAGTCGGTCCGGATGGTTGTCGGAGACCAGCTTGCGATACCGCTTCCTGACCTCTTCGAACGGCTTGCCGCGCTCGATGCCGAGCACGACATACGGATCGCCGGCGCCGAGATTGACGTGCCTGGCCATGATCGCTTCGTAGTGCGCCTCGTCGATGCGGAATATTTCGGCAATGCGATGCAGGAAGATGCCCTCGCGCTCATGCACCACTCCGTCGGCCTTGGCGATGTGGAACAGGCCGTCGAGTATGTCTTCCAGCATCATGCAGTTGGAATGACCCGAACCGCACATCCGCGCCATCTGCTCTGCATAGGTCTCGAACCCGGCAACGTCGCGCTTGGCCAGATCGTAGAGCCGCGCCACATTGCGGGTCTGGTCCCTCGGCACCTCGAAGATTTCCTGGAACGCACGCACCTCGTTCTGGGTGACGATGCCGTCGGCCTTGGCCATCTTGGCCGACAGCGCAATCATCGCCACCGAGAAGGCAACCTGCTTGCGCAGTTCGGCGTCACCGGAGAAAACAGTACGCACGGCCTCGACCACGTCGGCAACGCCGGAAGTGGCTGAAGAAGAAACGCGGGTGATGAACTCGCCGAGGCGATCCCAAATCGACATCAGCGCTTATTAGGGCCGCCGGCCACCGCTATCAAGCCAAGACAGTGCCGCAGGGTGGATCGATTTACGCAAACGACCGACGCCCCAGACCGCAAATCACAGGAATTAGCCGATCGTAACCCAAGAAACCGCCCAGCGTGGCCCTCAACGCAGGAAGGCCGGCGCGAAGCCGGCCTCCTCTCCCGTCACATCAAAGTGACCGAGACTGCTGCTACTGCGCGGGGGCGGCAGGAGCAGGTGTTGCCGGAGCCGGTTCTGCGGGCTTCGGGGTATCAGGGTTTGCCGGCTGCATCGGCTGCTCCGCGGCCGGCGGATTGGTGCTCTGGGTGGTGGTGTTATCGGTGCCACTGTCGCTGCAGGCGGCAACGCCGAGCAGGGCCAGAGCGGAAACGGAAGCAAGAATGAGCTTTTTCATGACATCTCTCCTTCAACACGCGCTCACGTTCCGGTGAACGGTCGAAGAGGAAATGCATCAGACGGCCATGAGTTTCGTAACGTTGCGTTTCCTGATGTAACATCCAGAGCGGTGATTGCAGGCAGAGCGATGGCACACTAACAGTCTGAAACCAAATGCAATGCCGGAGCTCTGCGTGGACAAGAAATGGGACTTCTGGATCGACCGCGGCGGCACCTTTACCGACGTGATCGGCCGCGACCCGGAAGGCGGGTTGCATCCCAGGAAACTCCTGTCGGAAAACCCCGAGGCCTACCCCGACGCGGCCATAGCCGGAATCCGCGAGTTGCTCGACCTGAAATCTGGCGCCGCCATTCCGTCCGGCCTGATCGGCGACATCAAGATGGGCACCACCGTCGCCACCAACGCGCTTCTAGAGCGCAAGGGCGACCGCGTGCTGCTGCTCATCACCAAGGGCTTTCGCGATGCGCTGAAGATCGCCTACCAGGCGCGGCCCGACATCTTTGCCAAGGAGATCATCCTTCCCGAACAGCTTTATGAGCGGGTCATCGAGATCAACGAGCGTGTGCGCGCCAATGGCGATGTCGAGCGCCTGCTCGACATCGCCGCCTGCCGTCCCGCCATCGAACAGGCCCGCGCCGACGGCATCGATGCGGTGGCCATTGTCTTCATGCATGCCTGGAAATATCCCGACCACGAGAAGGCTGTGGCGAAAGTCTGCCGCAAGATCGGCTTTTCGCAGATTTCGGTCAGCCACGAGGTCTCGCCGCTGATCAAGCTGGTCGGCCGCGGCGACACCACCGTGGTCGATGCCTATCTGTCGCCGATCCTGTCGCGCTATGTGCAAAGGGTGGCGGGCGAGCTGGGCGTCCTCTCCCCCCTTGAGGGGGGTGAGGAGCGGTCGGCCGAAGGCCGAGAAAAAGCCAACGATTTGGCTTTTTCAGCGACGAACGCCCGGAGCCATGGCGAAGGGCAGTCGGCAAAGCGGCCAGAGGGGGTCCTCTCAGAAGGCACCGCCGGTGAGTCGAATCCAATCGATCCGACCCCACCCGGCGGCTCCGCCGCCACCCTCCCCTCGAGGGGGAGGGAAAGCCCTCGGCTGATGTTCATGATGTCGTCGGGCGGGCTCACCGCTGCCGACATGTTCCAGGGTAAGGATGCGCTGTTGTCCGGCCCGGCCGGCGGTGTCGTCGGCATGGTCGAGACGGCGAAGCTCGCCGGCTTCGAGAAAGTCATCGGCTTCGACATGGGCGGCACCTCCACCGACGTTGCCCATTATGACGGCGAGTATGAGCGCGCCTTCGACACCGAGGTCGCCGGCGTGCGCATCCGTGCGCCGATGATGCGCATCCATACCGTGGCCGCCGGCGGCGGCTCGATCCTGCATTACGAAGCCGGCCGCTTCCGCGCCGGGCCGGATTCCGCCGGCGCCAATCCCGGACCTGCTGCCTATAGGCGCGGTGGCCCGCTTGCCGTCACAGACGCCAATGTCATGCTCGGCAAATTGCAGCCCGATTTCTTCCCGGCGATTTTCGGCCCCGGCCAGGACCAGCCGCTGGATGTGACCGCGGTACGGAAGAAATTTGCAGCGCTCGCCGCCGAAATCGGCGATGGCCGCACGCCGGAAGCCGTCGCCGAAGGTTTTGTCACCATCGCTGTCGAAAACATGGCCAACGCCATCAAAAAAATCTCCGTCCAGCGCGGCTACGACGTCACCGAATATCTCCTGAACTGTTTTGGCGGCGCCGGCGGCCAGCATGCCTGCCTGGTTGCCGACGCATTAGGCATGGAGGCGGTGCTGATCCATCCCTTCTCCGGCCTGCTGTCGGCCTATGGCATCGGCCTGTCGTCCGTTTTCGCGTCGCGCCAGCAGGCGCTGCTCAAGCCGCTTGCCGATGAGTCCAGGGCCGAGATCGGCAGCCTCATTGCCACGTTGAAAAAGGCCGTCATCGCCGAACTCGCCGCGCAAGGCATCGGCGAGGACAAGGTTGCCGCAAGGCCGGTGCTTCACATTCGCTATGACGGCACCGACACGACGCTGCCGGTGAATTTCGAGCAGGACTCGATCTTCCAGGCCAGGCGCGATTTCGAAATCGCTCACAAGGCGCAGTTCGGTTTCGTCTATGACGACAAGCCGATGATCGTCGAAACCGTCGGCGTCGAAGGCACCGAGATCGTCGAGACCAGGGCCGAGGCCTATACGCCTGCCGGACCTGCAAGAGTTGAAGCCGGCGCGTCAGGAACGCGGCGCATCTACACCGAAGGCCGATGGCACGAGGCCGGCATCCACCGCCGCGAAAATCTGCGCCCCTCCAATCTGGTCCCAGGCCCCGCCCTGATCATCGAGCCGAACCAGACCATCGTCGTCGAGCCGGGCTGGCGCGCCGAAATCACCAATCTCAATCACGTGGTGATCCGCCGCACGGAACGGAAAGTGCGCACGGCTGCCCTCGGCACCGAGGCCGATCCAGTGATGCTGGAGGTCTTCAACAACCTTTTCATGTCGATCGCCGAACAGATGGGCGTCACGCTGCAGAACACCGCCTATTCCGTCAACATCAAGGAAAGGCTGGACTTTTCCTGCGCCGTTTTCGACCGCCACGGCGCGCTGGTCGCCAACGCCCCGCACATGCCGGTGCATCTCGGCTCTATGGATCGCTCGGTCGAAACCATCATCCGGCTGAACTCCGGCGACATCCACCCCGGCGACGTCTTTGCGCTGAACGCACCCTACAATGGCGGTACGCATCTGCCTGATATCACCGTGGTGACGCCGGTATTCGATGACACCAAGAAGGAAATCCTGTTCTGGGCCGCCTCGCGCGGCCATCATGCCGACATTGGCGGCACCGCCCCCGGCTCGATGACGCCGCTTGCCACCACGGTCGACGAGGAAGGCGTGCTGTTCGACAATTTCCGTGTCGTCGATCGCGGAAAATTCCGCGAGGCGGAGCTGCAGACGCTGCTCACCGACCATACCTACCCCGCCCGCAACCCACATCAAAACGTCGCCGACCTCAAGGCGCAGATCGCCGCCAATGAAAAGGGCGTGGCGGAACTGCGCAAGATGGTCGCGCATTTCGGTCTCGATGTCGTCGAAGCCTATATGGGCCATGTCCAGGACAATGCCGCCGAAAGCGTGCGCCGCGTGCTGGAGCGGCTGCCCGACAGTTCGCAGTATGAATACCCGACCGACACCGGCCAGGTGATCAAGGTGAAGATCACGGTCGACCGACAAAAACGCGAGGCGACTGTCGACTTCACCGGGACATCGAAGGTCGAGAAGAACAACTTCAACGCGCCAGAGCCCGTCGCTCGCGCGGCTGTGCTCTATGCCTTCCGTGTCATGGTCGAGGACATGATCCCGATGAATGCCGGGTGCCTGCGGCCAATCAACATCATCATCCCCGACGGTTCGATGCTGAAGCCCGCCTACCCCGCCGCCGTCGTCGCCGGCAATGTCGAGACCTCGCAGCATGTCACCAACGCGCTGTTCGGCGCGATGGGCGCGATGGCCAATGCGCAAGGCACGATGAACAACCTGACCTTCGGCAACAAGCAGTATCAGTATTACGAGACCATCTGCTCCGGCTCGCCGGCCGGGCAGATGAACTCCGGCCGTGGCTTTGCCGGCACCTCCGGCGTCCACACCCACATGACCAATTCGCGCCTCACCGATCCGGAGGTGCTGGAACTGCGCTTTCCCGTCCTGCTCGAGGATTTCCACATCCGCCAGGGATCCGGCGGCAAGGGTAAATGGAGCGCTGGCGACGGCACAAAGCGCACCATCCGCTTCCTCGAAAAGATGGAATGCGCCATCCTGTCCTCGCACCGCAATCGCCCGCCGCAAGGCCTCGACGGCGGCGGCGATGGCGAAGTGGGCTCAACCAAAGTCCGCCGCAACGACGGCACGATCGATGTGCTGAAGGCTTGCGACCAGACCGTGCTCGACGCCGGTGACGCCGTCATCCTGACGACACCGACGCCGGGCGGGTATGGCCAAGATTAATGCACATCGCCCAAAAATTGTTCATCCGTTTCGGGAAAACGACTTGCGTCAAAACAACAGCGTGAAGCGTCAACAGCCTGTCACTGGCCTGTCATGACGCTGCGCTACCCGCTTGCGCCAAAGCAAATGGGGAATCATTAGCCATGACGGACGTCTCCGCAGATCTGGTCTTTCGCCGTGGCAAGGAAGTTGGAAAAGCCGTCTACCAGAACCGCCCGCTGTCGAAGGCCGGCCTTTCCGAGCGGCTGTTTGCGCTTCTGTTTTCCGGCCTCGTCTATCCGCAGATCTGGGAAGACCCCGAAGTCGACATGGAGGCCATGCAGCTTGGCCAGGGCCACCGCGTCGTCACCATCGCCTCCGGCGGCTGCAACATCCTGGCCTATCTGACCCGGTCGCCTGAGCGCGTCGACGCGGTCGATCTCAACGCCGCCCACATCGCCCTGAACCGGATGAAGCTGGAGGCGGTGCGGCATTTGCCTTCGCAGGGCGATCTGTTCCGCTTCTTCGGCGCCGCCGACACCAGCCACAATTCGGAGGCCTATGACCGCTTCATCGCGCCGCATCTCGATCCGGTGAGCCGCCATTATTGGGAGCGCCGCAACTGGCGCGGCCGCCGCCGCATCACCGTCTTCGACCGCAATTTCTACCAGACCGGCCTGCTCGGCCTGTTCATCGCCATGGGCCATCGCACCGCCAAATTCTTCGGCGTCGATCCCGCCGCCATCATGGCGTCGAAGAGCATCGCCGACCAGCGCCGCTTCTTCAACGAAGAGCTGGCGCCGGTCTTCGACAAGAAGCTCTTGCGCTGGGCGACATCTCGCAAGGCCTCGCTGTTCGGTCTCGGCATTCCGCCGGCGCAGTACGATTCGCTGATCACCTCGGGCGACGGCTCAATGGCCAGCGTGCTGAAGGCACGGCTGGAAAAGCTCGCTTGCGATTTTCCGTTGAAGAACAACTACTTCGCCTGGCAGGCCTTTGCCCGCCGCTATCCCAATCCGGGCGAGGCCGCCCTGCCCGCCTATCTCGAAGAGCGCAATTACAGGACGATACGCAACAATGTCGGTCGCGTCGCCATCCACCACGCCAATCTGATCGAATTCCTGGCCGGCAAGGATGCCGGGACGGTCGACCGCTTCATCCTGCTCGACGCGCAGGACTGGATGACGGATGACCAGCTCAACGCGCTGTGGTCGGAGATCACCCGCACCGCTTCGGTCGGCGCCCGCGTCATCTTCCGCACCGCCGCCGAACCCAGCTTGCTGCCCGGCCGCGTCTCCACCTCGCTGCTCGACCAGTGGAACTACGAGGACGAGGCCTCGCGAGACTATTCGGCCCGCGACCGCTCGGCGATCTATGGCGGCTTCCACCTCTATGTGAAGCGCGCGGCATGAGCACGAGCGAGCTGCCGGCCGACCATGCCGAACTGATGGACGGCGTCTATCGCTGGCAGCGCCACATCTACGACCTGACCCGCAAATACTATCTGCTCGGCCGAGACCAGATGATATCGGGGCTGGATGTGCCGACGAAAGGCACAGTGCTCGAACTCGGCTGCGGCACCGGCCGCAACATCGCGCTTGCCGCCCGCCGCT
This sequence comes from Mesorhizobium sp. P2_C5_2, assembly GCF_056404535.1. Lineage (NCBI taxonomy): Bacteria > Pseudomonadati > Pseudomonadota > Alphaproteobacteria > Hyphomicrobiales > Phyllobacteriaceae > Mesorhizobium > Mesorhizobium sp. P2_C5_2. The sequence goes on along the minus strand of NZ_JBFUDV010000005.1, from coordinate 400,750 downwards.
ATCCCGACGCCCGTTTCTACGGCCTCGACATTTCGGCCGAGATGCTGGAGACGGCCAGCGCTGCCGTCGCCCGCGAAGGCCTGTCCGGCCGCGTCGTGCTGGCGCGCGGCGACGCCACCGATTTCGACGCCAAGGCGTTGTTCGGCGTCGAGCGCTTCGACCGCATCTTCGTCTCCTACTCGCTGTCGATGATCCCCGGTTGGGAAAAGACGGTTTCAGCAGCCCTCGCGGCACTCGCACCCGGCGGCTCGCTGCATGTCGTCGATTTCGGTCAGCAGGAAGGCCTGCCCAACTGGTTCAGGACATTGCTGCGCGGCTGGCTCAAAAAATTCCACGTCGCGCCGCGTGAATCGTTGCGCGAAGTCTTGGAATCGGAATCTCGGCGAACCGGCGCAAGCTTCCGTTTCCGCACGCTTTATCGCGGTTATGCCTGGCTGGCGGTGATCGCGCAGCCAAGAGGCTAGTGCAGCGCCTTCATCACTGCCCCAAGCATCACCTGCGGCCGGTAGCCAAGCTTGGCCGGGGTCAGCCCCAGCCGCACCACCACTAACTGCTCCGACGGGATGATGGCGACCGTCTGGCCGTCATGGCCCTCCATCCAGTAGGTGTCCTTGGGCAGCCCGGCGGCGACGCCAGCGCCGGGGTTTCCTTCGTCTCCGGGAGCCTCGATCCACAGCTGGCCCTTGCCATAGACTTTCGAGGCTGGCGCCGGTTCGCGCATCCAGTCGACGAAACCGGCCGGCAGGATCTGGTTGCCGTTCCACACACCGCCTTGCAGCAGGAACTGGCCGAAGCGCGCCCAGTCATGCCCCGTGGCATAGAGATAGGACGAGCCAACGAAGGTGCCCTGCTCGTCGGTTTCGAGCACAGCGCTCTGCATACCGAGCGGCGCGAACAACGCGGTGCGCGGCCACGCCAGCGCCTTGGCTTTGTCGCCGATCGCGTCCTGCCATAGCCGCGACAGCATCACCGCAGTGCCGCTCGAATAGGAGAAGACCTTGCCGACTTCGTCTGTCAGCGGCTTGGATTCGGCGAAGCCTGCCATGTCAGGCTCGAGGTAGAGCATGCGCGTTACATCGGCGACGTCGCCATAGTCCTCATTGAATTCCAGCCCGCTCGACATCGCCATCATGTCGGCAAGGCTGATGGCGGCGCGGCCGTCCGGCTTCCAGGGGCCGAACAGGCCCTGATTGGTCACCGCCATCTTGCCGTCCTTGACCAGCGTGCCGACGAGCGCGGCATTGACCGTCTTGGTCATCGACCAGCCGAGCAGCGGCGTTTTCGCCGAAAAGCCGTCGCCATAGCGCTCGGCGACGATGCGGCCATTCTTCACCACCACCACCGCCCGCATGCCGGTTCCGGTCATCCCTGCATCGTCGAGGATCTTGCCGATCTCGGGATTCTGCGAGGCATCGACCCGATCTCCGTCCGGCCACAGATCGCCCTTGGTTGCCGCCGACGCTTCGGCAGGGATTGTCGTGCGCCGTACCTTGCCGACATCACCATCGGGAACCGAGGCGCAACCTAGCCCGTCGCGCGCGACGGCAACGCTCTTGCCGAGGAAGCCAAGCAGCCCGGCCGAGACGGTCCCCCTGTTCTTGTCGATCGACACTTTCATCAGCTTGAGCAGTGGATGGCCGGGCGCCTGCACGTCGATGGCGAGCACCTCATTGGCGTCGCGTCCAGCGATAAAAAGATTCGAGCAGACGATCTTGGCCGAATAGCCCGAACCGACGCGGATCAGTTCGGGCGGCGCGATGTAGAGCCAGGCAAACAGGGCGGCAACCGCCAGCACGACCAGACCGAGCAGCCATTTGATGATCTTCACGACGATCCGCATCTTTTCGTCCCTGCTTTTCCGCTGCCCGGTAGCTTCCGGCTCGATTAATGTCATCGATTTGCCGCCATTGCTTCCGCAAAATCGGTGTTCTTGTCGAGCGCCATCAACCTGTTATCAACCATGATCGGCGATCACTGGTGCATGTCGCCCAAAAGTGCACGGCGGTTTTGGGACAACGACCTGCACGAGAATAGAGAATCAGGCGATGCTGTGGGGCGATCGTCTGGTCTGGTGGGGCCACCCGCAACAACAAAACCCAACAGCGACCGGCTGATTCCGGCTCGGGAAATGCGATGCGCCGTTTCGCGGCCCTCATCACGTTGACGCTGCTGGCCGCCTGCTCGACCGCCGGCGATCTCATGCCGTCGATGTCGCCTTCGAGCAGCCCGACGGTTGCGGTGCGCGCACCGCGCTTCGAAGACTCCAAGCCACATGAATGGGACAGCGGCGCGCCCTGGAATTACGCTGTTCACGGCACCGATGTCTCAAAGTACCAGACGTCTGTCGACTGGCCGACAGCCAAGGCCAGCGGCATCTCCTTCGCCTTCATCAAGGCGACCGAGGGCGGCGATCGTTTCGACGAGTATTTCAACGAGCATTGGGCCCGTACCAAAGCCAATGGCATTCCGCGCGCGGCCTACCACTTCTTCTATTTCTGCACGCCGGCCGCCACCCAGGCGCGCTGGTTCATCGAGAACGTGCCCGTTGACCGCTCGGCCATGCCGCCGGTGCTCGACATGGAATGGAACCCGAAATCGCCGACCTGCCGGCTGCGCCCGGATTCGGCGACGGTGCGGGCGGAGATGACCACCTTCCTCGAAATCGTCGAACGGCACTACGGCAAGAAGCCGATCATCTACACCTCCGTCGATTTCTTCGACGACAATGAGCTCACGAATTTCCGCGGCTATCCCTACTGGCTGCGCTCGGTCGCCGGCCACCCCCGCCAGAAATACGGCAGCCACCCCTTCACCTTCTGGCAATACACCGGAACCGGCATCGTTCCCGGGATGACCGGCAAGTCCGACATCAACGTCTTCAACGGCTCCGAGGCCGCCTGGAAAAAGTGGCTGCGGCAGAACACCCATTGACACCAGCGCAACGGCAGCAAAGCCGCCCGGAAACAGAAGCTACAGCAGAACGCCCGTTGTCGCCGGTGCAACGGCAGCGAAGCCGTCCGAAACAAGTGGCTGCGGCAGAACACCCGTTGACACCGGCTCTGCCGCCTGCTTTTCGACGTCCCATGCGCACCTACTTGCAATCACTGCGATATCCATGCCGGAAACAGTCGAAGAGCCGACTGCGCTCCGGGCTGCTCGCGGTCCTGCTGCTCAGCGCCGTGGCCATGCCGGCGGCGGCGCAGGAATGCGGCGGCGACTTCGAAGCCTGGAAGCAAGGCGTCGCGGCGGAAGCCAAGGCAGCCGGTGTCGGCGCTGTCGGCCTCGACGCGCTGGAAGACGCCGCCATCGACGACAAGGTGCTGGCGCGCGATCGCGCCCAGGGTGTCTTCGCCCAGACCTTCATCCAGTTCTCCAACCGCATGATCTCGGCCTACCGGCTGAAGCAGGGCGCGGCCAATCTGAAGAAATACGCCGACGTCTTTGCCCGCGCCGACCAGCAGTTCGGCGTCCAGGCGCCGATCATCACCGCCTTCTGGGGGCTGGAGACCGATTTCGGCGCCGTGCAGGGCGATTTCCACACGCTGAGCGCCTTGGTGACGCTGTCGCATGACTGCCGCCGCCCGCAGCTGTTTAGGCCGCAACTGGTGCCGCTGTTGATGCTGATCGATCGCGGCGTCGTGCCGGCCGAGGTCACCGGCGCCTGGGCCGGCGAGATTGGCCAGACGCAGATCCTGCCCTCCGACTATCTGGCGCGCGGCGTCGACGGCGACGGCGACGGCATTGTCGACCTCAGGCGCAGCGTGCCCGACGTGATCATGACCACGGCCAGCAAGGTGCTGTCGCGTGGCTGGAAACGCGACCAGCCCTGGATCGAGGAAGTGCGCGTGCCCGAGGACATGCCGTGGGAGCAGACCGGCCGCACCAACAAGCTGCCGCTGTCGCAATGGGCTCAATGGGGCGTCACCAACCCCGACGGCACCCCGCTGATCGACAACGGTCTCAAAGCTGGACTGGCGCTGCCGATGGGCCGCAAGGGCCCGGCCTTCCTCGCCTATGACAATTTCGACGTCTATCTCGAATGGAACCAGTCCTTCACCTACGCGCTGACCGCCGCCAACTTCGCCACCCGGCTGGCAGGCGCAAAGCAGTTCGACCCGCGCACTCCCGAAACCGGGCTCAACGGCGATCAGATGAAGGAATTGCAGACCAAGCTCGAAGCCAAGGGCTATGACGTCGGCACCGTCGATGGCATTCTGGGCACCAACACCCGCGAAGCCATCCGCAAGGAACAGATGCGGCTTGGCCTGCCGGTCGACGGCTGGCCGACTCCGGAGCTGCTGGCGAAGCTGTAGGCGCGGCGTCAACACGTCGGAGGCAGTTTATGGCTCGTTTCGATCCCAAGAACACCTACACGCCGTCTACCACGCCTGCGAAGGCATGGGCCGATATCGAGAGGCTCTACGTCTCACTCACCGAGGACGCGTTCGACCAACAGCCTATGGTAGACCTCGTTCGCCATATCCGCATCGCCTACGCGGAGGGCAGACTTCACGCTTTCACCTCGATGCACACGCTGGTGGTCAGCGTGAACAACCCTATCGAATTCAATCGCGAGAACCTGCGGGTCGACTACCTGCACAACGATGGCAGCTGGGAGTTCAACTACTTTTCCAAACCCTTCAAGCCGGCCGAATTCAGCAGGCGCTATCCTGCGCCATTGGGCATCGAAAAATTTGACAGTTTCGTGCAGATGATCGGCTGGTAGCCAGCGTCTCCACGGATTTCAATCCGCCATCGTCTCCAAACTCGCAAAGCCCTGCGGCGCGTCGCCTTCGTCGAAGGGTGTCGTCACCTCGACGAAAGTGTCGGGGTAGAAGCCGTTGAAGCGGGTCCGCAGCGACAGCGAATAGGCGCCGATATGGCCGATCTCGATCCAGTCGCCGGTGTCTACGGTTTCAGGCAGCCAGAACGGCCGGGACAGAATGTCGACGGAATCGCAGGTCGCGCCGCAGACCTTGAACGGCACGATGTTCTTCTCCTCGCCATTGCGCGAGCGGATCGCCGGATCGGGGATGAAGCGGGCCGGCAGCGTGATCTTGCCGGTCCATGAATCCGACAGAGACGCCCAGATGCCGTCATTGATGTAGAGCCGCTTGCCCTTGCGCAATAGCACCCGCACGATCAGCGACAGGCAGCGTGCCACGATCACCCGGCCGGGCTCGGCCACCAGCGGTATCTGGTCGAACTGGTATTCCCTAAGGTCGCCCGACAGCCGCGACATGATCTGGCCGAGCGACGGCATCTCGATCTGCTTGCGGTTGGGATCATGGCCATATTCGGCGGGAAAACCGCCGCCGACATCGAGACCGGCAACGTCGAAGGTCAGCCGGTTGCGCACCCAGTCGGCCGAGGCCAGCGCCCGCTCATAGGTGTCGGGATCCTCGATCTGGCTGCCGACATGGAAGCATAGTCCGACCTTGTAGCCGGTGCGGTTCAACCGCTCGGCGAGCTCCACCGCATAGGCCGGCCCGGCGCCGAATTTCTTCGACAGTTCGTAGGCCGCCGACCCCTTGGTCTGGATGCGCACGAAGACGCTGATCGCGCCGGGATCGATGTCGAGCGCCCGCACCACGCGCGTCAGCTTGGTGATCTCGTCCTCATGGTCGAGCGAGATGACGCGGATGGCGTATTTCTCCAGCGCCAGCTTGATGTCCGACTGCGCCTTGACCGGATGCATGTAGAGCATCTCGGCGTCGGGTGAGACCGCGCGCACGGCGGCGAACTCGCCGGGCGAAGCGACGTCGAAGGCAGTGACGCCGGCTTCGACCAGCGCCTTCAGCACGATCTGCTCGCCATTGGTCTTGACCGCATAGGCGGTCTTGCCGGGAAACATGCCCATGAATTGCTTGGCATCCGCCTTCAGCACCTGCGGGCGAAAGCAGTAGACCGGGTCGTCCGGACGAAGCGTCAGCGCTGCCTCGCGGGCATTCTCGAATCGCTGCATGGACGAATCCCCTAACTTCTCGGCTGCGCACAATTAATCCAAGCTAGCGGCTAAAGAAAACAATTCTGTGTCTGGCGGGCACTGACGCTTCGGTTAGCGTCGGATCGCGTTTGCCAACGATCAGGTTTCGGGTGGCCCTTGTTGCCGAACGCGATATGCCGTCTGCCTGAGCGGCTGGCATTCATGCCGTCTTGGGGAGGACATTTCACAATGGCAATAGCCACGACGGCCGTGCCGCGCGGACCGATGACGCTCAGGGACTGGGGCCAGCTTCTGCTGCTCGGCGCCATCTGGGGCGGCTCGTTCTTCTTTGCCCGCATCGCCGTTGCCGAGATGCATCCGCTGGTGCTGGTGCTGTTTCGCGTCGCCATCGCGGCCATTGCTCTGCAGCTCTATCTCGCCATTCGCGGCCCGTCCTTCCGCCTCGCTCTGCCGCATACCGGCCTGTTCTTCCTCCTGGCGTTCGCCAACAATGTCGTGCCGTTCTCGCTGATCTTCGCCGGCCAGACCGCGCTCGGCGCCGGCGTCGCCTCGGTGCTCAATGCGACGACGCCGTTCTGGACGCTGATCCTTGCCAACGCGCTGACATCGGACGAAAAGCTGTCCTGGAACAAGCTTGCCGGTATCGGGCTCGGCATTGCCGGAACCGCTGTCATGATCGGCCCCGGCCTGCTTGCCGGGCTCGGCGGTCCGGTCTGGGCGAAGTTCGCACTGATCGGCGCCTCGCTGTCGTACGCCGTCGCGCTGATGATCGCCCGTCGCTTCAAGGGCGTGCCCTCGCCGGTCATCGCCACCGGACAGTTGACGGCGTCGACCATCATCATGATCCCGGTCATGTTGCTCACCTATGGCCCGGCCGGCCTGTTCTCGGCCTCGCCACCGGTCTGGGCGGCGGTGTTTGCGCTGGCGCTGCTCTCCACCGCCTTCGCCTATATCCTCTATTTCAACCTTGTCGCCTCAGCCGGCGCCACCAACGCGTCTCTGGTCACGCTCATCGTCCCGGCCAGCGCCATCCTGCTGGGCTTACTGTTCCTCGGCGAGCGGCTAGCCCTGTTTGAGTTCTGCGGGATGGCGCTGATCGCCTTCGGTCTGGTGACGATCGACGGGCGGCTATTCGGTCGGCGCTAATGCATGTCGCTCAAAAGTGGCCCCGGTTTCACAAAAACAAAGACCTAAAGCGCGTCGCGTGAATCCGCTCAAACGCGACGCGCTTTAGGTCTGGTAGCGCTGCCATGCCACGCTTCCGCCACAGCCCCGTCACAATTTATTCACAGCCCGCCAGCGTTCATTTGCCGAAGAGTTTCAATGCCTAACGCCAAATGGCAGGTCGCAAATTCCACAATTACGTCGCATTGCAGCATATTTTCCGCTTGCCTGTGGCACAAATGACCCTAGACTCCACCCATAGCTCTTTCATAGAGGAGGCTATGACATGGGACTTACGAGGCCAATCAACGCATTGATGATCTGTGCTGCATTCGCATTCATTGGCGCCCTTATCATAGGCGTTCTTCCGTAAACGCCAGAGCGGAAGAAGACAGCACCAAAATAGTCTAAGCTATTCGAAAGGCCGGGTTTTTCGCCCGGCCTTTTGCATTTCAGATCTCAGGCTGCGGCTGATCCGGCCGCCTCCGCCTCGTGCGAGCGGATGCCGATCATGTGGCAGATGGCGAACACCAGGTCGGCCCGGTTCATGGTGTAGAAGTGGAAGTCGCTGACGCCGCGCTCGACCAGGTCTAGCACCTGCTCGGCCGCCACCGCCGACGCCACCAGCGCATGCGTCTGCGGGTCGTTATGCAGCCCTTCGAAACGCTCGGCCAGCCACGCCGGCACCAGCGCGCCGCAGCGTGCCGAGAAATTGGCGACCTGGGTGAAATTGTGCACCGGAAGGATGCCGGGCACGATCGGGATGTAGATGCCGGCGCGCCGTGCCTTCTCGACATAACGCTCGTAGAGATCGTTGTCGAAGAAGAACTGGGTGATTGCCCGTGTCGCGCCATTGTCGGCCTTGCGCTTGAGCATGTCGAAGTCGGTGGCAAAGTCGGGGCTTTCCGGATGCTTTTCCGGATAGGCCGAGACCGAAATATCGAAATCGCCGGCGTCCTTCAGCGCGCCGACCAGTTCGGCGCCATTGGCATAGCCATCGGGATGCGGCCGGTAGGCCGTGCCGACACCCGCCGCCGGATCGCCGCGCAGGGCGACGAAGCGCTTCACGCCCATGTCGGCGAATTCGCGAACCACGGCGTCGACCTCATGGCGCGCGGCGTCGACGCAGGTCATGTGCGCCGCCGGCGTCAGCGTCGTCTCATTGAGGATTCGCTTGACTGTGCGGGCGGTGCGCTCGCGTGTCGAGCCGCCGGCGCCATAGGTCACCGAAACGAATTTCGGCTTCAGCGGCTCCAGCCTGGTGACGGTGTCCCAAAGCCTCGCCTCCATCTCGTCGGTCTTCGGCGGGAAGAACTCGAAGGAGACGCGGACCTTGTCGCCAATGTCGGGACGGCGGGAAAAGCGGAACTGGTTCATCAGGCGATTTCCCTGGTGGGTTGGGTATCATTGGAGGGTTCGGCGATCAGCATGCGGCGGTCGCGGCCGAGCCACAGCTTGACGGTGAGCCTGGCTTCGTTGCCGCCGCGCGGTTCGAATTCCTGGGCATCCTCGAGATCGAGCCCGGCCTCGGCAAACCATTCTGATATCTGCCGGTCGGAAAAGCCCAGCCGGACATGCGCATGCTGATCCCGCAGGAATTCCAGCGCATGCGGCGCGAAGTCGACGATCACCAGCCGGCCCGCCGGGCGCAACAGCCTCGCCGCCTCGCGGATGGCCCGCGCCGGATCGTCGAGATAGTGCAGCACTTGATGGATGGTGACGAGATCGAAGGCGTCGCGCTCGACCGGCGGCGAAAAAATGTCGCCCTGGCGGACCTGCGCATTGGCAATGCCGGCCTTGTCGAGATTGGCGCGCGCCACCGTCAGCATTTCGCGCGACATGTCGATGCCGACGCCACGCCGGTAGAGCGGCGAAAAGATCTCGAGCAGCCGCCCGGTGCCGGTGCCGAGATCGAGCATCGACTGGAACGGCCGCTTGCCGACCAGCTTGAGCAGTGCCGCTTCCACCGCACGGTCCGGCACATGCAGCGAGCGGATGTGATCCCAGCTGGCGGCGTTTTCGGAGAAATATTCGGCGGCGCGATCCTGCCGCTTGCGCTTGACCGACGCCAGCCGCTCAAGATCGCGTTCGACCTGCGGATCGGCGCCGCGAATGCCGGAGACCAGCCGCAGCACGAAATCGCGCGCGGAATCCGTATCCGACAGCCGGAAGAAGGCCCAGGATCCCTCCTGGTAGCGGCCGATCAGTCCGGCTTCCAGCAGAAGCTTCAAATGGCGCGACACCCGCGGCTGCGACTGGCTGAGGATTTCGGTGAGGTCGGACACGGTGAGATCGCCGCGCGACAGCAGCGCCAGGATGCGCAGGCGGCTCGATTCGGCCGCCGCCTTCAACGTATCCACCATTGTATCGAGTGAGACATGCATCAGCGTATTCTCGTTGAAAAGATATAAACATATGTTTATGTCAGCTTTGACGGCATGGCAAGGACTATGTCGCTTCCTGACAAGAAAATGCCGCACGCGTGATCCCCATCGGCGGGAACCGCTTTTCCCTGACGATCGGCTGGAAACTTGTGCTAGGGCGAAAGCCATGTTCGAGACGCGCGACGGCGAAAAGCTCCTGCAGGTCGATCCGGCCGCTATGCCGCCGGATGGCCATGTCGTGTTCATCGGCCGCATCGCCTCGCCATGGACGTCGCGGGAAAGCTGCCCGAAGAACATGCGCGCGGCCCGCGAGACCGGACAGGTGGCGACGATTCTCATCGACCCCGCCTATCGCGACGGCCTGCTTGCCCTGGAGCGCGCCAGCCACATCGTCATCCTGTCCTGGCTGCATCACGCGCCGCGGCGACTGATTGTGCAGAAACCCCGCCATGCGGCTGAACCGAAAGGCGTTTTCTCGCTGCGCTCCCCTGCCCGGCCGAATCCGGTCGGACTGCACATAGCCAAGCTGATCGCCGTCGACATCGATACCGGCCGCATCGACATCGACGCCATCGATGTGCTCGACGGCACGCCGGTGATCGACATCAAACCCTATTTTGCCTCGACCGACGCCTTTGCCGAGGCGACCATTGCCGGGCGCGACGAGAAATGAGCGCGCCCACCGGCCGCCGTCGCGCCATCGCCAAGGCGCTGACCGCGCTGCTGCCGCTGGCGCCCTACGCCGATATGGAGAAAATCCGCGCCGAGGCCGGTGCAGTGCACATGAAGACGCTGCCGCCGAGCATTGCTGTGTGGCTGGCGACGATCGCCCATATCAGGCACGGCCATACCGACTATGAGAAGCTGCTGGCGGAAGGCTACGACCGCGACTCCGCGCGGTTCTTCGTCATCGAGCAGACCAACATGGTGCTGACCCGCTGGCGCGCAACGCGCCTGCTCGATGCCGACGATGAAGAGGAATGATCTCGGCTACTGCCGGCTCAACACCGCAACGGCGTTGTAAGGCTGGCCGTCCGCCTGGCCGACCCATGTCCAGGACAGATTCCCTTTGAAAAACCGAACTGTGATGCCGCCACCGTCGATGCACTTGTCCTGGCCGTAGCTGATGTTTTCCCGGTATTCCGCTGAGCTGTCGTCGCGGGAGATCTGGGTCAGCGATCCTCCGCAACCAAGCGAAGGATAGTCGATCGACGCAGCGCCGTCGCCGATGGTCATGGCGATTGCCCAGTCGGCGCCGGTGGCTCCGGCCGGACTTTGATGACCGCTGCCGGTCCAGACGCCGTTCAGGCCCGCCGCGTTGACCACGCAAGGCACGTTCTGGAAGATCGGCGTCAATTCGCTGCCCGTCTTCTCACAGCGATAGGTCTGGCCGTTCTGGCACAGCGCCTCGCCCTCGCGAGCGCATTGGGCAGATGCGTTTCCCGTTGTGGCGAAAATGACTGTCGCAAAAATGATGGCGCCAAGCCGCTTGCCCATGGTCCCCTCCCGGCAAGACGTCAGCATAAGGCAAATCTAATGCAGCAACCAGCTGCATCGACCGGCAAGCAGAGGCTTTGTCCAAGCCGAATTGAGGGGAGTCCTAGCATGACATCGTCACCTGTCCGGCTGACCGGCGCACCGCTGAGCGCGCAGGACATCACCGCTATTGCCCGCCGCAACGCGCCGGTCGAAATCTCGCCGGAGGTCGACGCTTCGGTCCGTGCCAGCCGTGCGGTGATCGAGCGCCACGCGGCTGAAAATCGTCCGGTCTACGGGTTAACCACCGCGCTCGGTGCAGCCGTCGATACGCCGCTCAGCGAGGCGGATCTGGTCGCCTATCAGCGGCGGGTTTCGCTGGGTCATGCCGTCGGCTTCGGCCCGCCTTTGCCGCAGGAGGCGGTGCGCGCGATGATGGCGGTGCGGATCGGCGGCATGGCCGCCGGCGGCACCGGCATTTCGCCTGCCGTGTTCGAGGGGCTGGTTGCGGCGCTCAACGCCGGCGTGCATCCCGTGGTGCCGTCGCTCGGTTCGCTGGGTGCGGCCGATCTGGCGCCGCTCGCGCATCTGACGCTGGGTCTGCTTGGCCAGGGTGAGGCCGACTATGGCGGCGAGACCGTGCCGGCGGCCGAAGCGCTCAAGCGCGCCGGGCTGAAGCCGCTCGACATCCGCGCCAAGGACGGCCACGCCATCATCGTCGCCAACAGCCTGTCGGTCGCCCAGGCCTGCCTGGCGCTGGAAGACATCGAGCATGCTTTCGCATGGTCGCTGAAAGCGGTCGCTCTGAACTTCGAGGCGTTCCGCGCCAATCTCGGCGCGCTGGACGATTCGGCGATGGCGGCACGGCCCGCCTTTGGCCAGCGCGCGGTGGCGAAGCAATTGCGTGACCTTTTGGCGGGCAGCGCGCTGTTTGCGGAAGGTGCTGCCCGGCGCATCCAGGACCCGCTCAGCCATCGCTGCGTGCCGCAGGTCTGGGGCGCGCTTGCCAATGCCATCGACGAGGCCCGCACGGCCACTGAAATCGAGCTCGCCAGTTCCGGCGACAATCCGGTTGTGCTGACCAGCGAGGACCGGATCGTCTCGCAAGGCAATTTCGACATGACCGCGTTCGTCCTCGCCTGGGAGCGGCTTGGCCAGGCCCTCGCCCACGCTGCGGCAGGTATTGCCAACCGAACGATCAAGCTGATGTCCCCGACTGTGTCGGAGCTGCCGCGTTTCCTCGCGCCGCACGGCCAGAACCGCATCGGCTTTGCCATCCTGCAGAAACCCATTGCCGCGATGGAAGCCGAAATCCGCTTCCTCGCCAACCCGGTGTCGCTGACTCCGATTGCGGTGTCCGACTGGATCGAGGATCAGTCCTCGATGGCGCCGGCCGTGATCGCCAAAACGAACCAGATCGTCGAGCGCTTGCGTTATCTCATCGCCATGGAACTCATCGCTTCGGCCTACGCCGTGGAGATCCGTGGCGTAACGGACCGACTGGGCTGCGGCGCCGATGAGGCCTACAAAGCGGTACGCGAGCGGGTTGCCCCGCTTGAGGAAGACCGGGAGCTGGGCAGCGATGTCGCTGGCATCGCCGCGATGATTGCGGGCAGCCAAGCCGTTGGACAAAAGGACTGATGGAGGCGAGATGAGCAGCACCCCCAACCTGCAGGCCGCAAGACTGCCAACTCTGTCAGACCGCCATATCGATCCGCATTCCTATCCCGACGGCATCGCCTTCCTCGACGGCCAGTATCTGCCGATGTCGCAGGCGAAAATCTCGGTGCTGGACTGGGGTTTTCTGCATTCCGACGCGACCTACGACACCGTGCATGTCTGGAACGGCAGCTTCTTCCGCCTCGACCTGCATCTCGACCGTTTCTTCGGCGGGCTGGAGAAGCTGAGGATGACGATCCCGTTCGATCGTGATGGCGTGAGCGAAATCCTGCATAACTGCGTCGCCTTGTCCGGCCACCGCGCCGCCTATGTCGAGATGCTGTGCACGCGCGGCGCCTCGCCGACCTTCAGCCGCGACCCGCGCCAGGCGGTCAACCGCTTCATGGCCTTCGCCATTCCCTTCGGCTCGGTTGCCAATGCCGAGCAGTTGCGGCGCGGCCTGCATGTCGCGATCAGCGACAAGGTGCGCATCCCGCCGGCTTCGATCGACCCGGCAATCAAGAACTACCACTGGCTCGATCTGGTGCGCGGCCTCTACGACGCCTATGACCGCGGCGCCGAGACGGCGCTGATCCTCGACTTCAACGGCAATGTTGCCGAAGGCCCCGGCTTCAACGTGTTCTGCGTCAAGGACGGCAGGCTTTCTACGCCGACCATCGGCGTGCTGCCCGGCATCACCAGGCGCACCGTGTTCGATCTTTGCGCCGAAGCCGGCCTTGCCGCCGCCCCGGCCGATGTCAGCGTCGCCGCGCTGAAGGGAGCCGACGAAGTCTTCATCACCTCGACCGCCGGCGGCATCATGCCGGTGACGGTGATCGACGGCATGCCAATCGCCGACGGCAAGGTTGGGTCGGTTACCAGCCGGCTGATGGCGCTCTACTGGCAAAAGCATGACGACCCGGCATGGGCGAGCCCGGTGCGCTATCCCTGATCAGCCGAGCGCCTTGCGCAACCGGTAGGCTCAAAAAGATTTCCCCTCGCCTCTGGAAAATCGCGGGATGCACCGTATATGGCAGAAACGGAGAAGCCTCCGTTTCCATCCCCAATTCACGGCCCGCACGGGCAAGGATTCCACATCATGACATCAAAGGTTTGGTTCATCACCGGATCGTCAAAGGGTTTTGGCCGCGTCTGGGCCGAGGCCGCACTCGCCCGCGGCGACCGCGTCGCCGCGACCGCGCGCGATGCCGGCACGCTCGCCGATCTCGTCGCGAAATACGGCGACAACATCGCTGCCATCAAGCTCGACGTCACCGACAAGAAGGCCGTCGATGCGGCCATCGCCGAGGCGCACAAGCGCTTTGGCCGCCTCGACGTCCTCATCAACAATGCCGGCTATGGCCATTTCGGCGCCATCGAGGAGGTCAGCGAACAGGAAGCCCGCGACCAGATCGAGACCAATGTCTTTGGTGCGCTCTGGGTCACCCAGGCCGCTTTGCCGATCATGCGGACGCAGCGCTCCGGCCACATCATCCAGATCTCGTCGATCGGCGGCGTCAACGCCTTTGCCTCGCTCGGCCTCTACCACGCCTCGAAATGGGCGCTGGAAGCCTTCAGCCAGTCGCTCAGCATCGAGGTCGCCGAATTCGGCATCCATGTGACGCTGGTCGAGCCCGGCGGCTTCTCCACCGATTGGTCGGGCGCCTCGGCCAAGGTCTCCAAGCCGATTGAGGCTTACGCCCCTGCCCGCGCCAAGATGGCCGAGCGCCGCGCCAACTCGGTCGCCGGCGACCCCGAGGCCACCGGACCGGCGATGCTCGAAATCGTCGATGCGGCCGAGCCGCCGCTGCGCGTGTTCTTTGGCGATGGCGGCCTGCCGATGATCCGTCAAGAATACGCCAACCGCATCGCACTTTGGGAAAAGTGGGACCACGTTTCCGTCATGGCGCAGGGCGCCAAGAAGAACCGCAAGGCGGCTTAAGCGCTTTGAAATACCGGCTGCGTCGCTCCGCGGCGCAGCCCGTCTCGTCCTCCTATCGCAGAGCTAGACTCGATAAATCCACTGCTCTGGGACGCGTACCGAGATCTCTTCACCAAGCGTGACCAGGCCTGGTTTCTCGACCCAGGCGACCAGGCCGCGCAGCCGCTTTGCCGCCTTCGGGAAAGCCAGCGCGCCGGCCTCGCGATCGGCCATCCCGGCATTCTCCGCAATAGAACGTCCAGCAATGCGGCAAGGCCCGTTCTGCGCATCGACCTTGATGGTCACCCCGCCTTTGAAGAACAGCAGCGTGCCTGACGGCAGCATCGACAAATGCGGCACGCCTTCGATCACCAGACTGGCGCCGATCCACTCCGGCTTGATTTCTGCAAGGCCCATGCGCGCGGCAACGATCGCCAATTCGTCGGCCGCCACGATCGACAATTGTCTTTCGTTGCGCATTTCTGTGCCGCGCGGATACCAGGGCTCGCGCGCACCCGAGCGGCGCGTCGGTCCGGCGTGGACGTCGCCTGATATGCCGTCGAAGCCGAGCTGCAGTTCTTCCACCGGGCGCGTCTGGAAATGATCTGACGGCGCGACGTAGAGCGCCCCCACCTTGGCGGAAAGCTTCCTGGCAGGGATGATTTCGACCGGCTTCTCAGACTCTGGGAAGAGGTCCAACGTGGCGTTCTGTTTTTGATTCATGCGCTCGTTTTTTGCCCTCCGCTCGGCAGAGCCGCAAGAGCGGTTTCAGCCAGAGCGCGCAGCTCTTCAACAGACGCGCCATCCCGCGCTTGGATCGACATCCCGTTCATGACACCCGCAATGTATTTGGCGAACCCTTCAATGGAAATGCCCTCTGCCAAGTCGCCCTTTGCCTTGCCTTCCGCCAACCGTCCCGCGATCGCCGCTTCGCTCGCCTTGCGATAGGTCTTGAGTTCATCGGCAATGGCTTGCGCCTGCGGCGAGGTCGCCAGCGCGCCGCTGACGAACAGGCAGCCACCAGGCTTGCCAGGCCTCGAATAGGCCTCCGCTGCCCCGAGCAGCAACCGCCGGATCGCCTCCCCCGTCGACACCGGTGCGCTCATTGCTTCCAGCGCAAAGCCGATTTCTGTCTGGTGGTAGCGCTCAAGCGCCTTGCGGAACAAGGTCTGCTTGTCGGTGAAGGCGTTGTAGATCTGCGGCGGCGTCAGCCCCATCGCTTCGCGCAGCATGGCCAGCGACGTCGCCTCATAACCGTGCTCCCAGAACAGATGCATCGCGGCATCCAGCGCCCGGTCTGGGTCGAACGCACGTGGCCGGCCACCGCGTGGCTTTTCCAAATTATCCATAGCGATCGATACGAAACCTGTTGACTCATCTTCTCCGCGTAACGTAACAATCGATACGAAACATGGCAAGCAGCAACTGCAAGGCCATGTGATCTCCAGGAGAGGATAGAAAAATGCCCATCACCGTAACCGCACCGCAAGGCGTACTGACCCCGGCCGGAGAACGCGATATCCTGCCGCGTCTCAGTGCGGCCCTGATCGAAGCCTCCGGCGCCACCGGCAATTCGTTCTTCACCGCGATCGTCGGTGGCACGGTCCATATCCTGCCGCCGCATCACATCTATGCCGGCGGCGCCAATCGGCCTGTCGTCATGGTCGAACTGAAACTGCCCAATATCGGCTTAGCATCGATCGAGGCCCGAAAGTCCTTCATCACCGCAGCCGCAGCTGTTGTCGTCGAGCTAAGCGTACCCGATCACAGGCCCGAAAACACCTGGATCAACATCGTCAACGCGCTCGATGGCGGCTGGGGCATTGGCGACAGGCAGTATACCGGCGACGCGCTCATCGCGGCCGCAACCGCCGCCGCGCATTGATCTGACAAGGAACGATATGATGCGGCTCTCCCCTTCGCTGTTCTTCACCACCAATTGCGAGCCGGCGCTGGCCTTCTACGAGCAGTGTGGGCTTGGCCGGGCAACGATCCTGCTGCGCTGGGGCGACGGCGGCATGCCGGTGCGGACCGAAGCCATGCGCGGAAAGGTGCTGCATGCGCGTTTCGAAGGTCCGGGCGTGCTGTTTCATGCTTCCGACAATGACGATGCGGAGCCGATGAAAGGCTCCGCTTTGATGCTGGAGTTCGATGACACGGCTGCAATGCGCGAGCTTTTCGACCGCATGGCTGCCGGCGGCCGGATCACCGTGCCCTTGGCGCGGCAATATTGGGGAACTAGCTTCGGCATGCTGGTCGACGCCTTTGGCGTGCAGTGGATGTTTTCCGGCCAATGAGCGCGGATCACGATCTTCTTACCTGAAAGCAGCACCGGTTCCGTATTGCGCCGCATTGCCGCCGTGCTGCGTCGGTTTCATGGTGAGACAAGTCTTCGGAGGTCTCCATGCGTCCGGGTACGGCAATCGCGCTGCTCTGGCTGATCTGGGTCGTATCCTGGTTTCTGGCCGCCTTCTGGTCCGACCCGGCGCAAAAGCGCGCCGGCATCCAGGCGGAGCTTCGGTATCGCGCTTTGTGGTTGATCGGCGCAGTGCTGCTGTTCATTCCCGCGCATGGCTATGCCGGCCGGCTGAGGCTCTGGTTTCCGACCCTTGCCGAGGCGTGGATCTGCGTCGGGCTCATCGCCATTGGCCTGATATTCGCCTGGTGGGCGCGGCTGCATCTCGGCCGTCTCTGGTCGGCTTCGGTGACGGCCAAGGCCGAGCACCATGTTGTCGACACCGGTCCCTACGGGCTGGTCCGCCATCCGATCTACACCGGGCTGCTCTTGGCGATCCTGGCCACCATGGCGGCCAAAGGCACGGTCTGGGGCATTGCCGGCGCGGTCTTTCTCACCATCGGCATCGTCGTGAAGGCAAGGTTGGAAGAGCGTTTTCTGCGCGGCGAACTCGGCAGCGCCTATGACGATTATGCCGGGCGGGTGCCGATGCTGGTGCCGTTCGCACCAGCCTGACTACAGCATCCGCAACAACGCGCCGCCAATCGAATAGCCTGCGCCGAAGGCGCAGAGCACGCCGAAATCGCCGGGCTTCATGTCGGCGTGGTTTTCCGAAAGCGCGATAATGGCGCCGGCGCCGGCGGTGTTGCCGAGCCGCTCCAGCACCATCGGTGCGCGGTCGTGGTCGACCTCATGGCCGAAAGCCAGCTTCAGGATCATGGCGTTCATCCGCGCATTGGCCTGATGCAGCCAGAAGCGCCTGACGGCTTGCGGCGTCAGCCCATGCTCGGCCAGAAACTCGACGATGAATTTGTGGCCGGCGACGGTGACTTCCTTGAACACCTTGTTGCCGACCTGTTTGATCAGATTGCCCTCGAGGTTGATCATGTAAGGATCGTCCTGGGCGGTGCGGGTGTGGTAGCCCAGATTGGTTCGGATGTTGTTCGACATCTGTGTCCAGGTGCGCGTGTCCAGCACCTCGAAACGCCCCGGCCGCTTCTCGCCCTTGGCCAGCCCCTCGACCACCATCGCCACCGACGCGTCACCGAAGATGAAATGCGTCTGCCGGTCGCGGAAATTGAGATGGCCGGTGATGATCTCCGGGGTGACCACCAGCACGCGTTTGTGCGCGCCCGTCCGCACCAGATTGACCGCGATATGCAAGGCTGCTGCGGCGGACGAGCAGCCAAGCCCCATGTCGAAACCGGCGCCCTTGGTGCCCAGCGCCTCCTGCATTTCGATGGCGATCGCCGGATAGGGCCGCTGCTGGTGCGAGGACGAGCAGATCACCAGATCGATATCGGACGGCTTCAGGCCGGCATGGTCGAGCGCCTTTTTCGCCGAGGCGACGCCGAACTCGGCTTGCAGCGACAGCGCATCGTCGGGCCGCGCCGGGATGCGCGGCGCCATGCGCGTCGGGTCGAGAATGCCTTCCCGCTCGATCACATGGCGGGTCTGGACGCCGGAGGCGTGGACGATGAAGGCGCTGTCGGATTTCTGCAGCGGCGTCTCATCCGTGCCTTGGCGGCGCGCATTCTCCGTGTCGACCCAGGCATTGAAGCTGGCGACCAGTTCTTCATTGGTGATCTTGGCTTCAGGGATTTCAACGCCGATGCCGCTGATGATGACGCGATGCATATCCAGTCCGTCCATGCGCAGGCGTTGTCGTTCTCATGTGGGCGACGAAGAGGCTCGGCGCAACACTTTTCTCACCTGGCCGGTTTACGCCGGCTTAAGCCGAGGGCATTGGCTGCGTTCCCCGGGTACTAACCGGCCCGCTTGGCGACGATGAAAATACGCGGGAAGCGCAGCAGCACCTTGCCGTTTGCGGTCTTAGGATAGGCCTTGGCAATGTTGGCCGTGTAGCTGTCGAGGAACATCTCGCGCTCGCCAGCGTCCAGCGGATCGAGAAAGGGCTTCAGCCCCGTCGACTTCACCCACTCGACGATCGCTTCGGCGTCGGCGAGCGGATGATTGTAGGCCGTATGCCAGATATCCACCCGGTCGCAGAGCGGCGACAATAGGTCATAGTAGAACGATACCGGCGGCAACGGCCCGCGCGCAGCCCCCGCCATCTTGGCAGTGAACGGCATTTCGGCCGCGGTCTCGCGCATCAGCTGATGCGAGGGTTCAAGCAGATTGTCGGGCATCTGGACGGCGAGCGCGCCGCCCGGCGCGAGAAAGCCCATCAGCCGCTGGAAGACCGCCGGATGCGTGGGCAGCCACTGGAACACCGCGTTGGCGAAGATGACGTTCACCGGCTCGGCCGGCTGCCAAGTCGAGGCATCGGCAAGGTCGAAATTGACGCTGGGCAGGCGCGCCCTCGCCTTTTCGATCATGTCGGGCGAGGTGTCGAAACCGCTAACCTGCGCATCCGGCCAGCGCTCGACCAACAGCTCGGTTGAATTGCCCGGCCCGCAACCGATGTCGACGACCCGGCGCGGAAAGTCGACCGGCACCTGCGCGACGAGATCACGCGCCGGCCGCGTGCGCTCATCCTCGAATTTCAGATATTGGGCGGCGGACCAATCGGGTTTGCTTGTTGCGGCTGTGCTATTCATCGATAGACCTCACGACGGTTGCCGACCTCCACGACCAGCACGACAAGCCGGCTGTCCTGGAACTGGGTAATGATCCTGTAGTCCCCGACGCGAAACCGCCAAACCTCTTCCTTGGTGCCCGTCAGGCGCTTGGCAAGGGCTCTCGGATTGGGATGCGCCGAAACTCTTTGAGTGAGGAATTCCAGAATGCGCCGTTGATCTCTAGTGGAAAGCCGTTCGATGTCCTTTTCGGCGCGTGGCGTGAACTCGACACGCCAGGTCATTCAGCGGCAGGCTTCTTGCGACGCTCCTCGATTTCACGGCGTTCAAGCTTCCGCATCATGTCATCCAGCGGAATGCGCACACCGCCATCATCTCTCAGGCGTTCGTCCGCAATCGCGGCGTCGTGCCAATCCTCGATGGCCTCGAGGATCGCTTCGGTTGCGACCTGATCGACCGTGCGACCGCTGGCCTTTGCCATATCGGCCAGCAACTTCTCGGCTTTTTGCGGCAGTTTGACTGTGACCATGGACGACTCCACCCGATCAATTTAGGTCAAACGAACATCGCCTGCAACGGATCGCTGCCAGCCTTACCGCGTCAGCCGCTTGTAGGTCATGCGGTGCGGGTTGACGGCTTCGGGGCCGAGCCGGCGGATCTTGTCCTGCTCGTAATCCTCGAAATTGCCCTCGAACCATTCGACATGGCTGTCGCCCTCGAAGGCGAGGATATGCGTCGCCAGACGGTCGAGGAACATACGATCGTGCGAGATGATGACGGCGCAGCCGCCGAAGTTTTCCAGCGCGTCTTCGAGTGCCGCCAGCGTTTCGGTATCGAGATCGTTGGTCGGTTCGTCGAGCAGCAGCACATTGCCGCCGGTCTTCAGCATCTTGGCCAGATGCACGCGGTTGCGCTGGCCGCCGGAGAGGTTGCCGACCTTCTGCTGCTGGTCGCCGCCACGGAAGTTGAACGACGCGCAATAGGCGCGCGTGTTGGCCTCGAACTTGCCGAGCTTGACCACTTCGGCGCCGCCCGAGATTTCTTCCCAGACGGTCTTTGACGGATCGAGCGCATCGCGGCTCTGGTCGACATAGCCGAGCTTGACCGTCTCGCCGACCCGGACAGAACCGGCATCCGGCTTTTCCTGGCCGGTGATCATGCGAAACAGCGTCGTCTTGCCGGCGCCGTTCGGGCCGATGACGCCGACAATGCCGCCCGGCGGCAGCTTGAACTCCAGCCCTTCGATCAGCAGCGTGTCGCCGAACCCCTTCGACAGGCCTTCCGCCTCGATCACCACATTGCCGAGCCGCTCGCCATGCGGAATGACGATCTGCGTATCGCTCGGACGCCGCTTGTCGGCTGCATCCAAGAGATCCTGGAACGCCTGGATACGCGCCTTCGACTTGGTCTGGCGGGCTTTCGGGCTGGACTGGATCCACTCGCGCTCGCGGCCGATGGCGCGCTGGCGGGCGTCGTCCTCGCGGCCTTCCTGCTTGAGGCGCTTGGCCTTGGCTTCGAGATATTTGGTGTAGTTGCCCTCATAGGGAATGCCGCGGCCGCGATCGAGTTCGAGGATCCATCCGGTGACATTGTCGAGGAAGTAGCGATCGTGGGTGATGATCATCACCGCACCGGGATAGGCGCGCAGATGCTTTTCCAGCCACGCCGTGGTCTCGGCATCGAGATGGTTGGTCGGTTCGTCGAGCAGCAGCAGGTCGGGCTGGCGCAGCAGAAGCTGGCAGAGCGCGACGCGGCGGCGCTCACCGCCCGAAAGCTTGGTGACCTCGGAGTCCTTGGGCGGGCAGCCCAGCGCTTCCATCGCCATCTCGACCTGCTGTTCGAGATCCCACAGGTTGAGCCGGTCCATCTCGTCCTGGAGCTTGGCGGACTCGTCCGCCGTCTCGTCGGAGTAGTTCATCATCAATTCGTTGTAGCGTTCGATGATGGCGGTCTTGGCGGCGACGCCTTCCATGATGTTTTCGAACACCGTCTTGCTCGCATCGAGCGCCGGCTCCTGCGCCAGATAGCCGACGGTGGCGCCTTCGGCGAGCCACGCTTCGCCGTTCCACTCCTTGTCGAGCCCGGCCATGATCTTGAGGATCGTCGACTTGCCCGAGCCGTTGGGGCCTAGGATGCCGATCTTGGCGTCGGGATAGAAGGAGAGATGGACATTCTCGAGCACCTTCTTGGTGCCATAGGCCTTGTTAAGGCCGGCCATGTGATAGATGAACTGGCGTGCCACGCGCGCTTTCCCTGACAGTTGACCGAAAATGTCGGATTGAATGGAGGTTGGCCGCTATGTAGGCGATGCCGGGCCGAACGGCAATCGCTTTTGCCATTTCAAGCCGGGCGTACACCGCACGTTAAGTTTTCCACCCGCCACAAGGCACGTTGAAATCTCCTTTTAACCCTTCCGCGTCAAAACAGGATCGATCGCTGGCCTTCCGCGATCGAGAGAATAGAGATCGGACCGACGGCAGTGCTGAACAGTTTCCTGCTCCTTGCCGAAGCGGTGGTCTACTTCAGCGTCATGGTCACGCTGTTCCGCTTCAGGGACCGCATCGGCCTCGGCGTCTTTATCTGCGCGCTGGGCGCCATGCATTTCCTGGAAACCTACCTCGCCAGTGTCTTCTATGTCGCTTTGCCCTTCGGCATGGTCTCGCCGGGTTCGGCGGTGCTGTTTTCCGGCAAGCTGGTGATGCTGCTTCTGCTCTACATGAAGGAAGACGCGGCCACGGTGCGGCAACCCATCTATGGCCTGCTGCTCGGCAACGCCTTGATGATCGGGCTGGTCCTGATCCTGCGCCTCCATGACATTTCGGCTCTTTCCGGCGGCAAGCTTCCCGATATCGGCTTCATCGACCAGATGGGCTGGCTGATGGTGTGGGGCACGACGCTGCTCTTCATCGACGCCATCCTGATCATCCTGCTTTACGAAAAGCTCGGGCGTTATCTGCGCAAGGCGCCGTTCGCCCGCATCCTGATTTCGGTCGCCTGCGTGCTCACCTTCGACCAGGCCGGATTTTTCACCGCCCTGCATTTCGTCGCCGACGCGCCGATCGCGGTCTTTTTCGGCGGCTGGTTCTCCAAGATGGGTGCCGCTTTTGCCTACAGCGCCATGCTTGTCGCCTACCTCAGATGGTTTGAGACGCGGCAGGTCGTGGCAGCGCGTGGGTTGTCCGACGTCTTCGACACCTTGACCTATCGCGAGCGCTACGAAGCCTTGGTCGAACATGTCGGCCGCGACGGCCTCACCGGCCTGTTGCACAGGGGACGTTTTGACAGCGATGGCGAAAAGTCGGTTGCCGTCAGCCTGCGCACGGCCCAGCCGCTCAGCCTGGTGATCGTCGACGTCGATCATTTCAAATCGATCAACGATCGCTTCGGTCATGCCGAAGGCGACAGGGTGCTAAGATCGATCGCACAGGTGCTGACCCAGGCTGCCGGCGCGCAGGACCAGGTTTTCAGGATCGGCGGCGAGGAGTTCGCCATCCTCTGTTCGCAACCGCATCCGGTCGCCAGATTGCTCGGCGAAAACATCCGTCATGCCGTCAAGGCGTCCGCAAACCGCTTCGACATCAGCGTCAGCGCCGGCATCGCCACCGTCAACGAGACCATCGGCTCGCTTGCCGATCTCTTCGCCCTTGCCGATGAACGTCTCTACAAGGCCAAGTCCACCGGGCGCGACCGCGTCATCGGCGAAGCGCGCGACGATGCCGAAGATTTCGCCGCGCGGACACTCACACGCGGCATCGGCGGCTGACGCCCACCGACGCTGTCAGCTCCGCTTGCGCTGCTGCAACGCGCCGACCGCAACTGAAGCGGCCATCAGCACGATCGCCAGCCATTTCAGCGTGGTGATGATCGGACCGGCATCGATATCATAGGCGATGAACAGCAGGATGCCCGGCACCAGCAGGCCGCACATAATGAGCATGATACGGTTGATCTGCCAGGACACTTTTGCCGCCAGTGCCTCGTCGCCAGCTTCCGCGACAAGACCGGCGCGCATCTCGCTGGAGGTCATGAGCGCACTGGACAGACGCAGCGAGATCGGCAGGCCGAGGCCTATGATGAGGAAGGCGCAAGCCGCTAGCAGAGCCGAGAATTTGAGCGCGCTGGTCTCGGCCGGCACCGGAAACAACAGGGTTGCCAGCGGCAGGAAGACACAGACGATGCCAAGCGCGGCGATGGCGATGAAGATCGCAGCATTGACCATGGTGAACAGCTGGTAGCGGCCGGCACCGATCGGCGCGGCAAGCACGCGCATGCGCGCCCACTCGGCATCGGTATAGGAAAAGCCCGGCCATTCTATGCGGCCATCCTGGATCGCGGTCATCCCCCTGGCCCAGAAAGCCAGCCGCGCCAGCGCGCCCGATGTCATGCCACTCATCGCCACCCCCGCCGAATGAAATGCGTCCGGACCATATCACCGCGTCACTGCCGAGCGACAGACGGATATCCTACTGGAACCCGGCCGCATCGACCGAGCCCTTCGGGCAGCCGGCCTTGGTCGTCGGCGCCGAGGCGAGCATCAGACTGCCCAGCGAACTGTCCGGGCTGATCGGACCAGTCAAGCCGAGCGTCAGCTCGCCGATCAGCCGTCTGCCGCTCGACGGATCGACCAGACAAGAGACGCGCACCCGCGCGCCGGCTCCATTGCCGAAGGCGCTGTCGAAGGCGCTCCGGATCTGGTCCGAAGTCAGCTGCTTGCCGACATTCTTGGTGAAGAGCTCACGCACCGGCGAGGCATTCACCGCCCGCATCAGGTTCAACGCTTCGGCAAAATACTCCTGCTGGCTCTTGCCGTAGCAGGTGCCGTGCTTGATCCACTCATGCCGCTCGAGCTTGGAGGCGGTGCCCGGCATCACCTGATCGAGCTCGGCGCGCGTGTTGGCATCGAGATCGACCGGCGGCAGATCGGCCCAATGGGCCGGATTATCATTGGCCTTGTCACTCGCCGGCACCTGGCAATAGAAATTGCCGTTCGGCTGCGGCCACAGGCCGTGCAAGGTGAAATGCGACGCGTCGAAACCGCCCGCCGTCTGCGCCTGGCATTCGGGCTTGCTCGACCTGGTTTCGCAGAAGGCCGGCTGCCAGCTCAGCGCAAAGACATATTCGGGCTTTCCCGAAGCTGCGGGCTTGCCCTGATCGGCTGGGGCCGCCGGCTGGGTGGAGGCGCTGCCGCCTGAGACATGGCCACAGCCGATCTTGACCCAGCGACGCTCCGGATCGGCGCCCGGCACGCGGATGAGGTAATGCGTCGGCGCATCCTTGTTACCGGCCAGGAGATCATAGCTCTGTCCGGCCGCAGTCGAGATATTGCCCGGGTTCTTGCCGCTCTTGATCGCCTGTGTCGCCGGACATGCCGCATCGGCGACGAACGAGCCGCTCATCTTCACATCGGCTCGCGCCATGCCTGCGCCGGCCAGCGCAAAAAACACCGCAACCACTATTGCCGATATCCGCATTCCAGCACTCCTGGCGTTTAATGCCGCAAGCTAGAAACGTACGACATGTCAGAATTACGATTTCTTTCGCCGACCGTAAAAAACAATCGCAACTGCCCGCGCCGATCGTGCCTCACGACTGGTTGATCAGCCCTCTTCCACCCGCCTGGTCAGCGTCCGCAACAGATCAAGTGCTGCCTGAATCGTCTGCGCCTCGATGCCCTCGCTGACGCGGTTTGCCCAGACAGGCTGCCGCGAGCCGATATCCCGGATCGCCGCCCAGCCGGCATCTGTCATCGCCAGGAGCTTGGCGCGGCGATGGGCGGGATTATCGGCATAGGCGGCGAGCCCCTCTGCCGCCAGAATGTCGGCCAGCCGTTGCACGCTCTGGCGGGCAAGCCCCATGTCGCGGGCAATGTCGGCCACCGATTTTGGCTCCTTCAGCACCGCGCCCAGAACCTGCCAGCGCGCCGCCGTGAGCCCGGCAGGCTCCGCCAGCCGGTCGGCCGCGTCGAGAAACCCGCCATTCAACCGGAACACGGCAAGCACCAGCTCGGTGAGCACATCTCCGGCTTCGGTCCTGCTTGTCATTTCTGGCCGGCCTCGATGGTGGAGACGAAGGTATTGACGGCTTCCGCCACCGCTTCAGGCTTGTCAAGCATCACCCAATGGCCGGAGCCGGCCACGATCCGATGGCCAATTCCAGCGCGCAGGCGGAAAAGGGCGGCCGCATTGTCATTGGCCTCCGTGGCTAGCACGAAGATCGGCCCGTGATAGGCGTCGAGCGTTGGCTCGGGATTCCATTCGGCCAGCGCCTTGCCGACGCCTGCCCGCGCCGCCGGATCGACCACAGCCGCATCGGCCAGCACAGTCTGGCGAACCGCTTCATTGGGGCCGGCAATCGAGGTGTAATAGGCCTTGAGGACTTCGAGGCCGTTCGGGCCGGCCAGATCGCGGACGAAACCATCGCGGATCTCCTTTGGCAAAGCGCGCGGATCGGTCGCCGGATCGACCAGCAAAATGCCGGCCACTCGGTCGGCATGGCTTGCCGCATAGGCGAGCGCCGCGCCACCGCCGCCGCTATGCGCGACAAGGACAAACCGCTTCAGACCGAACGCATCGGCGACCGCGCCGATGTCGGCTGCACGACCGTCATAGCCGTAATCAGCATCGGCCGCCGGCGCCGACGCACCATGGCCGCGAAAATCGAAGGCGACGGCGTCGCGACCGTCAGCGGTGAGCTGCATGACCCGGTTCCACTGCGAAGCGCGGCTGCAATCGCCATGCGCGAACAGGACCGGCATGCCATCACCCGATTTGATCTCGTAGGCAGCAAGCTGGCCCTGCGGGCCGGCAATTGTTGAGGTCTTCATGGTCATCTCCCTGGTTTGACTGGATGCAATGCACGGCACGAGCATTGCAGTTGCAAATGCGAGGCTCGCCAGCAGGACGGCGCGGCGCGAAACGATCGAAACGGTTTTCATGCTCATGCTCCCGATCTAATTTGACAGTATGCTGTCATAAACCAGATTGACAGCATACTGTCAATACCTCTTTCTGCAGCTTTCGAACTCGCTTGACGTCGCCCCCGCCGTCGCCCAACAGTCGCGGAGGGAGCGAGAAATGGCATTTGACAAGCAGACGACGCTGGCCTCACCGACCGGGGCCGCGCTCAACCTTTATGTGAAGCACGCCGAGAGCAGCCCGCGCGCGGTTGTCCAGATCAATCATGGCCTGGCCGAGCACGCCGCACGCTATGCCCGCCTCGCCGATTACCTGTCGCCGCGCGGCTTTCACGTCTACGTCCACGACCATCGCGGCCACGGCGCGACCAAGGCGCCCGATGCGCCGCCGGGCAGGTTCGCCGGGACCGATGGACCCGCCAAGGTGATCGCCGATGTCGACGCCGTCCATGATCTCATCGCGAAGGAACAGCCTGGCCTGCCGGTCATCCTGTTCGGCCATTCGATGGGTGCGTCGGTGGCGTTGAACTACCTCCTGGCGCACTCGCCACGCGTCCACGCCGCCGCGATCTGGAACGGCAATTTCTCGCAAGGCATGCTTGGTCAGCTTGCGCTCGCCATCCTGGCTTATGAGCGCTTCAGGCTCGGCTCCGATGTCCCCTCGCGTATCTTGCCCCGACTGACCTTCCAGGCCTGGGGCAAGGCGGTGCCCAACCACAAGACGCTGTTCGATTGGCTATCGCGCGACGAGGCGGAGGTGGCGAAATACATCGCCGATCCGCTCTGCGGCTGGGATGCCTCGATCTCGATGTGGCGCGACGTCGTCCAGATGGCGCAGAACGGCGGCAAGGATTCCGGCTTTGCCGGCATCCGTCGCGACCTCCCGGTCAGCATTATCGGCGGCGAAAAAGACCCGGCTTCCGACTATGGCAAAGGCATCGATCATCTCGCCAAACGCATGCGCGCGATGGGCTTTTCGAATCTGGTTTCAAAGGTTTACGCCGACACCCGCCACGAAAGCCTGAACGAGGTGAACCGCGACACCGTCATGGACGATTTCGCTGCCTGGGCCGACAGCGTTCTCAAACGGTGGACCGTACTGGCCCACCGCAACGCTCGTGACAGCCGCATCGGGTGTTGATAGAGGCTGCACTTCCGACCCATCTGGTGATTTATGGCTGAACCTCCGCTGAAAGGCGTCCGAATTGTCGAACTGGCCCGCATCCTGGCCGGGCCATGGGCCGGACAATTGCTGGCCGATCTCGGCGCCGATGTCATCAAGGTCGAGAGCCCAGATGGCGGCGACGACACCCGCAAATGGGGCCCGCCCTTCGTCATGAGCCATGACGGCGAGAACCTGTCGGCCGCCTACTACCATTCCTGCAATCGCGGCAAGCGTTCCATCGCGGTTGATTTCTCGACCCCCGAAGGGGCGGAGACGGTACGCCGGCTGGTCGCCACGGCCGACGTGCTGATCGAGAACTTCAAACTCGGCGGGCTCAAAAAGTACGGGCTCGACTATGAGAGCCTGAAGGCGATCAATCCAAAGCTTGTCTACTGCTCGATCACTGGCTTTGGCCAGGACGGGCCTTACGCGCCGCGCGCCGGCTATGATTTCATCATCCAGGCGATGGCCGGCATGATGTCGATCACCGGCGAGGCCGGACGCGAGCCGCAAAAGGCCGGCGTCGCCATCTCGGACATCTTCACCGGCCTCTATTCGGTCATCGCCATCCAGGCAGCGCTTCGCCATGCCGAGCAGACAGGCGAAGGCCAGCATATAGACATGGCGCTGTTCGACACCCAGATCTCGGCGCTCGGCAACCAGAACCTCAACTATCTCGTCTCCGGCAAATCGCCGGTGCAGATGGGCAATGCGCATATGAACATCGCGCCCTATGAGGTTGTGCCGGTCAGGGATGGCCACATCATCCTCGCTGTCGGCAATGACGGTCAGTTCACCAAATTCTGCGCCGCCGTCGGGCTCGACCATCTCTCAGCGAATCCCGATTTCGCCACCAACCCGGCCCGCGTCGCCAACCGGGTGAAATTGCGCGAGCATATGATCGAGACCCTGAAGGACTGGGATCGTGATCCGCTGCTGGCGAAGCTCGAAGCGGCAAGCGTGCCGGCGAGCCCGATCAACAACATCGGCCAGATGTTCGCCGACCCGCAGACGATCGCGCGCGGCATGCGGCTCGACCTCGATGACGGCCATGGCAACCGTCTGCCCTCGGTGCGCGCGCCGATGGTGATGTCCGGCACACCGCTGGTCTATGAGCGTCCGTCGCCGCGCCTGGGCGAACACACCGAAGAAATCCTTGCCGAACTGGAGAAGTCTGGAAAATGAAGACCGGCGGACAACTGATCGTCGACGCGCTGGAAGCGAACGGCACCGACCGCATCTTCTGCGTGCCGGGCGAATCCTACCTCGCGGTGCTCGACGCGCTGCACGATTCCAAGATCCGCACCATTGTCTGTCGCCAGGAAGGCGGCGCCGCGATGATGGCCGACTGCCAGGGGCGGTTGACCGGCAAGCCCGGCATCTGCTTCGTCACCCGCGGCCCCGGCGCCACCAATGCGTCGGCCGGCATTCACATCGCCATGCAGGATTCGGTCCCCGTGATCCTGTTCATCGGCCAGGTCGCCAGCCACGCCAAGGAGCGCGAAGCCTTCCAGGAAGTGGATTACAAGCGCTTCTTCGGCGACATCGCCAAATGGGTGGTCGAGATCGATGATGCCGCGCGCATCCCCGAATTCGTCACCCGCGCCTTTGCGGTCGCGACCTCGGGCCGCCCCGGTCCCGTCGTCATCTCGCTGCCGGAAGACATGCTGACCAGCCTGGTCGAAGCGCCCGCCGCCTTGCCGCACACGCCGGTCGAAACGCGGCCCGGCGAAGCCGAGCTCGACGCGCTGGAGAAACTGCTCGGCAAAGCCAAGCAGCCTTTCGTCATCCTCGGCGGCACACGCTGGGACGAGGAAGCGGTGGCACGGATGCGTACCATCGCCGAAGCCTGGTCACTGCCGGTCGGCTGTTCCTTCCGCCGCCAGATGCTGTTCGACCATTTGCACCCGAACTATGCCGGCGATGTCGGCATCGGCATAAACCCGAAGCTGGCCACGGCAATCAAGCAGGCCGATCTCGTGCTGCTGATCGGCGGCCGCATGGGCGAGATGCCGTCCTCCGACTATACGCTGCTGAAGAGCCCCTACCCCGACCAGACGCTGGTGCATGTCCATGCCGATGCCGGCGAACTCGGCCGCGTCTACCGTCCGGCCCTGGCCATCAATGCTTCGCCAGCGGCCTTCGTCGAAGCTTTTGCCAAGCGCAAACCTTCGGGATCGCCGGTTTGGGCGGATGAGACAGCGAAAGCACACGCCGCCTATCTCGACTGGTCGACGCCGCCGGAGAGCGGACCCGGCCCGGTCCAGATGGGACCGATCATGAACTATCTGGAAAAGGTGCTGCCCGACGACGCCATTCTGACCAACGGCGCCGGCAACTATGCCACCTGGGTGCATCGCTTCCATCGCTTCCGCCGCTTCGCCACGCAAGGCGCGCCCACCTCCGGCTCGATGGGCTACGGCACGCCGGCCGCGGTCGCCGCCAAGGCTCTCTATCCGGACCGCACCGTGATCGCCTTTGCCGGCGACGGCTGCTTCCTGATGAACGGCCAGGAATTCGCCACCGCCGTCCAGTACGACCTGCCGATCATCGTCATCGTCGTCAACAACGGCATTTACGGCACCATCCGCATGCATCAGGAGCGCGACTATCCCGGCCGCGTCGTCGCTACCGACCTCAAGAACCCCGACTTTGCAGCCCTTGCCCGCGCCTATGGCGGTCATGGCGAGACGGTGGAGAAGACAGCCGATTTCGCTGATGCCTTCGAACGCGCGCGTGCCAGCGGCAAGCCGGCAATCGTCGAGATCAGGCTCGATCCCGAAGCGATCACGCCGACCCGGACAATGACCCAGATCCGCGACAAGGCCTGACGAAAGAAAAAGGGGCGGTCGCCCGCCCCTTTTTTGTCGGTTTGATTGGGTTACTTCACGGCCTCGATCTGCCCCCGGATCTCGCCATCCTTGTTCGCCGCAGTGTGGACATTGACGTAATAGTTGCCGGCCGCCAGGTCGGCGGCCTGCGCGTCGGTCAGCTCGGCCGAACCCTTGATCGGGCTCTTGAGCTTGCCTTTGAACGGGATGGCGGGAGCAGCATTTGCACCCATCGCCGCCGGGCCATGAATGTGCGCGGCGATCGCCGGCCCGCTGAGGCCGGAATATTTGACGTTCCAGCTGAGCTTCTTCTTGGTGGTGTCGAATGTGAGAGTGGCGGTTCCCTTACCCTTTGTGGTGACGGGTGGGCTTTGCTGGCTGCCATCAAGCGTTGCCTTGTATTTCACTACCTCGGCCATGGCCGGGGATGCGAACAGGAAAGCGGTCGAAATGGCCAGCGCCGAAAGCACTGGCAGGAAGGATTGTGCGCGCATGAAGAACCTCCGATTGCATGTCACATGCGTCGCGGCCCCCCCGGCGCGCGCATGCCTCAACTGAAACGGCTGGGCGGCGCAATGTTTCCCCGCACACGGTTTTGTGACCGGGAGCACCAAAAAAGGGGCGATCTCTCGCCCCTTCCGGTCGCCAAGAGAACAGCCGTCAGACCGCCGCCAGCGCCTGCGTCAGGTCGGCGATCAGATCGTCCGGATGCTCGACGCCGATCGACAGCCTGACCGTGGTCTCGAGCACGCCGATGCGCTGGCGCACGTCGAAGGGGATGCCGGAATGGGTCATCGCCGCCGGGTGGCTGGCGAGCGATTCCGTGCCGCCGAGGCTCACCGCCAGCTTGAAGATCTGCAGCCCGTTGAGAAAGGCAAAGGCGGCCTTCTCTCCGCCTTTGATGTCGAAAGAGAAGGTCGAACCGGCGCCGCTGCATTGCGCCAGATAGGCGCGGCCCGCATCCGTCTCTTCGCCCAGGAACGGCAGGTAATGCACCTTCTCGACCTTGGCGTGATCGCGCAGGAATTCGGCGACCAGACGCGCATTGTCGTTGGCCCGCTCCATGCGGATCGACAGCGTTTCCAGCGAGCGGCCTAGCATCCAGCAGGAATGCGGGTCGAGCTGTGTGCCGATGGCGCCACGCAGCGCCTTGATCGGCTTGGTCACCGCCTTGCTGCCCATGGCCGCGCCCGCGATCAGGTCGGAATGGCCGC
Source organism: Mesorhizobium sp. P2_C5_2 (assembly GCF_056404535.1). Taxonomy (NCBI): domain Bacteria; kingdom Pseudomonadati; phylum Pseudomonadota; class Alphaproteobacteria; order Hyphomicrobiales; family Phyllobacteriaceae; genus Mesorhizobium; species Mesorhizobium sp. P2_C5_2. Next base: position 369,081 of record NZ_JBFUDV010000005.1, on the reverse strand, counting down.
CGACATATTTGGTCAGCGAATAGACCGAGACATCCGCGCCATGCTCGATCGGCCGCTGGAACACCGGGCCGAGCAGCGTATTGTCGCAGACGACGATCGGTGTCGACCCTTGCTTGCTGCCGATCTCGTCGGCAATCTTCCTGATCAGCGCGATATCGACCAGGCTGTTGGTCGGGTTCGACGGCGTCTCGATGAGAATGACCGAGACGCGCCCCTTCGCCACGGCAGCGTCCGCAGCCGAGTGCACCGCCGTCTCGTCGACGCCGTCGGCAAAGCCGACAGCGCCGATGCCGAAGCCGGACAGCGTGCGCGTCAGCAGCGTCTCGGTGCCGCCGTAAAGCGGCTGCGAATGCAGGATGACGTCGCCCGGGCGGGCATAGGCGAGCAACGTCGTCGCGATCGCCGACATGCCCGATGAAAACAGGATGCAGGCATCGGTTCCCTCATAGACCGCCAGCCGGTCCTCGACGATCTCTGAGTTGGGATGGTTGAAGCGCGAATAGACCAGGCCCGATGCCGTGCCGCTCGGCGGCTCCTTGCGGCCGGACGTGTAGTCGAAGAAATCGCGTCCCTCTTCCGCCGACTTGAACACAAAGGTCGAGGTCAAAAACACCGGCGGCTTGACCGCGCCCTCAGACAGTTGCGGATCGAAGCCATAGCTCAGCATCAGCGTCTCCGGATGGAGCTTGTGGTTGCCGATGTGAGTTTTCGACGGGCGCGGCGCGGTCATGGTTTTTCCTGCCTTTTTGAGGGATGTTGCGCGGCAATTTATGCGATCCCCATCGCGCAGTCCTTGCTATTTTCGGCCTCGCATGTCTGCATCCCGGCAACAAACTGCCTGGAGTGGCCAAAATTGCAGCAGAAGATAGCCGACGATTTCGACCTTAAAATCCTGCGCGAACTGCGGGCCGACGCACGCATCACCAACAATGAGCTTGCCGAACGCATCGGCCTGTCGCCATCGCCCTGCCTGCGGCGCGTGCGGCGACTGGAGGAAGCCGGCGTCATCCGGGGCTATACCACGCTGGTCGATCCCGCCGCCTTCGGCTGGAGCATGGTCGCCATCGCCACTGTCAGGCTCAGCCGCCAGAATGAGGACGAGATCGTCATGTTCGAGGAGGCGATCCGCGGTTGGGAAGAGGTGCTGGAGTGCCACCTCGTCACCGGTTCGCGCGACTATGTGCTGAAGGTGGTGACGGGCAGCCTCGACCAATACGAGCGCTTCATCAAGGAAAAGATCGCAAGGCTGAAATGCGTCGCCTCGATCGAGACCAGCTTCGTCATGAACACCATAAAGGAGCGGCGCCTCTGACATTTTGCCAGAGGCGCCGCTCTCAAGATCGAAACTACCTCGCCAGGCTTATTTGATCGCCTTGTCGGTGATGGCCGTGGTGTAGGCGCCGGTCGGCGCCTTGGTGATGATCTTCTGGTCGAGCAGCGCCTTGGCGGTGCGCTCGTAGGTCGCCGGGTCGAGCTTGCCGTCGGCATTGTCGATCAGCTTGGCGACTTCGCTCATCATCCGCTTCTGGTGGTTCTCGTCCTGGCCGCCGCCGTCCATGACGATGCCTGCGGCTTCGTCATTGTTGTCGATGGCGTATTTCCAGCCCTTCATAGAGGCGCGCACGAAACGCACCATCTTGTCTTCGAAGGCCGGATCCTTGAGCTTGTCTTCCGAGGCATAGAGCCCGTCCTCGAGCAGGTCGTTGCCCATGGCAGAGTAGTTGAACACGGTCAGCTGCTCCGGCTTGTAGCCGGCGTCGATCAGCTGCCAGTACTCATTGTAGGTCATCACTGAGATGCAATCCGCCTGCTTCTGGATCAGCGGCTGCACGTCGAAGCTCTGCTTGAGCACCGTGACGCCGTCCGGGCCGCCTTCGGTCTTCAGGCCGAGCTTGTTCATCCAGGCATAGAACGGATACTCGTTGCCGAAGAACCAGACGCCAAGCGTATGGCCCTTGAAATCGGCTTCCGTCTTGATCGGGCCGTCTGCCGGGCACACCAGCTCCATGCCGGCCTTCTTGAACGGCTGGGCGATGTTGACAAGCGGCACGCCCTTTTCGCGCGCGGCGAGCGCGCCGCCCATCCAGTCGACGATGACGTCGGCGCCACCGCCGGCGATCACCTGCTCGGGCGCGATATCGGGACCGCCCGGCTTGATGTCGACATCGAGACCTTCGGCCTCATAGAAACCCTTGGCCTTGGCGACGTAGTAGCCGGCAAACTGGGCTTGCGTGACCCATTTCAGCTGCAAGGTCACCTTGTCGGCGGCCATTGCCTGGAACGCGGCCAGCGACATTGCGCCGGCCAGAACTGGAATAATCAGTCTTTTCATGTTTTTACCCTCTGAAGTTAACACCCAAAACCCACCGCCCTATCCACCACGGACAGAGGGATGCCAAAACGTGACAGCTCTCTCGATAAGAGCGACCACGCCATAAAAGACCGAACCCGCCAGTGCTGCAACTGCGATTTCGGCCCAGACCATGTCGATGTTCATCCGCCCGACCTCGGTCGAGATGCGGAAGCCCATGCCGACAACCGGCGTGCCGAAGAATTCGGCGACGATGGCGCCGATCAGCGCCAGCGTCGAGTTGATCTTCAGCGCGTTGAAGATGAAGGGCGCCGCGGCCGGCAGCCGGAGCTTCAAGAGCGTTGGCCAGTAGCCCGACGCGTAGGTACGCATCAGGTCGCGCTCCATATGGCCGGAGGCGGCAAGGCCTGCGACCGTGTTCACCAGCATCGGGAAGAAGGTCATGATGATGACGACAGCCGCCTTGGACGGCCAGTCGAAACCGAACCACATCACCATGATCGGTGCGACACCGATGATCGGCAGCGCCGAGACCATATTGCCGATCGGCAACAGCCCGCGCCGCAGGAACGGCACGCGGTCGGCCGCGATCGCCACCAGGAAGCCGGCGCCGCTACCGACGACGTAACCGAAGATCACCGCCTTGAAGATGGTCTGGCGGACATCGGCGCCGAGCACCGGCAGGGAACTGGCGATGCGCGCGCCGATGGCGCTTGGCGGCGGCAAAAGGATGAAGGGAATGCCGGCGCCGCGCGTCACCGCTTCCCAGATGATCAGGATCCAGGCTCCGAAGATCGCCGGGATGATCAGCCGCAGCGCCATGCGGACGCCTTTCGCCATCGGCCGAAGCCCCGACAGCACCGCCACGCAGCGCCAGGCCAGCAGCCAGGCAGCCGTGAGCAGCAGGAAGTACGGCGCCAATGCCGTGCCTTCGAAACCCGTAATGCCCGAGATCAGCATCCAGGCGACGAGGTGCGCGCCGACAAACAGCACCACGGCCTCCGCCAGCGACGAAATCCTGAGCATTGAGATCAGCCCCGCCAGCACGGCCAGGCCGATCATCGGCGTTTTTATTCCGAAATACGGGTAGTCGAAGCTCGCTGCGGGGTTTGCCAGTGCAGCCGCTTCCGGCTTCGACATCGCGCCAAGCGCCAGAGCGACAAGACACAGGAGAATGGCCAGCACTGCTTGCCAGGAGGGCTTCAGCCAGTTCATGCCGGCCTCCCGCCCATGGCGCGGTCGACGAGACGCCCGGCTATGCCGACCACCATGACCAGAAGTGCCGCCACCACCGAGCCCGCAACCAGCGCCGACCAGATATCGATGGACTGGCTGTAATAGGCGCCGGCGAGCAGTTTCGCGCCGATGCCGGCGACAGCGCCCGTTGGCAGTTCGCCCACAATGGCACCGACCAGGCTTGCCGCCACCGCTACCTTCATCGAGGTGAACAGAAACGGCACCGCGGCCGGCACGCGCAACTTCCAGAAGGTCTGCGAGGCGCTGGCATTGTAGGTGTGCATCAGGTCGAGATGCATGATCTCGGGCGAACGCAAGCCCTTCACCATGCCGACCGTCACCGGAAAGAACGATAGATAGGTCGATATCATCGCCTTCGGGATGAGACCGGTGATGCCGACCGCCGCGAGCACGACGATGATCATCGGCGCCACCGCCAGGATCGGAATGGTTTGCGAGGCGATGATCCACGGCATCAGGCTGCGGTCGAGCGTCGCCACATGCACGATGCCGACTGCGATGATGATGCCGAGCGCCGTGCCGAAGGCAAAGCCGAGCAGAGTCGAGGACAGCGTCACCCACGCATTGTAGACGAGGCTGCGGTTCGAGGTGATGGGCCGCAGGAATGTGTTCTCGAAGAAATTCACCGCCACCTGATGCGGCGCCGGCAGTGTCGGCTTCGGCTGCGACAACGTCTTGCCGATGAATTCGCTCAAGGTAGGCGTTTCACCGGCTCGCCGGTCGAGATCGCGCTGGAACGGCGTGTTGAGGATGACGGCGAAAACGTACCAGAGCACGACCACGCCAGCGAGGATCGATGTCACCGGAACAAGCTTGTCACGGAAGCTGTCCATCTAGCGCACCGCCTCAATCTTCATAGCTGTGCCCCGCGTGCAGACCATCGCGGACGCGCGCGGCGATCGCCAGGAATTCCGGCGTCTCGCGGATGTGGAGCGGCCGCTCTCTGGGCAGCGTCGATTCGATGACATCGGTGACGCGGCCCGGGCGTGGCGACATGACGACGATGCGCGTCGAAAGATACACGGCCTCGGGAATGGAGTGGGTGACGAAGCAGATGGTCTTGTTGGTGCGTCCCCACAATTCCAGCAATTGCTTATTGAGGTGATCGCGCACGATCTCGTCCAGCGCGCCGAACGGCTCGTCCATCAACAGAAGGTCGGCGTCGAAGGCCAGCGCGCGGGCGATCGAGGCGCGCTGCTGCATGCCGCCAGAAAGCTGCCAGGGATATTTCTTCTCGAAACCTGAGAGGTTGACGAGGTCGAGCGTGCGGTTGATCCGCTCCCTCTGTTCTGTCTTTGACAGGCCCATGATCTCCAGCGGCAGCCCGACATTGCGCTCGATGGTGCGCCACGGAAACAGCGCGGCGGCCTGGAAAACATAGCCATAGGCGCGTTTCTCGCGCGCCTGTTCGGCCGTCATGCCGTTGATCGAAATCGTCCCCGAGGTCGGCTTCTCCAGATCCGCGATGACGCGCAGCAAGGTGGTCTTGCCGCAGCCCGATGGGCCGATGAAGGAGACGAACTCGCCCTTGCCGATGGTGAGGTCGACATTGGAGAGCGCCTGTACCGGACCGTCATTGGTCTGAAAGGTAAGGTCAAGTTTGCTTGCCGAAACGACGGCTGGCGAGGTTCCCGTCATTGGCCGCACGCCGCCTCTCGTAGCCGCCGCTGCGCAGGATGAAATGCCGTTGCATTTGCGTTGATGTTGTTTTCCACTCGTCCAATCCCACTCAACCGACGCCCGGAGCCTTGCCGATGTCGCCGAAACCCACCTGTCACCTTATCCGCCCTGAAAGCACTTATGAAGGCAAGCAGGGATTGACCTATTTCGCCGGCATTGCCGCCGAAACGGTCGGCTCGTCCGGCATCTGCATGCATCTGCTCACCCTGCCGCCCGGCGCCCGCGCCAAGGCGCACCTGCATCAAAGCCATGAAACGGCGATCTACGTGCTCTCCGGCGAGGTCCACACCTGGTATGGTGACCGGCTCGAACATCACATCGTCGTCAAGGCCGGTGACCTCTTCTACATCCCCGCCGGCGTGCCGCATCTGCCGGCCAATCTGAGCAACTCCCCGTCCTCGGCCGTCATCGCCCGCACCGATCCCAACGAACAGGAAAGCGTCGTCCTGCTGCCGGAACTGGATGCGCTGGTCGCCTGACACTGGCGGGATCGTCGTCATTTGCACCGCGAGACTTCCCCCATGACGTTGCCGTCTTCGTCGGCAATCGTCAGCTTTTTGGGGTTTTTCGCGCTGCGCTTGATGGTGAACTTGGTAGGCTCCTGTCCCTCTTCGCCTTCCGCCTCACAGGTTGCTGTCACCACCAGGGAGCCATCGGCCTGCGCCTGCTTCTGCGTGAACGTGCAGGCGCTGGCGGCGGTGACCAATTCCTTGTCGGTCAAAAGCAACATCTGATCGGCGGCGACTTCCTGGCCGTTGCGGTTGATGCAGCCATATTTGTCGCCGTATGGTTTCGACAGGTCGATCCCTGCCGCCGAAGCCTGACCGGCCAGAACGACAAGCATCGCAACAGACAGACTAAAACCACGCATGCTCATTCCCCCAAAAATCATGAACAAGGCTGCAGCGGCCCCATTTCTTCAAGGCCGGGAATGGTCACGAAGAAACCACCCTCGCCCTTGTTGGTGACCACCACGGTTTCAGCCGTCGTCCCCGCCTCGCCCTCGGCGGAACAGGTCGCATCAAGCGATTGCGTACCCGGCGCCGAGGTCAATTGCTGCGCAAACCGGCAGCCACTGCCATAGGTCTCGATGCCTTCCGCGGTCAGTACGATATAGTCGTCGCCGTCCTGGTACCCGGCCGTTGCGACGACGCAACCGGCATCGTTGCCCCAGGAGCCAACCAGCACGCTGGCTGCATTTGCCGGAGCAACGACGACGATCGCCACGACCAGTGAGATGAGCGCTGCGGAGCTCCGCAACCTCAGACCCCGGTCGCCGGAATGCCGGTGCGTTCCACCTTGCGCGGCGCGGTAATGTCCTTCCAGGTCGACAGCGCCCGGTTGACCGCCGCGTTCGGCTCGCGGGCGACGAATTCGCCATGGCCGGGCTTGGCCTTGACCTCGGCTTCCTCGATCGACAACTCGCCGCGCGAGAAAACGAAGCGTGGCAGGCCGGTCACCTCGAAGCCCTCGAAGACGTTGTAGTCGATCACCGATTGCTGCTTCTTCGAGGTGATCTTCTTCTTGCGCTTCGGGTCCCACACCACGATGTCGGCATCCGCGCCTTCGACGATGGCGCCCTTCTTCGGATACATGTTGAGGATCTTGGCGATGTTGGTCGAGGTCACGGCGACGAACTCGTTCATCGTCAGCCGGCCGGTGTTGACCCCGGTGCTCCACAGCACCGGCATGCGGTCTTCGAGGCCGCCGGTGCCGTTCGGAATCTTGGTGAAATCGCCGACGCCATTGCGCTTCTGCTTGGTGGTGAAGGCGCAGTGATCGGTCGCCACCACCTGCAGCGATCCGGCTTGCAGGCCGGCCCACAGCGAATCCTGATGCAGCTTGTTACGGAAGGGTGGGCTCATGACGCGGCGCGCCGCATGGTCCCAGTCCTTGTCGAAATACTCGCTCTCATCCAGCGTCAGGTGCTGGATCAGCGGCTCGCCGAACACCCGCATGCCCTTCTGCCGTGCCCGGCGGATGGCTTCGTGGCTCTGCTCGCAGGAGACATGCACGACATAGAGCGGCACGCCGGCCATGTCGGCGATCATGATGGCGCGATTGGTTGCTTCGCCTTCCACTTCCGGCGGACGCGAGTAGGCGTGACCCTCGGGGCCGTTATTGCCGGCGGCGAGCAGCTTCTGCGACAGGGCCGCGACCACGTCGCCGTTTTCGGCATGCACCAGCGGCAGCGCGCCGAGATCGGCACAGCGCTGGAACGACGCATACATCTCGTCGTCGTCGACCATCAGCGCGCCCTTGTAGGCCATGAAATGCTTGAACGAGGTGATGCCCTTGTCGACGACTGTGGCCATCTCGTCGAACACCTGCTTGCCCCACCAGGTGATCGCCATGTGGAAGGAGTAGTCGCAGGACGCCTTCGAGGTCTTGTTGTCCCACATCTGCAAGGCTTCGAGCAGCGACTGCTGCGGCGCCGGCAGGCAGAAATCGACCACCATGGTCGTGCCGCCGGAGAGCGCCGCACGCGTCCCGGATTCGAAATCATCGGCCGAATAAGTGCCCATGAACGGCATTTCGAGATGCGTATGCGGATCGACGCCGCCCGGCATGATGTAACAGCCGGTGGCGTCGAACTCATGGTCGCCGTGCAGGTTCGAGCCGATGGCGACGATCTTGCCATGCTGCATCAGCACATCGGCCTTCCACGTACGGTCGGCGGTGACGATGGTGCCGTTTCGGATGACTTTGGTCATTGTCGTGTTCCCTTGTTCTCTTCGCGCTTCTTTGTGAGCGTCGTTTGAATCCAGATTTTTAGTTCACGCCACGATCCCCGCTGTCTCCACCACCGCGTGGAACAGCACGTCGGCGCCGGCGCCGGCCCATTCCTTCGAAATTTCCTCGGCCTCGTTGTGTGACAACCCGTCAACGCAGGGGCACATCACCATGGCGGTCGGCGCAACGCGGTTGATCCAGCAGGCATCGTGACCGGCGCCCGAGACGAGGTTGCGGTGGGAATAGCCGAGGCGCTCAGCAGCATCGCGGATCGCCTTGACGCAGCCGGCGTCGAAGGTCACCGGATCGAATGCGCCGACCTGCTCGACCTTGTACTGGATGTCGAGGGCCTCGCAGATCGTGTCGATGCCTTCGCGGATGCGGCCATCCATGGCGTCGAGCACTTCCTTCTCCGGCGAACGGATGTCGATGGTGAAGACGGTGCGTCCGGCGATGATGTTGCGTGAGTTGGGAAACACTTCCATGTGGCCGACAGCACCGACGGCATCGGGCTGGTAGTCCATGGCGATCTCGTGCACCAGCTCGATGACGCGGGCCATGCCGAGCCCGGCATTGCGGCGTTTGGGCATCGGCGTTGAGCCGGTATGCGCTTCCTTGCCGGTGAGCGTCACCTGCAGCCATTTCAGGCCCTGGCCGTGGGTGACGACGCCGATATCGATGCCTTCATCCTCAAGGATCGGTCCCTGCTCGATATGCAGTTCGAAGAAGGCGTGGATCTTGCGATCGCCGACCTTCTCGGTGCCCTTCCAGCCGATACGCTCCAGCTCCTCGCCGAATTTTTTCCCCTGTTTGTCGGTGTGCTGATACACGTCCGCCTGCTCCAGCACGCCGGCGAACACGCCGGACGCCATCATCGCCGGCGCGAAGCGCGAGCCTTCCTCGTTGGTCCAGTTGGTGACGACGATCGGATGCCTGGTGGTGATACCGAGATCGTTGAGCGAGCGGATGATCTCCAGCCCGCCGAGCACGCCGAGCACGCCATCATATTTGCCGCCGGTCGGCTGCGTGTCGAGATGGCTGCCGACATAGACCGGCGGCAGGCTGGGATCGGCGCCTTCCCTGCGGGCAAACATGGTACCCATTTCGTCGAGGCCCATTTCGAGCCCGGCCGCCTCGCACCAGCGTTTGAACAGATGCCGGCCCTCGCCATCCTCGTCGGTCACGGTCTGGCGATTGTTGCCGCCGGCAATGCCGGGGCCGATCTTCGCCATCTCCATGATGGAATCCCACAAACGGTCTGAATTGATTCGCAGATTCTCGCCGGGTGCGGCCATACAGAGTCCTTCCATTTCATGTTCTGGACGGGTGGCGGTTCCCATCGCCACCCGCCCAGATAAAAGCAAGCTTAGTCGATCGCCCTCAGCACTTCACGCACATGGTCGACCAGTTCGTTGATCTGGCCCTTGGTGATGATCAGCGGCGGCGACAGCGCGATGATGTCACCGGTGGTGCGGATCAGCGCGCCGCGCTCGAACGCCTTGACGAAGGCCGAGAAGGCCCGCTTGGTCGGTTGGCCGGTGATCGGCGCCAGTTCAATCGCGCCGATCAGGCCGATGTTCCTGATGTCGATGACATGCGGCTCGCCCTTCAGCGAATGCAGCGCGTCTTCCCAATAAGGCGCCAATTCCTCGCCACGGGTCAGCAGGCCCTCTTCCTTGTAGGTGTCGAGCGTGCCGAGTGCGGCAGCACACGCGATCGGATTGCCCGAATAGGTGTAGCCGTGGAAGAACTCGATCATGTGCTCGGGGCCGGTCATGAAGGCGTCGTGGATTTCCTTCTTCACGAACACCGCGCCCATCGGGATGACGCCGTTGGAGACGCCCTTGGCAGTGGTCATGATGTCGGGCGTGACCCCGAAATAGTCGGCGGCGAACGGCGCGCCGAGACGGCCGAATCCGGTGATGACCTCATCGAAGATCAACAGAATGCCATGCTTGGTGCAGATTTCGCGCAGCTTCTGCAGGTAGCCCTTCGGCGGCAGGATGACGCCGGTGGAACCGGCGACCGGCTCGACGATGACGGCAGCAATGGTCGAGGCATCATGCAGCGTAACGATGCGTTCCAACTCATTGGCGAGCTCCGCGCCATATTCCGGCACGCCTTTGGAGAAGGCGTTCTTCTCCGGCAGATGCGTATGCGGCATATGGTCGACGCCGCCCAGCAGCGTGCCGAACATCTTGCGGTTGCTGACGATGCCGCCGACCGAGATGCCGCCGAAATTGACGCCGTGATAGCCACGCTCGCGGCCGATCAGGCGGGTGCGTGCGCCCTCACCCTTCACGCGGTGATAGGCGATCGCCATCTTGAGCGCCGTGTCGACCGATTCCGAACCGGAATTGGTGAAGAAAACATGGTCCATGCCCTTGGGCGCGAGATCGACCAGGCGGTTGGCCAGTTCGAACACGATGGGGTGGCCCATCTGGAAGGCCGGTGCGTAATCGAGCTCGGCCGCCTGATGCTGGATCGCCTCGGTGATCTTGGGTCGGCAATGGCCGGCATTGACGCACCAGAGACCCGCGGTGCCATCGAGCACCTTGCGGCCATCGCTGGTGGTGTAATGCATGTCCTTGGCGGACACGAACATGCGTGGCGCCTGTTTGAACTGCCGGTTTGCCGTGAACGGCATCCAGAATGCGCTGAGATCGTTCGGCGTGACTTTCAGCCGGTTGGACATGACCAAGACTTCCCCTTGTAACCTGTTTCGGTGCGGCTAACGCTTGGTCTTTCCAAGGCTTGGTCTTTGCTGCGTTTTCATGCTACGCAAATTTTGACCGATTGGACAAACGTTAGCACCGCCCTGTCGGCGGTCAAGGGATTACTAGCGGAAATGCGGCCTCCGAAGTGCGCTCCACGGGTAAGAGAAAAACTGGTCCAGAGAATTGGTCCAGATGACTCGCGCGGCCAAGGGTTGCCGGAATGAGCGACGCCATGGAAGGCTCCGCCCCTCGCCGCACCCGCATCCAGCAGGAAAAGCGCGAGCTGATCCTGGAAGCGGCCCTCGAAGTCTTCTCCACCAACGGCTTTCGCGGCTCGACCATCGACCAGATCGCCGAAGCCGCGGGGATGTCGAAGCCGAACCTGCTCTATTATTTCCGTCGCAAGGAAGACATTCATGAGACGCTGATGGAGCGGCTGCTGGCAACCTGGCTGGCGCCGCTCAGGGAACTCGACGATATCGGCGATCCGCTGACCGAGCTCCGGAGCTACATCAGGCGCAAGCTCGAAATGGCGCGCGATTTTCCCAGGGAGAGCCGGCTGTTCGCCAACGAGATCCTGCAAGGCGCGCCGCGCATCAAGCCGCTTTTGGAAGGCGAACTGAAAACGCTGGTCGACGAAAAGGCCAACGTCATCAAGGGCTGGATGCGCGCGGGAAAAATCGCCCGTACCGATCCCTGGCACCTGATCTTCTCGATCTGGGCGACGACGCAGCACTATGCCGATTTCGACGTCCAGGTCCGCGCCGTGCTCGGCGCCGACCGCGGCGGCGACGGCCGCTTCGAGGATGCTGCGCGGTTCCTCGAACAGCTGTTCATCGACGGGCTGAAGCCGAAAGGCTGACTTTGGGCGTCAGGCGCTGCGCAGTTCCTGTGGCTGCGCCTTCAGCAGTTCTTCCAGCTTGGCAATCGAATTCTGCTCGGCCAGCGGCGTGTAGACGATCAGCTTCATGTCCGAGCCGTCATCGATCGACAGGCTCATATGCTCGAACGCCATCGCGCCTGCGATCGGGTGGCGCAGATATTTCTTGCCGGAGAGCCGGTGCACCACGTCGCGCTGCGGCCACCATTCCCGGAATTCCGGGCTTGAGCGCATCATCAGCGCGATCAGCCTCTCGAAATCCGGATCGCCGGTATATTTCGCGCTCTCGGCGCGAAACGCGGCAAGGGTTGCGCGCGCCAACTGTTCCCAGTCGACCAGCAAATGGCGCCGGTGCGGATCGGTGAACACGCCATGGATGATGTTGCGGGCGTCGCCCTCCAGCAGGCTGTAGTCGCCGAAGATTGCGACGGCTCCGGCATTCCAGGCCAGCACATCCCAGCGCGGCCCGACAATATAGGCCGGCTGCAGGACCAGGCTCTGCAGCATGTGCAGCAAAGGCCCTTCGACCTTGACCGGCAAAATGCGCCGGCGCTCGGGCTGCTGGCGGCCGGCCAGCGTGAACAAATGCCGCTTCTCGGCGGCGTCGAGGCGTAGAGCTTCGCAGAGCGCCGTCAGCACCTCCACGGAAGGCCGCACGTCCCTGCCCTGCTCCAGCCAGGTGTACCAGGTCGTGCCGACGCCGGCGATCATCGCCACCTCTTCGCGGCGCAGACCTGGCGTGCGCCGCCTGGCACCGGCCGCAATGCCGGTGGCAGACGGAGAAAGCCGCTCGCGGCGTGAGCGCAGGAAGGCGCCAAGTTCGCGCCGGCGGCTGTCTTCGGGTGATGGTGCGGAAACATCCATGGAGCGCAGTATAGCAGTATCGATACCAGGATAAAGTTTGAACTGTTTGCGGTCCACAAAGCGCCCCATCTTGTCATCCAGAGCGAATATGGAGGCTCTACAACATGGACCTGAAAGACAAGACAATCCTCATCACCGGCTCGACCGACGGCGTCGGCCGTGTCGTCGCGCAAAGGCTGGGCGCCGGCGGCGCGCGCGTGCTGGTGCATGGCCGTGACGCGGCGCGCGGCAAGGCAACCGTCGCCGAAATCGAATCCGCCGGCGGCAGGGCCGAGTTTCTCGCCGCCGACCTCGCTTCGCTGGCGGAGGTTCGCCGCCTCACTGATGCCGTGCGCGCCAAGACAGAGCGGCTCGACATCCTCATCAACAATGCGGGCATCGGCACCGCCGGCGCCAAGCGGCAGATCAGCGCCGACGGCGTCGAACTGCGCTTTGCCGTCAACTATCTCGCCGGTTTCCTGCTGACGTCGGAGCTGCTGCCGCTGCTCAAGGCGAGTTCGCCATCGCGCATCGTCAATGTCGCGTCGGCCGGCCAGCAGGCGATCGATTTCGGCGATGTCATGCTGACGCGCTCCTATGACGGCGTGCGCGCCTATTGCCAGAGCAAACTGGCGCAGATCCTGTTCACCATCGACCTGGCCGGAGAGCTGAAGGGCAGCGGCGTCACCATCAACGCCCTGCATCCGGCGAGCTACATGAACACCACCATGGTCCGCCAGGCCGGCGTGACGCCATGGAGTTCGGTTGAGACCGGCGCCGACGCCATTCTCAAGCTCGCGACATCGCCCGCGCTGGAGGGCCGCAGCGGCCTCTATTTCGACGGCCAAAACGAATCCCGCGCCGATGCGCAGGCCTATGACGCGAAGGCCAGGCAGCAATTGCGAGCCCTGAGCCTCGACCTCGTCGGCCAGGCTTCGCCCGAATCCAAGGAACAGTACTCATGAGCAAGATCGAACACACCGTGATCATCGGCGGCTCGTCCGGCATCGGCCTGGCGACGGCGCGCAAACTGCTTGGACCGGGCATGAAGGTGACCATCACCGGACGAAACAAAGAAAAGCTGACGAGCGCCTGGAAAAGCCTCAGCGGCGCCGCCGACAAGGCGGCCTTCGATGCTTCGAAGCCGGACCAAGTCCGCGGGTTCTTTAGGCAACTCGGCCCCTTCGATCATCTCGTTCTGGCTGCCAGCGGCGGCAAGGGGCTTGGGCCGTTCGAAACCCTCGACCTTGCCGACATCGCTGGCGGAGTCGACGAGAAAGTCCGGCCGCAGCTGTCCTGTTTGCAGGCGGCTTTGCCGACGCTCAACAAGTCGGGATCGGTGACCTTCATCTCGGCGGTATCGGCACAGCTGACCGCGCCCGGCGTCGCCGGCATTGCCGCCGTCAACGGCATGCTGTTGACCGTAGTGCCGATCCTGGCGGTCGAGCTGAAACCGCTGCGCGTCAACGTCGTGGCGCCCGGTGTCATCGACACGCCCTGGTGGGATTTTCTACCCGACGACCAGCGGCAGGCGGTGTTCAGTGAATATGCCGGCAAGACCCCTGTGGGCAGGATCGGCCATGCCGAAGACGTCGCCGGCGCAATCGCCTTCCTCGTCTCCAACGGCTTCATGACCGGCCAGGTGCTGACCTGCGATGGCGGCCTGCGATACGCAGCGTGAGCTGCGTCAGTCGGAAGTCAGGCCGGGCCAGAAGGCGATCGTCATCAGCGCTGCGATGATCGTCCACCAGAGAGCCATATGGGCCGCTTTCAAGAGCGATCTGCCCACTTCGCGGGCGCGCTTGGGGCGAAGTGGGTCGTACTTCACTTCGACCGATGCGCCGACCGACCCGGTCGTTCCGTTGACCGGCAAATTTGACGTGAACCGCCAGGTCTTGCCCCGTCGGTCGACGAATTCGATGATCGGCGTATCCGGGCCGTCATCCGACTTGTCGAGACTGACGACTTTACCGATGGCAACGGCACCGCGTCGCCTGAGCACCAAATCGCCATAGGTTTGCGTGCCGACGAGCGCCAGGAAGAAGACGCCGCACAGGAAGCACCAGATCTGCATGTCGCTTGGCTGCTGGCCGAAGGCTTCCGCGATCGCGCGGAACGGAGACAGCGCCTGATGGGCGGCGTGCGTGACGCCTGCCCAGAAACCGGTCCAACTCAGCTCCATGAACGCTCCAATCGGCGAACCTGGACGTTTTTATACAGCACAATCGCAACGGCGCGATTAATGCGCAGGCGAGGATTGATCCAATCGCCTTCCTAAAGCGACTGCGCGATCAGCGTCAGAAAACCGCCGGCCAGCGCGACATTGCCGACGAAGCCGTTGATGCGCGATGCGCGGTCCGGGCCCTGATGGTCCCAGAAATTGTGGAACATCGGCGTGGCGACGATGAGAAACAGCACCAGCACCGCGCAGGCGATCGCGGTCCACACACCGGCCATCACCAGCGCGCCGGCAATGGTCTGCAGGACGATGCCGGCCCACAGCGCCAGCTTGGCCTGCGGCACGCCGCGCGCGGTCATCAACCCTGTCAGGAAGGCCTCGTTCTGGACATTGCGCAGGCCAGCGAAAACGAAGGCGCCGCCGAGCAACAGGCGGCCGAGAAACAACAGGCTCGAAGGCAAATCGACAGGCATGAAATCCTCCCCTTAAAAAAACAACGCCTAAAGGCAGTCGGAGCGCCGCCTCTCGACGGCGCTCCATCGCTAAACCGGACGGTCAGGCTGCTTTGGCAGTCGGCATCGGATGAATGGCGTGGAACGGGATGCAGAGCCGGTTCCAGGTGTTGATCATGCCGATCGCGACCGACAGCTTGACCAGTTCCTCTTCCGAGAAATGTCGAAGCGTGCTGGCATAGAGTTCGTCCGACACGCCATTGTTGGCGATCAGGGTCGTGGCATCGGTCCAAGCAAAGGCTGCACGTTCCCGCTCGGAAAACAGCGGCGATTCCTTCCAGGCCGAAACCAGATAGAGCCGTATCTCGGTCTCGCCATCGCGCCGCGCCTCGCGGCTGTGCATCTCGACGCAATAGGAGCAACCATTGATCTGCGACGCCCTGAGCTTGACCAAATGCAGCAGGCCCACTTCAAGCCCGCATTCGTCGACCGCCTTGTTAAGCGCCGACACCGCCTTCATGATTTCCGGCGCCTTGGCGAAGAATTGCAGTCTCTGTTTCATCGTCTTTCCTTTCACATCTGTTTGGCGGGGGGTTAAATTTGCTTGGTCGCAGCGGATTTCTGCGGTCGCTGGTGGCGCGCAACGAAGGCGCAGCTCGCGGCAAACGAACGCGGATCGCCTTCTGCTGCGTAATCAGCCACGATATCGGACAACCGCGTTTCCGCGAGAGCCGCGCGATAGGCGCGCTCGGCTTTCAACATCGCAGCGTTGATGCCGCACAGTTTTACATAGGCGGACGCGTCGAGCTTGACCGGACCGTTGCGGCGGATCTCGCCGCAACGAAACGCCGGCTCACGACCTTCGATCGCCAGAACGATGTCGAGCAGCGTGATGCGCTCGGCCGGCCGCGCCAGCCGGTAGCCGCCCGCCGGCCCCGGCACCGATTCCAGGATGCGCTCTGCCGTCAGCATGTTGAGATGCTTCAAGAGATAACTTGGCGACAGGCCGAAGGACTCCGCCAGGGCAGCGCCCGGCATCGTGCTGTTGCCCTCCACGCTGGCCAGCGTGGCCGCGCAATGGATGGCCGCTTCTACGCCCTCGCCGAGTTTCATGATGTTGATCTCCAATTCATGGATACTTTATATCGTGGATAAATCTTATCTGCAATAGAAAAATGAAAAACGGCGCCCGAAGGCGCCGCTTTTTTCGTCGAGCCGTTCCCTACTCCGCCGCCACCTTGGCCATCGGGTTGTTCGGGTGCGTCGTCCAGTTGGCGTAGACGGGCGAGACCGGCTTGCCGGTGCGCTGGTCCATCACGCCGGCGGCCAGCGGCTCCATGGTGATGCAGTTTTCCACCGGGCAGACATTGACGCACAGATTGCAGCCGACGCATTCGGCCTCGATCACCTCAAAGTGCCTGACACCGTCGACCATGTTGGTGATCGCCTGGTGCGAGGTGTCTTCGCAGGCGATGTGGCAGCGGCCGCATTTGATGCAGGCGTCCTGGTCTATACGGGCCTTGGCGATGTAATTGAGGTTGAGATACTGCCAGTCGGTGACGTTGGGCGTGGCGCGGCCGACAATGTCGTCGAGCGAGGCATGGCCCTTCTCGTCCATCCAGTTCTCCAGGCCGGCGATCATCTCCTTCACGATCTTGAAGCCGTAGGTCATCGCCGCCGTGCACACCTGCACGTTGCCGGCGCCGAGCGCCATGAATTCGGCTGCATCGCGCCAGGTGGTGATGCCGCCAATGCCGGAGATCGGCAGGCCGTGGGTTTCGGGGTCGCGCGCGATCTCGGCCACCATGTTCATGGCGATCGGCTTCACCGCCGGGCCGCAATAGCCGCCATGCGAGCCCTTGCCGTCGATGGTCGGCTCTGGCGCAAAGCTGTCGAGATTAACGCCGGTGATCGAATTGATGGTGTTGATCAGCGACACCGCATCGGTGCCGCCGGCATGTGCGGCGCGCGCCGGTTTGCGCACATCGGTGATGTTGGGCGTCAGCTTGGTGATGACAGGCATGCGGGTGTTGGCCTTGCACCAGCGCACCACCATTTCGATGTATTCCGGCACCTGGCCGACAGCCGCACCCATGCCGCGTTCCGACATGCCGTGCGGGCAGCCGAAATTGAGCTCGATGCCGTCGGCTTCGGTCTCCTCGACCACCGGCAGGATCGCCTTCCAGGCGTCCTCGACGCACGGCACCATCAACGACACGACGATGGCGCGGTCGGGCCAGTCCTTCTTGACCTGCTTGATCTCGCGCAGATTGACCTGCAGGTCACGGTCGGTGATCAGCTCGATATTGTTGAGGCCGAGCAGGCGCCGGTCGGCACCCCAGATCGCGCCGTAGCGCGGGCCGTTGACGTTGACCACCGGCGGACCTTCTTCGCCGAGCGTCTTCCAGACCACCCCGCCCCAGCCCGCCTTGAAGGCGCGGATAACGTTATAGGCCTTGTCGGTCGGCGGCGCCGAGGCCAGCCAGAAGGGGTTGGGCGATTTGATGCCGACGAAATTGTTGCGGATGTCAGCCATGACAGGTCCCTTTCAACCGAGACGAAGGAGCAGTTCGACGGGTGCGAGAATGCCGCCTTCAAGCGCGGCGGTGAGATTGGCGATCTTGGTGCGGGCGTTCTCGCCCATGATAAGATTAACACCGGGCGGCGGCTTTTTGCCTTCCGCCTGCGCCGCAGCCATGCGCGCCCGTATCGTGCCGAAAAATTCGATGGCGAAGGCGCCGCGTGGGCGCTCGGCGGCTACTGAGAACCCTGCAGCCGCGGCAGCCGAGCGATAGTCGTCGGGCGTGGCGACGAAGGACATGCTCTCATCGGATGCCCATGGCAGCGGATAGGTCAGCGCACCTGCCTTGAGCCGCATCACATCGTAGACGGCAAAGACGCCGCCCGGCTTGAGCACACGCGCCGCCTCGCTCATCAACTTCTTCTTGTCGGGAAGATTCATGCCGACATGCAGGATCATGGCCGTATCAAAGCTTTTGTTGCTGAACGGCATGTCCAGCGCGCTGCCCTGCACGAACCGGACTTTGTCGGCCATTCCCACCCGCTTCGACAGGCTGGTCGCGATGTCGACATAGCTTTGCGTCAGATCAATGCCGGTGACATCGGCGCCGGCATTGTTGGCGGCAAAGCGGGCTGGACCACCCACGCCGGAACCAATGTCGAGCAGCCTGGCCCCCGGCTTCAAACCCATCTGGCCGATGAGTTCCCTGGTGGCGGCGATACCGCCAATGTGGAACTCGTCGACCGCTTCGAGATCGCCGGCGCGCAGCTGGGCAATGTCCACGCCGGTATCGGCGAGCACGGCAAGAATGTGCTGCTCAAGACCCGATACGTCGTAGTGACGGGCGATGCCCGATTCCACCGAGGCCATGATCTCTATCCCTGCGTCAGACTCCTGTTGATGCTCTCAGCCGCATCGCGGCCTTGTGCCACGGCCGAGACCGTCAAATCATCACCGCCAAAAATGCAGTCGCCGCCGGCCCAGACATTGGCGAGCGAGGTGCGGCCTTCGCCGTCCACCTTGATGCGGCCGGCTTCGAGTTCGATCGCAGCACCGCTGCCGTTGAGTGCCGCCGGCACAAAGCTCTGGCCGATTGCCTTGAACACCTGGTCGGCGACGAGCGTCAGCCGCTCGCCGGTGCCGGCAAGTTTGTCGCCGTTCATGGCGGTGTATTCGAGTTCGATGCCTGACACTTTGCCACCTTCGGCAATGACCCGCTTCGGCTGCAGCCAGTGGCGGATGGTGACGCCGTTGGCGGCGGCCAGATCCTGCTCGAATTCGGAGGCGTTCATGTGCTCCTGGCCGCGCCGGTAGCAGATCGTCACCTCTTCGGCGCCGAGCAGCTTCGACTGGACCGCCGCGTCGATCGCCGTCATGCCGCCGCCGATGACGACGACCCGCCGGCCGACCGGCAGACTTGCGAGATCGCTGGCCTGGCGCAGTTCGGCGATGAACTCGACCGCATTGGTGACGCCGTCGGCATCCTCGCCATCGGCGCGCAGCGCATTGACGCCGCCAAGCCCCATGCCGAGGAAGACGGCATCGTAATTCCTGGTCAGGTCCGACAGCTGGTAGTCGCTGCCGAGCGCCTTGCCGTTCTGGATGTCGATGCCGCCGATGGCGGTGACATAGTCGACCTCGGCCTGGGCGAAGTTGTCGATGCTCTTGTAGGCGGCGATGCCATATTCATTGAGGCCGCCGGCCTTCGGGCGGGCTTCGAGAATGGTCACCTCATGGCCGTGGCGAGCGAGCCGGTGCGCGGCAGCAAGACCCGCAGGTCCGGCGCCAACCACGGCGACCGATTTGCCGGTCGATTCCGCGCGCGGATAGAACTGTTTGTGCTCGGCCATGGCGACATCGGTGGCGTAGCGCTGCAGGCGGCCGATCTGCACCGGCTTGCCTTCCGCCACTTCGCGCACGCAGACCTCTTCGCACAGCGTCTCTGTCGGGCAGACGCGGGCGCACATGCCGCCCAGAATGTTCTGGTCGAAAATCGTCTTGGCCGAGCCGATCGGATTGCCGGTCGAGATCTGGCGGATAAACAGTGGAATGTCGATCGAGGTCGGGCATGCGTTCATGCACGGCGCGTCATAGCAGAAATAGCAGCGGTCGGATTCGACCAGCGCCTCGTGGTGATCGAGCGGCGGATGCAAGTCGGAAAAATTCTCGGCGTACTGGTCGGCGGCAAGCCGTCCACCGGCAATACCGTCCTTGAACTGGCCTACTGGCATCGTCAGTTCCCCATGTTTTCGTTTTGGGGAAGGCTAGCACGTTTTATTTTTTTATCAATTGGTCAATTTTCGCCGCAAGCCTCTGAAAAGCCTCGATAATAACATGATTTTTTTACTCATGTTATGTCTCTATGGCGCGGGCGAAAAGCTGGAGCCTGGAGCGGCATCATGGATCGACCGGATCTCGTCGGCGACCAGTTGCTGCAATCGCCACAGATTGCGGTCGCGGATTCCGAATTCCTCGAGGTGGCTGACGGTGTTGTAGAGATATTCCGCACCCGAGCCGACATGCCCGCAGGCCCGGGCCAGCACCTGCGCCACCCGATCCAGCGGCTGCCCGAGCGACGTCCCCCTGCCCGTCACCCCGACCCAGAACCCGAGCGCCCGCATCGGGCCTTGCGCCGTACGCACCGGAACCCAACGGACCGAGCTGAAACTCTCATGATCGTCGATCTCGCGGCGAAGCAGCCTTTCGATCTGCTGCGGCTTGTCGCCGTCGGGCAGGCGGTAGATGACACCGTCGCATCGCCCGCCGCGTTCGAGCGCCATCATCAGCCCAGGCTGCGCGGTGGTGCCGCGCCAGCGCACCATGTCGAGGCAAAACGAGCGATGCCAGCCGAAAGCCGTGGCACGCTGCCGCTCGACGGACTCGAAGGCCGGCTTCCAGATCAGCGAGCCATAGGCGAACACCCAGAGCGGCCCTGCATCGGCTTCTTCGGAGAGCCGTAAGGCAAGCGTGCGGAAGTCGTCGTCGGTCAGCTGCGTCCAGCTGCCGTCGGGTCCGGGATCGACCTCCTGCCGATGGCACAGTGAAACAAGCTCAGGCGTGAGCGACATCCGGCGCATGAAACGACTACCCCTCGTTCGCCCAAGGAAAGTCGAAAACCGCCGCACGTGCAAGCCACCGAATGGGGCGAAGTGCGGAACGATGTGTCAACGCACACGTTGAATTTTCTCCGGTTCGCTGTCGGATTCGCGTCGCTGAAATCGTCCTTTGATGGATCGGACAACGATCGAAGCATGAAGGTGAGGAGACCAAAGATGCCGAAAACCCCAATGCCCTTCTTTTGGTACGAGCTGATGACCACCGACCTCGATGCGGCGCAAGCGTTCTACACCACCGTCGTCGGCTGGCGGGCCGAGCCCTTCGACAAGGCGCCCGGCATGCCGCGCTACATCGTGGTGAACTCCGCCGAGCGTGGCGTCGGCGGGCTGATGACCATGCCCGAGGACGCCGCCAAAATGGGCATGAAGCCGGCATGGCTCGGCTACATCCACACCAGGGATACGAATGCCTCGACCAAGGCGCTGAAGGCCGCCGGCGGGGCTGTCCACCGCGAGCCGGACGACATTCCCGGCGTCGGCCGCTTCTCGGTCGTCGCCGATCCACAGGGCGCTGCCTTCATGTTTCTGCAGCCCAATGGCCCCGACCAGCCCGTCCTTCCGGCGACAACGCCGGGCCATGTCGGCTGGCACGAACTCTATGCAGCCGACCGGCAGGCGGCCTTCGATTTCTATTCCAGCCAGTTCGGCTGGACCGATGCCGGCAGCATGGACATCGGCGAGATGGGCATCTACCAGACCTTCGGGGCTGGCCCTGAATCCGGCGGTGGCATCATGAACAAGCCGCAGCAGCTGCCGGTGCCGGTCTGGCTGTTCTACTTCAATGTCGATGCCATCGACGCCGCCGCCAAACGTGTCACCGACAATGGCGGCAAGATCGTCATGGGTCCGATGCCGGTTCCGACCGGCCAATGGATCGCCCAGTTCACCGATCCGCAAGGCGCGTATTTCGCGCTGATCGCGCCGGGAAGGTGACCGCGATCAATAGTGCCAGAAGGCGACGGCCTTTCATCGTACCTACCATGAAAGGCCGCTCTCTGCTCGTCGCCATCGAACGCCCGATTATTTCGGGTCGACGAGCTTCAGCGTGTCTTCGTGATACGTACCCCCGTGCGGTTTCCCGGATTTATCTCGCCACTGGACCATCACGTGGCCTTCAAGGGGCCACTTAAGGCTCCGACTGTCATAGGAAGCGCCGCATCAGAATCAGATTTCAGAATAACAACATCACCAATCTTCAGCTTATACGAATGTGTTCCGGACGGCTTAGAGCCTCTCCCAATACTGATAGCCATTTAAGTCGCTGCTCCCGTTTCGTTGCGCTGATCCCAGCCCCGCATGTAATCACTGGTAGCGCCAACTACTAGTATTCAATCGCATATTCCTTGTATCTCACCCTCGCTCGACATCGCTACGATCAGGGCATTCGCCAACAATACGTCTATCCAACAGTCGATTTCAGCGTTAGCCGACTTTTTGCTAGTCTCTTGGCGATGATTATTGTATTTGAAAGCGGGATTTTTCGCGAAAGGACCAGCAATGGCAATGAAACCACACCTGCGTAAAGAGTGGGACAAGGCCGGCTATGGAACCCAAATGGGAAGCAGCGAAGTTGTTCCTCCACCCCCACCCCAATTGCTGCGTCTTTATCATATCACCTCTGCCGAGTATGGTCTTAGCGATATCGGCCTTAAACGTCTCAAGGTTGCGCGATTTACGGAGCTGAATGATCCTTTTGAGCTTCTGGCTGCGAACTGCAAGGACAGCTCTGTAAGATCGACCGCACTAGCGCACAAGAAAAAATATAGCTCCGAGCATGGACTGCTTTGTTTTAGCGCCGATTGGACAAATCCGCTTCTCTGGAGTCACTACGCCTCAAAACACTCCGGGATCTGCCTTGGTTTCGACGTTCCAAGAGGTCGAGCGATAGAGGTAATATACGAGAATAAGCGTAGGGGAATAACCTTAGATAATACCTCACCGGATAAATTATCTGATAAAGTGAAGGTGCTACTTACAAACACGAAGTTCAAAGACTGGAAATACGAGGCCGAGCATCGAATGCTCTTAGACTTGGCGCACACGAATGCCGAAGGAAGGTTTCACTTCAAGGATTTCGGGCCTGAGTTGGTACTCGCAGAAGTGGTCCTAGGACCACTTTGTGAAGTTAACTTGCCGAGAGTGCGGGAGCTGGTGCTTTCGCGGTTCGGCGGCAGTGTAAAAGTTTATAAGTCGCGGCAAGCCTTTGGCGGATATACGGTTGTTCCACAGGAGCGAACGGTAGATTGGTGAATGGAGCCGTGCTGTAAATACCAGCGCAAGTGCCGAGCAACGTGCGTGCGCATGAAGACAAAAGTTCAGCATTTGATGCCGAATTCGATGCATGTGCGAAACGGGCGCGCCGTCAACTTGGCGGCCGGCAGGCCAAACACTGTGGTTTAAATACTGTCTCTTATCGAACTATTCCGGCGTCAGCACCGCGACCTTGATTGTCTCTTTCTTGGCGCCGCTGAGCTGGATCGTGGCCGCGCCGGCCGCAAGTTTGAAGCGCACGCTCTTGCGGATGCCGGGACAGGTCTTCACACCGCTGAAAGCCACGGACTTCGAGGCTTGGCCATTCTGAATGACGTCGACCCACGCCTCATCGGACAGGCTGATCTGGAGTTCTCCCTCCGGCGGCACGGCCACAACCGCCGTTGCGCCAAACGTGCCGGCTGCCGGCGCGCGTTCCGGTGGCACGGCAAAGCTGATCGTGTCAGCCGCTGCGAGCGTGAAATCCACCGCCTGCCCGACTGCCAGGGAAGTGCCGGACTGCACGGCGGCCGCTGCCGGAAATAGTTCCTGCTCGCGTGTCACCGGCCATTTGAAGGCATCGCAGCCGGTATCTGCGGCCATGGCGAAGCTGGTGCCTGCAAAGATTGCGAACAGGCTGATGACGACTTTTTTCATGGCTAGGGAACCTATCTGGTTTGGAGTGTCTACATGCAGATATACAACCATAGAGATATATATGCAACCATAACGAGAACAAATATCGACGTCCAGACTGGAAACAATTTCCAATCACCGATTGTTGATGGCAGGCCATGGGAAGTGAATGGTCCATGGCCAGGTGATCATTTATGGCCGGCCGAAGGGTTGGAAAAATGGAGTTTTAGATGAAGCTTTTTGACGGTCTCAGCAGATCTCAGCCGCAGATGCTCGGCGTCCTGCGCATCATCACCGCCCTGCAGTTCATCGAGCATGGCTCGCAGAAGCTGTTCAATTTCCCGGTCAGCGCCGAGCCTCACGCCCTCACCGGCCTGACGACGACGGCAGGCATTCTCGAATTCGCCGGCGGCATCCTGCTGGCGCTGGGGCTGGTTACCCGACCTGTGGCCTTCCTGCTGGCCGGCGAGATGGCCATCGCCTATTTCATGGCGCACTTCCCGCGCGACTTCTTCCCGATCAACAACAACGGCGACACGGCCATCTCCTTCTGCTTCATCTTCCTCTATCTGGTGTTTGCGGGCGCCGGCGCCTTCGCGCTCGACAACCGCCGCAACGCCTGACAAGGGCGGAACAAAGGGGGTGAGCCTTCACCCCCTCATGCGCTCGAAATTGGCATCGAACAGCGCCGCCGCCTGCATGCGCGCCGTATGGCGTTTGCCCAAAAGTTCGATCTCGAAGCCGTCGCTCTCATCGGCGATCTCCTTCGGCACATAGCCGATGGCGACGGACTTTTTCTGGTGGTGCGCATAGCCGCCTGACGTCACCCAGCCACGCACCGCGCCGCCGAACCAGATCGGCTCGTCGCCGATGACGTCGGCGTCGTCGGCATCGAGGATGAAGGTCCTCAGCCTGAGCTTGCCACCTTGCTTGCGCTCGGCAAGAGCGCCGGCCTTGCCGATGAAATCGGCGTCCTTGCCATAGGCGACGAAACGGTCGAGCCCGGCCTCCAGCGGCCCGTAGATCGGCCGGTATTCGCGCGCCCATGAGCCGTAATTCTTTTCCAGCCGCAGCGCATTGAGCGCGCGCGAGCCGAAAAGGCCGATGCCGAATTCCGCGCCCGCCGCCATCAGCGCCTGGAAGGCAGCGCGCTGATATTCCGGCGCCACCCAGATCTCGTAGCCGAGATCGCCGGTGTAGCTGACGCGCCCGACCAGGCACGGCGCCATGCCGATATCCATTTTCGCCATCGCCATGAACGGGAACGCCGCATTGGCGACGTCCGCGCGGCTGACTTTCGCCAACACGTCCCTCGCCTTCGGGCCGGCGATGGCGAGACCGCAGAGCTTCTGCCCCAGCGCCTCGACGCGCACCGAACCATCCCTAGGCAAATGTGCTTCGAACCAGCGCATATGATACTGCTCGGCGATACCGGAGCCGGCGATGAACCACTCGCCGTCGCCGATATTGGCCAATGTAAAATCGCCGATCAGTTTGCCATCGTCCTTCAGCATCGGCGCCAGCGTCATGCGGCCGGGCTTAGGCAGCTTGCAGGCAAAAATCCGGTCGAGCCAGGCGGCTGCCCCCTCGCCCGTCACCTTGTATTTGGCGAAGTTCGAAATCTCCGCCAGGCCGACGCCTTCACGAACAGTCGCGACTTCTTTCGCGACATGGGTGAAGTCGCTCGACCGACGCCACGAGAACTCGTCCTTGACGCCCACAGGCGCATACCAGAGCGGCACCTCCAGCCCATAGGAGACGCCCCATTGCGCGCCCTTGGCTGACAGCAAATCGTAGATCGGCGTTGTCTTCAGCTGTCGTCCCGCGGGCAGTTCCTCGTTGGGGAAGCGGATCGAGAAACGGCGCGAATAATTCTCGCGCACCTTGGCGTTGGTGTAGGCCATCGTTGCCCAGTCGCCATAGCGTGCCACATCCATGGCCCAGATGTCGGCGCCGGGATCGCCCTCGATCATCCAGTTGGACAAAGCGAGACCAACGCCGCCGCCTTGCGAGAAGCCGGCCATGACGCCGCAAGCGACCCAGAAACCCGGCAGCCCGCGCACCGGCCCGACCAGCGGGTTGCCGTCCGGCGCGAAGGTGAAGGGGCCATTGATGATCTGCTTGATGCCGGTCCTCTCGAAGGCCGGGAAATGCCGGAAGCCGACCTCGAGCGACGGCGCGATGCGGTCGATGTCCGGCTCCAGCAACTCATGGCCGAAATTCCACGGCGTCTGGAATTCGGACCACACCTTGTTGGCCTTCTCATACGTGCCCATCAGCATGCCGCCGCGCTCCTGGCGCAGGTACAGCTCACCGTCGAAATCGACGGCATGGATGATCTCGGTGCCGGTCTTGGCGTTCCACGCCGCAACCTCCGGCATGTCCTCGGTGATCAGGTACATATGCTCCATGGCCAGCACCGGCAATTCCAGCCCGACCATGCGGCCGACCTCGCGCGCCCACAGGCCGCCGGCATTGACGACATGCTCGGCCGCCACCTCGCCCTTGTTGGTGATGACGCGCCACAGCCCGTCGGGCCGGCGCACAATGTCTTCCACCTTGGTGAAGCGTTCGACTTCGGCGCCGAGCTTGCGCGCGGCCTTTGCATAGGCGTGCGTCACGCCGGAGGGATCGAGATGGCCATCCTCCTTGTTGCGGACGGCGCCAACGAATTGTTTCGGATCGAGCAGCGGCATCAGCTCGGCCGCTTCATTGGCCGAGATTTCTTCGAGGTCGATGCCGAGATAGCGCCCCTTGGCGACGACGCCGCGCAGCCAGTCGAGCCGCGCCTCGGTCGCCGCCAGAAGCACGCCGCCGGTCAGATGCACGCCGGTCGCCTGACCAGACAGCTCCTCGATCTCCTTGTAAAGCGAGATCGTGTATTTCTGCAGCTTGGCGACGTTGGGGTCGCCATTGATCGTGTGCATGCCGCCAGCCGCATGCCAGGTCGAGCCTGAGGTCAGCTCATCGCGCTCCAGAAGCACGACATCGGTCCAGCCATGGCGGGCCAGATGGAACAGCACCGAACATCCGACGACGCCACCGCCAATGACCACCACCTTTGCATGCGATTTCATGGATTTTTCTCTGATATCAGTGAGTTGGGGAGATAGAGTGAATCAGAGAGGCAGCGCCAGGCACCCCCCTCTGGCCTGCCGGCCATCTCCCCCTCAAGGGGGGAGATCAGCAGCGTCTGCACCGCCGCTTTCTTTTCAGCGTTAGGGATTGGCGAAGGAAGACGTGACAGCCAATCTCCCCCCTTGAGGGGGAGATGTCCGGCAGGACAGAGGGGGGTGCTCGCGCGCAAACCTGCGATCATCACGGCTCGCCCTGCCCGATCGCTTCCTTGCGCTTGGCCATGTACGCCTCCAGCGCCTCGCGCACGGCAGGATCCATCGCCGGCTCGACATAGTCTTCAAGCGCCTTCTTCCACAGCCGCGTCGCCCGCGCCGTCGTGTCGAGGCCGCCGGCCTCCTGCCATGCCTCGTAATTCTGCCAGTTGGACAGCATCGGCTGGTAGAAGGCGGTGGCATAGCGTTCCAACGTGTGCGGCTCGCCGAAGAAATGGCCACCGGTCGGCACCGCGCCCAGCGCCTCGACGGCCAGCTCCGCCTCGTCCACGACGATCGGCCGCAGAAACTCCATCATGTGCTGGATCATCTCGACATCGATGATGAGTTTCTCGAACGACGCCGTCAGCCCGCCCTCCTGCCATCCGGCGGCGTGGTAGACGAGGTTGCCGTGGCCGAGCACAGCGCCCCACAGCGCCATCAGCGTCTCATAGGCGCCTTGTGCATCGGCGGCGTTGGAGGCCGAACCCGGCGTCGTGCGGTAAGGAAGATTGTAGCGCCGCGCCAATTGCCCTGAAGCGATGTTGGCCTTGGTGTTTTCCGGCGTGCCGAAGGCCGGCGCCCCCGACTTCATGTCGACATTGGAGGTGAAGGCGCCATACATAACCGGCGCGCCGGGCCGCACCAGCTGCGTCAGCACGACGCCGAACAGCGCTTCGGCATTCTGCTGCGCCAACGCGCCGGCCAGCGTCACCGGGCTCATCGCGCCCATCAGCGTGAACGGCGTCACCGCCACCGACTGGCCGAACTCGGCCATGGTCATCAGCCCTTCGGCCATCATCTCGTCGAAGCGGCGCGGCGAGTTGACCGAGATGATGGTGGCAATGCCCGGGTCGTCGCGCATCTGGTCCAGCGTCAGCCCGCGCGCGATCGCCATCATCTCGATGCCGTCCAGCGCCCGGCCGCGCCCGATCGCCGAGACATGGAACGATTTGTCGGTCAGCGTCAGATTGGTGAAATAGGTGTCCATGTGCCTGGTGTTGGCAGGCAGCTCCACCGGCGCGCAGACCTGGTTGCCGAGCATGTGGATGCAGTTGAAATGTTGTGCCAGCCGGGTGAGATCGGCATAGTCACGCAAATTTCCGGCACGGCGGCCGCGCTCCATGTCGTGCACATTGGGCGGCCCGGCGACGAGGGTAAAATTGATCGTGTTGCCGCCGAGATGAATGGCGTTGGCCGGATTGCGCGGCGTCAGCTGGTAGCTGGACTGCGTGGTCTTCAGCGCCTCGGCGACAAGGCCCCTGTCGATGCGGACATTCGCCGTCGCATGATCGACCGTAGCGCCTGCCTTCTCGAACAACGACAGCGCCCGCGGGCTCATCACCTCGATGCCGAAATTTTCCAGAATATGCATCGACGCCTGATGGATGGCCTCGATCTGGTCGGCCGACAGCATTGCCATCGGCGGATAAGGATTGGTCACACGCCTGAGCGGCAGTTGCGGGATGGCCGAGGGGCCCCTGTTGCTGGTTCGCTCGGCGCCGCGCTTGCGTCTTGGTTCATTCATGCCTGACATCAGAGCGCCGGCATCGGAATGTGGCTGTCAGAAATCCGCCCTTCACAGGCGTGATTTTAGCCAAGGCGGCATTTTTGAATTCCAATGGCAACAAAAGCGACGGAAAAGGTCGGAATAATGATACAGGCTCTCTTCGGTTGAGCCGGGCCGGCAAGCCGTTAAGAAACGCCGCAAGATTCCCTTTATGATTTCGGCCTATTCGTCTTCCAATGCGTAGGTCGAGTTTTAGTAAAATTGTAGCGATTGGTGTGCTGCTGGCTCTGTCAGCCTGCGCGACGCCGCCAAACCATATCAACAATGTCTGTGCCGTCTTCGACCAGAATGACGGCTGGTTCGACAACTGGCAGGCGGCGGCCGAACGCGCCTCGCAAAAATATGACGTCCCGGTTCCTGTGCTGATGGCGACGGTGCGCAAGGAGTCCGGCTTCAAGAGCAACGCCAGGCCACCGCGCACCAAGCTGCTCGGCTTCATTCCGTGGAAGCACGTCTCCTCGGCCACCGGTTTCTCGCAGGCCCTCGACGGCACCTGGTCGCAATATCAGAGCGAAACCGGCAGCTGGGGGGCGCGGCGGACAAAATTTGCCGATGCCGTCGATTTCGTCGGCTGGTATCATTCCAAGACCGCCGACACGTTCGGCGTCGCCCGCAACGACACCTACAACCTCTATCTCGCCTACTATCTCGGCTGGACCGCCTATGGCCGCGGTAATCGCGGCGATGCCGGCGTCCAAGGCTATGCGCGGGCGACCGAAAAGATGGCCCGCGACTATGATGCGCAGTTACGGCAATGCGAAAACTAGCACCCTTCCCGGTTTAGTGCCGCCTTGTCGTATCTTTCGGCTTTTTAACACCGGTTTCGGAAGCCTCGTCGACTACCTTGTTGCGACGGGCTCGCATTCCAGCCTGGCCCTGCTCCACGGCATCGCCGATCTCGTCCGCTGCCGCAGTCGACGCTTTGCCACGCGGCCGTTTGGGCGCTGTTCCTGTCGAACCCGGACCGCTGGCGTGCGGTGCGTCTTCCGGGACGCCCTCATGCGCCGCGTGCTCCTTGTCGAACTTGATGACCGGCTCCATCGTCGCCAGCACATCGTCCGACAGCCAGCACAGGCTCATATGGCCGTCGCCGAGATGCTTGACCGGCGGCACCTTGGTCTCGCACAGATTATCGGGCACCAGCTTCTTGTAGCCGCACCGCGTCTGGAACGGGCAGCCGCTCGGCGGGTTCATCGCCGACGGGATGTCGCCTTCGAGCACGATGTGTTTCTTGACCACGCTGGTATCGGCGATCGGAATCGCCGACAGCAGCGCCTCTGTATAGGGATGGTAGGGCGGCGCGAAGATCTGGTCCGTCGTGCCCTGCTCGACGATGTAGCCGAGATACATGACCACGACGCGATCGGCGATGTAGCGCACGACGGACAGGTCGTGGCTGATGAACAGCATCGTCGTCTTGTTCTTGCGCTGGATGTCCATCAACAGTTCGGTCACCGCCGCCTGCACCGAGACGTCCAGTGCGGAGACCGGCTCGTCGGCCACCACCACCTTGGCGTCGCCGGCAAAGGCGCGCGCCACGCCGATGCGCTGCTTCTGGCCACCTGACAGTTGGCGCGGCTTGCGCGTCTCGAAGGCGCGCGGCAACTTCACCAGGTCGAGCAGCTCCAGCATGCGCTTGCGCCGCTCGGCAACATTGTTGCCGACATTGAATTTCTCCAGCGTGCGGATGATCTGCGAACCGACCGAGTGGCTGGGATTGAGCGTGTCGAACGGATTCTGGAACACCATCTGGATCGACGACACCGTATCGACGCTGCGCTTCTCGATGCCGATCGACTGGATCTCCTTGTTGCCGAGCGTCACGGTGCCTGAACTTGCCGTCTCCAGCCCGAGCAGCACCTTGGCCAGCGTCGACTTTCCGCAGCCGGACTCGCCGACGATGGCGACGGTCTCGGATTCGCGCGCCATGAATGAGATCGTCTCGTTGGCCTTGACGACGCGGCCCTCGCTGGAGCCGAACACTTCGCTGCCGCCGACCTTGTAGTATTTTCTGAGGTCCTCGATCTTGAGCACCGGGGCGCCAGGCACGACGCGCTCATTGACCTTCTTGGCGCCGGGCGGCAGCGCTTCCCAGTCGATCTCGTTGAAGCGCACGCAGCGCGAGAAATGGCCCTCATGGCCGGCGACTTCGATCATGGGGATTTCGGCGGCGTTGCAGACGCCCTCGACGAAATGGTGGCAGCGCGGGCCGAAGTTGCAGCCCTTGGGCCGTTCATGCGGCAGCGGCAATTGCCCCGGAATGGAGATCAGCGGCCGCGAATTCTTGTCGGCGCCCGGCAGCGGGATCGAGCGGAACAGCCCTTGCGTATAGGGATGACGCATCCGGTCGAACACGTCCTTGATCTTGCCGGTCTCGACCGCTTCGCCCGAATACATCACCGTGATGCGGTCGCAGGTCTCCAGGATCAGGCCGAGATTGTGCGACACGAAGATCATCGACGTGCCGAACTTTTCGCCCAGTCCCTTGACCAGGTCGACGATGCCGGCCTCCACCGTCACATCGAGCGCCGTCGTCGGCTCGTCGAGCAGAAGCAGCGCCGGCTTCGACAGCAGCGCCATGGCGATGACGATGCGCTGCTGCTGGCCGCCGGAGAGCTGGTGCGGATAGGAGCGCATCATGCGCTCGGGATCGGGCAGCTTCACCGCCCGCACCATGTCCAGCGCGCGGGTGTAGGCCTCTTCCTTCGACACCTTGTCGTGGATCAGCGGCACTTCCATCAATTGCTGGCCGACCTTCATCGCCGGATTGAGGCTCGCCATCGGCTCCTGGTAGATCATGGCGATCTTGTTGCCGCGAATGGCGCGCAGCTCCTCGTCGGACAGTTCGCCCATGTCCTTGCCCTGGAACTTGATCTTGCCGCCGACGATCTTTCCGATGTTGGAGAGGTCGCGCATGATGCCGAGCGAAACGGTCGACTTGCCGCAGCCGGATTCGCCGACGATGCCCATGGCTTCGCCGGGCATCACCGTGCAGGAAAAGTCCATTACGGCAGGGATCTCGCCCTTACGGGTGAAGAAAGAGATCGACAGGTTCTCGATCTCGATGATCGGCCCATTGGTCGACTTTGGGGGATTTCGAACTGCCTCATTCATGGGTCGCTCCAATCCTATTTTCATGCGCCGGGCCAAAACCCGCAGATCAGTCTTTCATCGATTGTTCGCGCAGCGAGTCGGCGAGCAGGTTTAACCCCAGCACGAACGACATCAGCGCGATCGTCGGCGGCAACGCCGGGTGGATGAAGGAGCGCAGCAGGCGGCTGGCGTCCTTGATCGCGGTGCCCCAGTCCGGGCTCTCCGGCGCCAGGCCGAGACCGAAGTACCCCAGCGTGCCGAGCAGGATCGTGGTGTAGCCGATGCGCAAGCAGGCATCGACGATCAGCGGTCCCCGCGCATTGGGCAGGATTTCCCACAGCATGATGTACCAGGGCGATTCACCGCGTGTCTGCGCCGCCGCCACATAGTCGCGTGTCTTGATGTCCATCACCAGGCCGCGCACGATACGGAACACGCCGGGGCTGGAGGCGAACACCACCGCCACGAAGATGTTGAGCTGGTTGGGATCGATGTGGATGACCTTGAACGGATCGGCATCGAAGACCAGGCCGGCATAGACCCAGCCGCCGATGACCAGCGTCAGCCCGAGCAATATGTAGAGCCGGTCCGGCCGGTTCTTGTAGCGGGTCCAGAACAGCACGGAAAAGAAGATGATCGGGAACAGGAAGAACAGCCCGGCCATCGCATAAGGGATGGGTGTGTCCATGATGCCTGGCGTCACCAGGAGGTAGAATAGCAGGATCACCGGGAAGGCCAGAACCAGGTTGGCCAGGAAGGACAGCACGGTGTCGATCCGGCCGCCGTAGTAGCCGGCGGGCAGGCCGAGCGTGATGCCGACCATCAGCGCGAACCCCGTCGCCGCCGGTGCGATGATCAGCACGATCTGGCTGCCATAGACCATGCGCGAGAAGACATCGCGGGCGAGCTTGTCGCCGCCGAAATAGTAGATGAGCTTGGATACCGGCTCGATCCCGCCCGGCAGCGCGTCCTTCATTACCGGCACCTGGGAGAGCGGATCGAAGGGCGCGACGGTCGCCGCGAAGATCGCGGTGAACAGCCAGAACAGGCAGATGCCGACACCGACAATGCCGACGCCGCTGTCGAACAGCTGGCCGTAAAGGCCAAGCCGTTTCTTGTAGGAGAAGCTCGCCCCCATCACCAAGGCAAGCCCAAGCCAGACCGGCCAGAAACGTGCAATCACGCCGAGCACAATGTTGAAGGCGCCGATATATTCGACCTGCATCTACCCAGCCCCCTATTGAACTCTGATACGCGGATTGAGGAACGCGTAGCCGACATCCGAGATAAGCTGCGTGATCAGGACGATGAACACCGAGACCAGCGAGCAGCCGAGCAGCAGGTCGATGTCGTTATTGCCGGCAGCCTCGACCAGCGTGTAGCCAAAGCCCTGATAGCGGAACATCACCTCGACGATGACGACGCCGGTGAGCAGCCAGGGGAATTGCAGCATGATGACGGTGAAGGGCGCGATCAGCGCATTGCGCAGCGCGTGCTTGACCACGACGTTGCCGAAGGAGAGGCCCTTCAGGCGGGCGGTGCGGATATATTGCTGCGTCATCACCTCGACCATCGAAGCGCGCGTCATGCGGGCGATGTAGCCAATGCCGTAGATCGCCAGCGTCATCACCGGCAGGGTGAAATTGTAGAAGGTGATGCCTTGGCTGGCCGAGGCGGCCGAACCGTTCAGCCAACCGAGCCAGGAGGCGAAGATGACGGTGAAGATGACGCCCGACACATATTCGGGCGTCGCCGTCGAAGCAATCGAGGCGACGGACAGCGTTCGATCCGTTCGCGAGCCCTCGCGCATGCCGGCCAAAATGCCGATCAGCAGCGAAATCGGCACCATCACCAGCAGCACACAGAGCATCAGAATGCCGGTGGCGCCGAGTGCGGGAAAGAGCTTTGACGCCACGGTGGTCTTGAACTTGGTCGAGCAGCCGAAATCGCCTTCCAGGACGCCGGAGAATTTCGGCTCCAGCGGGTCATTGCAGAAGGAAAACCGCTGCGCCGGCTTGCCGGTAGCCGGATCGGTCACCGGCTGCTTGGGCAGGACGCCCAGCCACTGGCCATAGCGCGCGAAGAAGTTCTGCCGGTAGCCGTGCTCGACAAGCCAGTTTTCGAGCTGCTCGGCCGACGTGTGCATTTCGGTCTGGCTGATCGCCAGCTTCTTCAAATTCGGCTCAAGATTGATCAGGAAGAAGACGATCATCGTCAGGCACAGCATCGTCAATGCCATGGTGCCGAGACGCCGGATTACGAAAGAAAGCATGGCGGTCCCCTGCCGGTCTGGTTGGGGTTGGAGCCAGCCTGGAAAACCAGCTTTGCCGTTGCCGGCAGAGTTGGCCCTCAAACCGGCCCTCGAATGCGATCAACCCTGTTTTATTGCGTGGCCCTTCCCGAGAAGTCCGCAGATCTATGCTGCGCCGACTTCCGGTTCTGGATCATGCGAGGCGTGACGGGGAAGAGGCGAAGCGCCTCTCCCCCGATCAGGTCGATCAGGCCTGTTCGAGCCAGATCTTGCCGTAATCGCGCTCGTAGGTCGGGTGCATCTTGTAGTTCTGCACCGCCTTGACCGAATGGCTGTAGAGCTTGCGCCAGTAGGGCTGAATGATGATGCCGGAATCCTGCAACGTCTGCTCGATATCCTTCATCATTTCCTTGCGCTTGGTAGCGTCGGCGACCGACAGCGCCGCGTTGAGCTTGGCATCCCACTCCGGATTCGAGTAGGCGGCCTCGTTCCAGGCTTCGCCGGTGCGGTATGCGATGGCCAGCACCTGGACGCCCAGCGGGCGCATGTTCCAGTTGGTCATCGACAGCGGGTACTTCGTCCAGTCGTTCCAGAACGTCGAACCCGGCAGCACCGTGCGCTTCACCTTGATGCCCGCGTCGCGCAGCTGCGCGGCGATGGCGTCACCGGTATTCTTGTGCCAATCCTCGTCAACCGTGATCAGCTCATGTTCGAAATCGGCCTGGCCGGCTTCGGCCATCAGCGCCTTGGCCTTAGCCGGGTCGCGGGCGATCTTCGGCAGTTCGTAATATTCCGGATGGATCGCGCAGACATGGTGGTTTTCGGCGACGGTGCCGGCATTGCCGTAACCGAGTTGGAGGACCACGGCGTTGTCGACGCCGAGCTGCAAGGCCTGACGAACCTTCTGGTTGTCATAAGGCTTGTTGTTGATGTTGGTGCGGCACACGATGGTGGCTGCGGTCACAACTTCCGACTTCACCAGATCCATGCCGTCGAGAATCGACACATAGTCGGCCGACGTTTCGAAATTGGTGTGGACTTCGCCGGCTTCGAAAGCGCTGACCATAGCCGCCGGATCGGTGCCGTAGTCGATGAATTCGATGCCATCGAGGAAGACTTCCCCGTCCCACCACTTGTTGTCTTCGCGGCGCTTGTAGACCACCTTCTGGCCGACGTCGTACGAAACCAGTTCGAACGGGCCGGTGCCGATCGGGCAGGCTTTGAAATCGCCCCCCTTCTCGTCGAAGCTCTTGTGAACGATCAGGCCGGGATAGTCGCACATATTCGGGATCAGCGCGATGTCGGGCTTGCCGAGCTTCAGCTTGACGGTCAGGTCGTCGACCTTGGTCACGGCACTCTCGTCGAGCTTGTCGTCCTTGACCAGCGTGCCGAGGCGGCCGGGCATCGAATTGCCGTCGGCCTTCTTGTCGGCCCAGCGGCGAATGTTGAAAATGACGTCTTCGGCGGTGAAGGCATCGCCGTTCGACCAGGTCACGCCCTTGCGCACATGCAGAGTGTACTCCGTGGCGTCGTCATTGACGTCCCAGCTCTCCAGCAGGTAGGGGCGGAACGTGTATTCGGTCGTGTACTTGACCAGCGGCTCCAGCGCCTGGCGCTCGGCATTGGCGATTTCCGACCAGTCGGACTTGCGCGGGTCCTTGGGATCCTTGATCCATTGGGCGACCTTGAGGATGCCGCCCTTCTTGCCTTGAACTTCTTCGGCCTTGGCTGGCGTCGGATCTACCAGGCCGAGCATGCCGTAGGCCATCGCCGTGGACGCGCCGAAGACGCTGGCCATGGCGAGGAATTCGCGGCGATCGACCTTGCCTGCCTTGGCTTCTTCGGCCATGGCCAGGATGTGATCCGGAACGCGATCGCCATTACTCTTATAAATTGTCATGACTTAACTCCCATTGTTGGCTTTCCGCCTTTTAACATTCCGCATCCAGGCCGCGATGTCAAAGCGGCATGGAGTGGGAACATGTTAGCGAATGTGCAACTTTGAAAAGGGAGCGGTTCGCGCGATAGCGACAGTCTTGACGCAAATTTGCTACTGCGCCCAGATTCCGCCAAAATCTGCTTAGGCGATCAAATTGATATATTTTGGCGGGTCAAGACAGCGCCAGTTCCGGGCTCCGGCAAGGGCCAGAGGCTAGAGCACGATCCCGAAAAGTCGAATCCGGTTTCTCGGACAAACGGGAAACCGTTTTGTCCGGAGATCATGCTCAAACAAAAGACTGGAGCCCCATCCCGATTCCATCGGGATGGAACAGGCTCTAGTATTCCTTTTCGTAGAAAATGCCGCCCTTGGCCTCGCCGCCATCATTGGCCTCGCCACGCAGCTTGACGCCGCGCCCGACATTGAGGTCGATCGTCGCCTTGCCTGATCCCGGCTTGTCGCCTTTCTGGATCGTCACATAGGTGCGGTCGTTGAGGTATTTGCCGGCTGACACGGCTGTGCCGCCCTGATCGTCCGTGGTCACATCCAGATCGTCGACGCCGATAGCGCTGCGCAGGTTTTCAAGCAGCGAGGTCGAGCCGCCGACACCGGCCAGTTGCCCGGCGGCCTCGGCCAGCTGGGCGATCTGCAACGGCGACAGGTTCGACATCGAACGGCCGAAGATCAATTGTGCCAGCACCTCGTCCTCCGGCAGCGCCGGCACCGAGGAGAAGGTGAATTTCGGATTGGTCGCCTCGCCCGACACCACGATGGTGACGGTGGTGCTGGTCGTCGTCGATGTCGCGGTCAAATTGAGGTAGGGCACCAGCGAGCCGGAAAAGCCGACCGTGCCTTCGGTGAAAGTCAGACGCTTGCCGAGGATCGACAGCCGCCCGCGCTTCAGGGTGAAGGTGCCGACCGCTTGCGGCGACGACGCCGGGCCGGTCAGCCTCAGCGAACCGCCGAGCTCGGCATCGACGCCCCTGCCCTGGATGAAGATCTGGTTCGGCGCATTGACCGTGACGTCGAGATTGAGGCCGCTGCCGCCACCACCACCGGCGGCGGCCGGGCGTAAGGCCTTGTCCTGCGCCCGCACGCTGGCGGGCGCGTTCTTGTGCTTGACGCCGAGCGCCGTCAGCGAACCCGGCAGTTTCTCCGGAACGGTGATGACGGTCTTGGCGAGGTTGACGGTGCCCGAAATCACCGGCGCGGAGGTGAGCGGCCCCTTGACGGTCAGGTCGCCGCCGAGATTGGCGGTCACCACCCGCCCGTCGGTATAGCGGCCGTCGACCAGCTTGATCGACAGATCGGCCGGGAACCCTTGTGCGGGGTTGATGCCGACCGTGCCTGAGGCCGAAAGGCTGCCGCGTGTCGACAGCGTGCCGGTCAGGCGGTTGATCCGGGCGACGCCGTTGCCGATCGAAACGTCGGCGGCGATGTCGTTGACGGCAAGGCCTGAGCGCGCGTCGACCAGGCGAGCGCCCGACGTGCTGACCGTGCCGCCGATCACCGGCGACGTCGCCGGGCCGCGCACCTGGACATTGACGTTGGCTGTGCCGCTGAGCGACAGGCCTTGCGCGGCAAGCTTGGCGGCGAGGAAGGAAAACGGCACCTTGCCGTTGAAGTCGAGCACCAGCGCCGGCGTACCCGCTGTGGTGACGCTGCCGCCGCCCTTGAGACCGAGGCCTGCGCCGTCACTGATATCGGCGTTGAAGGTGAGTTTCTTACCGGCGAAGGTTCCCGACGAAGAGATATTCATGCCGCCGAGGCCGGCGCCGCGCGTCTGCGAAGTCTGCACACCGCCGGCGTCGATGTTGAAGGCAACCGCCGGATTGGCCGGCGCGCCGGTCACCTTCACGGTTCCCGAAATCGAGCCGGCGGCATCGAGGCCGGGCGAAAAACTGTTGGCCAGCGAGGCCGGCACCTTGGCCAGTGCCGCATTGATGTCGAGCGCCTGGCCGACCTTGCCGGTCACCGTCGCCGTGCCGCCGCCGAGATTGAGTACCAGCCTGTCCAACGTCGTCGTGCCATTGGCAATGCTGACGGTCGAGGCCTGGGCGATAGCAGCCTTGATGCCCTGCACCGTGGCCTGGCCGGAAGCGAGTTCGATAGTGGTCGTGCCGCCAGCCACCTTCACCCGGCCCGCGGCCTTCGCCGGAATGCCCTTGACGGTGGCGCCGCCGGAAAAGCCGGTCCAATCGCCGTCGCGCTTCAGGTCGACGTCGATGCCACTGATGGCGGTGCCGCCGGAGATGACGCTGTCGGCGCGGATTTTGCCGGAGATCACCGGCGCGGCCAGATAGTTGGCGACCAGCGCATCGATCGACACCGTCTTTGCCTGCAGGTCGCCGCGCGTGATCGAAGCCGTCGAAGCCTTGACGGCGACGTTGGGACCGTCCGCGGTCTTGGAGAAGGCGATGGTGCCGCGCACGTCGCCTTCGGCCTTTTCCAGCGCCAGCGCTGCCAGCGGCCCGATATCGGGCAGGTCGAGCGCGATGGTGCCGACCGGCACGAAAGCCTCGTCGAGCGCGAGATCGCCGGAAATCCTGTTCTTGCCGAGCGACAGCAACAGACCGTTGATGGCGCTTTTGCCGTTCGCCGTGGCCAGCACCGCACTTCCCTGCAGCGCCTGCCCCGCGACATTGCCGGTCAATTGCACATTGGCAGCCGGACTGGCGGCATCGGCCTTTCCGGTGGCGGTCAACTTCAGCCCGGTGATTTCGCGTTCCGCCACCAGCAGCCGGTCGCTGTTGACCTTCAGCGACAAGTCCGGCGCCATCATCGGCCCTTGCGCGTCGAGCGCGAAGGCAATGGCACCCTTGGCGTCCTTCGACAGCAGTGAGATGTCTGACAGCGCGCCCTTGATGTCGGCGCTGAGCTTGTTGTCGGCAAGGCTGGCCTGGCCGTCGGCGGTCAGCGCGCCCGACACCAGCTTGACCGGATTGGCGCTGACATTGCCTTGTGTATCGCGCTTGAGTGCAGCGCTGAGCTGCGTCCGCTCGGCCAGCACGCCGCGCGCCGCTGCCGGTAACGCCGCCGACAGCGCATCGGCGTTGAGGTTGAGGTCGATGGCACCGTCGGCGAACGAGACGCGGCCATTGAAGGCTGCGCCCAGTGCATCGCCCTGTACCGAGCCACCGTCGATTGTGATCGCATCGGCTGCCAGGCTGCCGGCGACCTTGGCGGTGATCTTGCCGGCAATGAGTGGCGCAATAGTCAGGTTGTCGAGACCGATCTTTTCCGCCGTCACCGTGCCCGAGATCGGGCCGGTGCGGCTTTTGACATCGAACGCATCGGAGTGCAGCGCCAGCGCGACGCCCTCGACCTTTGTAAAGTTCGTCGCCACCGATGGCAGCACCGCTGAAATGTCGAGCTTCGCTTGCGCAGCCTGCCCTGCCGCCTTCACCGACAGCGCCTGCAATTCGAGCTTGATCGGGCTTTCGGTGCTGCCGAGCGTCAACGGCAGGCTCGGGCCGGACGACGTCAGGTCGAGCGTGAAATCGCTGGCGCCGTTCGGATTGATGGTGCCGGCCGCCTTGCCGGAGATTTTTTCGCCCGAAAGCATCGCCTGATTAATGACAACGCCACCAGCCATCGAATAGCTGCCGGCCGCGTCGAGATCGAGCGGCCCGAGCCCGGCCTGGCGGGTCTGGCTGGTCTCGGCGCCGGCCAGCTTTGCATTGAAGCGGATGCCGGGATTTGCCGATGGCCCGGTGATTTGCGCCGTGCCGTCGAGCGTGCCCGCGGCATCGAGGCCGGGCGAAAAATCATTGGCAAGCGCCGCCGGCAAGGCGGAGAAAATTGCCGCCAGATCAAGCGTCTGCCCTGCCGTGCCGGAGAGCGTCACCGAGCCGCCGCCGAGGTCGACCACCAACCTTTGAATGGTGGTGACGCCATCGGCGATCATCAGGCTGGACGACTCGGTGATCGCCGCCTTGATACCGCGCACCGTCGCTTCGCCGGAAGCGATCTCGACGCTGGTCGTGCCGCCGGCGATCTTCGCCCGCCCCGCGGCCGTCGCCGGGATGCCTGATATGGTCGCGCCGCCGGTAAAGTTGGTCCAGTCGCCGTCGCGCTTGAGGTCGACACCGATGCCGCTGACCACCGTCGTTCCCGAGGTCACGCTGTCGGCCTTGATCGTGCCGGAGATCGCCGGGCTGTTGAGGTAATTGGCGATCAGCGCGCTGACGGTGATTGCCTTGGCAGCCACATCGCCGCGCGCAATCGACACGCTGGCCGCATTGATGGTGACGGTGGGCGCCTCGCCGTCTTTTGCGAAAACGACGGTGCCGCCGATATCGCCGGCCACCGTCTGCCCGGCCAGCGAGGCCAGCGGCGCGATATCCGGCGCGGCGATCGTCAGCGTGCCCAGCGGCAGGAAATGATCGTCCAGCGCGAGATCGCCGGACACCTTGTTGTCGCCGAGCGCCACGCTGAGCCCGTTGATGGAACGCTTGCCGTTGCTGGTCACCAGCGCTGCCTTGATGGCGAGCGACTGGTCGTCAACCGAGCCGGTCAGCGAGACCTCGGCGGCCGGGCTCACAATGTCGGCCTTGCCCGAGGCGGTCAGCTTGATGTCCTTCACCGTACGCCCCGACGCCGTCAGGCTGGGGCTCTCGGCGGAAACAGAGAAATCCGGCGCATTGCGCGCACCGCTTGCCGTCAGCGCGAAATCGACGCCGCCGGCGACCGGCACGCCGACCAGCGGCGACAGCACCGAGACGTCGCCGAGTTTGCCCTTGATATCGGCCTGGATGTCGCTGCCTTGCGCGCTGGCGGTGCCGCTGGCGCTGAGCGAGCCGGAGGTGAGTTCGATCGAATTGGCGGCAAAGGAGCCCTGCGGATCGCGCGTCGCGGTCGCCGAGAATTTGACCCGTTCGCCGAGCAGCGAACTGATCTGCGGCGGCAGTGCCGTCGACACCGCATCGGCATTCATCTTCAGCGTCATGGCAAGGTCGGCCAGCGAGACCTTGGCCGTCAGCCCGGCATTGAGCGCATCGCTGCGCAGCGTGCCTTCGTCGAGCGATATCTCATCCTTGCTGACCGTACCGGCAAGAGAGGCCGTCAGCTTGCCGGTGATCAGCGGCGCCAGTGTCGCCACGTCGGTCTTCAGGCCGGCTGCCGCCAGCGACACGCTGACCGGTCCGCTGCGGTTCTCGATGTCGAACCCGTCTGAATGTATCCGCGCATCGAGATTGTTCACCTGGGAGCCGCCCGCCACCACCGAGACGAGCGAAGCGCCGGCATCGATCATCGGCGCCTTGCCATCACCAAACGCGCGGGCGGTGACATTGTTGATGGCCACCATGATCGGCTGCGCGGCGTTGCCGACATTGATCACCACGGGCTCGGCTTTGGCCGCTAGTTCCATCGACAGGTCGCTGGCGCCTTTCGGGTCGACCATTCCGGCGGCGGTGCCGTGCACGGCGTCGCTCTCGATTGCGGCGCGCTCGATGTCGACGCCGCCGGCCGCCGTCGCGGTGCCGGCGAGGTCGAAACTGGTCTTGCCGGCAAACAGCGACTTGAAGCGTTCCGGTAGAAAACCTTCGAACGAACCGTCGCCCTTGGCCTCTATCCGGTTGCCCTTGTCGGTGAGCTGATGACGGCCGGTGAGCTGGGTGACGATCTGGCCGTCGACCATGAAAGTGCCGACGCCGCTCCAGTTGGCCAGCGGCCCGGTACCCGAGACAACGATGTTGACCGGCGGCGCGCCCGGCAGCTTGAGCAGGTTGGCGATGATACCATCCGCCGGTTCGGCTGCCTTGAGATCGAGATCGAGCTTGTTGTCGGCGGGCGCGAAGTGGATGTTGGCGTCGACATTGCCCTGCTTGCCGTCATGGCGGGTGACGTTGAGCACCGTCTCGATTGCCAGCGGCGACGCATCGACCTTGACCGATCCTTTGGCGGCGAGTTCGGCAATGCCGCTGCCGGCAAGTTGTTGGCCAAGCGCAATCTGCGGCAGATCGATCGCTTTGATGTCGAGCGAAACCGGCAGGCCGGTCGACCCGCTCTTGCTCGGCTCGGTGCTCGCCACCGGCAACCGCGCCAACTCGATGCGCTCGGCCGCGATCCGGTCGGCGCTGAAATTCTTCGACAGCAGCGCCAGCGGCGACCAGTCGACGGCCACTTTTCGCGCCACCAGCCAGGCGCCGTTGCGGTCTTCCAGCACGACATGGTCCACCGTCAGCGCGCCGGACCAGATGCCGTCAATGCCGCTGACCGTGACCTTGCTGTCAGCTGATGAGGCCATAGACGAGATGATGCCGGCGAGGTTTTGCCGGCCGCGCTCGGTCTTGGTCAGCACGATGAGCGCACCGATGCCTGCGGCCAGCGCGATCAGCAGCGTGTAGAAAAACAGGCGAAGGATGCGTTTGAATATTTTCATCGTCAGAACGCCTGTCCGATGCCGGCATAGATGCCAAAACGCGGGTCGCCACGATCGCGGTTGAGCGGCAGGGCGGCGTCGATGCGCAGCGGCCCGAACGGCGTGATGTAGCGCAGCCCGACGCCGGCGCCGACCTTGACGTCGGAAAAGTCCGGCGTCGATTTGGTCGACACGGTGCCGGCATCGACGAACGGCACGATGCCGATTGTGTCGGTCAGCGCAATGCGCATCTCGACCGATGTCTCGAAGAAGGAAAGGCCGCCGATCGGCTGATTGTCGATGTCCTTGGGACCGATGCCCTGATAGGCATAGCCGCGCACCGAGCCGCCGCCGCCGGAATAGAAACGCCGGTCGGCCGGAACATGTTCGAGGCTGGTGCCGACGATCGAACCCAGCGCAACGCGTTCGGCCAGCACGAATTTCGACGCCGTGCCGAGCGATTGATAGGCCGACCCTTCGCCCTTCAGCTTGAGGAAGGCAGCCCCGCTCATGATGTCGTAGCTCGGCTCGGCATAGGCCAGCACCCTGAAGC
This sequence comes from Mesorhizobium sp. P2_C5_2, assembly GCF_056404535.1. Lineage (NCBI taxonomy): Bacteria > Pseudomonadati > Pseudomonadota > Alphaproteobacteria > Hyphomicrobiales > Phyllobacteriaceae > Mesorhizobium > Mesorhizobium sp. P2_C5_2. Next base: position 326,407 of record NZ_JBFUDV010000005.1, on the reverse strand, counting down.
CGCTGGTCGGATTGAGCCGGTTATCCCGGTTGTCATAGACATATTGCAGCGGGATGCTGGCAATCAGGTATTTGTGCTTGCCGAAGGCGTCGGTGATCCTGGAATAGTCGAGCGCGATTTCAGCCGAAACCGTCTGCTTCTTGTCGATCTCATAGGACAGGCCGGTGCTGCCTTTGATCGAGAAATGGTCGTAGGCGTCGGGATGTTCGAGCACGGTCTTGACGCTGGCGATGAATTTCGAGGCCGGCCCGACCACGCCCGGCTTTTCGAACATGATGCCGGCATTGTAGTTGAGGTCGCTGAGATCGTTGCTGCCGATGCCGCTGATCTTGCCGTCGATGCGTAGCTTTTCGGCCCGGCCGAACAGATTGCGGTGGCCCCAATAGCCTTCGAGGCCGAGCCCCTCGGTGTTGGAGAAGGTGCCGCCGACGCCGAAATAGCGCGGCTTGCGCTCGCTGACCTGGACGCCGATCGGAATGTTGCCGTCGGCATCCAGCTTGTCGGCTTCCTTCAGCGTGACGCTGTTGAACACTTCGAGCCCGAGCAGCCGGTCGCGGGCGTCGTCGATCTCGTCAGGCGAATATTGCCGGCCGCGTTTCAGCCCGGTCATGTACTCTGTGAACTCGCGGTCGACCTTCTCGGTCCCCTCGACGGTGGTATCGCCATAGCCGGCTACCGGTCCGGCGGCCACCGTCAGCGTCACGTCGAGCGTCGAGGTGTTGTGCTCGGCGATGACCTGCCGGTCAGTGATTCGGGCCAGCGGCCGCCCCTCCTGCTTCAGCGCCCGCACGATCAGCGCCTCGGCCTTGAGCACGGCGCCCGAGCCGGCATCGCCGCCGGCAATCAGGCCGAAATCGGCGCTCGCAAGCCCGGCGGCATCGCCCTCCAGCCTGATGTTGCCGAGTGTGAATTTGGGCCCGCTGGCGATGCTGACCACCACCGGGATCGGCTGCGGGCCTGTAAATTCGGCATCGGGCGGCAAATCGTCGAGCGCCTTGCCCTGAATGGTGATGGTGACGACGCCTTCATAGCGGGCATCCGAATAGAGGGCGGCGACCAGCTGCTCGCGGTCGCTGCGCGCCTTGGCCAAAAGGCCGAGCGAACCGGAGACCGGGCGCTCCTCGTCGGATTTCAGCGACGAGGCGTTTTCGAGCTTTTTGAGCAAATCCTTGTCGGCATCGGGCGCCTCGATTGTCACGGCATAGCGCAGCGGGTCGACGATATCGGCGTCCTCGTCGTTCGACGAGCCCCATAGTTTGATGCCGAAAATCTCGAAGGCGGCCGCCGATCCCGATTCGGCAGCGAGCAGGGTCGAGCACGCCAACGCCAAAATCAGCGCGCGCGAAAGCGCACGCCGTGGCGCGGTTCCTTTCGACATCTGCGCTTCACACGCCGGCATTAAGACAACCTAGGTTACAAAACTAAAATTGGAATGAAGTTTTGAAGCGCTCGTAAAGGGGCCACAATCCAATTGTCTGAAATAGGCAGGGCTTGGAATTCACACCTTTTGCGTCGCCGCAAGAAAGCGTGATCCCTTTCCCTGTGGATGAACTGTCGGCATACCGGTCATTTGCCGGTTTGGGAACCGTTGGCGGGCGGAAACCTGCCCGTCCTCGTGTTGACAAGCTTGACTGAAGCTTGAACAAGCCTTGGACGTCAGCAGTGTCTGGAGGGTGTTATGGCAATGCGCGCGGCTCGTGGTCTCTCTATCCTGATCCTTCTCTTTTTCGCCTGGGGAGCTGTCGCGCAAGCGGCCGAAGCGCGCCGGGTGGTGACCTCGAACAATTCCGATTATTTCGGTTTCGATCTGAGATCCGACCAGAATGTCAGCCTCGATCAGTGCAAGACGACATGCCTTGGCGACCCCATGTGCCGCGCCTTCACCTACAACACCAAGGCCAAATGGTGCTTCCTCAAATCCGACTATAACCAGTTGAAAACATTCAACGGCGCGGTTGCGGGCAAGGTCGTCAATGTCGATGGCGACCCCGATATCGGCGCTCCGCCGGAACTCGCCTTTTTCCCCAACTGGATGGCCGACCAGGCCCAACAGTACCGCAACAAGCTGACCGACCCAGCCTATGACAAGCCGACGGACGGGCTGGAAGCGCTCCGCGCCGCCGCCGAACAGGCGGCGCTGACCGGCGACCATGGCCAGGCCATGAACAAATACGAGGCGGCGGTTTCGGTCCTGCCCGACGACGGCCAGCTCTGGCTCGGTCTGGCGCGCGAAACGCTTGCCATACAGCCGGCTAACGGCAGCTCCGAATCCTACAATCTGCCGGTCAAAGGCACCTCCGCCGCCATCAACGCCTACAAACTGCTGCGCACCACCAGGACCCGCGCCGAGGTGCTGGCGCTGCTCGGCAACGGCCTCGACCGCCGCGATCTCTACCGGCCCGCCCTGCAGGCCTATGAAGCGAGCCTCGCGCTGGTCAGTTCGCCGGCGGTCAAGGCCGAATATGAGGACCTCAAGGCTCGCAAGGGCTTCCGCGTCATCGATCACTCGATCGACGCCGACACCAGCGCGCCGCGCATTTGCGCGCAATTCTCCGAGGAATTGGTCAAGACCGGCGTCGACTACGCCCAGTTCGTCACCGTCGACAATCAGCCGCCCAAGGGCGTCGAAGCCAAGGACAAGCAGATCTGCGTCGAAGGCCTCGAACATGGCCAGCACTACGAAGTGACCTTCCGCGCCGGCCTGCCGGCGGCCATCGGCGAAGTCACCGCCGCCCCGGTTGTACTGTCGATCTATGTTCAGGACCGCGCCCAGTCTGCCCGCTTCACCGGCGACAGCTTTGTGCTGCCGGCCGGCGCCCGCCGCGGCATCCCGGTCGTCACCGTCAACATGACCGCCGCGCAGATGAAGCTCTACCGCATCGGCGATCGTTCGCTGGCGCAGCTTCTGTCCGGCTATCAGTTCCTGAAGCAGCTCGACGGCTACGACATCTCGAGCATTTCCGACCAGATGGGCGAGCCGGTCTGGGAGGGTCAGCTCGACATCGCCAACGACCTCAACAAGGACGTCACCACCTCGTTCCCGGTTGACGAGGCCTTGCCACAGCGCAAGCCTGGCGTCTACGTGCTGACCGCGCAGCCGGTGAACACGAATGGTGACGACGACTACAATTCGATCGCCACCCAGTGGTTCGTCGTCTCCGACATTGGCCTGTCGACCTATACCGGCCAGGACGGGCTGAATGTGTTCACCCGCTCGCTCGGTTCAGCCAAGCCGATCGCTGGCGCTGAACTGACGCTGCTGGCCAGGAACAATGAAATCCTCGGCACCTCAACCAGCGACGCCGAAGGCCACGCCGTCTTCAACCCCGGCCTGACGCGCGGCGACGGCGGCATGGTGCCGGCCGTGCTGATGGCCAAGCAGGGCGACAATGATTTCGTCTTTCTCGACATGGGCCGCGCCGGCTTCGATCTTTCCGATCGCGGCGTCTCCGGACGTGCCGCGCCTGGTGCGCTCGATGTCTATGCCTGGACCGAACGCGGCATCTACCGCGCCGGTGAGGACGTGCATGTCGCCGCCCTTGCCCGCGACGGCGCCTCCAAGGCGGTCGAGAACCTGCCGCTGACCTTCATCTTCACCCGCCCCGACGGCGTCGAAAATCGTCGCATCGTCGCCGACGGCGTCTCGGCCGGCGGCTATGCCGTCGACCTGCCGCTCGAAGCCAACGCCATGCGCGGCACCTGGACGGTGTCGATCTACACCGATCCCAAGCAGGCCGCCGTTTCCAGCCAGATGTTCCTGGTCGAAGACTTCGTGCCGGATCGCATCGAGTTCGACATGAAGTCCGACAAGCAGGAGATCGCACAGAGCGAAACCGCCAACATCGACATTGACGGCCGCTTCCTCTACGGCGCACCGGCAGCGGGCCTCGCGCTCGAAGGCGAACTGACGCTGTCGACGGCGCGCGACTGGGACCGTTTCCCCGCCTATTCGTTCGGCCTCGCCGACGAGCAGTCGGCCGAGCCTTCGGTCACCCCGTTCACCGGTCTTCCCGTGGTCGGCGATGACGGCAAGGCGACCTTCCCGGTCACGGTCGACCAGTTGCCATCGACCACCAAACTGGTCGACGCCAAGGTCACGGTCCGCATGCGCGAAACCGGCGGCCGCGCCATCGAGCGCTCGCTCAACATCGGCATCCGCCCGCAGGGCCACATGGTCGGCATCCGTCCGGATTTCGCCGACAACGAGGTGCCGCAGGGCGGCACCGCCAAATTCAGCCTGATCGCGGTCGATCCTGAGGGCAAGCGCGAAACGCTGAAAGGTGCGCAGTGGTCGCTCGTCAAGGTCGAACGCAATTACCAGTGGTACCGCAACAACAACTCCTGGAACTACGAGCCGGTCACCTTTACCAAGTCGATCGCCAACGGCCAGGTCGACCTCAGCGCCGACGCCGAGGCAACCGTGACAATGCCGGTCGACTGGGGCCAGTACCGGCTTGAGATCGAGACCGCCGATCCCGAAGGCCCGGCAACCAGCTATGAGTTCGACGCCGGCTGGTATGTCTCCTCGACCTCCACCGAAACACCCGATGGGCTCGAGATCGCTCTCGACAAGGACAGCTATGCCGCCGGCGAAGTGGCCAAGCTGAAAGTATCGCCGCATTTTGCCGGCGAACTGCTGGTTACCATCGGCGCCGACAAGCTGCTCAAGACCGTCACGGCAACCGTGCCGGCCGGCGGCAGCACGGTCGACATCCCGGTTGGCGACGACTGGGGCGCCGGCGCCTACATCACCGCAACTCTCTTCCGGCCCGGCGATGCGCAGGAAACGCGCATGCCGGCCCGCGCCATCGGCGTGAAATGGCTGACGGTCGACCCGGGCTCGAAGAAGCTCGCCGTCACCCTGACACCGCCGGACAAGACCATGCCGCGCCAGCAGCTGTCGATCCCCGTCTCGGTGGCCGGCGTTGCACCCGGCAGCAATGCCTATATCACGGTCGCTGCCGTCGATGTCGGCATCCTGAACCTCACCAACTACAAGGCGCCGGATCCGGAGGACTGGTACTTCGGCCAGCGCATGCTTGGACTTGAGGTCCGCGACATCTATGGCCGCCTGATCGACGGCTCGCTCGGCACCACCGGCAAGCTCAGGACCGGCGGCGACGGCGCAGCGATGCAGCCGCAAGGCAGTCCGCCAACCGAAAAGCTGGTCGCCTTCTTCTCCGGCCCGGTCCAGCTCGACGCCGACGGCAAGGCAAGGATCGACTTCGACATTCCGCAGTTCAACGGCACCGTGCGCGTCATGGCCGTTGCCTGGACCAAGGATGCCGTCGGCCACGCCTCGACCGATGTAATTGTCCGCGATCCGGTGGTGATCACCGCCGGCCTGCCGCGCTTCCTGGCGCCGGGCGATGCCGCTGTCATGCGGCTCGACATCGCCGATACGGACGGTCCGGAGGGCGACTATGCCCTGTCGATCGACACCACGGGCGATCTCTCCACCGGCGACAAGCCCTTGCCCGAAAAGGTGACTCTCGCCAAGGGCAAGCGCCAGACGCTGACCGTACCGCTGATTGCACAGACGGCCGGCAATGCGTCCCTGACCATCAAGCTCGCCCATGGCGATGGCACCTCCGTGGAACAGACGCTCTATGTGCCGGTGCGCCCGGCGCAGTTGCCGGTCACCACTCGCCTGGTCGTCGACCTCAAAGGCAATGGCGGTTCGCTGCGCGTCGACAAGGAACTGCTCGCGGCAAGTCTGCTCGACGGCGCCTCGGTCAGCGTCGGCGTTTCGCAGGCAGCCGCCTTCGACGTGCCGTCGCTGCTGATGACGCTCGACCGCTACCCCTATGGTTGCGCCGAGCAGACCACCAGCCGCGCCATGCCGCTGCTCTACGTCAATGATCTGGCGTCCGGCATCGGCATGGCAAGCGACCCCGATCTGCACGACCGCGTCCAGGCCGCCATCTACAAGGTGCTGAGCTACCAGGCTTCGGCCGGCAGCTTCGGCCTGTGGGGTCCGGGCTCCGGCGATCTGTGGCTCGATTCCTATGTCACGGACTTCCTGACCCGGGCACGCGAGCAGAACTACGACGTGCCGGCGCTGGCGATGAGCCAGGCGCTGAGCAACCTGCAGAACTCGGTCGGCTACGACCAGGACGTCCAGGACCGCGGCAGCGAGATCGCCTACGCGCTCTACGTTCTGGCCCGCAACAAGAAGGCGTCCGTTGGCGATCTGCGCTACTACGCCGACACCAAGCTCGAAGCCTTCTCGAGCCCCATGGCCGTCGCCCAGCTGGCGGCGAGCCTGGCGCTGTATGGCGACGCACAACGTTCGGAAGCGACCTTCCAGACGGCGCTGCAGCTGGCCAAGTCGACCACCGACTACGACTACTACCGGTCCGACTATGGCTCGCGGCTGCGTGACGGCGCCGCGATCCTGGCGCTCGCCGCCGAATCGAAGCCGGTGCCGACCATCGTGCCGGAGCTGATCAAGCTGGTGGCAAGGGAACGTTCAGATGCCCGCTGGACCAGCACGCAGGACGAGTCCTGGATGCTGCTGGCGGCTCGCGCGCTGAAGTCGGGCAACGACTCGATCAAGCTGTCGGTCAATGGCGCGCCGCATGCCGGTGGTTACTCCACCCAGCTCAGCGGCACCGATATCGCCGACAGCCCGCTGACCATCGCCAACACCGGCACCACGCCGCTGCAGGCGGTCGTCACCACGGTCGCCTCGCCGGTAGAGCCCTTGCCGGCCGGCGGTGACGGCTTCACCATCGATCGCACCTACTACAAGCTCGATGGCACCGAGGCCAATGTCACCGAGGCGACGCAGAACGAACGCTACGTGGTCGTGCTCAAGATCTATGAGCAGAACCGCTGGCCGTCGCGCCTGCTGATCACCGATCTGTTGCCGGCCGGCTTCGAGATCGACAATCCGGGCCTGGTTTCCAGCGCTCAATTGTCGAACTTCACCTGGCTGGCGCAGACCGACGCCGCCCATCTCGAATTCCGTGACGACCGTTTCGTTGCGGCATTCAACCCCAATGACGGCGACGGCGACCGCAACATCATGCTGGCCTATGTCGTGCGTGCGGTGACGCCGGGCACCTATGCTCATCCGGCAGCCACGGTGGAAGACATGTACCGGCCGCAATATTCGGCCCGCACCGCCACCGGCATGATGGAGATCAAGGCGCCGTAAGGCGCCTTGGCGACAATGAACACGCCGACGGCAGTGATAGCCTCCTTCTCCCCGTCACTATACGGGAGAAGGTGCCGGTAGGCGGATGAGGGGCAGCACCATGCTCTCCAGAAAATTTCTCCGTCGAACAGGCATCGCCGCAGCTTCCCTCGCGGGCTTTGCGGCAATCGCTGCTGCTTCTCTCTGGCAGCTCGACCGCGCCTTCCCGCCCCCGCTGCCCGAAAAACTCACGGTGTCCACCGAAGTCCAGGACCGCGACGGCCAGCTGTTGCGCGCCTTCGCCACACCGGACGGCTACTGGCGGCTCGACACAAGGCTCGAGCAGGTCGACAAGCAGTTCGTCGACATGCTGGTCACCTATGAGGACAAGCGCTTCTGGGACCATAACGGCGTCGATGTGCTGGCGCTGGCGCGCGCCGCCGGCCAATTCGCCACCAACGGCCATATCGTTTCCGGCGGCTCGACCCTGTCGATGCAGCTTGCCCGCCTGATCGAGCCGCGCGAAAGCCGCAGTCTCGGCTCGAAAATCAAGCAGATGCTGCGCGCCATCCAGATCGAGCGGCGGTTGTCCAAGCAGGAGATTCTCGAACGCTACCTGACTTTGGCGCCCTATGGCGGCAATCTCGAAGGCGTGCGCGCGGCGTCGCTCGCCTATTTCGGCAAGGAGCCGAAGCGGCTGACCGTCTCGGAAGCTGCCCTGCTGGTGGCACTGCCGCAATTGCCGGAAAAGCGCCGGCCCGACCGCCATCTCGACATTGCCCATGCCGCCCGCGACTGCGTGCTGACCCGCATGGTTTCGTCAGGCCTGCTTGGTGAGCGCGAGGCCGCGCGCGCAGCCCTTGACGATGTCTCGGGCCTGCGCCGCAAACTGCCGGCGCTGGCACCTCACGCCGCCTATGCCATGCTGCCCAAGGCCGTGCCCGGCAAGCCGCTGCAGCTGACCATCCGCAAAAGCGTCCAGCAAGGGCTGGAACAGGTGGCACGCGATGCCGCCACCAAGCTCGGCCCACGCCTCTCCGTCGCCATGGTGATGGCCGATGCCCGCACCGGCGACATTCTCGGCGAAGTCGGCTCGGCCGATTTCTTCGATGCCAGCCGCTCCGGTTGGATCGACATGACCAAGATCGTGCGCTCACCCGGTTCGACGCTGAAGCCGTTTATCTATGGCCTCGCCTTCGAGCAGGGGCTGGTGGCGCAGGAAATGTTGATCGAGGACAGCCCGGTCGATTTCGGCGGCTACCGGCCGAAGAATTTCGACATGGGCTATCAGGGCGATGTCTCGATCAGGCAAGCGCTGCAGCTGTCGCTCAACGTGCCGGCGATCCGTGTGCTTGATTCTGTCGGCCCGGCACGGCTGATGGCGCGCTTCCGCCAGGCGGGCGTCAGCCCGGTGCTGCCGGTCAACGAAGCGCCGGGCCTCGCCATCGGCCTCGGCGGCGTTGGTGTCACGCTGCGCGACCTGGTCCAGCTCTATACCGGCCTCGCCAATGGCGGCAAGGCGAACACGCTGCATGACGGCACCGAGCCGGATAGTGCTGAGCGCACCACCGCCACCATCCTCGACGCCCAGGCGAACTGGCAGATCACCGACATATTGTCGGGCGTAAAACCGCCCGAAGGCGCCTTGCAGCGCGGCATCGCCTACAAGACCGGGACGTCCTACGGCTATCGCGATGCCTGGTCGGTCGGCTTCGATGGCCGCTACGTGCTGGGCGTCTGGGTCGGCCGTGCCGATGCCGGCGCCGTGCCTGGTCTGTCCGGCTATGTCTCGGCGGCCCCCATCCTGTTCGAAGGCTTCGTCCGCTCGGGCCTCGCCGCGGTGCCACTCCCCAGCCAGCCGGCCGGCGTCGTCAAAGCCAAACGCGAGGACCTGCCGGTGACACTGGCGCGCTTCGGCGCCGGCGCTGACGGCCTGGTGCAGGCAGGCCCGACCGAGCCGGCGCCGACGATCATCTTCCCGCCCAACGGTGCCCGCGTCGATCTCGCCACCAATTCCGCCGAGGCCTCGCCGCTGGTGCTGAAGCTACAAGGCGGCCGCGCGCCATTCCGCTGGCTCGCCAACGGCAAGCCACTCGTCGGCGTCGACCGCCGCCGCACCGCCACGTGGTTGCCCGACGGCGCCGGCTATTCGACGCTCACCGTCATTGACGCCGTGGGCCGCGCTGCCAGCGTGAAGGTGTTCGTTGAATAGATGGGGCCAAGCGATTCACGAAAATAGCTTTCCAGCGCTCGGCCACTAGCGAGATAGTCCTCTCAATGTTCGCTCCGAGGCACCCCCCTCTGGCCTGCCGGCCATCTCCCCCGCAAGGAGGGAGATCGGCAGCTTCGGCGCAGCGTGCATTCAGCAACGCTGGAAATTGGCGAAACCCAAAGCGACATCTGATCTCCCCCCTTGCGGGGGAGATGGCCGGCAGGCCAGAGGGGGGTGTGCCGAAGCGCTTTCTGCGCAAGATAGCCGCGGTCATTGCGCCCGTAGCAGCCTTATTGGCAACCTCCTTCCCCGCCTCCGCCGACCCCCTGCCCGCCGGCTTTGTCCGCCTGGCCGATGTCGATCCCTCGATCCGCCAGGACATCCGCTATTCCGGCCTGGAAAACTTCCTGCATCGCAAGGCCAACGGCTACGACGCCCCAGTCTGCATCCTCACCAGGCAGGCGGCGCAAGCGCTGTCCGGTGTGCAGAAAGCGCTCGCCGCCGACGGCCTGACGTTGGTTGTCTTCGACTGCTACCGCCCGGCCCGCTCCGTCACCGACATGGGCAAATGGACCAGAGAGGGCGGGCCGCCCGACCCGCAATGGTATCCCTTGGTCAGGCGCGGCGACCTCATCGCCAAGGGCTATATCGGCGAACTCTCCACCCATTCACGCGGCTCGACCGTCGATGTCGCGATCGCTCGCAGCGACGGCAAGAACAATTCATCCGCCGCCTGCGGCGCGGCCGACGCCGGCACGCTCGATTTCGGCACCAGCTTCGACTGTTTCGACCCGGCGAGTGAAACTGCCCACCGCCCATTGGCGATAGAGGCGGCGGCAAACCGCAAGAAACTGCTCGATGTCATGCGCGCCGGCGGCTTCAAGAATTATGCGCGCGAGTGGTGGCACTACACGCTTCGGGATGAGCCGTTTCCAAAGCAGCGCTTCGACTTTCCCATCACTGCGGACTGAACCCCCGGCGAGGGCGGTCCTCTCCCGCCGCAGCCTTGCCTCCGCACTGTCCGCTTCTAGATAGCGTCAAACCGGCCCGGATTCGGCTTAGGCTAATATGAGGAAAATGTTTCCTCTCAGCGCGCAATAACAGCGAAAAATTGCTTCAAGGGGGCAAAAAAGGCAACGTTGAATGCATCTAATTTCTATCAATTCGATAGAGTTCAGCCGTCATCAACGGAGGCGGAAATGACCAAACCTCATTTCAGGAAACTGCTCGGCGCACTGGTCGCCACATCGATCCAGTTCGGCACGCTCGGTTTCGCGTTTGCCGATACCACCATTCTCAACGTGTCCTACGATCCGACACGCGAACTCTACAAGGCCTATGACGAGGCTTTCGCCGCCCACTGGAAGGCCGAGACCGGCGAGACGGTCACCATCCAGCAATCGCATGGCGGATCGGGCGCCCAGGCCCGCGCCGTGATCGACGGCCTCGATGCCGATGTGGTGACGCTGGCGCTCGAAGGCGACATCAACGCCATCGTCACCAAGTCGAAGAAGATCAATCCGGATTGGCGCAAAAAGTTCGAGAACAATTCCGCACCTTACACCTCGACCATTATCTTCCTGGTCCGCAAGGGCAACCCGAAGGGCATCCATGACTGGAGCGATCTGGTCAAGGACGGCGTCCAGGTGATCACGCCGAACCCGAAGACGTCGGGCGGTGCGCGTTGGAACTACCTCGCCGCCTGGGCCTACGCCAACGCCAACGATGGCGGCGACGAAGCCAAGAACAAGGAATTCGTCGGCAAGCTCTACGCCAATGCTCCGGTGCTCGACACCGGCGCGCGCGGCTCGACCGTCACCTTCGCGCAAAAGGGCATCGGCGATGTGCTGATCGGCTGGGAAAACGATGCCTATCTAGCACTCAATGAATTCGGCGCCGACAATTTCGAGATCGTCTACCCGCCGACCTCGATCCTGGCCGAGCCGCCGGTGGCGATCGTCGATGCCAATGTCGATGCCAAGGGCACCCGCAAGGTCGCCGAAGCCTATCTCGGCTGGCTCTATTCCAAGGAAGCCCAGACGATCATCGCCAAGAACCACTATCGTCCGGCCAAGCCCGAGCTGGTGGATCCTGCGGATATTCCGAAGACGCCCGAAATCAAGCTGATCTCCATCGACGATCCGCTTTTTGGCGGCTGGAAGAAGGCACAGCCTTATCATTTCGGTGACGGTGGTATATTCGACCAGATCTACAAGCCGGCCCAGTGAGCTAAAATCTAGATCAGGACGACATGACCATAGCACCCGCCAAGGCGGGGTGGCGGTTCAGACAGCCGAGTGTCATTCCGGGTTTCGGATTGACGCTCGGCTTCTCGCTTGCCTACCTCACGCTCATCATCCTCATCCCCTTGTCGGGCCTCGTTTGGCGTTCGGCAGCGCTCGGCTGGACCGATTTCTGGGCGATCGCCACCGATCGCCGGACCATCAACGCGCTTGAGATCAGCTTCGGCGCCGCCTTCCTCGCCGCGGCCGTCAATGTCGTCTTCGGCACGCTCGTCGCTTGGGTGCTGGTGCGCTACCGCTTCCCCGGCCGCCGCATAGTCGATGCCATGGTCGACCTGCCCTTCGCGCTGCCGACAGCGGTCGCCGGCATTGCGCTGACCACGCTCTACGCACCCAATGGCTGGATCGGCCATCTCCTGGCGCCACTCGGCATCAAGGTCGCCTATACGCCACTCGGCATCGTGGTGGCATTGGTCTTCATCGGCCTGCCCTTCGTCGTCCGTACGGTGCAGCCGATCATGGAGGAGATCGACAAGGAAGTGGAGGAGGCAGCCGCCACGCTCGGCGCCAACCGCTTCCAGATCATCACGCGAATCCTGTTTCCGGGCCTGGCGCCGGCCATCATCACCGGCTTCTCGCTCGCCTTCGCGCGCGGCGTCGGCGAGTATGGTTCGGTCATCTTCATCGCCGGCAACCTGCCTTACAAATCGGAGATCGCACCGCTTTTGATCGTCATCCGGCTGGAGGAGTACAACTATCCGGCGGCGACCGCGATTGCGGCGATCATGCTTTTGCTTTCATTCTCGATGCTGCTGATCATCAACCTGGCGCAGTCGTGGAGCCGCAAGCGCTATGGCTGACCCCGAGATCAAATCCTACGAGCCGCATCACGAGAGCCGGTCGGCGGCGGTGACCGAAAGCCGGCCGGTGCGGTTGCTGCTGATGGCGGTGGCCTTCGCCTTCCTCGTCATCTTCCTGCTGCTGCCGCTGATCATCGTCTTTCACGAGGCGCTGGCCAAAGGCGTCGGTGCCTACACGGAGTCATTGTCCAACCCCGATACGCGCTCGGCGATCCGGCTGACGCTGCTGGTGGCGGCGATCGCCGTGCCGCTCAACGTCGTCTTCGGCATCTCCGCCGCCTGGGCGATCGCCAAATTCGAATTCAAGGGCAAGGCGTTTCTGACCACGCTGATCGACCTGCCTTTCTCGGTCTCGCCGGTCATATCAGGCCTTGTCTATGTCCTGCTGTTCGGCGCGCAGGGGCTGCTTGGCGGCTGGCTGAAGGAGCACGGCATCCAGATCTTGTTCGCTGTGCCCGGCATCGTGCTGGCCACCGTCTTCGTCACCTTCCCCTTCGTTGCCCGCGAACTGATCCCGCTGATGCAGGAACAGGGCAATGGCGACGAGGAGGCAGCGCTCTCGCTCGGCGCCAATGGCTGGCAGACCTTCTGGTATGTGACGCTGCCCAACGTCAAATGGGGATTGCTCTACGGCGTGCTTCTGTGCAACGCCCGCTCGATGGGCGAGTTCGGCGCGGTTTCGGTTGTGTCCGGCCACATACGTGGACTGACCAACACCATGCCGCTGCATGTCGAAATCCTCTACAACGAGTACAACGCCGTTGGCGCTTTTGCCGTCGCTTCGCTGCTTGCCGGCCTGGCTTTGGTGACGCTGGTCTTGAAAACACTTCTCGAGATGCGCTACGGCGCCGAGATCGCCGCGACGCGCGGACACTGACTAATGCATGTCGCCCAAAAGTGGGACCGGTTTTGGGATGACGACATGCATCAAATTATTGAGGGATTTGCATGGAAGTTCGCGTTGCCAACGTACGCAAGGAGTTTGACCGGTTCCCGGCCCTCCATGACGTATCGCTTGACATCAAGTCGGGTGAGCTGATCGCGCTGCTGGGGCCGTCCGGTTCCGGCAAGACGACGCTGCTCAGGCTGATCGCCGGGCTGGAGCGGCCGACGCGCGGAAAGATTTTCTTCGGCGACGAGGATGCCTCGCAGAGGTCGATCCAGGAGCGCAACGTCGGGTTCGTCTTCCAGCACTATGCGCTGTTCCGGCACATGACCGTCGCCGACAATATCGGTTTCGGCCTCAAGGTACGGCACGGACCGTCGCGGCCGCCGGCGGCCGAAATCCGCCGCCGCGCCTCTGAATTGCTCGACCTCGTTCAGCTTTCCGGCTTGGAAAAGCGCTACCCGGCGCAGCTTTCGGGCGGCCAGCGCCAACGCGTGGCGCTGGCGCGCGCCATGGCGATCGAGCCCAAGGTGCTTCTGCTCGACGAGCCGTTCGGCGCGCTCGATGCGCAGGTGCGCCGCGAGTTGCGCCGCTGGCTGCGCGAGATCCACGACCGTACCGGCCACACCACCGTCTTCGTCACCCACGACCAGGAAGAGGCGCTGGAGCTTGCCGACCGCGTCGTGGTGATGAGCCAGGGCCGCATCGAGCAGGTCGGCTCCGCCGACGAGATCTACGACACGCCGAACTCGCCCTTCGTCTACTCCTTCATCGGTGAATCGAGCACGCTTCCGGTCAAGGTCGAGGACGGCCAGGTCTGGATCGCCGACCGGCCGATCGGGCTGTCGGCGCCGCATGCGCCGAGTGGCGAGGCCGTTCTCTACTTCCGCCCGCACGATGTCGAACTGCTCGACGGCTGCAGCGGCTGCATTGCCGGCACGGTCGCCGCCAGCCGCCGCGTCGCCGGCACCAGGCGCGTCGAACTGGAAATCGGCGGTGAGCGCCAGCGCGTCGAGATCGAACTGCCCGTCGACCATCCGGCGGCGCAGAAGAGCCGGGTTGCGTTCAGGCCGCGGCGCTGGAAGCTCTTCCCGGCGGCATAGACGTCATCCGTCAACAGGCCGAAGCGAATCCGTTTGGAAGGAAATCCTACCAACCGGCTGTTTCGGCAATGCTTTTTCTCACCACTGGATGACAGGCCGCGTCCGCATGTCTGGTCGCGCTGGACATGGTCCTATTATGTTCGCGCATTATATCGGTGCATTCGAACCGGCATCTCAAGGAGCCCTTTTCATGAAGCGATTTTTCGTCAGCGTCGCCACCGCCGCCGGCCTGTTTCTCGTCTCCTCGCAGGCCTGGTCGGCCGACAAATTGCTCAACGCTTCCTACGATGTCGGCCGCGAATTGTTCGTCCAGGTGAACAAGGCTTTCATCGCAGGCCACCCGGGTGTGAGCATCGACCAGTCGCATGCCGGCACTTCAGCCCAGGCGCGCGCCATTGCCGAAGGCCTTGGCGCAGACGTCGTCACCTTCAACCAGGTCACCGACATCGACTTCCTGGTCAAAAAGGGCCTCGTCTCCGCCGACTGGCAGAAGGATTTCCCCGACAACGCCTCGCCCTTCTATTCACTCCCTTCGTTTCTCGTCCGCGCGGGCAACCCCAAGCATATCAAGGACTGGAACGACCTCGTGCGCGACGACGTCCAGGTGATCTTCCCCAATCCGAAAACCTCCGGCAATGCGCGCTACACCTATCTGGCTGCGACCGCCTACGCCAAGGAGGCCTTCAAGGGCGACGACGCCAAGGTGAAGGAGTTCGTCACCAAGCTGTTCAACAACGTGCCGATCTTCGACACCGGCGGCCGCGCCGCCACCACCACCTTCGTCCAGCGCGAGATCGGCGACGTGCTGATCACCTTCGAGTCCGAGACGCGCGGCATCCGCAAGGAGTATGGCGACGACAAGTTCGAACAGGTCACCCCGACCGTCAGCCTGCTCGCCGAATTCCCGGTGGCGATTGTCGACAAGGTCGCCGACGAGCATGGCAGCCGTGACCTCGCCAAGAGCTATCTCGACTTCCTCTACACGCCGGAGGGTCAGACCATCGCCGCTGAAAATGGCCTGCGGGCCCGCGATGCGGCTGTGGCCGCGAAATACAAGGCAGATTTCCCCGATGTCCGCCTGCTGACGGTGGAAGACGTCTTCGGCGGCTGGGACAAGGTGCAGAAGGAGCACTTCGCCGCCGGCGGCCTGCTCGACCAGACCTATGGCAGCCGCTGATCAGCAGCATCCGAGCTGAAAACTGAACAGGAAAGCCGGCTCTTTGCCGGCTTTTTCCTTTTGCCGCCGACAAAGGGCTTCCCCGCATAAACCTGCGCCATAGGTGAAAAACGTTACAAAGAATCAACGCGT
Organism: Mesorhizobium sp. P2_C5_2; assembly: GCF_056404535.1. Taxonomy (NCBI): domain Bacteria; kingdom Pseudomonadati; phylum Pseudomonadota; class Alphaproteobacteria; order Hyphomicrobiales; family Phyllobacteriaceae; genus Mesorhizobium; species Mesorhizobium sp. P2_C5_2. The sequence goes on along the minus strand of NZ_JBFUDV010000005.1, from coordinate 310,653 downwards.
TTGTGCCTAACGTGCCCTCGGACGGCTTGTTTTGCGCGAAACCGGGTTGAGCAGACGAAACGTCATGATTTGCACACAAACAACCGCCAGATGCGGGCGGTTGGGGTTTTCATGAACTGAATCGGGCATGCTTACCAAAAAAGGCAAATACGGCCTCAAGGCCCTCGTGCATCTCTCCGGCCTGCCGGTCGGCCAGCTTGCATTCGTCAACGACATCGCTGTCGCCAACAATATCCCGAAGAAATTCCTGGATGCCATTCTGGGCGAGTTGCGCAATGCCGGTTTCGTCCAGAGCCGCAAGGGCAAGGAAGGCGGCTATCGCCTCGCCCGGCCCGCTTCCGAGATCAAGATCGGCCATGTTGTGCGCGTCCTTGACGGGCCGCTGGCGCCGATCCCTTGTGCCAGCCGTACGCAATACCAGCGCTGCGAGGATTGTGACGAGGCGACCTGCCAGGTCCGGCACATGATGCTGGAGGTGCGCCAGGCCATCGCCGAGGTGCTGGACAATCGCAGCCTCGCCGCCATGCGCGATGCCGACAATGATGATTTTCCGGTCGAACTGACGTCGCAGATATAAATCCTGCGGTCAGACTTCCTCAGACCAGGCCGAGCCTGCCGGCAAGGCCAACGCGTTGGATCTTGCCGGTCGGACCTTTGGGTATCTCCTGCAGAAACAGGATGTGACGCGGTACCTTGAACTCGACGATGCGGCTGCGCGCGAAATCGCGGATCTGTTCGGCATCGGCGGTGGCGCCCTCGGCCAGCACGATGGCGGCCCCCACCTCCTCGCCGAGCATTGCGTGCGGCACGGCGAAGGTCACCGCCTGCGCCACCAGCGGATGGTCGAGCAGCACATTGTCGACCTCGAGTGGCGAGATCTTCTCGCCACCGCGATTGATGATCTCTTTCAGCCGCCCAGTGATCTTCAGGTCGCCATCCTCGTCGATCAGGCCCTGGTCACCGGTGCGGAACCAGCCGTCGGTAAAGGCCGTGGCATTGGCCACCGGATTGTTGAGATAGCCGTCATGGATGTTGGCGCCGCGCACCGCGATCTCGCCCTTTTCGCCCGCCGGCAGGATCGTCCCCTTGTCGTCCAGGATCGTCACCTCCGGACCGGCAGGCAGGCCAACCACGCCCGGCTTGCGGCGCGCAGGCGGCAGGCCGTTCGACGTCATCTGGTGCGCTGCCTCGGTCATGCCATAGGCCTCGACCACCGGACAGCCGAAGACGCGCTCGAGATCGCGGAACACGGTATCGGGAAGCGCCGCCGATGACGAGCGGATAAAGCGCAGCTGTGCCGTCGCAATCGTGTCGTCATTGCGCGCCGCGCGCGCCAGGATCGCCTGATGCATGGTCGGCACAGCGCTGTACCAACTCGGACGGAAGTCGGCGAGCCAGCCGTAGAATTTGAGCGGGTTGAAGCCTGGCGTGCAGACAACAGTGCCACCGACTGCCAGCTGTCCGCTGAGCGCCGCCATCAGCCCGTGAATGTGGAACAGCGGCATCACATTGAGACAGATGTCGTTTCCCGACAGCGCCAGCGTGTGGGCGATGTTGGCCATCGATGCCTGCAGGTTGCGCTGCCGCAAGCCGACGATCTTCGGCCGCGCCGTGGTTCCCGATGTGTGCAGGACAAGCGCGAAATCGTCCGGCCCGTTGAGCTGCGCGTCGCCAGGAGCCGCCAGTTCGGCGTCGCCCGACAGGACAAATTCGCCGGCCTTGGCGCCCTCGGTTGCGACGACGTCGAGCACCGCAATGCCAAGCGCCTTTGCGGCGTTGCGCGCGGCATCGCCCATGCCTTGTCCGCACAGCAGAAGCTTCACGTCGAGATCGCCGAGATAGAAGCGGAATTCGTCTTCGCCGTAAGCCGGATTGAGCGGCGCCGCCGTCGCCAGCGCCGAGACCGCCAGGAAACAGCTCGCCATTTCCGGACCGTTGGGCAGGACGATGCCGACGGCCGTGCCGCGGCGAACGCCACGCTGAGTGAGATCGCCGCAGAGTTGGTCGACAAGATTGGCGAGGCCGGCAAAGCTGAGCGGAGCCCGGTCCGGCGCCATCAGCGCCGCCGCAGCCGGCTGCCAAGGCGCCAGTTGGGGAAGAGCTACCGATAGAGCCTGTTTCAAGTTCGAACCTTGAATGGCGATCACCATGCCCAGCCGGCGCCGATTGCGCGCCCGTGGCAGACGCAGTAAAGCGATTTTCGGACGTGCGCAAGAACAGGTGGACACCGATCGGATGAGGCTGCCGTGGTTGGGAAAATCCCGGAAGGCCGACCGGACACCGTCGTCCGCCGTCATTTACCATACGGAAATCATCGCCGATGTGCTGGTGCCCGAACGCGCGGAGCATGTGCGCTTCTTCAGCCGCAAGCTGGTTCGCGCCGGCAAGTTGCGTACCTTCAACAACAGGGATTTTCGCGAGCTGCTGTTAGCCGCCTTCTATCTCGGCGTCGCGGCATTGCTGCCGGTCAGCTGGTGGGCCGCGATCTGCAGCCGCGTATCGGGGCTGCGCCTCAAGCGCCACACCCGCAAGGATTTCGTGCGCTATGCCGCCGCGACGCGCGCCGTGCTCGGCAACGGCATCGATGCGCAAAAGCTGTTCAGGGCTCTGCTCTATTCCAACCATCGCCGGCGGCTGCTGCTTGCCGTGCATCTCGTCGGCCGCCGCTGGTCGCCCGATATCCGGCTGGAGGGACTGGAAGGCCTGCAGGCGGCGCTGAAGCGCGGCCACGGCGCCATCATCTGGTGCGATCAGTTCACGGCCCAGGCCATCATCGGCAAACGCGCGCTCTATGAAGCCGGCATCGAGGCGAACCAGCTCAGCGTCAGCGCTCACGGCATCTCCGATTCGACATTCGGCCTGCGCTTCCTGAACCCGCCGATGGTCCGGGTCGAGAACCGGTTCCTGAAAAGCCGGATCGTGTTCGAACGCAGCGACGCCTACCAGGTCACCGGCCGGATTCAGAAGGTCCTTGGCAACAACGGCGTCGTCCTGGTGACCAACACCATCCATGCCGGCTCGACATTCACCGAAGTCGGCATTGGCGAAAGCGGCTGGACCCACCTCGCCTCGGCGCCGGCGAATTTCGCCGCCAGAGGCAAGGCGGCGCTGTTTTCCATGTCGACTTTCGAGACCGATCCGTTCCGCCAGTACCGCGCCATCCTGAGTCCCGAACTGGTGCCGGCCCCGGCGGGAGCCGGCGAGCCCACGACGAGGACTGGCGGCACCAAGAACATGGCGTTGCAGGCCGAGTACATCCTGCTCAAGCGCGACCGCTTGCTGGAGGCGCTGAAGCTCTATCCCGAGCAAATGATGGCCTGGTCCGGCCATGACCGGTTCACCGAACGGCCGGAAAGCGCCTTGCCCGACGACGGTGGTTCATGATTTTGCGCCGGCCAGCAGGCTGGCAACGGCGGTGACGATGTCAGCCACTGGACGTGTGGCATCGACCGTCAGCGCCTGCTCGTCGGCGCTAGGCGGCTCAAGGATGGCGAACTGGCTTTCGACCAGGCTGGCCGGCATGAAATGCCCCTTGCGGCTGGCGACGCGCCGCTTGGCGGTTGCGGGATCGATCTCCAGATAGACGAAAACGATATCCCGGCGAAAACCACGCAGACGATCGCGATAGCTGCGCTTCAGTGCCGAGCAGGCGGCGACCACCCTCTGGCCGCTGCCGGCCAGGTCCGCGATCCGCTGGCCAATGGCATCGAGCCAGCCTTGGCGAAGCTGATCGGTGAGCGGCTCGCCGCTCGCCATGCGCGCGACGTTTTCGGGCGGGTGCAGCCTGTCGCCTTCGACAAAGATCGCCCCTTCCGCTGCTGCCAGCACCTTGCCGACGGCCGACTTGCCGCAGCCGGCGACGCCCATCACAACGATGGCCCGAGGCACCGAGCCGGGAGCGCCCGTTGGCGCTTTTGCCGTCTTTTCGTCCACGGTCAGCGGCTTGCCGGCGCGCGGCCGTAGAGCAGGAGCATGGCGACGATGACGACGCCATAGATGATCTGCCGTCCCGCCTCTGGCATCTGCATGACCGAAAGGATGGATTGCAAAAGCGTGATCAGGATGACGCCGGCCACGGTGCCGAGATAGGAGCCGCGCCCGCCGAGGATCGAAGTGCCGCCAAGCACAACCGCGGCGATCGAGGGCAAGAGATAGGCATCGCCCATCGACTGCGCCGCCTTGGAGGCATAGCCGGCCAGAAGCACGCCCCCAAAGGCGGAGAGCCCGCCCGAAACCGCGAAGGCGATCATCACCACGCGCCGCGTGTCGATGCCGGACAGGTAGGCGGCGCGCTCGCGATTGCCGATGCCGTACACGGCACGACCGAAGCCGGTGCGGGTTAGTACGAACACGGTGACCGCGCCGACGAGAAGCCAGACGAGGACGGCGTTCGGAATGCCCGGGATGGCGAATCCCGTTGCGAGCCAACGCATCGCCGCGGTTGCCGAGTCTTGCGGTGAGAAGCCGCCCGTATAAACCACCATCAAGCCTTGCGCGACGACATTGGTGGCGAGCGTTATGATCATTGAAGGAATGCGCAGGTAAGCAACGCCGACGCCGTTGACGATGCCGATCGCGACGCCGCACAAGATGCCGAAGGGAATGGCGAGCGCCACGCCGACCGGGCCATACGCGGCAGCCGCACAGCCCATCATCGCTCCGGCCGTCACCACCCAGGGAACCGAAAGGTCGATCTGGCCCAGAAGAATGACCAGCATCATGCCCGTGGCAATGACGCCGAGAAACGACGCCACCTTCATTTGTTGAAGAAGATATTCCGGCGACAGGAAGCTGCGCGAATAGAGACTGCCCAACAGCAGAATAAGCACGATGCAAGCGAAGGACGTGACCACCGCCGGATCGGCACGGCGGATGAATTTCGGCATGCGGTTGGCGATACGGCCCATCGTTGTGTCGCTCACAGGAACCACTCCAGACGGTTGCGCACGCGCAGCAGACCGAACGCACCGATGCTTATGGCCAGCATGAGGACGACACCCTGAAGCAGCGGTTGCCAGAGCGGATCGACGTCGAAGACGAAGAGCATGTCGCCGGTGGTGCGCGCCGCGAGCGCCCCGAAAATCGCACCGACTGCGCTCCCACGTCCACCATAGAGCGAGACGCCGCCGAGCACGACGGCGGCGATGGACCAGAGTGTGTAGCCGCTCCCGCTCGCATAGGCCGCCTCGCCAGTATAGGTATAGAAGGTCAGGAACAGCCCGCCCATGGCGGCGAACAGTCCAGCCAGCGAATAGGCGGCGAATTTTGCGCGCCGGATCGGCACGCCCGACATATAGGCCGCGACCTCGGATGAGCCGGCTGCGTACGCCGCACGTCCCAGTACCGATCGCCTGAAGGGTATCCAGATCAGGAGTACCACAGCCAGCAGCGCAACCAGGCTCGCCGGCACCACGCCGAACACGCGTCCCGTCAAAGCATCGGCCAGCGTTTCGTTGACCGAGCCGCCGGGAACCGGCCGCAGCAGCAGCGCGAGTCCGAAATAGACGGAGCCCGTAGCGATCGTGGCGACGATCGGCTGTAGCCTGCCGTAAATGACCAACGCGCCATTGATCGCGCCACAGACCACACCGGCGATCAAAACCACGGCGATCCCAAAGGCTGTCGCAGTTGGCGACCCGACGACCAACCAGGATGCAAGGCAATTGGTCAGCAAGAGGATCATTCCCACCGACAGATCGATGCCGGCGGTGATGACCACCAGCGCTTGCGCCATCGCAACCAGCGCGAGCAACACGCCCTTGTTGGCCGCTGTCTGCGCGACATTGGCAGTAAGGCCAACCGGGTGGTTGGAAATATACACGGTGAACATCAGCAGGAAGATCGCCAATCCTATCAGCGTTCCGCGCTGTTCGGCTAGCCAGTAGCGCCAATCTTTCACGCTATGATCCCTTTCACGTGTCCGCTTCTTGCCTCACGAGGTTCCCCTCGCCATGGATGTTGAGGGCGCTAGCGATCAGCGTCCGCTCGGTGATCTCGGCGCCGACCAGCTCGCGCTTGATGGCGCCGTCATAGAGCACCAGCACGCGATCGCAACAGCCGATCAGTTCGTCATAGTCGGTCGAATAGAACAGGATAGCCGCCCCCGCATCGGCCAGCTTGCGCATCAGCTGATAGAGTTCCTGCTTGGTGCCGACATCGATGCCGCGCGTCGGATCGTTGAGCAGGATGATGCGCGGCTGGCGCATCAGCCATTTGGCGATGACCACCTTCTGCTGGTTGCCGCCCGACAACGCGCCGACCGGAATGTCAAGACCGGCCGTCTTGATCGCCAGCAGCCCGACCATGTCGTCGATCAGCCGCTGTTCGGCGGCGCGGTCAATGACGCCGGCTTTCGACAGCCGGTCGAGGGCGGCGAAGGAGAGGTTCTCGCGCACCGTCATCGGTAGCATCAGGCCTTCGGTCTTGCGGTCCTCAGGGATCAGCGCCATGCCGATGCGGTCGCCGCGCGCCGCTGCCGGGCTGGCGATCGAAACCGGCTTGCCGTCGATAAGGATCTGGCCGCTAAGGCCGCGCAGCACACCGAAAAAGGCAAGCAGCAATTCGCGCTGGCCCTGGCCATCGAGACCGCCAAGGCCGACGACCTCGCCTGCCCCGACCGTCAGCGAGACATTGTCCAGCCGGTCCGTCCAGGACAGCTTGCGCGCCTCCAGCACGGGAACGGCGGCAGCTGCGGTGCGCGCGGGCTTCGGTGGGAAAATGTGGCTGTATTCGCGCCCGATCATCAGTTCGACGACTTCGTTGTCGCTCTTTGTGCCTGCCTTGTAGCTGGCGACATTGCGGCCGTTGCGAAACACGGTGCAGTGGTCGGCAAGCTCGGCGATCTCGTTCATGCGGTGCGAGATGTAAAGCAGCGCCAGCCCTTCCGAGCGCAATCGCTTGAGCACGCTGAATATCTTGGCGACATCGGCGGCAGCCAGCGCCGAAGTCGCCTCGTCGAGGATCAGGATGCGCGGCTTCCTGGCCAATGCTTTGGCGATCTCGACCATCTGTCTTCTTGAAAGCGGAAGATCCTTGACCAGCGCCAATGGATGGATGTCGGCGGCGCCAGCGCGTGCCAGCGCCTCTTCTGCGATACGGCGCTGCGCCTTGCGGTCGATCATGCCGAACCGTGTCGGCGGATCGGAGATGACGATGTTGTCGGCAACGCTGAGTTCGGGAACCAGCGACAGCTCCTGGAAGATGCAGACGATGCCGGCCTTGTTTGCAGCAGCTGGCGAAGCGAACGTCACCTCGCTGCCGTCCAGCATCATGCGGCCTTCATCAGGCGCGACGACGCCCGCCATGACCTTGATCAGCGTCGATTTGCCGGCGCCGTTTTCGCCGAGAATGGCGTGGATGCTACCGGATGAGACCGAAAGCTCGGCCTTTTCCAGCGCCCGCACACCACCATAGCGCTTGGATATACCTTCCATCTGGAAGAGCGGAACCGCACCGTCCATCGGCCCTCCCGAGGCACTTTGACGACCAGGGATATCGAGTGGCCGGCGCCGCGGAAATCCCGCGGCGCCGGATATGCCGTCTATTGGTCAGCCTTGGTCTGGCCCATGATTTCCTGCGCGGTGAAATTAATGCCGCAGGTCGGGAAGGAATTGCCGACGAAGAAATTGTCTGACTGGTCGGGGAAGAAATCCTGACCGGCCTTGAAGTTCGGATCTTCGACGATGGCCAGCGGCAGCTTGACCGCTTGCGGGACGACATTGCCTTCGAGCGCGGCAATCGCCGTCTTGATGGCAACCGCGACCTGCGCCGGACCAGTGCCGGCCGATGAGCATTTCAGCCCGTCGCCGGCATGTGCCGCGCAGAATTTGCGGAAGCCGTTCTCGGTCTCGCCGCCGAACGGCACGAAGGCATGCTTGGCGTCGATCATCGCCTGCACGATGCCGGTGTCGCCGCCTTGCCCGGTAATGCCATCGAACGGACCGTTGGTGGCAATGGCGTCGGCCGTGGCTTTCTGCGCCACGCCGTCGTCCCATTTGCCGACCACCTCGGTAACGTCCCATTTCTTGCCGGAGCCATCGAGCACTTCATGGATGCCGTTGTGACGGTCGGTGTCGACGGAGGTTCCGGCAACGCCGCGCACTTCGAGCACCTTGCCGCCATTCGGCACATGACTGACCAGCCATTTGCCCCACAATTCGCCAAGGCCTTTCTGGTCGACATTGACGTTGATGGCGTCCTTGGTGTCGAGAATATTGTCGAAGGCAACCAGAATGACACCGGCTTCCTTGGCGCGCTTGATGACCGGCCCGAAAGCGGTCGGGTTCTGTGCGTTGACGACGATCGCGTCATAACCGGAATCGATGAAGTTGTTGATCGCAGAGATCTGAGCCGGCACGTCCTCACCGGTCGAGACGACCTTGAATTCCTTTAGTTTCGCAGCGACCTCCGGCTGTGCCGCATAGGCCTTGGCGGTCTGCACCATCTGGATGCGCCATGTGTTGGCGATATAGCCATTGGCGAGCGCGATGCGGTATGGGCCGTCTTTCTTGGGGAACTTGAAGAACTGCGTATCGGCCGCCCACGGCGCGAAGCAATCCGGCTCGGCCGACGGTCCCTTGACGACTTCAGGGTCGGCCATGGCCGACGAACTCAGCATGACGAATGCAGTGGCGGCAACGATGCCACCAACAAGTGACTTGATCATCGATATTCCTCCCAGTTGCAGTTTTATTTGATGCTGCTTGTCGTGGTGCGTTTTCCACGCCCGGCGAAGGCCCTCCAGCCTTGCGGGCGGCACGTCTCAAGGGCCCGAAACCGGCCCGATCCCCTCCCCCTCGCCGCTTCACGGGCGAGAAACGAAACCTAGCATATTATACATAATAAACAAGCATGAGCTGTTGCTTATGTATAATAAACAGGCATGGCCTTCCGCCAAAACGCCCGCTCGACGAAAATGGTAGCGCTACCATGACGTTGTGTAAAGCACCATTTGCTGAGGTCGCCAAAGCGTGTTCAGCGTGCGGTGCTCTCGCGAGGCTTGAGCTCGAAACCGAGATCGACGAGCCGCTGCTCAGGCCTTTGCCCGGCGATCGCCGCCAGTGCCATGGCAACCGCCCGGCGTCCGATTTCATAGCGAGGGGTGCGGATGCTGGTGAGCGGCGGGAACGCCGCCTGCATCATCTCAAGGTCGTTGAAGCCGACAATGCCGATTGTCTTCGGCACGTCGAGTGCGGCGCTATGGCATTCGAACAGAACGCCGAGCGCGATATCGTCATTGTTGCAGAAGACGCCGTCGAGCGCCGGCATCTTCGCCAGCGCATCGCGAAGCAGCTCGCGGCCGAGCGTCATGCTGGACAGTAGCGGCGTGGTGGTGATCAGCCGCGGGTCGAACAGGCCGGCCTTCTCCATTGCGGCGCGATAGCCGGCCAAGCGCCGCTGTGAGCGTGGATCCATACGCGCGCCGATGAAGCCGATGCGACGGTAGCCCGCCTCAATCAGATGCTCGGTCGCTGTCCGGCCACCGTCGAAATGCGAGAAGCCGACCAGCATGTCGACCGGGTCGGGCCCGGTCTCCATCACCTGCACCACCGGGCAGCCCGCGCTCTCCAGCAGTCTTCGCGAGGTCGGCGTCTGGTCGATACCGGCCACGATAAGCGCCGCCGGGCGCTGCGGCGCGAACACCTGCAGCAGGCGCTCCTCCTCGAGGCCGGAATAGTGGGTGTTGCCGAGCTGGACGCGGAACGGACCGTCCGACAGGCTGTCATAGATGCCGCGCACCACTTCGGCGAAGACGTTGTTGGTGAGCGACGGCACCAGCACGCCGAACACATCGGCGCGCGCCGAGGCCAGCGCCCGCGCATTGGGATCCGGCACATAACCGAGCTCGTCGACAGCGGCCTGGATCTGGCGGCGCAGATCTTGGCTGACGCGGTCGGGCTCGCGCAGCGCCCGCGACACGGTGATGGCGCCGACGCCGGCCTTGCGCGCCACATCGGAGATCGTCGGGCGGCCGCCGCCACGGCGCGAGCGTGGCTTGGTCATGGCCCTGCCCTTTGCGTCGCGCGCGATTGCGGCTTCGTCGTCTCTGTTGCCATGTTTGTCCGGCTTCCCCACTACGCCATGCCAGCTTGGCGTCGCGCAGCAACTGGCGATTGTCAAGCCGACGGCAGGTTGCGGCGTCGCCGGCTGAAGTCCTTCAGGCCGTAACCATGGCCGGGCGCCCGGCCCTCCTCATCAGCAAAAGGATGGCCGCCACATTGATCAGGTTCCACGCGATCCCGTTGAGAAACGCAGCCGCGTAGGAGCCAGTCAGGTCGTAGATCCAGCCCGACATCCAGCCACCGATCGCCATGCCGAAAATGGTCGCCATCATGACGATACCGATGCGCTGGCCGGCCTCCTTGGCGGGCAGGTATTCGCGCACGATGATGGCATAGCAAGGCACGATGCCGCCTTGCGACAGGCCGAACACCAGCGACACGACATAGAGCGAGGCGAGCCCGTCGAACGGGATGTAAAACAGCAGCGACAGGCATTGCAGCACGGAACCGATAAGCAGGGTTTTCACGCCGCCGATGCGGTCGGCGACAAAGCCGGAGGCGAGCCGGCTGACAACGCCCGCCGCCATCATGATCGACAGCATGTCGGCGCCATGCGCGATGCCGTAGCCAAGATCCATGCAATAGGCGACGATGTGCACCTGCGGCATCGACATCGCCACGCAGCAGCCGAGACCGGCGATGACCAGCAGCACCTGCAATGCCGCCGGCGAGATTGAAATCGGCTGCACAGGCCGACTTCCCGGCGAGCCGGCCGCCGTCGCGTTTGGAGCACCGCGCCGCAGCAACAGCACCAGCGGTATCATGGTGACCAGACAAAAGATGCCGATGGCGGCATAGGTGAAGCGCCAGCCTTCCGCCTTGATCAGCGTCGGCATGATGGTTGGCCAGAGCGCTCCGGCGAGATAGTTGCCCGCCGCCGCCGCCGTGACGGCGACGCCGCGTCGACGATTGAACCAGTGCGAAATGTCGGCGATCAGCGGTCCGAAGATCACCGATGAGCCAAGGCCGATCAGCACCCCCTGGGCAAGGGTGAATTGCAGGATCGACGTCGACGCCGCCGCGAGCAGCAGTCCGGCGGCGAGTGCGACCGAGGAGATCAGCGCCGGGATCCAATAGCCCATGCGATCAATGGCGCGGCCGACCAGCACGTTGCCGGCGGCAAAGCCCACCATGGTTGCGGTGTAGGGCATCGATGCCGCAGCGCGGTCAATGCCAAATTCAGCCTGCACGGCCGGCAACACCACCACGACGGCCCACATGCCGACCGCGCCGATCGTCGCCAGCAGCATCGAGATGGCAAGCCGCATCCAGGCATAAGAGCTGTCGATGCCAGGGCTATCAGCCTGATTGGCGACGATTGGGGTCAAGGCGTTTCCTGTCCGAGGTCTGGGAAGTCGACCATTCCAGCGCCACTATCGGCGCATTCGCGGCGACGGGCAGCGCCACAGGGCTTCGATCCGTGGCTCCAGCGATTGGTTCTGCCAAATTCACCTCAACTGGACCTAGTGACAGGTCCTCTTTCCCTTCAGTTTGCAGCCTCGGCATTGTGTTTCCCCAGGCCTGCAAAGTGGCGGCATGACGGTCAAGATCGGCATCAATCCCATCACCTGGAGCAATGACGATGTGCCCGAACTCGGCGGTGACACGCCGCTGGAGACCTGCCTGTCGGAAACCAGGCAGGCCGGTTATCGCGGCACCGAGCTCGGCGGCAAATTCCCCAGGCGAAGCGACGAACTTGGACCGCTCCTGTCCTCATACGGATTGGAGCTCGTCTCCGGCTGGTATGACGGCCGCATTCTCGACCGCACGGTCAACGAGGAGTTAGCCGCCATCACCCCGCATCTCACCCTGCTGCGCGACCTCGGCTCCAAGGTCGTCGTCTATGCCGACACGTCGCGCGGCCGTCACGACGGTATCTTCGCACCGATCTCGCAGCGTCCCCGTCTAGCCGACGGCGAGTGGGCCGCCTATGGCGAGAAGCTGACCCAGCTCGCCGATCGCATGGCCGCCTTCGGCGTCGGCATGGCCTTCCACCACCATATGGGCACCATCGTCGAGACCGACGACGAGGTCGGCAGGCTGATGGCGACGACAGGCAAAAGCGTCGGCCTGCTGTTCGATTCCGGCCATTGCCTGTTCTCGGGCGGCGACCCGCTCTCCCTCCTGAATCGGCACCTCGACCGCATCGTGCATTTCCACTGCAAAGACGTCCGCGCGGCCGTGCTGGAAAAGGCGAGGCGCGAAGACATGAGTTTCATGGCGGCGGTTATGGAGGGGATTTTCACTGTGCCTGGCGATGGCTCCGTCGACTTCCTGTCGTTGCTGAAGCCTCTCGCAAAACGGGGTTTCGAAGGCTGGATCGTCGTCGAGGCCGAACAGGATCCAGCCAAGGCAAATCCCTTGACCTATGCCACGAAGGGTTACGCTTCGCTTCTCGCCACGGCTCGCAAGGCCGGGTTTGAGGTGGCGACACGAGACTTGGCCTGACCACCGCCGGGGGGGCTGGCGGTCGGCCGGTTGGGCGCGCGCCTCGGTAGGGGTAGCGACGCGAAAGCGCCCGGCGATCCGCGCCGCCGCCCTCCCTTGGCGGCGCGGGTCGCAGAATTCTCGGCCCCGGCTTGGTGAGGCCGAGTTTTCGACCCTGGAGTTTCCGGCTTGAGGCTGGCGGCAAGCCGTGCCTTGATGCGGGTGGAGGAGCGACATGGCATTCGAGGCGGCACTCGGTTTGGAACGGCTTTGCACCATCCGTGAGATTGCGCAAAAGGCGGAACTCGGCGCCGCCACCGTGCATCGCGCGCTGAAGAATAGCCGCGAGGTCCGTGCCGAAACCAGGCGGCTGGTGTTTGAGACCGTCTACCTTCTAAACGAAGAAAAGATCGCCCGCGCAGCCCGGTTCGTCGGAGACTAGGCTTGGCCGACCATATGCGCCTTTCCCTCGACATCATGTCGGTCGACCGCGGCTCGGACGAACCGATGCACCGGCAGATCTACGGCGCCTTGCGGCGCTTCATCCTCGACGGCCAGATCCAGCAGAACACGCTTTTGCCATCGACCCGCTCGCTGGCCGAGGATCTGAAGGTCGGCCGCAACACGGTGATCGCCGCCTACGACCAGCTGCTTGCCGAAGGCTTCATCGAGGCGCGCGCCGGCTCCGGCACCTGGGTGGCACCGATACAACAGAAGCGCCCGCCGGCCTCGCTCCGCGCCGGCCTTGCCGCTCCGCAAAAGCTTTCGCGGCGCGGACAGACCATCGTCAACGGCCCGCAGCCGCCGCGCAATGCCGGCGTCATCAACTTCCATCCCGGCGTGCCGGAAACGGCGTCCTTTCCCTTCACCATCTGGTCGAGCCTTTTGGTTCGCAATGCGCGCAGTCGCGACGAGAACCTGCTCGGCTATCTCTCCTTCGCCGGTCATCCCGGCCTGCGCCAGGCCATCGCCTCGACCATCAGCCTGTCGCGCGGCATCAACTGCACCGCCGACCAGGTCATCATCGTCACTGGCGCGCAGGCAGCACTCGACCTCGCCTCGCGCGTGCTGATGGACGAAGGCGATCATGTCTGGATGGAGGAACCCGGCTATCTCGGCGCCAAGAGCGCCTTCCTCGCCAGCGGCGCCCAGCTTGCGCCCCTAAAGGTCGACCGGCACGGCTGGCACCTCGCCGACCCCGAACTGCCTCCGCCACGGCTGATCTATGTGACGCCGTCCTGCCAATGGCCGTTCGGTACCATCATGCGCATCGAGGAACGGCTGCAACTGCTCGACATCGCCGAGCGCCACGGCGCCTGGATCGTCGAGGACGACTATGACGGCGAATACCGCTACCGCGGCCGGCCGGTGCCGGCGCTGCGCGGCCTCGATCACGCCGACCGCGTCGTCTATATCGGCTCCTTCGGCAAGACGCTGATCCCGGCACTCCGCATCGGCTATCTGATCGTGCCGCGCGAATTGTCTGTACCCTTCGACCGCGCCGTCTCGATCACCGGCCAGTTCGCGCCGCTGATCCTGCAGGCGACGGTCAACGACTTCATCACGCAAGGCTATTTCGCCACGCATCTGAAGCGCATGCGCCGCCTCTACGCGCGCCGGCAGGCGAATTTCGTCAAACTATGCCAGGAGCATCTGGCCGAATGGCTGACGGTGACCGAGAACGATTCCGGCATGCAATTGCTGGCCAGTTTCACAAGACCTTACAAGGACAGCGATGTCGTCGCCGCCGGCGTCAAGGAAGGGCTCGACGTGCAAGGCATCTCGATCAACTACCATTCGAGCGAGCCCGAGCACGGCCTGCTGCTCGGCTATGCCGCGATGGACGAACGCCAGATCCTGCGCGCGGTGCTGGCGTTGCGCGCTGCATTCATAAGGCTCGACCGGAGCTAGTACCTCTGCACAGAACCCTCTGATGAACCGAGGGCGGGGTGACCTGGAAATGGCGCTGTTGAAATACTTTTAGAACGACGCGAACCGAAACTGCATTCCCAGCCCTCTTACCTTTCGAGCGTGCCATTGCGCTTGCAACTTTGGGGGGTTTACCGTGCTTTATGTCAAGAATGTACCTGGATGGGAACGCGCGGTTCGTGTCGTTGCCGGTTTGGCCATGATCGCCTGCGGCTTGCTGGGCTTAAGTGGGCTTATGATCGGCTATGCGATTGCTGGCGTCGGCGTCAGCACACTGCTCACCGGCTTCATCGGTTTTTGTCCTATGTGTGCCATGGCGGGCCGCCGCTTGGATGCCGCGAACCGCCGCCTCGACACTGCGAAGTAGGACACCCGCATGTACACGCCGAAGTATGACCTGGCTCTGGTTGACGACGCGCGCAATGGCGACAAGCAAGCCATCTTGGCTTTGCTGGACCTCGCACAGCGAGACATTCGGCGCTATGCGCGGCGCAGCTGCAGCGCTTCCGACGACGTTGACGACGTGGTGCAGGAGACATTGTGGCTACTGTACCGCCGCGTCGGAACGCTGCGCGCACTGGGCTCGATATCGGGCTGGCTGCTGGCCGTGGTACGCCGCGAATGTTTGCGCATGGCAATGCGCGCGATGGGAAAGCCGGACAATCTGGACGACGCGTTGCTGAATCCGGCCAACGTGGACCGCCTGGCACATTTGTCGCTGGACGAACTCCGGCTTGACCTTTCACGCGCGATCCAATCCCTGCCCGAACACTACCGCGAGGTGATCATACTGCGCGATATCGAAGAGATGACGATCGACGAGGTCGCCGCTTCACTGAACCTCACCCGCGAGAGCATCAAGGGTCGACTGCACCGGAGCCGGGCCCTGCTACGTGAATACCTTTTGGATTGATTGAACCACTATGAATTGGAGAGGTAAATTTCTATGAACCCCATGAACCTGTCATCTACCGCCTCGCCCAAGACAATGTTCGCCAGCAATGGTCTTGTCGAACATCTGGTCCGCGGTATTGTCGGCATCAGCGCTTTGAGTTACGCGATATCGATCTCTGTGCCACATCCATTTTGTTCGCTGGCCCTGGCTGGCGTGTCGATGGTGGCTTTTCGCGGTTGCCCCATCTGCTGGACGATCGGTCTCGTCGAGACAACCTACCGTAAGTTCAAACGCCACCATGCGGCACCGTGAATGACCATCAGTAACGATACGGCCAAAGAGTCATAATCACTGTGCAGAGCTACTAGTTCACGCTGTCGAATTTCTGCAGATCCACGGGAGCCGCCTCGCGCACTTCGACATCGTCCAGCGAGGCATTTTCCAGCGCCACGCGGGCCGCCGCGTCGATGTTATGGATCATGTCGTTGATATCGGCGTCACCATGCGCCGGGTTCATGGCGATCATCACCGTGCGGTTGAGGATTTCGAGCGAACCCTTGCCGAGATCGTCGGCATAGGTGAGCCGCAGACCCTTGTTCTCCGGCAGCGTGTAGGGATTGAGCGCCGGATGGTGGGCGCCCTCATGCATCAGCACCTGGTCCCACTGGGTGAAATTGTGGCGCCCGGTCTTGCCGGCGATGACGCTCGGAATGGTCTTGGAAAAAGTCTGCGCCGCCTGTTCGCTGGGCAGGAGATACATCACCTGCGCGGCGCAATCGTCGTCCGGGCTGTTCATCGGCGACGGCGTCAGGCCGAGATTGCCGAGATGGCGGGTGCCGGCCAGCACCTTCTTCTTCTCTGCTCGCATCGCCTCGATGATGCCGTCGAGACGGTCGAGCTGGACATTGAGCATCGCGCCCATCAACTCCGACGCGCGCGCGCCGATGCCGGCGAACGGCTTGATGCTGTCGTTGCGGCCCTGCCAGTAGAAATGGCAGGGGTCGATGGCGCAGCGCGCGCGCTCCGCCACCTTCGGATCGCTGGTGGCGATGCCGCCGCCCTCGCCCGACGTCATATTCTTGAAGTAGTTGAAGGAGTAAGCGCCGGCATGGCCGATCGAGCCGAGCTTTTTCCCCTCATAGCCGCCGCCAATACCCTGGCAGACATCTTCCAGCACCAGCAGGCCGCGTTTTTTGGCGATGTCCATGATGGCGTTCATGTTGCAGGCAGCACCCCACATATGCACGGGGATGACCGCCTTGGTGCGCGGGCCGATAGCGTCACGCAGGGCTGCCGGATCGATGGTCAGGCTCTCGTCGATATCGACAATGACCGGAATGGCGCCGACCGACAGCACGGCGGTCGCGGTGGCCATGTAGGTGTGCGCCGGCACCAGCACCTCGTCGCCAGGCCCGATGCCGAGCCCGATCAGGCCGGCGGCAAGCCCATAGGTACCGCTGGCGGCGAGCGCGAAATGCTCGACGCCGAGATGCCTGGCATAGCGGGCCTCGAAGCGATTGCATTCGCTGTTCTCGCCATAACGAAACAGCGCGCCCGAGCGGATCACCCTGGCAATGGCTTCGATCTCTTCTTCGCCGGCGGTGTACATGGCAAGTCTCCACATCGCTTGATGGTGTGAAAGCAGTACGCTTGCAGCCGCTGTTTGAAAGAACCACTCTACCGCGATCGGACCAAGCCATCACGGTTATGGTTCGGCCGGTTTTGACGGCAAAACTTGCCATGCAAATGAAATCGGCATTCCAGAGTGCTGGCCCGCGGAAATCGTACCCATCCGAATTCGCTGAAGTGGCCCTGTCGGAAAGCCGGCTTTGGGCGTTCCATCGCGTCCAGTTGGGCAAACGGTCGGTTCCATGCAGCACGGGACACACTTCGGAAGACCCTCGCAACCGGCATGCCGGCAAGACGGTGGCCGTCCATGAGGCGGCAGCTTGTCTTGCACGAAGACGATGTCGGCATGTGCCATGGCGCCAACAGCGCCTTCCTCGAACTGACCGGGCTCGGCGCCTGCAGCTCCGGCGCGGTGATGGTGCCGTGCCCGTGGTTCCCGGAGATGGCCGAAGCGGCAGCTGCCGATCCGCGGCTCGATCTCGGCGTCCACCTGACGCTGAACAGCGAAAAGCAGCACTACAAATGGCGGCCGTTGACGTCGCCGTCGCGCGCGGCCGGCCTGACCGACGAGTTCGGCTATTTCTGGCCCGACGTCGCGACAACCCGCCGCAAGGCAGCGCCGCAAGCCGTGGAAACCGAGCTGCGCGCCCAGATCGACACCGCCTACCGCGCCGGCATCGACGTCACCCATCTCGACGCGCATATGGGGGCGGCACTGTCGCCGGAGTTTTGCGACGTCTACATCAAGCTCGGCCTGGAATATCGGCTGCCGGTGCTGCTGACCAAAACGCTTTCGGCCTATTCGCCCAACGACAATCTGGTCGGCGTGACCGAAGCGGCCTTCCAGCGCGGCGTCGCCGAGGCCCGCGCCAAAGACTTTGTCATCTTCGACGCCGCCATCCAGACGACCTGGGGCCGTCCACGCTCGAAGCCGATAGAGCCAGCCTACAAGGCATTGGTCGAAGGCGTGCGCGAAGGCCTGACCTTCTTCTGCCTGCATTTCAACGCGCCGGGCGAACTCGAACTTATCGAGCCGCGCTCCGCCTATATCCGCACCGAGGAATATGAGCTGTTCCGCGATCAGGGTTTTCGCGACTGGCTCGGCGCGCAGGACATCGACATCATCGGCATGAAGCCGTTGCGCGAGGAACTGCGCGCAAGGCTCGGAGGATCGACACCGGCAAAGGCCCGCAAAGCGGCCGCCCGGTCAGCGCCGTAAGCCGATCGGTCGGCCAATGGCGCAAAGAGGGAATTGGAACTGCAACGACAATGGGAGAATGACATGAAGACTGTTCTGAAACTGGCGCTCGGCGCGCTTGTCTCGATGAGTATGCTGGCAGGCGTCGCGCATGCCGCGGGCCTGAAGGATCCGAAGGATGTCCGCATCACCTTCGTGGTGCATGGTTCGGCATCCGATCCCTACTGGTCGGTGGTCAAGCGCGGCGTCGACGATGCGGCGGCCCTGACCGGCGCCAAGGTCGAATATTACGCACCGCAAGTGTTCGATGTGGTCGAGCAGGCCCGCCTGCTCGATGCGGCCATCGCCACCAATCCGGACGGCATTGCCGTCTCCATCGCTGACGCCAATGCACTCGGCAAATCGGTCAAGGCAGGTCTTGCCGCCAACATCCCGATAGTGGTTCTGGATTCCGGCGAGAAGGAAGGCGCCGAACTCGGCACGACGCTCTATGTCGGCACCGTCTCCGAATATGATTCCGGCAAGAAGGCCGGCGAGCGATTGGCGAAGGAAGGCACGCTCAAGGTCGTCTGCATCAACCACGAGGTCGGCAATGTCAGCCTCGACCAGCGCTGCCAGGGCTTGAATGACGGGCTGAAGCCTTCCGGCGGCGGCACCGAAGTCCTGACCGTGTCGCCCGATCCGGCCGACATCCAGCGCCGCACCGAAGCCTATCTCTCGGCGCATCCCGACACCCAGGCCGTCTTCGCGCTCGGCGCCACCGCCGCCAACCCGTTGATCCCGTTCTTCCGGCAGAAGGAACTGTTCGGCAAGATCAAGCTCTACACCTTCGACATCAGCCCGGAAGTTCTGGATTCGGTCGTTGCCGGCGAGATGGGCTTCGGTATGGACGCCCAGCAATATCTGATGGGCTACCTGCCGGTGATCTATCTGGTCGAACACGCCACGCACGGCTTCTGGCCGCAGAACAACGCCTATACCGGTCCGCTGTTCATCGACTCACCCGACAAGGCCAAGGCGATCCTCGCGCTCGCCAAGGACGGCATCCGCTAGTCAAACAAACCAAACGAACCGGGGAAGCGCGCATGCGACTCCCCGGTGTCTGGTCGACATTGCGAAGTGAGCGATTGGGGAGCCTAATGGCAGCCGTGGAAGACAAGGCGATATCTTCAGAAGTGCCGGTCAAGGACCGTTTCGGCATGACGTCGAAGCGCGCCGCCGGCGCTGATGAACGGCTGGCCAGCACCGGCCGGCTGACGCAATGGCTGCGCCGGCCCGAAGCCGGTGCCGCCGGCGGCCTGATTGCCACCATCATCATCTTCGCGCTGTTGCCGGGTGCGTCGAACCTTTATTCGTTGCAGGGGTCGATGACCTTCCTGACGCTCGCGGCCGAACTCGGCATCATCGCCACGGCCGCCGCGCTCCTCATCATTGCCGGTGAATTCGATCTTTCGGTCGGCTCGATGGTCGGCTTCGCCGGCGTCGTCATCGGCCTGACGGTCAAATATTGGGGCCTGCCGCTGTGGGGCGGCATCGCTTGCGCCTTCGCGGTCGCCATCCTCACGGGCTACGTCAACGGCCTGATCGTGGTGAAGACCCGCCTGCCCTCCTTCATCGTCACGCTGGCCTCGCTCTATATCCTGCGCGGCCTGTCGATCGGCATCACCCGCGCCGTCACCGGCCGCACGCAGATACCCTACATCCTCGACGGCGCGCCGGACCCGGCCACCGCGGGCCTGTTCAACGGCCATCTGTTCACCGGCTTCTTCCACTGGATGGGCACGCAAGGCTGGATCGCCACCCGTACCGATGGCATTCCCTTCGTCGTCGGCATTCCGATGTCGATCGTCTGGTGGCTCGGCCTGACAGCACTTGCAGGCTATGTCTTGACGCAGACCAAATACGGCAACTGGATCTTCGCCACCGGCGGCGATCTCAATGCCGCCCGCAATGTCGGCGTGCCGGTCGACCGCGTGAAGATCGCGCTCTTCATCTACACCGCCTGTGCGGCAACCTTGCTTGCCACCATCCAGGTGATGGAGGCCGGCTCCGCCGACACGACGCGCGGCCTGCTCAAGGAATTCGAGGCGATCATCGCCGCGGTCATCGGCGGCGTGCTGCTCACCGGTGGCTACGGCACTGTCTATGGCGTGCTGTTCGGCGCGCTGATCTTCGGCCTGGTGCAGATGGGCATCTTCTACACCGGCATCGACACCGACTGGTTCAAGGTCTTCCTCGGCATCGTCATCCTGATGGCGGTGCTGGTCAACAATTACATCCGCCTCAAGGCACTCGGACGCGGAGGCGGCAAATGACCAACCCAGCCCGGACCATCCAGCCGGCAATGGAACTGCGCGGCGTGTCGGTCAATTTCGGCTCGGTGCGCGCGCTGCAGGACATCGACATCAAGGTCTACCCCGGCGAGGTGCATTGCCTGCTCGGCGACAACGGCGCCGGCAAGTCGACGCTGATCAAGGTGCTGTCGGGCGTGCACCGGCCGAGCAAGGGCGAGATTTTCGTCGACGGCAAACAGGTCGCCTTCCGCAGCCCGCGCGACGCGCAGGATCTCGGCGTCGCAACCGTGTTCCAGGACCTCGGCATGATCTCGCTGATGTCCATCACCCGCAATTTCTTCCTCGGCCGCGAGCCGACCAGGAGCCGCCTGCCCTTCTCGCGCTTCGACAAGGAGCGCGCCAACACAATTGCCCGCCAGGCGATGGCCGATATCGGTATCGACGTGCGCGACCCGACGCAGGCCGTCGGCACGCTGTCCGGCGGCGAGCGCCAGTCGGTGGCCATTGCGCGCGCCGTGCATTTCGGCGCCAAGGTGCTGATCCTCGACGAGCCGACTTCGGCGCTCGGTGTCCATCAGGCGGCGATGGTGCTGAAATTCATCATCGAGGCGCGCATGCGCGGGCTGGCCGTGATCTTCATCAGCCACAACATCCATCACGCCTATCCCGTCGGCGACACCTTCACGCTGCTCAACCGCGGCCGCAATCGCGGCACCTACGCCAAGTCGGAAATCTCGCGCGACGAGGTGATTTCGATCATGTCGGGTGGCGAGGATCTGAAGGCGGTGGAAGCGGAGATCGCCGGGCTTTTGGCGCAGATCGGCAACAGGCCGTCGGCGGCGCCGTGAACATTTGCAGAGAGTAGCAGTATGAGCAGGATACGGGTCGGCGTCATCGGCGCCGGCATGATTTCGCAGGTCGAGCATATTCCAAACCTGTTGCGGCTCGCCGACCTGTTCGAGCTGGTCGGCGTCGCCGACCCGTCGAAAATCTCGCGGCAGTTCGTCACGGACACCCACGGCATCGCCAATTTCGAGACGCCAGAGCAGCTGTTCGACCAGAAGCTCGACGCCGTCGTCATCGGCTCGCCCGATCCGCTGCATCACGAACAGGTGCTGGCAGCGCTCGGGCGCGGCCTGCATGTCTTCTGCGAAAAGCCGCTCTGCTATTCACCGGAGGAGATCGCCGAGATCGTCGCCGCGCGCGACAAGGCCGGCAAGGTCATGCAGGTCGGCTACATGAAGCGCTTCGATCCGAGCTACCGGCTGGCGCTGGCCTCACTGCCGGGCAGCGCGAAGACGCTGCGTTCCGTCTCGGTCGAGGTCAACGACCCCGATGCCTGGCCGTTCATCGCCCACCATCGCTATATCCGCGGCAACGATATTCCAAAAGAGTTGATTGCCGCCGCGCAGGCCAGGCAAAAACAACAGGTCGAGCGCGCCATCGGCCAGCCCATAGCCGATCTCGCTTTCCGTGGATTTACCGGCGCTTACAGCTCCGCCCTGATTCACGATGTCAATGCCGTGCATGGCCTGCTCGATGCGCTTGGTGTGCCGGACGGTGAGGTCGTCGGCGCACAGATCTTCGCCAATGGCGATGGCGGCCAGGGCGCGGTAAAACTGCTCGACGGCCAGGCGCTATGGACGATGACCCATCTGACAGTGCCGAAGCTCGCCGACTACAAGGAGCGCATCACGCTGTTCTTCGACGATGCCAGCCTCGAGCTCGAATTCCCCTCGCCCTGGCTCAATCATCATCCGACCCGGCTGACGATCAAGACATCGGATGGCCATACGCTATCGACCAGAGACCTCCGTGCCGGCTATGGCGAAGCCTTCGTCGAGGAACTGCGCGGCTTCTGGGGCGCGATCGTCAACGGCGACGAAGTGGTCAACCGCCCCGAGCACGCCGCCCGCGACCAGGCGCTGCTGATCGCACTGACCAAGCGGCACATGGAAACGGCGCCGGCCGGCTGAGTATCAGCCCATCCTACCTAGTATTGATGACGCCGTCGGTATTCGCAAGCAGCTTGCGCACGGCATTGCGGGCCGCGTCCGGCCGCTGCAGGCGGATGGCTTTCTCGATCGCCTCGTGCAGCTGCTGTGCGTGCTGCAGATCGTCGAGTTCACGCGTCGTATAGGTGAACAGGTGGTCGAAGGCGGATTCGATCAGCACGCCAAGCGGCACCAGGAGATCGTTGCCCGAGGCGCGCAGTATGGCGAGATGGAAGCGCGTATCGGCGCGCGTGCGCTCCTGAAGACTGGTCGCCTCGCCCATCTCGCGGCAGGCCTGGCTGATCTCGGCCATCTGCTCCTCGGTGCGCCGCATGGCGGCGAAGGCTGTCGCTTCCGGCTCGATGATGTGGCGGAATTCCTGCACCGTCTTCAGGAACACTTCGCGGTCGGGCGAGGTCGCGTACCAGGCGAGCACATCGCGATCGAGCAGGTTCCAGCGCTCCCGCGGCTCCACCCAGCTGCCGATCTTGGGCCGTGATGCCAGCAGGCTTTTGGCCATCAGCATCTTGATGGCTTCACGCACTGCCGAGCGGCTGACGTTGAAGGTCTCCGACCATTTGGCTTCATTCGGCAGGATGGTGCCTGGCGGGTAATCGCCGCGCACGATCCGAAGGCCGATCTCGCTGGCCAGCGAGGCATGCACGCTGGAGCCGGGCACCCGGGTCGCGTCAGCCCGACGAAGCGCCGCCGGGCGCTCGGCGGGCGCCGCCTTGTCGGGCTTCTTTCCCTTATTCGGCTTTCCGTCCCTCATGCGTCCACAAAGTCCGGATTTCGAAAGCTGTCAAGCAGCGGACGGGGCGCAGGCGGCAAAGCCTGCGGCTGTGCACAGATCAGGTTACAACCTTAGCCCCAAAGCCCTATTTGCCAGCCCTATTTGACGTATTTGCGCCAGCTATGCTCGGGACGGAAGCCAAGCATATCCCTGGCCTTGCGATTGGAGAGCAGCGTCTCGTACTCACCGAGCTTCGTCTTGACCGACACGTCGGGATAAAACCGCTTCAACAATTCGGCCGTTGGCAGGTCGGACGAGGTATCGTCATTGGCGGCGTTGAACACCTGGAAGCCGAGCCCGTCCGTTTCGACGGCGCGCAGCGTGATCTGGCCGAGGTCGCGGGCATCGACATAGCTCCAGGCGATGCGCTTGCGGAAGCCCGGATCGGCGAACCACTTCGGAAACAGCGAATATTCATGCGGCTCGATGACGTTGCCGATGCGCAAGGCATAGATATCGGTGCCGTTGCGCTGCGCAAAGGCACGCGCCGTGTGCTCGTTGACGACTTTCGACAAGGCGTAGCTGTCCATCGGATCGACGTCGTATTCTTCATCGAGCGGGAAATATTTGGGGTCGCGCGGCTCGTTGGCAAACACCACACCGTAGGTGGTCTCGCTGGACGCGATCACCACCTTGCGGATGCCGAGCTTCACCGCCGCCTCTATGACGTTGTAGGTGCCCATCGCATTGATGCGGAACACCTCATTGTCGGGCGTGATCATGATGCGCGGGATGGCGGCGAAATGCACCACGGCATCGACCGGCTGCGGGCGCAGCGACGGGTCGAACTCATGCAGGCCCATATAGCTCGACAGCGCGTTGAACACCTGGCCGCTGTCGGTGATGTCGGTGATCAGCGTGCGCACCTTGGGATTGTCGAGCGGCTTGGTGTCGATGTTGAGCACCTGGCAGCCCTGTTCGACCAGATATTGCACGACATGGCGTCCGGCCTTGCCGCTGCCGCCGGTGAACATGATCCGCTTCGTCATTTTCGTCTCCAGTGCCTAGGATTTCTGTGTATTGTCAGACAATATGGCGCTCCGCAACCACCCCCGCCTGCAAAACGGCGGCGCCCGATATCAATCATTGCAACAGGACTTCACGACATGACCACGACTGCCGCGAGCGAAAAGATCGGCTTCATCGGCCTTGGCCTGATGGGGCACGGCATCGCCAAGAACATCGTCGACAAGGGCTATAAGCTGACTTTCCTCGGCCGCAAGAACCGCAAGCCGGCGGAAGATCTGCTGGGTCGAGGTGCGACGGAAGCAGCAACCTCGCGCGACGTGGCGGCGGCTTCCGATATCATCTTCATTTGCGTCACCGGCTCGCGTGAGGTCGAAGCCATCATCCGTGGCCCCGGCGGCCTCAAGGAAGGCCTGAAGAAGGGCTCGGTCGTCGTCGATTGCTCGACCTCCGATCCGGTCTCGACGGTGGCGCTGGCGGCGGAACTAAAGGAGATCGGCGTCGACTTTGTCGATGCGCCGCTGAGCCGCACCCCGAAGGAAGCCTGGGAAGGCACGCTCGACGCCATGGTCGGTGCGCCCGACGCGCTGTTTGCGCGTGTGAAGCCCGTCATCGAAACCTGGGCGGGGCGCATCGTCCATATCGGCAACACCGGCGACGGCCACCGCATGAAGCTGCTCAACAACTTCATTTCGCTGGGCTATGCCGCGATCTATTCCGAGGCGCTGGCGCTGGCCGAGAAGGTCGGCATCTCGCCACCGCGCTTCGACAGCGTCATCCGCAACGGCCGCATGGATTGCGGCTTCTACCAGACCTTCATGCGCTGGACGCTGGAGGGCGACCGTGACGCGCATAAATTCACCATCGCCAACGCCTTCAAGGACCTGACCTATCTGGAATCGATGGCGGGTGCTGCCGGCATCGCCAACCCGCTCGGCAACGCGACGAAAAACTCCTTCGCCGGCGCCCATGCCACAGGCCCGGCCGAACAGTTCGTGCCGATGCTGGCCACGCATATTGCCAAGGTGAATGGCGTTGATCTCATGCCTATCAAGGAGGGCAAGAAGCAGACGATTTGAGAGCCCGGCGCGGAGTTCTATCGCCGCGCGCGCCCGATCCCCTCGTCGGTATTGGCCAACAGCCTGCGCACCGCGTTGCGCGCGGCCTCGGGCCGCTGCAGGCGGATGGCCTTCTCGATCGCTTCGTGCAGCTTCTGGGCGTGCTGCTGGTCGCTGACCTGTATGGTCGTGAAGACGAAGAGATGGTCGAGCGCCGATTCGATCAGCACGCCGAGCGGCACCAAAAGATCGTTGCCGGAGGCGCGCAGGATTGTGAGATGAAAGCGCGTATCGGCGCGGATACGCTGCTGCAGGCTCAGCGCCTCGCCCATTTCCCGGCAGGCCTGGCTGATCTCGGCCATCTGCTCGTCGCTGCGTCGCATCGCGGCAAAGGCGCTGGCCTCCGGTTCGATGATGTGACGGAACTCCTGCACCGTGCGCAGGAACGCCTCCCGGTCCGGCCCGGTCGCATACCAGGCCAGCACATCGCGGTCGAGCAGGTTCCAGCGTTCCCTCGGCTCGACCCAGCTGCCGATCTTGGGCCGTGAAGCCAGCAGGCTTTTGGCCATCAGCATTTTGATGGCTTCGCGCACCGCCGAGCGGCTGACGTTGAACATCTCCGCCCATTTGGCTTCGTTGGGCAGGATGGCGCCTGGCGGATAGTCACCGCGCACGATCCGAAGCCCGATCTCGTTGGCCAGCGAGGTGTGTACACTGGAGCCGGGGGGCCAGGCCGTATCCGGTCGTCGAACAGCGGTGGCAACCGGGCCGGCCGGCACATCTACCCTGGCGGATCGCCCTCTTGATCTGTCGTCCGGCATCGTCGGAATCGGCAATCTGTCGCGGGGAACCGTCCGGAATTGTCCGTGCCCTTCGTCGAAAGCAAGACGCGTGGACCCGTCAAAGCCGGAGCCTGCTGCCCCGACAATGCTGCCTGTCCTATCCCTGAGGAAAATGACGGGGCGTCCTCGAAAGGACGCCCCGGTATCGCTGGCTACTTCTGGATGCAGGTGTCGACCGTATCCTTGGTGCATTCGTCGAGGCCGGTGAACACCGGATCGGCGACGGCCTTGCCTTCGACGAGATCGATCATCACCGACGGCGCCTTGTAGCCCATTTCGAACGGCCGCTGGCCGACGAGTGCGGTGACGAGACCATCGCGGGCGATCGCCACTTCGTCGCCGATCGTGTCGGCGGCGCCGATGACGAAGTCGTTGCTGGCGATGCGGTCCTTGAGCGGCCCGAACAGGTCGCGATAGGGCTGCGGGGCGCCGAACAGCGGCCAGCCACCCATGATGCCGAACGCATCCAGCTTGGGATTAGCGGCGAGGATGTCGGTCATCCCCTGCACGCCCTTGGCGCCGTCATCGTTGGTGAACACCGGGCAGCCGGCGACTTCGGTCCAGCCACCTTCGCCGGCAAGTGCCGCGAGGCCTTCCTTGCCCGAAAGCGCGTCACGCATGCCTTGCGCGCGGCGCAGGATGTTGTCAGCCGCGGGATTGCCCTCGATGGTGCAGATCGTGCCACCATTCGGCTTGCCCTTCTTGATGTACTCACCGATCTTGTGACCCATCAGATAGTTGTCGGTGCCGAGATAGGTCTTGCGCAGCGCGGCATCTTCCTTGCTGAGGTCGGCGTCGAGGGTCATGATCGGGATCGTCGGATTGGCGGTCTTGATCGTCTGCGCGATCAGCGGCGCGTTGGACGGCGAAATCGCCATCGCCACCGTGTCGGCCTTGGTCAGCATGTCCTGGACGATCTGCGCCTCGCCGGCCTCGTCGGAGGTCGACGCCGGGCCGGTGTAGAAGCATTCATACTCCGAGCTGGCGTTTTCCTTGTTCCACTTCTCGCAGCCCTGGTGGATGGCTTCGAAGAACGGATTGTCGAGACCTTTCACCACGATGACGAGCTGCTTCTTGGCCAAAGCCGGCCCGGCACCCAGCGCCATAGCGGCGACGGCGGCGAGCAAAACTGTTTTCCTCATATCAGTCCTCCCTTGGAAACAGACGGACACGGCGTGCCCGCCACACAGACCAACCCGGAATGCGGTGACAGAGCATCGTTGTCTGAGCGCTCTTGTCGGCAGGCCGGGTCGATAAGCATTTTCATTCGGTCAGCCGGCTCGAAAAGGCCGGCAAGCACGGATGCATCGCCTACTGATCCCATGCGCAAACCGGAACGGGATCGACAGGTTACTCCTCCACCATCCAGCTAATATCGGCTTGGCGTGCACGTCAATGGTATTTGTCCTACAAAACGGATTTTTAGAATCCACCTGCCAATTGACGCCCGCGCAGGCATTTGCGTAAATGCAACTCAACATCGCTGTCCCGGGAGGAGCTGGGCAAGCGAGGGCCGCGGGCGGAACCGTTGGTCTGAGCATGATCCCGAAAAGTGGGAACCGGTTTTCGGAAGAGATCATGCTCCAACAACAAAGTGTTGGATCAGGATGACGTTTCAACCAAACGTCATCCAGATCCAAGTCAAGGGGAGGCAAGAAGGCTGGTGGCGGTTCTCGAACTCACCAACATCTCAAAGCATTTCGGCGCCATCCAGGCGGTCAACGATGTCTCGTTGTCCATCGAGCCCGGACAGGTCGTCGGCCTGATGGGCGACAACGGCGCCGGCAAGTCGACGCTGGTCAAGATGATCGCCGGCAATTTCCGCCCCAGCCACGGCTCCATGCAGATGGACGGCAAGGAGTTGATCCTGCACAAGCCGGTGGAAGCGCGCCAGCACGGCATCGAGATCGTCCACCAGGACCTGGCGCTGTGCAACAACCTGACCGCCGCCGCCAATGTCTATCTCGGTCGCGAATTGCGCAGGGGCGTTGGCCCGTTCCGCATCCTCGATTATGCCGCCATGTACAAGCGCGCCGGCCAGATCTTCGCCGAACTGAAATCGGAGACGCGGCCGCGCGATCTGGTCAAGCAGATGTCGGGCGGCCAACGCCAGGCGGTGGCGATCGCCCGCACTAGGCTGTCGCAGGCCAAGATCGTGCTGATGGACGAGCCGACGGCGGCGATCTCGGTCAGGCAGGTGGCCGAAGTGCTCAACCTGATCCGCCGGCTGCGCGACCAGGGCATATCGGTCGTGCTGATCAGCCACCGCATGCCCGACGTTTTCGACGTCGCCGACCGCGTCATCGTCATGCGGCGCGGCAGGAAAGTCGCCGACAAGACAATCGCATCCAGTTCGCCCGAGGAAGTCACCGGGCTGATCACCGGCGCGATCGAACAAGTCTGATTAGAGGATAAAGGTCGACAATGGCAGTCACTCTTGACCAGACGATCGCACAGAAACAGCACAGCTTTTTCTCGCGCATGTTCGCCAGCCAGACCTTCTGGGTGGTGATCGCCGTCATCCTCGCCTGCATTTTCCTGTCGTTTGCCACCGACGCCTTCGCCACCCAGAAAAACCTCTACAACATCACCCGCAACATCACCTTCGTCGCCATCATCGCGCTCGGCATGACCTTCGTCATCATCACCGGCGGCATCGACCTGTCGGTTGGTTCGGTGCTGTGCCTGTCGTCGATGGTGCTGGCCGTCACCATGCATGCCGGTTACTCGATCGAGGTCGGCATCCTGGCCTCGATCGCCACCGCGCTCGCCATCGGCGCCTTCAACGGCATATTGATCGCCTATCTCGGCTTTCCACCCTTCGTGGTGACGCTCGGCATGCTGTCGATTGCGCGCAGCCTGGCCATGGTCGCCTCCAACAACACCGTCGTGTTCCAGTTCGGGCCGGACCAC
Source organism: Mesorhizobium sp. P2_C5_2 (assembly GCF_056404535.1). Classification (NCBI taxonomy): domain Bacteria; kingdom Pseudomonadati; phylum Pseudomonadota; class Alphaproteobacteria; order Hyphomicrobiales; family Phyllobacteriaceae; genus Mesorhizobium; species Mesorhizobium sp. P2_C5_2. Next base: position 281,654 of record NZ_JBFUDV010000005.1, on the reverse strand, counting down.
GACAAGCTTCTGGCGCTGGGCGGCGGCGCCTGGGTGTTCGGCATCGCCAACCCGGTTCTCTACATGATCCTTCTGGCGCTGATCACCGGCTTTACACTGCGCTGGACCAAGTTCGGCCGGCACATCTTTGCCATTGGCGGCAATGAGCACGCGGCGACGCTGACCGGCGTTCCCGTCAAGCAGATCAAGGTCGCCGTCTATATGATCTCGGCGCTGGCGGCCGGCATTGCCGGCATCGTCCAGACCGGCTGGCTGGGCGCCGTCACCACCAATCTCGGCACCGGCATGGAGCTGCAGGTGATCGCCGCCACCGTCATCGGCGGCGCCAATCTAGCCGGCGGCGTCGGCACCGCCTTCGGCGCGATTGTCGGTGCAGCACTCATCGAAGTGATCCGCAACAGCCTTGGCCTGCTCGGCATCAATGCCTTCTGGCAAGGTGTGTTCATCGGCGGCGCCATCCTGCTTGCGGTGCTGTTCGACCGCATCCGCAACTTCAGGCGCAACGACTGAATTTTCGGGACTGAACCTTCCGCTGGAAACCATTGCTTTGACATCGAAATCCCTGTTCGACCTCAATGGGCGGCTGGCGCTGGTCACCGGCTCCGGCCAAGGCATCGGCCTGGCGCTGGCGCGCGGCCTTGCCGAGCATGGCGCAAGTGTCGTGCTCAACGGCCGCGATGCCGGCAAGGTTGCCAATGCAGTGGCAGGTTTGCGCGACGGCGGCTTCAAGGCGCATGCCTCGACCTTCGACGTGATGGATTTTCGCGCCGTCGATGCGGATGTCGCCCGCATAGAGGCCGAGATCGGTCCTATCGACATCCTGATCAACAATGCCGGCGTGCAGTTCCGCGCCCCGCTCGAGGATTTTCCCGAGGAGCAGTGGGAGCGCCTGTTCAAGACTAATGTCTCCGGCGCCTTCCATGCCGGCAAGGCGGTTGCCCGCAACATGATCGCGCGCGGAAAAGGCAAGATCATCAACATCGGCTCGGTGCAGAGCGAACTCGCCCGGCCCAACATCGCCCCCTATACCGCGACCAAGGGCGCGATCCGCAACCTGACCCGTGGCATGTGCACCGACTGGGCGAAATACGGCTTGCAGATCAACGCCATCGCACCCGGCTATTTTCGCACCGAGATGAACCAGGCGCTGGTCGACAACCAGGAATTCTCCGCCTGGCTGGAAAAGCGCACCCCGGCCGGCCGGTGGGGTTACGTTGACGAACTGATCGGCGCCGCCGTGTTCCTGGCGTCGGACGCATCGTCCTTCGTCAACGGCCACACGCTCTATGTCGACGGCGGCATGACCGCCTCGGTGTGACAGGCGCAGCGCTATTCGCTTTCGTACCTATCGCTCAGTCTGAAAATCCACCGCCATCGACCGTCTGCCACCCCACCAAAACCCCGGCGCCTTGACGCGAGCCCGAACTCAGCCGCACAATCCCCGATGCAGGCGACCAGTCGTCTGCGGGAGGATATACCCATGACGGACGCGATCAGGCTCTATTGGGGCCGGTTCGGACATGTTTCTGTCCTGAATGTCGCCAGCGACTTCGTCACCCATGCTCATGTCGAGGCCCACATCATCATTTGGCTGGAAGGCACGGCCGGCGAGATGACCGTCGGCCGCGAGACGGTGCCGCTTGGCCCCAGCATCGCCGCCGGCATCAATTCTTACCAGCCGCACAGCCATGTCCTGTCGCAGAATGGCAGGCCTGGCCTGTTCCTCGCCTTCTACATCGATCCCGACTGGGCGCGTCGGCGCCGCGACCTGCCATCGTCAGCGCCGCTGTTTGCACAGGCGGCGATCACACTCGAACCCTGGCTGCACCAGGCCGCCGCCAATCTGCTCGATCATCTCACCGACAATGAAAGCATCGACGACGTCGCCAATTACGAGATCGAGCGCTTTATCGATAGCGTGCTCGACGCCGCCGACGCTTCGGCGCCGCAAGAGGCACGCATCCGCATCAACACCATGCAGGATTTCCGCGTCCGCAAGGCGATTCAGCTGATGAAGGCCAATGTCTGCGAACGCATCTCGTTCGATGACGTCGCCCGCAGCGTCGGCCTGTCGCGGCCGCATTTCTTCGCGCTGTTCAAGGAACAGACCAACCTGACCCCAAACGTCTACTGGAACACGCTGCGCATGGAGGAAGCGGTGCGGCAGTTGCAGTGGTCGCAGGAGCCGCTGATCTCGGTTGCCTGCAATCTCGGCTTCACCACCCAGGGCAATTTCTCACGCTTCTTCCGCGACCATGTCGGTGTGCCACCGACGCTCTACCGCGAGGCGGCGCGGGCTGTGGCCTGAGCAAAGCGCTGGTTTTTCAGACTCCTTGATAGGGCCGCAAGACCCATTGATAAGCGCAGCACCAGCCGCCGCCCTACCCTGCTGCATATCGAATTCGTAGGGGAATGATCATATGGCTGTTGTCACCATATCCAGCGTCATCGACGCACCGGTCGAAAAGGTCTGGGCGCGCATACGCGACTTCAACGGCCTGCCGGGCTGGCATCCGCGCATGGTCGAAAGCCATATCGAGGACGGCAAGAACGCCGAAACCATTGGCTGCGTTCGCAATTTCGAGCTCGCCAGCGGTGCGCGCATCCGCGAAAAGCTGCTCGACTTCTCTGACAAGGATTTCCGCGTCAGCTACTCCATCCTGGAGACGCCGCAGCCGCTGACCAATCACAAGGCGACGCTGCAATTGCGCCGGGTGACCGACGGCGACCGCACCTATGCCGAATGGACCGCAAGCTTCGACGCCGCGCCCGAAGAGGCCGACAAGATCGCCGCCGGCATGGGCGCCAATGTCTTTCAGGGTGGCTTCAACGCGCTGAAGAGCCATTTTTCTGGCCAGAGCTGAGCTTGGGAGTCCGCCATGGCGCTTGCCCTCCAGACTTTTGCGACCGTCAGCGACGCCAATGCGGCGCTGAAGGCGGCTGGCACCCGCTATCTCGGTGGCGGCACGCTGGTGGTGCGCGCCGCCAATGAAGGCGATGTCTCCGTCACCGGCCTTGTCCGCTCGACCGACCCCGCGCTGTCGGGCATCGCCGTTTCCGGCGGCAAGGCCCGTATCGGCGCTTCTGTGACCATGGCGGCCATCGCCCGCCATCCAGACCTCGGCGCCATTGCCAAAGCCGCGCGCGTCGTCGGCGGCCCGGCGATCCGCAACATGGCCACTGTCGGCGGCAATCTGTTCGCACCGGCACCCTACGGCGATTTCACTGTTGCCCTGCTGGCGCTGGACGCGACGGTGGGCACCGATGATGGTGAAATGCCGATCGAGACCTTTCTGGCAGGACGCAACGGCAATCCGGCCATAGTGACCTCGGTCAATTTCATGCTGCCAAAGGAAGGCAGCTTCCGCTTCCTGAAAGTGTCGCGGGTCAAGCCCAAGGGCGTCTCGGTACTCAGCATTGCCGCCATGCTCGAACAGGCCGGCGACGGCACTGTATCGTCGGCGCGGATCGCGCTCGGCTGCATGGCCGACCGGCCGATCCGCGCCCGTGCGGCGGAAAAGGCGCTGATCGGCCAGAAACTTGATCCGGATGGCATCGCGGCGGCGCTGGCCGCGGCCGGTGAAGGCACCGCGCCCATCACCGATCCGATCGCCAGCGCCTGGTATCGCACTGAGGTTTTGCCGGTCCATCTCGGCCGGCTGCTGTTGACCTGAAACACCCCGTTGGGGGGCGCGCGTCTGTCCGGTCATCCGGGCAGGCGCGCAAGGGAGGAAGAATGGCAAGGGTCCCGGTCCAGTTCACGCTCAACGGCTCCGAGAAGGCTGAATTCGTCGAGGGCGGCACGACACTGCTGCAGGCACTGCGCGACAAGATCGGCGACACCTCGCCGAAAGGCGGCTGCCACCAGGGCACATGCGGCGCTTGTTCGGTGATCATCGATGGCGAGCTCCGGCTCTCCTGCCTGACACTGGCCGAGACCTGCAGCGGCACCGACATCCGAACGACATCGGGTCTCGCCGAAGCCGGCGTCCTGCACCCGCTGCAGCGCGCCTTCCTCGATGCCTTCGCCACGCAATGCGGCTTTTGCACGCCGGGCATGATCATGGCCGCCAAGGTGCTGCTCGATCACACGCCGAATCCCAGCCGCGAGGACGTGGTCGAGGCGCTGTCCGGCAACATCTGCCGTTGCACCGGCTACGAGCCGATCATCCAGGCGGTGCTGACCGCCGCGCGTGCCAATTCGCAGAACGCCGCCTGAGGGGACCAACAGAATGGAACTGCGCAAAAGCTATTTCGCCGATCAGCGCAAGGACGGCCTGCACGAGATCGGGCAACCAAGGCCGCGTCTCGATTCGCCGGGCCATGTCACGGGCAAGACCGCCTATTTCGCCGACCGCAATTTTCCCAGCATGCTCCACCTGAAAATGGTGCGCAGCCCGCATCACCACGCCCGCATCCGCTCGATCGACACGTCGGAGGCGGAGAAGCACCCGGGCGTGGTGAAAATCCTCACCGCCAAGGATGTGCCGCACAATGTCTACACCATCCTGATCCTGATCCAGGTCGGGCCGGAGGACGAGACGGTGCTGGCCGACGGCAAGGTGCGCTGGAAGGGCGAGGCCGTGGTGGCGGTGCTGGCCGAGACCGAACGCGCGGCGCAGGAAGCCGCCGCCAAGGTCAAGGTCGACTATGAGGTGCTGCCGGCCGTCTTCGACATGGAGGAAGCGCTGAAACCCGGCGCTCCATTAGTCAACGAATATCACGGCCAGAACTATTATCTCTATGACAGCGGCGAGTGCCGCAAGGTGCGCTTCGGCGATGTCGAGGCGGGCTTCGCCGGCGCCGACCACATCCTTGAACAAAGCTACCAGTCCTCGCCGATCGAGCACGCACCGACCGAGACGACAGGCTGCGTCGTGGTGCCCGAAGGCAATGACCGCTTCACCTGCTACACCAACACGCAGGCGATGTTCTTCACCCTCGACAACGCCTCGATCATCCTGCAGATGCCGGGCAACAAACTGCACTTCGTCGGCGGCACCGTCGGCGGTGGTTTCGGCGGTAAGGTCGACGTCATCGTTGAGCCGATCGCCATCCTCGGCGCCAAGCTGACGGGACGTCCGGTCTCCTTCATCTACAGTCGCGAAGAGGAGATGCAGATATCCTCGCCGCGCGCGGCAGAAAAGGTCGTCATCAAGGACGGCGTCATGAAGGATGGCCGCATCGTCGCGCGCAAGGTGACCGGCTATACCGATGCCGGCGCCTATTCGCGCCACTCGCCCTATGGCGCGCAGAAAGGTGCCGCTCACTATCCCGGCCCCTACACCATCCCCAATGTCTGGATCGATACCTATTGCGTCTACACCAACCGCACGCCCTCGTCCGCCATGCGCGGCTTCGGCGTCACCATCGGCGACTTCGCGCTGGAAGTGCAAATGGACAAGCTGGCGCGGCTGATCGGCACGGACCCGCTCGAATTCCGCTTCATCAACGCTTACCGCGATGGCGACATGAAGGCGCATCGCCAGCCGACCGAAGGCGCCGCCCTGATCGAATGCATGCAGGAAGCCTCGCGCGCGGCCAACTGGCCGGTGGCGGAAAAGTACATGGCGATGTCCTCCTACAAGACGGGAGCTTGAGATGGCTATACGGCGCGGACGCGGCGTCGCCGCAATCAACTATCCCACCGGCATGAACCTCGGCGGCGACCCGACGCAGGCCCTGGTGCATTCGACGCCGACCGGCAATTTCATGGTGACGCTGTCTTCGGTCGATCTCGGCCAAGGTTTGAAACAGATCATGGCGCAGATCTGCGCCGAGACCATCGGCGTGCCGACCGATCGCGTCATCATCGACACCGCCGACACCGACACCGGTCCGCACTGCATGGGCACCTTTGCCTCGCGCGGCACGCACCGCGCCGGCAATGCCGTCATCCAGGCGGCCAAAGAAGCCCGTCAGGTGATGCTGGAAGTGGCGGCGGAGGAACTGGAGGTCAATGCATCCGACCTCGAGACCGACGGCCAGGGCAACATCCTGGTCAAAGGCGCGCCGCAAAAATCGATCTCGATCTTCGATGTCGCGCTCTCGGCGCATTTCAAACGCGGGCGCTCGATCTCCGGCCGTGGCATGTTCCTGATCCCGCGCTCCTATCCGGAAAAGGAAACCGGCGCGATGAAGCCGTCGACCTGCTATGCCCATGCCTGCACGGTGGCTGAGGTCGAGGTCGACGACGAGACCGGCGAGGTGACGGTGCTGACCGTCAAGAACATTTTCGAGATCGGCCGCGCGCTGAACCCGAAGATGGTCGAGCAGCAACTGGTCGGCGGCTCCTGGATGGGCATCTCCCATGCGCTCTACGAGACGACCGAGCCCTATTATCCCAACCGCGACCATGGCGGCACCGACTTCAACCAGTATCTGATGCCGGGTCCGGGCGATCTCGCCCACACAGAGATCATCGTGCTGGAGCGACCTTCGGCGGATGGCCCCTATGGCGCCAAGGGACCCGGCGAGATGTGCGCCAACCCGCAAATCCCCGCCGTCGCCAATGCCGTCTTCGACGCCGTCGGCGTGCGTATCGACACGCTGCCGATCACACCTGAGCGCATCCTGCGCGCGCTCAAGGCGCAAGCGGCAAACTGAGGACTGACATGCCCGAGGTGAACGCCGAGACTGTTGCCACCTCACCGGAGGCGGTGGCCTCGCAGCTCGCCGCAGCGCGCTATCTCGCTGACGACAGCCTTGCCACCGCCATCTTCCTGGCGATCCGGCTGGGCAAACCGCTGCTGCTCGAAGGCGCGCCGGGTGTCGGCAAGACCGAAGCCGCCAAGGCGATTGCCCAACTGCTCGGCCGCGATCTGGTGCGGCTGCAATGCTATGAAGGCATCGACGCCGCGCATGCGCTGTATGAATGGAACTACCAACGCCAGCTGCTCGCCATCCGCCATGCTGGTGAGCATGAGATCGACATCTATGACGACCGTTTCCTGATCGCCCGGCCGCTGCTACAGGTGCTGCGAGCGCCTCAGCAGCGTGTGCTGTTGGTCGACGAAATCGATCGCTCCGACCATGAATTCGAAGCATTGCTGCTCGAATTCCTCTCCGACTTCCAGATCAGCATTCCCGAGCGCGGCACCATTCGCGCCGAAGCACAGCCGATCGTCATCCTGACCTCCAATCGCACCCGCGAACTGGCCGAAGCACTGCGCCGCCGTTGCGTCTATCACTGGATCGGCTATCCCGACGCCGAGCGCGAGGCCGCCATCATCATGCTGCGCGCCGGCGATGTCGCAGAGGCGACCGCGCGCGCGGTGGCGACAGCGGTTCAGACCATCCGCGCCCGCCCGCTGGCCAAGCCGCCCGGCATCGCCGAGGCGGTGGAATGGGCCAATGCCGCCACCATCCTGGAAAAAGGCGGCAGCCCGTGGCCGGAAGCGTTCCGACGGGCCATCGGCGTGCTGATCAAGGACGAGGAAGACCTGTCTTATATCGCGCCGGAGCTTGGCCGCATCGTCGAGGAGGCGCTGGCGTGAGCGGAGACCTCGGCAATGCGCAACGCTGGCRGGACAGCACCCCCCTCTGTCCTGCCGGACATCTCCCCCTCAAGGGGGGAGATCAGCTGTCATCCCGGCTTTCGCTAATCTCTAGCGTTGCAGACCTGAGCGAGGCGTCGAAGCTGCCAATCTCCCTCCTTGAGGGGGAGATGTCCGGCAGGACAGAGGGGGGCGCGAAGGAATGATGCGGGAAGAAAGCTTGCCCCGCGCCTCAGCACACTTACTCGGCTTCGCCCGATTATTGCGCCGCCACGCTTTCGCCGTCGCCCCCGAACAGGTCTCCGGCTTCATGCAAGCAGTGACGCTGCTCGGGCCGCGCTCGATGGCCGACATCCGCGAGGCGGCGCTCGCAACGCTCGCGCCCTCGCCCGATCGCCGCAATGAATTCGAGGTGCATTTCCGCAGCCACTTCTATGGCGACGGCCAACCCTCCGTCGAAGGCGAAGAAGACGAGGAAACCCGCATCAAGGACGATGGCGGCACGCGCAACGAAGAGAGCGAGACTGCGCGCCAGGAGAAAGGCGGCGAGCTGTCCTCGGCCATGGAGCAACTGAGCACCCGCGACTTCCAGCGCGACGACGACAGACTGACCGCCTTTCGCCGCAAACTGTCGTCCGCCCTGCCCGCCCGCCGCTCCTTCCGCACCGTACGCACCCACTCACGCGGCAAGCTCGACCTGCGCCGCTCGCTACGCGAAATCGTCAGCGCCGATGGCGACGTCCCCTCACCGCTGCTGCGCCGCCGCCAAACCGTGCCGCGCAAGCTGCTGATCCTGATCGACGTCTCGGGTTCGATGAAGCTGCACACATCAGATTATCTCAAACTGGCGCATGCCGCGGTACAAGGCGCCGACCGCGCCGAAATCTTCACCTTCGGCACGCGGCTCACCCGCATCACCTCCGCACTGCGTATCCGCGACCGCGACCAGGCGCTGGCGCGCGCGGCCGCACAGGTCGACGACTGGGACGGCGGCACGCGCATGGGGCCGACTTTGCTCGCTTTCCTCTCGGTGCCGCGCTTCTCGGCCTTCGCCCGTGGTGCGGCGGTGATCATCCTGTCGGACGCGCTCGAGCGTGGCGATCATGGCGCGATGGTAACAGCGATGCGTCGGCTGAGCGCCCGCGCTTTTCGGCTGTCGCTGGCCACGCCACTGGCCGGCGATCCGCGCTTCCGGCCTGCAACAGCGGCACTCAAAGCCATCCTGCCTGATCTCGACGATCTCATCGACGGCTCGTCGCTGAAGGGCCTCACCGATTTCATCCTGTCGCTCGCCCGCTCTGCTCCGGCGGCTGCGGCAATCTGGAGGGTTTCGTGATGCAGAAAGCCATCGACGTCCATTTCCACATCTGGCGCCAAAAGGACCAGCCCTGGCTGGTCGGCCAGATGGTGCCGCGCATCTTCGGCCCCTATGAGCCAATCCGCCGCGACTATCCGATCACGGAATTCCTCGAAGACCAGAAAGGTTCGGGCGTCGAGAAAGCCGTCTATGTCCAGACCAACTGGGCCAAGGAGGATTTCGAAAAGGAGGTCGCCTTCCTGCAGAAGACCGCTGATGAAACTGGCTGGCCGCATGCCATCGTCGGCTATGCCGATATGACGGTGGACGATGTCCGCCAGCAGATCGACCAGCTGATGAAGTATCCCTTGCTGCGCGGCGTGCGCATGCAGTTGCACTGGCACGAAACGCCGGCGTTTCGATTTGCCGCCTCGGCCGATCAGGTCATCGACCCCAAGGTGCGCGCAAACGTCGCGCGGCTGAAAGACTATGGCCTGTCCTTCGACCTGCAGCTTTTCCCCGCCCAGATGAAGGATGGGCTGACGCTGGTCGGAGAGAATCCGGAGACCAATTTCATCCTCACCCATGCCGGCATGCTGACCGGCATGGAGCCGGAAACCACCGAAGCCTGGAAGGCCGGCCTGCGCACGCTGTCAGCAGCGCCGAACTTTTACGCCAAGCTGTCAGGGCTAGGCACCTTTGTTCACCGCAACGACCCGGCTGTCATCGCCTACATCGTCGACAATATGATCGACATTCTGGGCGCGGACCACCTGATGTTCGGCTCGAACTTCCCGATCGAGAAACTCTGGACCAGCCACGCCGAGCTGATGAAGGCGCACCGTGCAGCCGTGGCGAAGCACGGGGCGACGGCGGAAGCGGACATTTTCTGGAACACCGCGGAGAGGGTTTATAGGCCGGTATAGCCGCTACTTCACCTCGAACTGCGGATCTACAGGGATCTGCATCGCCGTCACCAGATGGTTGGTGTGTCCGGCCAGGCCGATGATCGACACCAGCTCGCCATGCTGCGCATCGGTCATTCCCTTCGCCCGCGCGGCGGCCGTATGCGAGTGGACGCAGTAGGAGCAGCCATTGGCGGTCGACACTGCGATGTAGATCATCTCCTTGGTCAGCGGATCGATGGCGCTTTCCGTGGCCATCACCACCTTCACCTGTTCCCAGGTCCGTTTCAGCAACACCGGATCATTGGCCAGACCGCGCCAGAAATTGTTGACGAAATCGGATTTCCGCGTCGCGCGGATATCGTCGAAGACCGCCTTCAAGGCTGGAATTCTCTCGATCTCGGCATCGCTGATAAGTCTAGTGGCGGCCATGGTGTTCCCTTTCGTTTGGATCATTCCGCAAACAGGTGAATCAAGGCGTGAGCAAACACCGCTAATCCATTTGCCGCACTTTGAATTTTGCCCCGTTCACACAACAAAGTTGTTCCACGAACGGGGGCCTGCACGTCAATCCTGCGTCGAGTGGCCCGAAACCTCTGCACCCGCACCCGGCGGCAGCACGAGGAACCGCAACGCCGCCACCAGCCCGATGGCGCCGATCACCAGGAAGGCGATACGAAAATCGACGAGGTCGAGCGCCGGCCGGTCCCTGACGATCTGCGACAGGTTGAGGATCGCCGCCGCCACCGCGACGCCGAACAGCATCGCCACCTGCTGCAGCATCGACGACAATGTCGCCGCCGAGCTGCGCTGCGCCGCATCGATATCGGCGAAGGCCAGCGTGTTGAGCGCGGTGAACTGCATCGAGCGCGACAGGCCGGCGATCAGCATCAGCGCCACCACCAGTGCCTGCGGCGTGTCAGGCGAGATCGCCGCGCAGGCCATGATCGCGGCCGAGGCGATCAGGCCGTTGACGACCATCACCGGGCGGAACCCGAAGCGCCGCAGCATCGGCGTCGTCACCGTCTTCATGCCGAGATTACCGAGGAAATAGGCAAGGATCATCAACCCGGCATCGACCGGCGAAAGCCCAAAGCCAACCTGGAACAGCAGCGGCAACAGGAACGGCGTGGCGTTGATCGCCACACGGAAGATGGTGCCGGCGGCCAGCGTCGAGATGGCGAAGGTCAGTACCTTGAACGCGCTGAGATCGAGCAGCGGATGCGGCGCACGCCGTAGATGCCGCACCGCCAGCCAGCCGATGACGATGCCGGCGGCAACCAGCAACAGCGTCGGCAAGGCGCCATCTTCCGGGTGTGCGATGCGCTCCAGGCCATAGAGCAGCAGCGCTAGCCCCAGCGATGTCAGGAAAAATCCGGGCCAGTCCAGCGGCTTGGGATCGGCCTCACGATCGCCCGGAATGAAGCGGGCGACCAGCGCCAGTCCGCTCAGCCCCAGCGGGATGTTGATGAAGAAATTCCAGTGCCAGGAGAGGTACGTGGTGATGAAACCGCCGAGCACCGGCCCGACCACGGGTGCAAACAGCGCCGGCCAGGTGATCAGCGCCGTGGCGTTGAGCAATTCCGATTTCGACGCGTTGCGCAGGACGAGAATGCGCCCGACCGGCGTCATCAGTGCGCTGCCCAGCCCTTGCACGATGCGGGCGGCAACGAATTGGGCAAGGCTCTGCGAGAAGCCGCAGGCCAGCGAGGCCAGTGTGAACAGGACGATCGCCAGCAGAAAAATGTTGCGCGCGCCGAAGCGGTCGGCGAGCCAGCCCGACAGCGGCACGAACACCGCCATGGTCAGCATGTAGACGGTGATGCCGATGCTCATCGCCACCGCCGGCACGCCGAAGGATTGGCCCATCTGCGGCAGCGAGGTCGAGATGATGGTCGAATCCAGCAGCTGCATGAAAAAGGCGATGGCGACGATCAGCGCCACGCGCCGCGCATTGCTGGCGGCTTCGTCAGAGGCTTCGGTGTCGGGAACGGCAGTCATGACGAACCGCGTTGAACAGCATATGGCTGGCCCAGTCCAGAGCCTAGCCAACAAACTTCCGTGTCGGCGCGAGGCCTGTTATGGATTGCAGACGTGTTGAGATTCAGGTCAGGCCGAGTCGAAACGCTGGGTTTCGAGAACCGGAGCGGAGCGTACTTAAGTACGTGAGCACCGGAAGCGCAGAAAGCCGGCGTTTGCAGGCCGGCATCACCTGAATATCGGCACGTCTGAGCGGGGTGGCCAAGGACACTGCATGAAGCCGATCTATATCGACTACCTCAATGCCCTCGATATCGAAGCCCTTGATATGACCGACGGCGAAATCATTGCCGCCGTCGAGGCCGGACTGGTCGCGCAAGGCAATGGCCAGACGGTGATCGAGCCGCGCGTCCATCTCGAACCGGATCCGGCCTTCCATGGCCATTTCAACGTGCTGCGCGGCTACGTCGCGCCGCTCGATGCGGCCGGCGTGAAAGTCGTCGGCGACTATGTCGACAATTATCTGCACGGCCTGCCTTCGGAATTCGGCATCCTCAACCTGTTCGATCCGCGCACCGGCATGCCACGCGCCATTCTCGACGCCACTGTCATCACCGATATGCGCACCGGCGCCGTCACCGCCATCGGCGCCAAACATCTGGCGCGCAAGAATTCCAAAGTGCTGGCCCATATCGGCGCGCGCGGCACCGCTTACTGGAATGTTCGCCTGCTCGATCATCTCTTCGATTTCGACGAGATCCGCGTCCATTCGCGCCGTCCGGAAAGCCGCGACGGCTTTGCCGCCAAACTCTCCGCCGATCTCGGCAAGAAGGTCACAGCGGTCGCCGACTGGGAGAGCTGCGTCAAAGGCGCCGACATCGTTGTCGAGGCCTCGCGGCTGTCGGAACCGCAGCCCCTGCTCAAGACCGAATGGATCAAGCCCGGCGCGTTCGTCGTGCCTTATGGCACGATGAGCGCGGTGGAGCTGTCGCTGACCGACATCATGCAGAAAATGGTCGTCGACGATTGGGGCCAGTGCAAGGGCGGCAAGTTCGGCTCGCTGCGCGCCCATGTCGAGACCGGCAAGCTGAGCGAAAAGACACTGCATGCCGAGCTCGGCCAGATCGCCGCCGGCCTGAAGGCCGGGCGCGAAAGCGATGACGAGACGATCCTGTTCTGGCATCGCGGCCTGTCGCTGTCCGACATTGCACTGGGCAAGGCGATGCTGGCCAAGGCCGCGGATAAGGGCGTTGGCCAGAGGCTGCGCTTCGCATGAACGCGCTCGTCCTCACCGGCGCCGGCGTCAGCGTCGAGGATGTCGCACAAGTCGCTCGCAGCGGCCGCAAGGTCGAGGTTGAGCCCGCTGTCATCGAGAGGCTCGACAAAGCGCGCAAAGTGCTCGACCAGGCCGCCGCGTCCGGCCAGCAGATTTACGGCCTCAACACCGGCCTCGGCGCCAATCTCGGCACTTCGGTCGAAGGCGATGCCAGCGCCTTCCAGCGCCAGCTGCTGGAAGGACGCAGCGCCGCTGTCGGCGAGCTGCTGCCGCAAGAGGCGGTGCGAGCGACTATGTTTGTCCGTGCCGCGATGTTCTCTGTCGGCGGTTCCGGCATTTCGCCGGCGGTTTTCACCGCCCTCGTCGATGCGCTCAATGCCGGCGTGCATCCGGTGATGCCGCAGTTCGGCTCGATCGGCGCCGGCGATCTCGTGCTGATGACGGCCCTTGCCCGCATGCTGACCGGCGACGGCGAAGCCGACTATCAGGGCCGACGCATGCCGTCGGCCAAGGCACTGATGATGGCGCGGCTCGCCCCCATCAGCCTTGCGCCCAAGGACGGGCTGTCGCTGATCAATGCCTCGGCGGTCTCAGTCGGCAGCGGTGCGCTGGCGCTGGCCGACGCGCTGTCGGCCTTTGCGCAACAGCAACAGGCAGGCGCGCTGACCATGGAAGGGTTTGGCGCCAATCGCACCATTCTCGATCCGCGCCTACATCTGGCGCGGCCCGCCGCCTGCCAGCAACTGGCGGCAAAAGGCCTGCGCGATCTGCTTGCCCGCGATGGGGAGCCGGCGCCGACGACCTTGCAGGATCCGCTGTCGATCCGCTGCATGCCGTCGATCCATGGTGCGCTGATCCACGCGATCGACCAGGCGCGGCTGGCGCTTGAAATCGAGCTCAACGCCGCCGCCGACAACCCCCTGGTGCTGGGCGATGACGGGCTGGTGCTGTCGACCTGCAATTTCCACACCGCGTCGCTGGCGCTGGCCTTCGAGACGCTCGGCCTGGCGATCGCGCAATGCGCCGCCGCAAGCGTTGCTCGCTTGATCCAGCTCTCCGGTTCCGGCCGCAACGGCCTGCCGAAATATCTGTCGCCGGTTGGTGGCGCCTCGGCCGGTTTCGTGCCGCTGCAAAAGACCGCGACGGCGATCCTGGCCGCAATCCGCCACAAGGCCAATCCGGTGATGCTGGATTTCCTGGCCGTGTCGGAAGGCGTCGAGGATCATGCAACGCAGACACCGCTCGCCGTGTCGAAATGTGCCGGGATGATCGTGCTGTGGCGGCGGCTGATCGCCTTCGAACTGATGGCTGCCGCGCAAGCCGTCGACCTGCGCGAAGGGCTGACGCTGGCGCCACACACCGCTGCGATTCATACGGTGATACGCGCGCTTGTCCCAACACTGAAAGACGACCGGCCGCTCGGCATAGATGCTGAAGCGCTCTACGCCGCGCTTGCTGGCGGAAACTGGCAAGCGACTTTACAATTGGCCGACCTTGTCGAGGAACAGCTTTAGCTCGGCCGGGTCCATGCGCACGACATGCTTGTCTTCCGGATAGGCGCCGCTGTTGACGTCGGCGACATATTCGGAAAATGCAGCCACGCGCTCGGCCTGCAGCCGGTCATATTCGGCGGCGAAATTGCGATAGACCTTGGAATGCCGCGGCATGTGGCCCCGGTTCTGGCCAAGTATGTCGTCGGCAAACAGATATTGCGCATCGCAGCCGGTGCCCGCTCCCATCGACAGCATGATCAGCGAGGTGCGTTCCGAGATCGCCTTGGCGACCTCGACCGGCACAACCTCGATCTCGGCGCCCAGCGCACCGACGGCCTCATACTGCTTGACCGCCTCGAAGATCCGCATGGCGGTGTCGGCGGTCTTGCCGACGGCCTTGAAGCCGCCGGTCCAGGTCGCACGGGAAGGAATGAGGCCGACATGGCCGATGACAGGAATGGCGTCATCGGCCAGCCGCTTGACGGTGGCGAAACCGGCGCTGCAATAAACGGCGTCGGCGCCGGCCTTGTAGAGCCGGAAGGCCCAGCGCAGGAAATCATCCGCCGTGCCGATTTCATAAAAGTTCTCGCCCGGCATGGTGAACAGGCTGGGGGCTGCGTCGCGATACTCAGGGTTGAGCATCAGCTCCGGCGGCACCGAGACGATGTCGACCCCTGCCCGCTCGGCGGCCTCGGCCTCATCCATGGTCAGGACGCGCAGCATGGTCAGCTGGCGCTTGCCCTTCATGGCGCGCAGATCGGCGACGGTCGGTCTCTTTCGGCTCATCGGGATGTCCCTGTTACTGGAATTTGATTTTGCCGGTCACCTTACCGGCCACGTAACAGGCCGGATAGAAGGCGGGTGGTTTATTCGCTATTTGGCCGCCGCCGACATATCGACCTCGTGGAACTCACCGCGATAAGGCCGCGCCATAGGCGGCAATTCGCGCTTGAGGAAATAGTCCTCGTATCGCAGCTGCTTCAAAAGCACCGGCCACACCTCGCGATAGGCGTGCCACATCGATGGGTTCGCCACCGGCAGGTCGTGCTTGATCAGTTCATGCAGCTTCGGCAGCGCGTGATAGGGCACCATCGGGAACATGTGGTGTTCGACGTGATAATTCATGTTCCAGTAGATGAAGCGGCTGACCGGGTTCATGTAAACCGTGCGGCTGTTGAGCCGATGGTCGACGACATTGTCGGCCAGCCCGATATGCTGCAGCAGGCCGGTCAGCACCATGTGCCAGCTGCCGTAGAGGCGCGGCAGGCCGATCAGCACCAGCGGCAGCCATGACCCCAGCGCGATCGCGAAAGCGATCGTCGCAACGTATATGGCCATGTGCCAGCGCGCGGCGGTGACCGCCTTCGCCTGCTCCATCTCCGGAATATAGCTCTTCTCGTCATCGGAAAGTCTGCCGAATGCCTGCCGGACCAGCGTCGGCAGCGCGTAACGGAAGTCGAGGATACCGGTGAAGGCGAGCGCTGCCCGCAACAGGTCCGGCGGACGCATGACGGCGATCTCGGCGTCGCGGCCGACGATGATCGTGTCGGTATGGTGACGGGCGTGGCTCCAGCGCCACTGCACCGGATTGCGCACCAGCATGAACGAGGCAATCTCATAGACGACGTCGTTCATCCAGCGGGTGCGGAAGGCAGTACCATGGCCGCATTCGTGCCAGCGCGAGTCGCTCGACGAGCCATAGAGTACGCCATAGACAAGCAGGAACGGCACCACCCACCACGTGCCCCAGAACCAGATTATGCCGGCTGCCGAGCCCAGGATCGCGGCGATCCAGATCACCGTGTCTCGGATCGCCGGCCCGTCGGAGCGTTGCATCAGCTCCTTCATCGCCTTGCGCGGCACGTCGGTGTGATACCACTCGGCCGAGGCCAGCCCGGTCTCGATGGCCTGGCGGGTGCTTTCGCCGACCAGGCTGTAATCGCGCTTTGTCTTGGCCGCCGTCGCCATCGCCGTCTCGCCCTGCTCTCAAAGCCCGTTGGCGCGGAATTTCCCGTCGAGAAATGTTTTCGCCCGCGGCACGTCATCCTCGGTCAGATGCTCGATAATGACGGGGATGTTCGGATGCTTCTCGCTGAGCCGTTGCAGATAAAGATCGTAGTTCAGCGAACCGAGACCGGGCGCCGGCAATTCAATCTCGCCGACGCCACGGAAGGTCAGCCCCTCATGCGCGTCCGCGTCGCCGATATCGGCATGCTTCTCCGTCTTGTCAGCCCCAGAGCGCTTCACGTCCTTGGCATGCGCGATCCGGATCCTGTCGGTCAGCGTGTCGAACACCTGGTTCAGCACCTGGTCCATACGGTCGATATTGTGCGCCTCGAAATAATTGGTCGGGTCCATCAGCAGGCCAAGGCCGGGATGGTCGACCTGCGCGAACATCTTGACCGTCTCCTCGACCGAGCCGACGACATTGTTGACATAGGTTTCGAGCAGGAACACCGCGCCATGGTCATAGGCCGTGTGGGCAAGGTCCGAGATCACCTTGCGGCATTCCTCAAAACCTTCCTCGGTCTTGTTTTTGGGGTGATGCACCCAGTCGGATTCGGTGTTGTAGGTGCCGGTCTCCGAGATCACGTAGGGCGAGCCGAAATCGCGCGCGTTGCGAATAATCTCCTTGAGATAATCCACGCGCTTCTCGCGCTCGGCTTTGTCAGGGTGGATGATGTTGGTGTAGCCGGAGATACAGCAGACCGGCAGGTTGTGGTCGCGGAACGTGTCGCGCACCGTCCTTGCCTTATCCCTGGTGATCTGCCCGGCGGACAGGTCGATATCCCTGAAATGCATGTCGAGCTGCACCGTGTTGAAACCGAGTGCGCGGATGCGCCGGGCCGCTTCTGCGATCTCATAGGGGAAATAGCCGGTGAAGATCCCTGCCTGCATCATGATGTGAACTCCTCCCGGTAAGCGATTCAGCCGCCACGCTATTCGGCGGCAAGGAATGTTCAGTCGATCGATATCTCGGACAGCTTGACGGTGCGGCCTTCCGCCATCGAGCGATAACCGGCCTCGACCAGCGCCATCGTCATGACGTTGTCGGCAACGGACAGCGCCGGCGGCGTGCTCGTCTTCACCGCATGCTGCAATTGTTCCATGACGCCGATGAAGGCGTGCGGGAACCACATCGTGTCCCAGCTCGGGCTGACCCACTCTCCACCGGTCGTCTCGGTCGACGCATAAGTCAGCGTCGAGACCACGCCCGTCGGCCAGCCGATCGTGCCTTTGGCCACACCCTTGGTGCCGTCGACGCGCCAGTTGATGTGCTGGTCGTCCCGGTAGCCTTCCTGGCGCGGTCCGGACCAGACATCCTCGAGCGACACGGCAAGCACGCCGGAGGGGAACCGCAGCGTCGACACGGTGATGCCATCGGAATGATCGAATGTCGTGCGCGGGTCCTTGCGCGTCAGCGTGGTGATCTCCGAGGGATCGCCGAACAGAAAGCGCAGAACGTCGAGATGATGCACGCTCATGTTTGCCAGCGTCAGCCGGTCATAGTCCGCAAGGAATGTCTGCCAGTGCGGGATAGCATGCATGTCGATCTGCGCGAAGACGATCTCGCCCAGCGCGCCTCCGTCGACGATCTGCTTCAAGACACGCATCGACTGGTCGTAGCGCATGTTCTGGTTGACCGAGAGGATCTTGCTGGACTTGGCCGCCTCGTCGCGTAGCTTGACCGCCTCCTCGACCGACAGCGCCAATGGCTTCTGCGCCAGGATCGCTTTGATGTGTGGCTGCTTTAGCGCATGGCGGATCAGTGCCGGCTGCTGGTCGGGCGGAAAGGCAAGGTCGACGATCTCGACCTGGGGATCCTCGATCAGCTGTTCCGGCGTGTCGTGAACGGTCGCAATGCCCCAGCGCTTCGCCACCTTCTCGGCGCTCGCCTTGGTCCGCGAGGCGATCGCCACCACCGGGAAGCCGGCCTGCGCATAGGCGGCGAGATGGCATTCGGCCATGATCATGCCGGCACCGATGCAGCCGATCCGGTATTCGCCGCTGCGAATCCTCACATCCGGCTGGAAACCCTGGCCTGCCATCCATTCCTCCACTAGGGGACAGGATATAACGCCATGGCCGGTCCATCGGCCAAGCTCCGCTCCATCAATTCCCATCAGAACCATGGCAGCGCCAGGCTTAGGACAGTTCGCGCGCCGGTCAGACGAAGAAAAATTCCTCGACGCGTTGCTTGGCCTTCCGCAGCGCCGGCAGGATATCCCGCTCCATCTCTGCCACCGAAAACCGCGCCGACTGGGTCGACATGTTGATTGCCGCCACCGTCCAACCGGATCGGTCGGCAATCGGCACGGCGATCGAGCGCAGGCCGAGCTCCAGTTCCTCATCGACGATAGCAAAGCCATCCGCCCTCGCCGCGTCGATCGCCTTGCCAAGTGCTGCACGGCTGGTGATCGTCTTCGGCGTCCGTCGCTCGATCCTTGCCTCGGCAAGGAAGGACTTCAGTTCGTCCGGCGCGAGCCCCGCAAGCAGGGCGCGCCCCATCGAGGTGCAATGCGCCGGCAGCCTGGTGCCGACATCGAGCGACACGCTGAGGATGCGACGGCCGGGTATGCGCGCGACATAGACGACCTCCTCGCCAGACAGCACCGCCGCGTTGCAGGCCTCGTTGAACTGCCCAGCCAGCTCACGCATGATCGGCGCAGCAAAGGTCCACAGCGAAGCGCCGCCAAGCCAGGTCCGCACGACAGTCAGGAGACGTGGCGAAAGCGAAAACAGTCGACCGGCATGCGTCGCGTAACCCGTCGCGGTTAGCGTCAGCAGAAAGCGGCGAGCGCCGGCGCGAGTCAGCCCCGCCTCCTCCGCCATCTCGGTCAGCGTCAGGCCTGCCGGATGCCGGGCAAGAATCTCCATGACCGCAAGGCCGCGTTCCAGCGAGCCGACATGGTCGCGCGTCGTTCCCTCGTCGTCCATATGGCCTCCACAAGCGACGTTATTGACTCGACGTTAGGATCCGATGTAGAAGTATCGCATATAAAACATTTGTTTGCAATGCGAACTTTTGGAGCTCCAGCGATGGTCAAATTCCAGCCGCTCAAACAGGCAGTGGCCGAGAACCTGCACGATGGCGACTCTGTCGCCTTCGAAGGCTTCACCCATCTGATCCCGACGGCGGCGGCGCATGAGGCGATCCGCCAGGGTTTTCGCGACCTGACCCTGATCCGCATGACACCCGATTTGATCTACGACCAGATGATCGGCATGGGCATGGCGAAGAAAATCATCTTCTCCTATGTCGGCAATCCCGGCGTCGGCCTGCTGCGGCGCGCCCGCGATGCCATCGAGAACGGCTTTCCCCGGGCAATCGAGATCGAGGAACACAGCCATGCCGGCATGGCCAACGCCTATGAGGCGGGTGCTTCCGGCCTGCCCTGCGCGGTGTTCCGCGGCTATCGCGGCGCCGGGCTGACGGCGGTCAATCCCAACATTCGCTCGGTCACCTGCCCGTTCACCGGCGAGGTGCTGGCCGCCGTCCCGTCGATCCGCCCCGACGTCACTTTCATCCACGCGCAGAAGGCCGACAAAAAAGGCAATGTGCTGGTCGAAGGCATTATAGGCATCCAGAAGGAAGCAGTGCTGGCCGCAAAGCGCGCCGTGGTGACGGTGGAGGAAGTCGTCGACAGTTTCGACGACCTCCACCCCAACCTCACCGTGCTGCCGCGCTGGACGATCGCTGCGATATCCGTCGTGCCCGGCGGTTCGCATCCCTCCTACACGCACGGCTATTATGCGCGCGACAACGCCGCCTATCTCGAATGGGACGACATCGCTGCCGACCGTGAAAAATTCCAGGCCTGGATGCAGGCCAATGTCATCGAGCGCACGGCGGACGATTTCGCCGGCCGCGTCGAACATCTGAGGAGCGCGGCATGAGCGGCTTCACCCCCAATGAGATGATGACGATTGCCGCCAGCCGTGCGTTGAAGAACGATGATGTCTGCTTTGTCGGTATCGGCGCGCCGTCTGCCGCCTGCAACGTCGCGCGGCTGACGCACGCGCCCGACATCACGCTGATCTATGAAAGCGGCACCATCGGCACTGCGCCCGACGTCTTGCCGCTGTCGATCGGCGACGGCGAACTCTGCGACACCGCCGTCACCACCGTCTCGGTGCCGGAGATGTTTCGCTACTGGCTGCAGGGCGGCCGCATCTCCATCGGCTTCCTCGGCGCGGCCCAGCTCGACAAATTCGGCAACATCAACACCACCGTCATCGGCGACTATGCGCACCCCAAGACCCGCCTGCCCGGCGGCGGCGGCGCGCCGGAAATCGCCACCTCGTCGAAGGAAATCTACATCACCATGGCGCAGACCAAGCGCGGCATGGTCGAAAAGATCGACTTCTTCACCTCCTTCGGCCATGGCGACGGCTGCGATCATCGCCAGCGCCTCGGCATCGACACCGCTGGTCCGACGTTGTTGATCACCGATCTCGCCATCTGGAAGCCCGACCCGGTGAGCAAGGAGTTCACCGTGGTGTCGTTGCATCCCGGCGTCACACGCCAGCAGGTGCAGGAGACCTGTGGCTGGGTGGTGAAATTCGCCGATGCGCTTGAAGAGACGCCAG
The DNA here is from genome assembly GCF_056404535.1 of Mesorhizobium sp. P2_C5_2. NCBI lineage: Bacteria > Pseudomonadati > Pseudomonadota > Alphaproteobacteria > Hyphomicrobiales > Phyllobacteriaceae > Mesorhizobium > Mesorhizobium sp. P2_C5_2. The sequence goes on along the minus strand of NZ_JBFUDV010000005.1, from coordinate 260,616 downwards.
CGCCGACCACGCTCGAACTGACGACATTGCGCGACCTGCAGGCCCGCACCAAGGCGGCGCATGAGGGAAGCGGAAAAGAAAAGGCTGCATGACCATGGCCGAGGCCTTCATCTGTGATTACATCCGCACCCCGATCGGTCGCTTCGGCGGCTCGCTGTCTTCGGTACGCGCCGACGATCTTGGCGCCATCCCGCTGAAGGCGCTGATCGAGCGCAATTCCGGCATCGACTGGCAGGCTATCGACGACGTCGTCTATGGTTGCGCCAACCAGGCCGGCGAGGACAACCGCAACGTGGCCAGGATGTCGCTGCTGCTGGCCGGATTGCCGAAGGAGGTTTCCGGCTCGACCGTCAATCGCCTCTGCGGCTCCGGTATGGATGCGCTCACCATCGCCGCCCGCGCCATCAAGGCAGGCGAGGCCGAATTGATGATCGCCGGTGGCGTCGAATCGATGAGCCGCGCCCCCTTCGTCATGCCCAAGGCCGAGACCGCCTTTTCGCGCCATGCCGAAATCCACGACACCACCATCGGCTGGCGCTTCATCAATCCGCTGATGAAGAAACAGTATGGCGTCGATTCCATGCCCGAAACCGGCGAGAACGTCGCCGAGGATTTTTCCGTGTCGCGCGCTGACCAGGACGCCTTCGCCGTGCGCAGTCAGGACAAGGCAGTCGCAGCCCAGGCCAATGGCCGGCTGGCGAAGGAGATCACCCCGGTGACCGTCCCGCAGAAGAAGGGCGATGCGATTATCGTATCGAAGGATGAGCATCCCCGCGCCGGAACCACGGTCGAGTCTTTGGCCAAACTGCCGACACCGTTCCGCCAGGGCGGGACGGTCACCGCCGGCAACGCGTCGGGCGTCAACGATGGCGCGGCGGCGCTGATCGTCGCTTCGGAAGCAGCTGTGAAGAAATACGGCCTAACGCCGATCGCCCGCATCCTCGGCGGTGCGGCCGCCGGCGTGGCGCCACGCATCATGGGCATCGGCCCGGCACCGGCGACGCAGAAGCTCTGCGCCCGCCTCGGCCTGACGCCGCAGCAATTCGATGTCATCGAACTCAACGAAGCCTTCGCCTCCCAAGGCATCGCCGTGCTCCGCCAACTCGGCATTGCCGAGGATGCGGAGCACGTCAATCCGAATGGCGGCGCCATCGCGCTCGGCCATCCGCTCGGCATGTCGGGCGCGCGCATTGCCGGCACCGCGGCGCTGGAACTGCGCGAGCGCGGCGGCCGCTATGCGCTCGCCACAATGTGCATCGGCGTCGGCCAGGGCATCGCGGTGGCGCTCGAGCGGGTTTGACGGCTTCCACCGATCAATAAGGAAGTCCGACGTAGTTCTCGGCAAGAGCGGTCGACGCCGCTTGCGAATGGACGAGATAGTCGAGCTCGGCCTCCTGGATGCGCTGGCCGAAATCGCCCGTATCGGGAAAGCGGTGCAGCATCGTCGTCATCCACCAGGAGAACCGTACTGCTTTCCAGACCCTTGCCAGCGCCTTGGCTGAATAGGCGTCGAGCCCGCCCAGTGATTTCTCCAGATAGAATTCGCGAAGCCCGGCGAAGAGATAGCGGACGTCGCTGGCGGCGAGGTTGAGCCCCTTGGCGCCTGTCGGCGGCACGATATGGGCGGCGTCGCCAACCAGGAATAGCCGGCCGAAGCGCATCGGCTCGGCAACGAAGGAACGCAGCGGCGCGATCGATTTTTCGAAAGACGGGCCGGTAACGACGGCGGCAGCAGTCTTCTCCGGCAAGCGGCGGCGCAACTCATCCCAGAAGCGGTCGTCGCTCCAGGCCTCGACACGCTCGTCGACCGGAACCTGCACATAGTAGCGACTGCGATGGGTCGAGCGCATCGAGCACAGCGCAAAGCCGCGCTCGTGATTGGCATAGACCAGTTCGTGATCGGCCGGCGGCACTTCGGCCAGCACACCGAGCCAGCCGAACGGATAGGTCCGCTCGAAGGTTTTCAGCGCGCGCTCGGGCACCGATTTGCGACTGACGCCGTGATAACCGTCACAGCCGGCGATGAAGTCGCAATCGATGCGATGGCTGACGCCATCTTTTTCATAAGTGACGTAAGGCGCTTCGCCATCGAAACCATGCAACGCGACGTTTGCCGCTTCGTAGACAGTGGTCAGCCCGGCCGCCTCGCGTTTGTCCATCAGATCGTGCGTCACTTCGGTCTGGCCGTAGACGGTGACGTGCCTGCCGCCGGTCAGCGCCGTGAGATCAAGCCGGTGCAGGCTGCCGCCGAACGCGAGCGAGATGCCGGCATGCGGCAGACCCTCGGCATGCAGCCTTGCAGCCGCGCCCGCCTCCTCCAGCAACTCGACCGTGCCCTGTTCGAGCACCCCTGCCCGCACGCGGCCAAGCACGTGCTCCCGGCTCGAACGCTCGAGAATCACCGTCTCGACGCCGATGGTGCTGAGCAGCTGGCCGAGCAGCAGGCCAGACGGTCCGGAGCCGACAATGACGATTTTTGTGCGCATCAGTGCCCCAGGCTTTCGATCTGTCCGGAAAGCTCAGCGGCGAGCCGCAACGCTGCCGCTGTCGCAACCGCCATTTGCGGTAGGAGCAGCCATTCCAGCGCCCACGCGGCGCCCGAGCGCTCCTGCTCATGCACCAACGCCTGGTGCATGCCGGAAACCAGCGTGGCGTTGAAGCGCGCCAGCGTCACCAGCACCTCCGCCTTCACCGGGTTCTGCTTGTGCGGCATGGCCGACGAGCCGCCGCCGCCGGACAGCTTGATGTCGGTTCCACCTTGCGCCATCAGCGCGATGTCCTGGCCGAACTTGCCGAGGCTGCCGGTCACCAGCGACAGCCAACCTGCAAAATCAGCGAGCGCATCGCGCTGGCTGTGCCATTGCGGCGCGTCGCCAAGGCTGAGTTTAGCAGCAAGCGCCGCGCGCACCGCCGGTCCCTTGTCGCCCAGTTTCTCCAGCGTGCCGGCAGCGCCGCCAAACTGCACCACAAGCAGGCGTGGCGACTGTTGCGACAATCTCTGCCGATGCCGTTGCAGTGGCGCGCGCCACGCCGCAACACGGTCCGACACGCGGATGGAGATCGCCGGCTGCATGCGTGTCATCCCGGTCAGCGCCTTGCCACCGAAGCGTTCTTCCAGCGCCGTCAGCCGCAGGATGTTTTCGGTCAGCAAGAGATCAACATGGTCGATCACCTGGCGCAGCCGAAGCACCAGGCCGGTGTCGATGACATCCTGGCTGGTTGCGCCGAAATGCACGCTTGCGTCATGCGGCGCGCCGACCGCAGCCTTCAACTGGCGCACCAGTTCGGGAACGATCACCCCATCTTTCGCCACGCCGGCCCGCAGCCGCGTAGTATCGGGCTTGTAGGACAACAGGACAGACACGATCGCCGCCGCGGCATCCTTGCCGATGATCCCGCTTTCGGCTTCCGCTTCCGCCAGCGCGCGTTCGAAATCAAGCATGGCGGCAATTTCCGCATCGGCGGAAAAATGCCGTGCCGCCTCCTCGTCGCCGAGAAGGCCGGACAGCAGCGGATGGTCGAAGGGCGATACGGTCATGCGCGGGTCTCACAGAGCAATTCCAGGAAAAGTGTAAAGCGGTTTTCCGTCCGGAATTGCGTCAGAAAAGGAGCTAGAGCCGTTCAGCGTTTCCGTGAAACGATGAACCGCTCTAGCTGTCGAAGAAGACCGTTTCCTTCTCCCCCTGGAGATGGACATCGAAAATATAGTCGTCGCCTTGCCGCTCGGCGATCAGCGTCGGCACGCGCACTCGGTGTTCGATGCGGGCCAGGATCGGATCCTCGGCATTGGCCTTTGCCTCGTCGGAGAAATACAGCCTCGTGTGAAGGCCGATATTGATGCCGCGAGCAACGATCCACAGGCTGATATGCGGCGCCATCAGCCGCCCGTCGCCATACGGCACGCGGCCCGGCTTGACCGTCTGAAAACTGCACAGGCCGGTTTCCATGTCGGTCGGCTGGCGGCCCCAGCCCTGAAAATCCGGATCGGCATCGCCGCGCAACTCGGCCGGCGAATTGTAGAAACCGTCGGCATCCGCCTGCCAGATCTCGATCAATGCATCCCTGAGCGGCGTGCCGGTTCCGTCGAGCACACGAATCCTGAGGCCGATGCGCTCGCCCTTGGTCTTGTCGTTGACCATGGTCGCGCCGAGGTCGCTGGCATAGACGCCGCCTATGCCGCCGAAATTCGGCGTCAGCCCGATATGGACATAGGGCCCCGCCGTCTGCGACGGGCTTTCCTTCAGCCGGGTGAGCGACTGCGCCATCAATTGCCCTCCGGCCGGTTTTCGAACAGCGAGGCGCGGCGTCCGCGCAGCACGATGTCGAACTTGTAGGCGCGCGCGTCGAACGGGATCGTCGCCTGCATATCGAGCGCGGCGATCAACGTCTCGACGGCCGCCTTGTCGCGGATACCGCGCACGATCGGGCACCGCCAGATCAACGGGTCACCCTCGAAATACATCTGCGTGATCAGCCGCTGTGCAAAGCCATGGCCGAACACCGAGAAATGGATGTGCGAGGGCCGCCAGTCATTCGGCCCATTCGGCCAGGGATACGGACCTGGCTTCACGGTGCGAAAGGCATAGCTGCCTTCGGCATCGGTGATGGTGCGGCCGCAGCCGCCGAAATTCGGATCGAGCGGCGCGAGATAGCCGTCCTTCTTGTGGCGGTAGCGGCCGCCTGCATTGGCCTGCCAGAATTCAAGCAGCGCGCCCGAGACGCCAACGCCGCGCTCGTCGAGGACCCGGCCATAGACGATGATGCGCTCGCCGATTGCGCTTTCGCCGGGCCTGGCGAAATTGTGGATGAGGTCGGCGTCGAGTTCGCCCAGCATGGCGTGGCCGAACACCGGGCCGGTGATTTCCGACACCGTGTTGTCGAAGGCCAGCAACGCCTTCTGCGGCGAGCGCAGAACGGAAGTCTTGTAGTCCGGCGTCAGCGCCGGCGGGTGCCAGCTCCTGTCGCGCTGGAAGAAGGCGCCGGTCTCGGGCCTGCGGTTCGAGCCGGCATCAGCTGGCATGGCCATTCCTGCTTCCGTCCATTTCCGAAAACACCTCCTTGGCGATCCTGAAGGCGCGGTTGGCCGCCGGCACGCCGGCATAGATCGCGACATGCAGGAACGCTTCGCAGATATCGTCGCGCGACGCCCCTGTGTTGGCGGTGGCGCGCACATGCATGGCGACCTCTTCATCATGGCCGAGCGCGGCGAGCAGGGCCAGCGTCACGATCGAGCGCTCGCGCTTGCTAAAACCCGGCCGCGCCCACACCGTCCCCCAGGCTGCCTCGGTGATCAGCTCCTGGAACGGCCGGTCGAAATCGGTGACGGCATCCTCGCTGCGATCGACATGCGGGTCGCCGAGCACCGAGCGCCGCACCGTCAGCCCGGCCCGGTATCTGGTTTCGTTCTTGGACACTTCATCCATGGATCTGCTTTCTCTGAGGAAGCGACGCGACAAATTCTCGGATCAGGGCGATCAGCGCCCCGGGTTGCTCGACGCACGGGATGTGGCCGGCATCCCTGATGATCTCAAAGCGCGCGCCGGGAATGAGGTCGGCCAGCCAGCGGACGAGGTCCGGCGGCGTCGAGCCGTCCTGGTCGCCGACGACGCAAAGCGTGGGCACGGCGATGGCCTGCGCTGCCTGGGTGAAATCCGCATCGCGCACCGCGGCGCAGGTTCCAACGTAGCCAGCAGGAGCCTGCCGGGTCATCATGTTCCAGTAGCCGTCAAGCTCGGCGACACGTTCCGTGTGGAAGGCCGGCGTGAACCACACCTTGAGCACGGCGTCGGCGATAGCCTGAATGCCTTTGCTTTCGACTGTTGCGATGCGCGTATTCCAGCTGTCGGCTGTGCCGATCTTATGCGCGGTGTCGCACAGAATGAGGCCTTCGACGATCTCTGGACGCCTAGCATAGAATCCTTGCGCGACCAGGCCGCCGACCGACAGGCCACAGAGCACCACGTTGGTCAGCCCGAAATGATCGATGAGGCCGGAGAGATCGTCGACATGATCGCCGATCGAGGAGATGCCGCCAATATCGGAGAGCCCGTGGCCGCGCTTGTCGTAAACCAGCAAGGGCATGTCAGCGTTCAATTCAGACACCACTTCGTCCCAGATGCGGAAATCGGTACCGAGCGAATTGATGAACACGACCGGTCTCGCACTGCCCTCCGCCTTGAAGTGACGATGGTGCAGCGTGATGCCGCCAATGTTGACGAATGGCACGATTTCGATCCTCCGTCTTCACATTGCACAAGGCATTTGGTTTGGTAAAATGATATTTTGCGCCGTTTCATTAACTGAGAGGTTACGAAAACCATGTCCGAAAGCCGCATAAGGTTCCGTCACCTGAAGGCATTCCTTGAGGTAGCGCGGCAAGGCAGCGTGGCGAGGGCGGCCGACTTTCTTCATGTCAGTCCGCCGGCGGTAACCAAGACATTGCGCGAACTGGAGGAGGCGCTTGGCATCGCCGTCGTCGAACGCGACGGCCGCGGCATAAGGGTGACGCGGCTCGGCGAAATCTTCCTTAGCCACGCCGGCACGGCGATCACCGCTTTAAAGCGCGGCGTCGATTCCGTCAGGCAGGACGGCGCCATCAACCGCCATCCGGTCCGCATCGGCGCGCTGCCCACGGTGTCGGCAAGGGTCATGCCGCTCGCCATGAGCCTGTTCCTGAGTGAAAATACCGGTGCGGCGATCAAGATCGTTACCGGCGAGAATGCGGTGCTGCTCGAACAGTTGCGCGTCGGCGCGCTCGACCTCGTAGTCGGCCGGCTGGCGGCGCCGGAAAACATGACCGGCTTCTTCTTCGAGCATCTCTATTCCGAACAGGTGCTGTTCGTGGTGCGGGCCGGCCACCCGCTGGCGCAGCCGGGCCAGGACATCTTCGCGCGGCTCGACGAATTCCCGGTGCTGATGCCGACGCGGGAATCGGTCATCCGCCCCTTTGTCGACCGCCTGTTCATCACCAACGGCATGACCGCGCCGGCGACCGAGATCGAGACCGTCTCGGATTCCTTCGGCCGCGCCTTCCTGCGGCAAAGCAATGCCGTCTGGATCATCTCGACCGGCGTCGTCGCCAATGAAATCTCCAGCGGAGCCTTCGTCGCTCTGCCCGTCAACACCGAGGAAACCAAGGGACCCGTCGGGCTGACCATGCGCACGGACACCGCCCCCTCGCCGGCCTTCGCCATCCTGCTGAAAACCATCCGCGAGGCAGCCAGTCGAGGCGGTTGAGGCGTTGTCCTTCAAGAGTGCCCAGCGATCAGATCAGTCTTGCAGACCTGCGTGAATGCGGAATTCTCGTAACCCAAGGGTTAACGAAACACCGCAAAATATCATTTTACCAAACCAAACACCTAGGGCACTGTGACGATGGGAGGATCGAAATCGTGCCGTTTGCCGGCATTGGCGGCGTTCCGCTGCCGCCTCAAAGCCAGCCGGGGCAATATCCGATCTGAACGACGGGCGGAACCGATTTTGAGCAGGCCGGCGGTCGCCTCCAGGCACCGCCAGGAAAGGGAGGAATATCAGCATGACCTCAAGCAAATCCGGCGTCTCGCGGCGCCAGTTCATCGCTACATCAATCGCCGGCAGCGCGGCACTCGCGCTTAGCCGTGGCAAGGCCTTCGCCCAGGCCGCCGACACACTCAAGGTCGGCTTTGTCAGCCCGCGCACCGGCCCGCTCGCCGGCTTCGGCCAGACCGACGGCTATGTGCTCGACCTCGCCCGCAAGGCGCTCGCCGGCGGACTAGAGGTCGGCGGCAAGAAATACAGCGTGGAGATCCTGGATCAGGATACGCAGTCCGATCCGTCTCGCGCCGGCCAGCTCGCCAAGGACCTGATCAACAACCAGGCCGTCGACCTGATGCTGGCGGTATCGACACCAGAGGTGATCAATCCGGTCGCCGACGCCTGCGAAGCCGCCGGTGTGCCTTGCCTCTCCACCGTCATGCCGTGGGAGGCCTGGTATTTCGGCCGCGGCGCCAAGCCTGGCGAGCCCTCGCCCTTCAAATGGACCTATCATTTCGGCTTCGGCGTCGACGAGTTCTTCCGGACCTACATCTCGCAATGGAACCTGATCGAGACCAACAAGAAGGTCGGCGTCATGTATCCCAACGACGCCGACGGCAACGCCATCCGCACCCATCTGGCGCCACTGCTGGCCAAGCAGGGTTTCACCATCGTCGATCCCGGCGCCTACGAGACCGGCACCACCGACTATTCCTCGCAGATCGCGCTGTTCAAGCAGGAAGGTGTCGAGATCTTCAACTCCTTCCCGATTCCGCCCGACTTCGCCGCCTTCTGGCGCCAGGCCGCGCAGCAAGGCCTGATCAAGCAGATCAAGATCTGCCAGGTCGCCAAGACCGGGCTGTTCCCTTCGGATATCGAGGCGCTCGGCGAGCTCGGCAACAAGATTTCGAGCGCCGCCTACTGGCACAAGGCCTTCCCCTACAAATCGCCGCTGACCGGCGTTTCGGGAGCCGAGCTTGCCGACGGCTATGAGGCGGCGAGCGGCAAGCAGTGGACGCAGCAGCTCGGCGCTTCGATGTCGCTGCTCGACGCCGGCTTCGAAGCGCTGAAGGCCAGCACCGACGCCAAGGACAAGGCAGCGGTCGCCAAGGCGCTGAGCACGCTCAACACCGAGACCATGATCGGCAAGGTCGACTTCACCAGCGGCCCGGTCGCCAATGTCTCGCCCGGCCCGATTATCGGCACGCAATGGGTGGCCGCCAAGGAAGGCAGCAAGTTCCCGCTCGACTATGTCGTGACCGAGAACGCCACCGACCCGAAGGTGCCGGTCGAAGCCAAGCTCCAGCCGTATAACGGCTGACGAACGGTACGGGGATCGCATCGTGAACGGTTCAGCAAACGCTGCGATCCTCAGCGCCGCCGGCATCCAGAAACGCTTCGGCGCGCTGGTGGTGCTCGACGATATCGACTTCGCCATGAATGCCGACGAGGCCGTAGGCATCGTCGGCCCGAACGGCGCCGGCAAGACGACGCTGCTCAGCGTGCTGTCAGGCGCATTCCCGCCGAGCGCCGGCACCGTCGCCTTCAAGGGCGGCGACGTGACGGCGCTGCCGGCAACGCAGCGCTGCCGGCTCGGCCTGGTGCGCACGCACCAGGTGCCGAAACCGTTCAGCGGCATGACGACGTTCGAAAACGTCTTCGTCGCCGCATCGCATGGCGCCGGTCTCGGCCGCGACGAAGCCTATGAGGAGGCGCTGGCGTCGCTGAAACTCTGCGGCATGCTGGGCGTCGCCAACCGGCGCGCCGAGACGCTCGGCCTGCTCGACCGCAAGCGGCTGGAACTGGCCCGCGCGCTCGCGGCGAGGCCGACGCTGCTTCTGCTCGACGAGATCGGCGGCGGGCTGACCGATGGCGAGGCGAGCGAACTTGTCGACACGATCAAGGAATTGCGGCGGCGCAAGATCGGCATCGTCTGGATCGAGCACATCGTCCATATCCTGCTGCAGGTGGCCGAGCGGCTGATCTGCATGGATGCCGGAAAGATCATCGCCGACGGTGAGCCACAAGCGGTGATGGCCGACCCCGAAGTCGTGCGCGCCTATCTCGGTGGAGGCCCGAAATGAGCCTGCTCGCAGTCGAAAACCTGGTTGTCCGGCACGGCCTGTTGCAGGCGGTGCGCGGCGTGAGCTTTACGATCGAACGCGGCGAAACGCTGGCACTGGTCGGCGCCAATGGCGCCGGCAAGACGACGCTGCTGCGGGCGATCGCCGGCGCGCATCAGCCGACGGCCGGCCTCGTGTTGCTGGACGGCGCCGATATCACTGGCGTGCCCTCGCACAAACGCGTCGGCATGGGCGTCGCCCTGGTGCCGGAAGGGCGAAAGCTGTTCGTGCAGATGACTGTCGAAGAGAACCTCCTGCTTGGCAAGACCGCCGGCCGGCCCGGCGACTGGAGCGTGGAACGAGTGCTCGACACCTTCCCCAATCTGAAGCCGCGCCGCCATGCCAAGACCGGACATCTCTCCGGCGGCGAGCAGCAGGCCACCGCTATCGGTCGCGCTTTGATGAGCAATCCGGATCTGCTGCTGCTCGACGAGGTCTCGCTCGGCCTGTCGCCGCTGGTGGTCGACCGCGTCTACGCTTCGCTGCAAGGCCTGATCAGTTCAGGCACGACCATCATCCTGGTCGAGCAGAACCTCAACCGCGCGCTCTCGGTATCGGACAAGGTCATCTGCATGCTCGAAGGGCGCGTTGCGCTGGAAGGCCCGAGCAAGGGTATGTCGCGCGACGAGGTGACCAAGGCCTATTTCGGCCTGCACAGGAAAAGCGCCGGGAGCGTGCCGGCATGAGCAACCAGATCGTCCAGGGCATCCTTCTCGGTGGCTACTACGCGCTGATCGCCTGCGGCCTCTCCTTCATGTTTTCGGTGATGCGCATCATCAACCTCGCGCATGGCAGCCTTGCCGTGTTTTCGGCCTATGCACTGTGGTGGCTCGCCTCGCAATTCCACATCTCGCCCTTCGTCGGCCTGCTCATCGTGCTGCCGCTGATGGCGGCGATCGGCTGGGCGCTGCAGCGCTTCCTGCTCGAGCGCAGCGCTCGCGGCGGCGCGCTGCTGCCGATCCTGACCACCTTCGGCCTCGCCATCGTCATCGACAATGCGCTGTTCGAGCAATTCGGCGCCGACACACGTTCGCTGGCGCCTTATATTGGCAGCCTGTCCTACGATTCCTGGGAATGGCCGGGCAGCATCTATGTCGGCAAGCTTGCCGTGATCATGTTTGCCGCCGCTGTGATCCTGCTTGGCGGGCTGCAGCTGTTCCTCACCCGCACCAGGCTTGGCCGCTCGATCCGCGCCACCTCCGAGGATCCTGACACAGCTGGTCTCGTCGGCGTCGATGCGCGCCGTGCCAACGCCCTTGCCGCAGCCATCGCCATGGTCACCGTCGGTCTTGCCGGCGCCTTCCTCGGCATGCGCGCCACTTTCGATCCTTATACCGGCGCACCGCAATTGCTGTTCGCCTTCGAGGCGGCCGTCATCGGCGGCGCCGGTTCGCTGTGGGGCACACTTGTCGGCGGCATCGTGCTGGCGCTCGCCCAGACACTTGGCGCGCAGATACATCCGCAAGGGTTTCTCATCGGCGGCCATGTCGCCTTCCTGATCGTGCTGTTCATCCGGCTCTCCACGTCCGGCCTCGGCCTACGCGGCCTGCTGCGGCTGCCCGCGAGGAAAGCATCATGAGCGCTGCTTCAACCTCTCCCGTCATCGAGCGCGGCACCTCGGCCTCGCGCATTTCGGCGATTGCGGCGGTTGTCATTATCGCGCTGCTCGCCGTTGCGCCCCAGTTCCTCTCGGCCGGCGCCGTCGACCGCATGACCGCCTTGTTCATCTATGTGATCCTGGCGGCGATGTGGAATGCGCTTGCCGGCTTCGGCGGCCTGGTCTCGGTTGGACAACAAGTGTTCTTCGGCCTCGGCGCCTATTTCGCCATTCGCCTCGCCGATGCCGGCCTCAACCCGTTCGCTTCGCTGTTTGTCTCGGCGATCATTGTCGGCGCGATCTCCTGGCCGATGTCGCTGTTCATGCTGCGGCTCAGGAACGGCGAGTTCGCCATCGGCATGTGGGTTATCGCGGCACTCACCCATCTCCTGGTCAATCTCGACCGGCTGGTGCAAGGCGAGACCGGGACGTCGCTGATCTCGCTCAACGTCTACGATGCCGGCGCCAGGCGGGCGACGATCTACTGGCTGGCGCTGGCCTCGATGACGGCGCTGCTTGCCATCCTTTTTGGCCTGCTGCGCGGCAGCACGGGGGCGGCCATCCGCGCCATCCGCGACAATGAAGATGCCGCCGCCTCGGTCGGCGTGCGCGTCACCGGCACCAAGCGGCTTTTGTTCGTACTCGCCGCCTTCGGCATCGGCATTGCCGGTGCGTTGTGGCTGGCCACATCGATCACCTTCCAACCGAAGACTTATTTCAACGTCCAATGGACCGCCTACATGATCTTCATGGTGCTGGTCGGCGGCATCGGCACCTTCGAGGGCGCCATTCTGGGCGCGCTGCTGTTCTTCCTCATCGAGACCTGGTTCGGCGGCACCGGCGTCTGGTATCTCATCGGTCTCGGCGCCACCGCGGTGCTGTTCTCGCTGTTCCTGCCGCGCGGCCTGTGGGGAACGCTGGAGGAGCGCTTCGGCGTACGGCTGCTGCCGGTCGGCTATCGCGTCAGACTGCCGGCAAACGCAGCTGATGGCGACACGGCATCGACGTCGCAGCAAGCCGCAACATATCGGGAGAAGGCGTGACCATGCTTTTCGGTAAGACAATCCTCATCACCGGTGTCGCTTCCGGCATCGGCGCCCGCGCGGCGGAACTTGCCGGCCAGCTCGGCGCCGATGTGATCGGCGTCGATGTCCGCGAGCCTGCCGTGGCGGTCGGCAGTTTCGTCAAGGCCGACATCTCTTCAAAGGCTGGCGTCGACGATCTCATTGCATCCCTGCCGCAGCGCATCGATGCGCTCTGCAATGTCGCCGGCCTCTCCGGCAACACCGGCGCGGTGTCGACGCTGGCCGTCAACTTCTACGGGCTGCGCGCGCTCTCGGAAGGCCTCGCACCAAAGCTTCGCGAAGGCGGCGCCATCGTCAACGTCGCCTCGATCGCCGGCTATGGCTGGCGCGCCAATCTCAACCGCGCGGCGTCGATGGTCGGCATCGAGGGGTTTCCCGATGTCGCCAAAGTGGTCGCCGATCATCAGGTGAAGAACGAGGAAGGCTACCCCGTCTCAAAGGAGTTGCTGCTGCTGTGGACCTTCCGCGCCGCGCATCAGGAGCTGTTCAAAAACCGCGGCATCCGCGTCAATGCGGTGAGCCCCGGCCCGGTCGAGACGCCCATCCTGAAACAGTTCCGCAACGTGCTCGGCGATGCCCGCGTCGACAGCGACATTGCAAGGGTCGGCCGCGCCGGCACATCGGGCGACATCGCCCCTGTCGTGCTGTTCCTGTGCTCGGATGGCGCGCGCTGGGTCAACGGCGCCAACGTGCCGGTTGACGGTGGCCTTGAAGCATCGATCAATGCCGAGGTGCTCGGCTTCTAGACCATGATCCCGAAAAGTGGGAGCCGGTTTTCGGATAAGATCATGGTCAATAATAAGATAGAAAAGACGCTCGACTGAGAGCCAGGGAGAAAACAATGGACATCGGACTTCTGATCGACGGCGACAAAAGGGATGCGTCCGGCTCGGCTTCCTTCGAGCGCATGGACCCGTTCACCGGCAAGCTGGCGACGCGCGCCGCCGCAGCCAGCATTGCCGATGCCAATGCCGCCGTCGAAGCTGCGGCCGCCGCCTTCAAGACCTGGTCGAAGACCGGGCCGGGCGAGCGCCGCGCCTTGCTGGCCAAGGCCGCCGATGTGATGGATTCCAAGGTCGGCGAATTCACCAAATTGATGATGGAAGAAACCGGCGCCACCGGCCCGTGGGCCGGCTTCAACGTCATGCTGGCCGCCAAGATGCTGCGCGAGGCGGCCGCCATGACGACGCAGATTTCGGGCGAAGTCATCCCCTCGGATAAACCGGGCACGCTGGCCATGGCGATCCGCCAGCCGGCCGGTGTCTGCCTCGGCATCGCGCCGTGGAACGCGCCGGTCATCCTCGGCACGCGCGCCATCGCCATGCCGATCGCCTGCGGTAACACGGTGGTGCTGAAGGCCTCGGAGATGTGCCCCGGCACGCATCGGCTGATCGGCCAGGTGCTGGTCGAGGCCGGTCTGCCCAAGGGCGTCATTAATGTCGTCACCAATGACCCCAAGGACGCGGCAGCAATCGTCGAGACACTGGTCGCGCATCCCGCCGTCAGGCGTGTCAACTTCACCGGCTCGACCAAGGTCGGCCGGATCATCGCCGAACTCGCCGGCAAGCATTTGAAGCCGGCGCTGCTCGAGCTTGGCGGCAAGGCGCCGCTGGTCGTGCTCGACGATGCCGACATCGACGCTGCGGTCAATGCGGCGGCCTTCGGCGCCTACATGCATCAGGGCCAGATCTGCATGTCGACCGAGCGCCTGGTCGTCGACGAGAAGGTCGCCGACGAATTCGTCGCCAAGCTCGCAGCCCGCGCCTCACAATTGCCGGCCGGCGACCCGCGCGGCCATGTCGTGCTGGGTTCGCTGATCAGCAGCCAGGCGGCCGACAAAATGGAAGAACTGGTTGCCGACGCCGTCGCCAAGGGCGCGAAGCTGGTGGCCGGCGGCAAGCGGATAGGCACGGTGGTCGAGGCTACGCTGCTCGACCATGTCACCCCGGCGATGCGCGTCTATGCCGAAGAATCCTTCGGCCCGGTCAAGCCCGTGATCCGCGTCAAGGGCGAGGAAGAGGCGGTGCGCGTTGCCAACGACACCGAATACGGCCTGTCCTCGGCCGTGTTCAGCCGCGACATCCGCCGCGCCATGGCGGTCGCCGCGCGCATCGAGGCCGGCATCTGCCACATCAACGGCCCGACGGTCGGCGACGAAGCGCAGATGCCGTTCGGCGGCGTCAAAGGTTCGGGCTATGGCCGCTTCGGCGGCAAAGCCTCGATCGCCGAATTCACCGATCTGCGCTGGCTGACGATCGAGGATCCGAACCAGCACTATCCGTTCTGAACGGTACAACGCTCGGCAGATGATTATCTGCCGAGCGTCAGCCCAGCCTTCCGTGCCTCTTCACGCAGGAACGGCAGGCCGACGCCGATCACATCGTCGGGATTCTCCGCCACCGGCCGCCAGACGGCGAGACCACCGGCAATGTCGACATCGACATGGTTCATGCTTTCCAGCGTGATGGCGCCGGTATAGCCGATGTCGGCGATGGCCTTCATGCAGGCGGCCCAGTTCAGCATGCCGCGTCCCGGCACGCCGCGATTGGCCTCCGAGACATGGACGTAGCCGAGATAGGGCGCGGCCGCCTTGAAGCCGGCCGCAAAACTCTCCTCCTCGATATGCATGTGGTAGGTGTCGAGATGGATGAAAATGTTGTCGGCGCCGACGCGCTCGATGATCCGCGTCGCGTCGATGCCGCGGTTGATCAGGTGTGTTTCGTAGCGGTTGCAGGGCTCGATGCCGAGTTTTAGGCCATGCGCCTTGGCGGCTTTCGCAGCACGCGCCAGGAACCGGCACATGCCGTCGATCTCTTCCGCCGTCGGCGCACGCCCGGACGTCTTGCCGATCGTGCCATAGGTGACGCCGCCAAGCGCCTCACTGCCCACCGCTTCGCAGACGGCAAAGGCCGGCTCGAGAAAGGCCAGCGCTTCATCCGGCCGCGCCACCACATCGAGCGCGCGCGGCAGGCCGAGCGACGGGATGAGTTCGACGCCTTGCCGTTCGGCAAAGGCCCGCGTGCGTTTGGTGTCGATCTCTTCCGGACGCAGCAGCGGGATCTCGAGCAGGCCGATGCCAAGCCCCTTCAGCCGCTCCATCTGCGGCTCGATCAGTTCGAGATCCCAGACCGGAGCGATGGCGAAAGTGTGCAGTCCAAAAGTGTTCATCAGTTTCAGCCTCGTTGTTCGTGCGCCGCCGCGGCAGCGATATCGCCGCCGCCGACAATGCGGCTGACGACCTCGGTCATGTTGGTTTTTGCGGTGACGAGATCGGCATCGGCCCGCCCGTGGCGCAGCACCACGATCCGGTCGGTGACGGACAGCACATCGTTCAGCCTATGCGAGATCAGGATGACGGCGATGCCCTCCGATTTCAGCCGGCGGATAAGGTCGAGCACGCTCTGCACCTCACGCACGGCAAGGGCCGCCGTCGGCTCGTCCATGATGACGAGCTTCGGGTTGAAGGTCAGCGCCCGCGCAATCGCCACCGTCTGCTGCTGGCCGCCCGAGAACGAACCGACCGAGCGGTTGATCGACGGCAGATGTGCGCCGAGCCGCTCGATCATCTTTGTCGCTTGCCGGTCCATCTCGGCCTTGTCGACAAAGCCAGGGATGAGCCCGAACAATTTCTTCACCGGCTCGCGGCCGAGGAAGATGTTGGCGGCGACATCCTGCTGCTTGGCCAGCGACAGATCCTGGTAGATCATCTCGATGCCGAGCCGGCGCCGCTGGCCGGGATCGAGCGGCAGGATGTCCTTGCCGTCGAAGTGGATCGAGCCGGAATCGGCGCGGTAGATGCCGGTGATGGTCTTCATCAGCGTCGACTTGCCGGCGCCATTGTCGCCGACCAGGCCGACGACTTCGCCGGCGGTGATCGTGAGGTCGACGCCATGCAGCACGTCGACAGCGCCAAAACTCTTGCGGATGCCGTGCAGGGTGAGAAGGGTCATACGCGTGACTCCTTGCGCACCTGGTACTGGTCGATGAAGACCGCCAGGATCAGCACGGCGCCGATCGCCATCTGCTGGTAGTAGGATTGCACGGCAAGCAGCGTCAGCCCGTTCTGCAGCACACCCATGATCAGCGCGCCGATCATGGTGCCGAGGATCGAGGCGCGGCCGCCGAACAGATTGGTGCCGCCGATGATCGCGGCGGTAATGGCAGTGAGTTCGTAATTGATGCCGGCGGTCGGGTCGCCGGCATTGACGCGAGCGGTGAACAGCAGGCCGGCCAGACCGGCGAGCGCGCCGGACAGCGTGTAGATGATGCGACGATGATGCTCGACGCGGATGCCGGCGGCGCGCGCCGCACCCTCGCTGTCGCCCAGCGCCAGCGTGTGGCGGCCAAAGCGTGTATAGGCGAGCAGGCAGTGCGCGACGATGGCCGTCAGCACCAGGAGAATGACCGGCATCGGAATGCCGAACGGTCGGCCCTGGCCGATATAGACGATCTCCGCCGGCAGGCCGTAGATCGCCCTGCCCTGCGATATCACCAGCGCCAGCCCGCGCGCCAGGCCGAGCATGCCGAGCGTGACGATGAAGGCCGGCACGAAGGCGCGGGTGACCAGCTGGCCATTGATGTAGCCGGCAATGCCGCCGGCGATGATGCAGGCGCAGACCGCCAGTGGCCACGGCCAGCCGAGATTGACAGCGACGAAGGCGCCAGCGACGCCGGACAGGCCCATCACCGAGCCCAGCGACAAATCGAGCCCGCCCGAGCCGATGACGAAGGTGGCGGCAATCGCCAGCACGCCGATCGTCGACGTCGCGAGCAGGATGTTGAGGAAATTGCTGAGCGACAGGAAGTAAGGCGACAGCACCGCCATGGCGGCGCTGAGCGCCACCAGCACCAGCAGCGATTCCAGCCTGATATGAAGCCGTTCGACGGATGCGCGCTGCACCCGTGCCCAGAAACCGGGCTGCGCCGTTTCAGAAGCCATCTTTTTCACACCTTTTGAAAGAGGTGGCTGGCGCGAGCATGCCGCGCCAGCCCGCGGGGGAATACCCCCAGTCCTGGGAGGGACTATTTCACAAATTCGAGCATCGGCTCCTTGCCGGCATCGAGCACTTCCTTGGTCAGCACCAGGGTCGGCACCGCGATGCTGTCTTCAACCTTCTCTCCGGCCAGCGCCTTCTTGACGTTCTCGACCGCCTGCTTGCCTACGAGGTAAGGCAGCTGCGCTACCGAGGCATTCAAGCGGCCTTCCTTGATCGACTTCACGGCGTCCGAATTGCCGTCGACGCCGATGATCGTCACCTGCGGACCCTTGCCGGCGGCGTAGACGGATTCCACCGCGCCTAGCGCCATGCCGTCATTGGCACAGAAGATGGCGACGAGGTCAGGGTGCGCCGTCAGCGTATCGGTGGCGATCGAGGCGGCCTTGCCGCGGTCCCAGTCACCGGGCAGCGAAGCGACGATTTCCAGACCCGGCGCCAGTTCCTTCAACTTGTCGGCAAAGCCCTTGGCGCGCTTCTCGCCGGTGATGTTGCCCGACAGGCCTTCGATCACCAGCACCGGACCCTTGGCATCCTTGCCGAGCTTGGAGACGAGATAGTCAGCGCCTTGCGCGCCGGCCGCGCCATTGTCGGAGCCGATGTGGAAGGTGACCTTAATGCCTTCCTTGTCGAGCACCGCCTGGTCCATATTGTTGTCGAGGTCGACGATCTTGACGCCGGCCTCCTGCGCCACCTTCAGGCAGGGCAAAAGGTTGGTCGAGTTGATGGCCGCCGTGATCATCGCCGCCGGCTTGCGCTCCAACATGGTGTTGCACAGGTTCAGCTGCGGCTCGGCCGCCTGGTCGCTTTCGGCCGCCTGCTCGAAGATCTTGACGCCGGATTCTTTCGCGCCGGCCTCGACGCCCTGGCTCATCGCGCCCCAGAACGGATTGGCCAGCGTCTTCATCAGCACGCCGTATTCAGCGTCGTCTGCCTTGGCAGTAGGGATGGCCGAGAATGCCATGGCAACCCCAAGCGCCACGGTAAATCGATTTATCTTCAGTACAAACGAGGTCATTTTTATCCTCCGGTTGGTGTCACGTGCCGCGAGCCTAGGCCAGGTGCGGCGCTGGTTGTCGACAATGGGGGCTATTGTCGGTTTCCTCCCCCGGAATGCAGGCCGTTGCCTGGCGAGCCAACGGATTCCCGCATCAAAACCCGGCAAGGCTCAAGCCGCGCGATCGGCGGCCCCTCCCCACCTTCAATTCTTGCAAACAGCGCTTCCATGGCGTGACCGGCGATCTGGCGCACCGGCTGTACGACGGCGGCGATGGCCGGCCATGTCACCTGCATCCATTCGGCATCGTCGAAGCCGACCAGCGAAATGTCGTTGGGGCAGTGCCAGCCGCGCCGTCGGAACTCGGACAGCGCCACCAGCGTGCCCTTGAGGAACAGCGAATAGACCGCCGTCGGCCGTTCGCCCCCATTGGCGCCTTTCCCGAAATAGTCGCGCAGCTGCGCTCTGAGCGGTTCGACATCGGTCTCTGCCAACACGACGTCGATGCGCACATCCGGCGCCAGTTTAAGCGCAGCGGTGCGAAACCCGTCGAGGCGTGCACGCACCGTCGCCGCCTGCTCGCCGAGACCGACGACCAGTATGTGGCGATGGCCCTTGGCGATCAGCTCGCGCGCCACTTCGGCGCTGGCCGCCGCACTGTCGGCCGACACCGTATCGAAGGCGTCGTCGGAGAGCACACGGTCGATCAGCACGCCGGTCATGCCGTTGGCCTTCATGAACTCGGCCGCCGGGCCATGCTCGTTACGCACCGGCGCCAGCACCACACCGGCGACGCGCCAGTCATGCATGCGGGCCAGGATTTCCTTTTCGCGCGCTTCCGATTCACGGCTCGACGCCGCCACCAGCGTGTAGCCGCGCTGTTCGGCGAGGCTCTCGAGCTGGGTGACCATCTGGCCGAAAAATTCGCTTTCGAACTCGGGCATGATGGCGCCGATGATGCGGCGCTTGGCCCGGCGCATGTCGGAGGCGAGCGGATCGACGCGGTAGCCCAGTTGCTCGACGGCATCGAAGACGCGCTGCGCATTTTCCGGCTTCACCGTGGTGACGCCGGCCATGACCTTGGAGACGGTGGCGGCGGACACGCAGGCGCGGCTTGCCACGTCGTGGATCGACGCACGCCGCTGCTGGTCCTGCCTATGCGCCATTGGTCCTCCTCCCGAGGCGCGGACAGAGGCATTTCCATCCGCTGGAGAAATGAGTAAATCGATTTTTCGGAGTTGTAAATCGTTTAATCGTGGGTATTTTGTCCCACGAGCACATGTCGCCCCAAAGTGTGAAGCGGTTTTGGGACAACGGCAAGTGCTAGCCGAAAATACGCGATGCGGATCGCGCCGGGAGGATTCGTCATGCCAAACAAGGATTTGCCGCTGGTCATCAGCGCGCCTGAACCGCGCACGCTCGAGCTGATTTTCACCCCACCGCAACTGGCGCGCCTCAAGGCACATTACCGCACCGTCGAGACGACGGCCGAGGGTGTGGCGAAACTGCCGGCCGATGAGCTGGCGCAGGCCCGCTACATCATCGGCCAGCCGCCGATCTCGCCCGAGACGTTAGATCAGATGAAGGCGCTGCGCTGCGTCTTCAATGTCGAGACCAACCTCGTCAACAACATGCCCTATGAGACGATGTTTGCGCGCGGCATCCATGTCGTCACGACCGGCCTGGTCTTTGCCGAGCCGGTGGCCGAGCTTGGCCTTGCCATGGCGCTCAATCTCGCCCGCAACATCGTCGATGCCGACCTCGCCTTCCGCAAAGGCGAGGAGCTGTGGGGCGGCGACGGCAATTTGACGGCGCGGCTTTTGTCCGGCGCCGATGTCGGCATTATCGGTTTCGGCGATCTCGGCCGCGCGCTCAACCGCCTGCTGTCGGGTTTTCGCACACGAACCAAAGTGTTCGATCCCTGGCTGCCGCCGTCGATCCTGATTGACAATGGCGTCGAGCCGGCCTCGCTCGACGAGGTGCTGACCACCAGCGACTTCGTCTTCGTCGTTGCGTCGGTGACCTCGGAGAATCAGGGTTTTCTCGGCGCCGATGCTTTCGCCAGCATGCGCAAGGGCGCTGCCTTCATCCTGCTCAGCCGCGCCGGCGTCGTCGACTTCCCTGCCCTGATGGCGGCGGTGAAGAACGGCCACATCGTGGCTGCAAGCGATGTCTTCCCCGAAGAGCCTTTGGCGCAGGACCATCCGGTCCGCACAATCCCCGGCTTCCTGCGCTCCGCCCACCGCGCCGGCGCGCTCGACATCGCCTTCAAGCGCATGGGCGACATGGTGCTGGAAGACATGGACCTGATCGACCGCGGCCTGCCCCCGCTACGCTCCAAGCGCGCCGAGCGCGAGACAGTGTCAAGGATGCGGTCCAAGCCAGCGGACAGGAATTAGTTTTCGCGATAAATCCGTCCTGAAATGGATTTCGGAGTTGGGCTAAGCCCCCTTTGTCATCGCCGCTCAGGATGACCGCGAGCGCGGGAACTTTTGCCCGGCATTGGCGTTTTTCAACCGGATCGCTCCCATTCGATCCAGACCCTCCAGTCTATACCCCGCCAGGCCTAGCCGGCGGGGTATTGATTTTGGGGATGACGTAAGGACCTGCGCTCTATCCGGCAGCAACGCCGGCGGCCGAGCGATTGGCCAGCACCAGCCCGACCTCGCCGACGACCTGCTCGACGCGCTTCAGGATGGGTTCGGCCCGCAGCACGCCGTCGGAAAAATCCTTGTCCGTGGCGTAGACCCCTGTCGGCAGCGTCAACGCCTCGAAGAAGCCGAACAGCGGCCGCAACTGGTGCTCGACGATCAACGCATGGCGATCGTTGCCGCCGGTAGCGAGCAGCACCACCGGCTTGCCGCGCAAGGAAGCGGGATCGAACAGATCGAAGAAGTGCTTGAACAGGCCGGTGTAGCTGCCCTTGTAGGTCGGTGACCCCACCACCAGGACATCGGCATTGACGACACTGTCGAAAATCGCCCGCGCCTGGCCGTCGAGATCGCGCGCCCATTTGGCACTGCCGAGCGAAGGGCCGAGATCTTCGATGTCATAAGTGCTCGCGGACAGGCCATGCTGGCGCGCAATATCCCTGACGACCTGATCGACGAAACCACGCGTCTTGGACGGCCGGGTGAAATTGCCGGAAAACCCGACGACGGTTGGATTGGGCATGTTCTCTCACCTCTCGCGGACCCGCTTGATACCGCATATTTATAGGCTTGCGCCTGCCGCAAGAAGCAAGGATAGGCCCTCCAGCGCCATCTCCAGAGAATTTTTTTCCGTTTGCCAGAAGCGCTCGCTGGTCCGCGAGAAGCAGAACGGTCTGTAAGGCAAAACGACGTTGGCGGCGGCTACGCCTCGCGGTAGGGCTTAACCAGCACTATGTCTGATCACATACTAGCGCCGCCGCTTTGCCCAGGAGATGCTTCGTGCCCAAAGGTTCAGACCTGCTTGTTGCCGCCCTCGAGAATGAGGGCGTCGATCGCATCTTCGGCATTCCGGGCGAAGAAAACCTCGACGTCGTCGAATCCATCCGCAAATCGTCGATCCAGCTCATCCTGACCCGCCACGAGCAGGCGGCCGCCTTCATGGCCGCCACCCATGGCAGGCTCACCGGCAAGCCAGGCGTCTGCATCACCACGCTCGGGCCTGGCGCCCTGAACCTGACGACGGGTGCCGCCTATGCGCTGCTCGGCGCCATGCCGATGATCATGATCACCGGGCAGAAGGGCATCCGGTCGTCGCGCCAGGCCCGCTTCCAGATTGTCGATATCGTCGCCGCGATGAAACCACTGACCAAACTGTCGCGCCAGATCATCTCGCCGCGGACAATTCCCGCCGTGGTGCGGGAAGCGTTTCGGATTGCCGAGGAGGAGCGTCCGGGACCGGTGCATCTGGAGCTGCCCGAAGACATCGCGGCCGAGGAATGCGACGATGTCGCGCTGATCCCGCCGCATCCGGTCGAGCTGCCGCTGGCGAGCCCGCTCGCGCTCGAACGCGCCGCGCAGATGATCATCAAGGCGCAGCGCCCGCTGGCGATGCTGGGCGCCGCCGCCTCACGGCCGCGCTCGACCTCCGACCTCGCCCAGTTCGTGCTTAGAACCGGCATTCCCTATTTCACCACGCAGATGGGCAAGGGCACGGTGCCCGGCGGGACCGAACTCTATATGGGCACGGCAGCGCTGTCCGAGCGCGACTATGTGCATGAGGCGATAGAACAGGCCGACCTCATCATCACCATCGGCCACGACACGATCGAGAAGCCGCCCTTCATTATGGGCGACAAGGGACCGAAGGTGATCCATGTCGGCTACCAGCCGGCCAATGTCGAGCAGGTCTATTTCCCGCAGACCGAAGTGATCGGCGACATCGGCGCTTCTCTCAGGCTGCTTGCCGACCGTATCGAGGGCAAGATCCCCAATGCACAGGCGTTGCTGCCGCTGCGCGAAGGCATTTTGAGCCGCATTGCCGCGCGCGCCACCGAAGACCGTTTCACGCCGCAGCGCCTGGTCCATGACGTGCGCGCGGTCATGCCGGCCGACGGCATCCTGGCGCTCGACAACGGCATGTACAAGATCTGGTTCGCGCGCAACTACCGCACGCGCGTCGCCAACACGCTGCTGCTCGACAATGCGCTGGCCACGATGGGCGCCGGCCTGCCGTCGGCGATGACGGCCGCGATGCTCCACCCCGGCCGCCGCGTCATGGCGATCTGCGGCGATGGCGGCTTCATGATGAACAGCCAGGAGCTCGAAACCGCCGTCAGGCTGAAACTCAACCTGGTCGTGCTGATCATCGAGGACCATGCTTTCGGCATGATCCGCTGGAAGCAGGCGGTCGACCAGTTTCCCGATTTCGGCATGACCTTCGGCAACCCCGATTTTGTTAGATATGCCGAGGCCTATGGCGCCAAGGGCACCAGGGTCAGCGCCGTCTCGGAAATACAATCGACGCTTGAGCAGGCGTTCACCGGCGGCGGCGTCCATCTCGTCGTCGTTCCCATCGACTATTCGGAGAACGAGCGCGTCCTGGTCGAGGAGTTGCGCCACCGGTTGCCAGCGGCGCCGCAGGTCTGACGGCGGAGCGAGAGACCGCTGCAGCTGCAGCGGTCAGGCTGCCCGGACTTTGGCGCTGCCACGCGCCCAGGCCGGCAGCCAGTCGCCATGTGCCGCCAGCAGCTCATCGACCAGCGCCCAGATCTGGTCGAGATCGAGCTCAGCCGCCGTATGCGGGTCCATCATCGCTGCGTGGTAGATGTGTTCGCGGTTTTCCGTCATCAGCGCCTGCACCGTCAGTTCCTGCACATTGATGTTGGTGCGGATCAGCGCGGTGAGCTGCGGCGGCAGCTCACCGATGAAGGTCGGCTGGATGCCGGAGGCGTCGACCAGGCACGGCACCTCGGCGGCGCAATTGTTTGGCAGCGAGGTGATGCAGCCATTGTTGCGAACATTGCCGTAGATCACCGACGGCTCGCCGGTCCACACCGAATTCATGATCGAGGAAGCGTATTCCTTCGACTGCTCGACCTCGATGCGGTCGGCCGAGCGATAGGCCTCGGCCTGCCCCTTCCAGCGCTCGATCTGCTCGATGCAGCGCTTCGGATATTCGTCGAGCGGAATGCCGAATTTCTCGATCAGGTCGGGGCGGCCATCCTTGATGAAATAGGGCGTGTATTCGGCGAAATGTTCGGAGCTTTCGGTGACGAAATAGCCAAGCCGCGTCAGCATTTCGTAGCGCACCTTGTTGGGGCAGCGCGGGTTCCAGCCCGGCTTCGGCGCCCTGCCCTCGCGATAGGCGCGGACCAGGTCCGGATAGAGGTTGCGATAGCTGCCGTCGGGTTGGCGATGCTCGAATTTCAGATAGAAGGCCATGTGGTTGATGCCGGCCGAGCGATAGCGGATTTCCTCGTAAGGAATGTCGAGATCATGCGCCAGCTCCATCGCCGTGCCTTGCACCGAATGGCAGAGGCCGACCTGTTTGATCTCAGGGTATTTCTCTGAAATCGCCCAGGTGTTGATCGCCATCGGGTTGACGTATTGCAGCATGATCGCTTCGGGGCAGACAGCCAGCATGTCCTCGCAGATCTTCCACAGATGCGGCACGGTTCTGAGGCCGCGCATGATGCCGCCGACGCCGAGCGTGTCGGCGATGGTCTGGCGCAGGCCGTATTTCTTCGGCACTTCGAAATCGGTGACGGTGCACGGTTCGTAGCCGCCGATCTGGAAGGCGACGACGACGAAATCGGCGCCGGACAATGCCTTGCGCTGGTCGGAATAGGTCTCGGCCTTCGCCTTTACGCCCAGCGTCGCGATCAGCTTGTTGACGACGATGGCGCTCTCTTCCAGCCGTTGCGGGTTGATGTCCATCAGCGCGATCGTGGCATTCGACAGCGATGGCCGCTGCAGCACGTCGCCGACAATGTTCTTCATGAACACGGTCGAGCCGGCGCCGATGAAGGTGATCCTGGGATGTCTTGCCACTTTAAACCTCCGGCACTTTGCTACGCCACGTCGAAGGCGGCCCTGACGAGCCGTTCGGTATAGGCGGTCTTGGGATTGGTGAGAACCTCGTCGACGGGTCCCTGTTCGACGATCTTGCCGTTCTGCATGACGATGACGCGGTGGCAGAGTGCGCGCACCACTTTGAGGTCGTGCGAAATGAAGAGATAGCTCAAGCCGCGCTCGTCCTGCAGCTTGCGCAACAGGTCGATGATCTGCGCCTGCACCGAGAGGTCGAGCGCCGAAGTCGGTTCGTCGAGCAGGATGAATTCGGGTTCCAATGCGATGGCGCGCGCAATCGCGATGCGCTGCCGCTGGCCGCCCGAAAATTCGTGGGGAAAGCGCGAAAGAATGTCGCCTGGCATGCCGGCGCTGACCAGGGCGTCGCGCACCCGCTCGACCCGCTCGCGCCGCGTTGCGCCGATCCTGTTGACGACCAGCCCTTCCTCGATGATCTGGCCGATCGTCATGCGCGGATTGAGCGAGGAAAACGGATCCTGGAAGACGACCTGCATGCGCGAGCGCAGCGGCCGCATCTCGGCGCGCGACAGGCCTTGGATCGGCTGGCCGTCGAAGCTGATCTCGCCACGCTTGGCATCGGTGAGCTTGAGCAGAGCGAGACCGAACGTCGACTTGCCGGAGCCGGATTCGCCGACCAGCCCGAGCGTCTCGTGGCGGCAAAGTTTCAGGCCGAGATCGTCGACGGCGACCAGCTCGCGCCAGTCCGGCTTCAGGAAGCTGCCATGGCGCAGCATGAAGCAGACGCGCATGTCGCGGGCTTCAAGAATGGTGCCGCTGTTCTCCGGCAGCGGCTGCGGCCTTCCGTGCGGCTCGGAAGCGAGCAGGCGCTTGGTATAGGGATGCTGCGGGTCGGCGAACAGCCGCTCGGTCACGTTGTGCTCGCACATCTCGCCATGCTGCATGACATAGACATAGTCGGAGAATTTCCGCACCACCGTGAGGTCGTGGGTGATCAGGATGACCGCCATCCTGAGCTCTTTCTGCAGATTGCGGATCAGGTTGAGGATCTGCGCCTGGACCGTGACGTCGAGCGCGGTCGTTGGCTCGTCGGCGATCAGCACATCGGGGTCGTTGGCGAGCGCCATGGCGATCATCACGCGCTGGCGCTGCCCGCCGGAGAGCTGGTGCGGATACTGCTTGATGCGCGCTTCCGGCTCAGGGATCTGGACATGCCGCAGCAGCTCGAGCGCGCGCGCCCAGGCCTCTCTACGGCTCACTTTGCGGTGCACCCTGATCGCCTCGACGATCTGGCTGCCGACCGTGTAGATCGGGTTGAGCGAGCTCATCGGCTCCTGAAAAATCATCGAGATGCGGTTGCCGCGCAGCTTGCGCCGGGCGCTCTCGGGGAATTTCAGTATGTCCTGCCCGCAATAGTCGACGGTTGATTTCGGTGACACGGTGGCCCGCTTCGACAAGAGCCCCATGACGGTGCGCGCCGTCACCGACTTGCCGGAGCCGGACTCGCCGACGATGGCGATCGTCTCGCCGCGATAGAGCTGGAACGAGACATCCTTCACCGCCTCAACGACGCCGTGCTCGACCTTGAAGGCCACCTCGACGTTGCGGGCATCGATGATCGGCTGGTCGTGGCGGCCGGCATGGTCGAGCCGGACGGCTGGTGCAAAGGATTGTGCGAGCACGACGGTCATTCCAGTCACCTCAATAGGGATCGACGGCATCGCGCAGGCCGTCGCCCAGCGCGTTGAAGGCGAACACGGTAATCAGCACGAAGCCGACCGGCGACAGGATCCAGGGGTAGGTGCCGATGACCGAATAGGTCGCGGTGTCCTGCAGCATCAGCCCCCACGAGATCAGCGGCGGTTTCACCGCGAAGCCGAGGAAGCCGAGAAAGGCTTCAAGCAGCACCACCGTCGGGATCGCGATGGTCACGGCGACGATGACGTGGCTCATCACATTGGGGAAAATGTGCTGCATGATGATGCGCATGTCGGTGGCGCCGACCGCCATGGCGGCGCGCACATAGTCGATCCGCGCCAGCGCCAGCGTCTTGCCGCGCACCTCGCGCGACATCTGCGCCCAGCCGAGCGCCGACATGACAATGATGACGAAGGCGAGGAAGACGTTGGTCGGCGCGGTCACCGGGATCAGCGTCGTCAGCGCCAGATAGAGCGGCAGCTGCGGGAAGGCGAGCACCAACTCGACGAAGCGCTGCACCCAGACGTCGAACCGGCCGCCGAAATAGCCCGAGACCATGCCGACGGTGGTGCCGATGACGGTGATGATGAACACCACCGTCAGCGCGATCATCAGCGAGACACGCGAGCCCTGGATGGCGCGCGACAGCACGTCCCTGCCGAACTTGTCGGTGCCGAGAAAATGCACCGGCTGGCCGTCGGTCGAGGCGAAGAAATGCCGGTTGGCGGGGATCAGGCCAAGCAACCGGTACTCGGCGCCCTTGGCGAAGAAGCCGAGCAGGCGCGGATGGTCGTAGTCCGGCCCGACGACCGGCTGGAAGGTGACCGGGTCGAGGTCAGCAGAATCCGCTAGCGCATAGACCCGCGGCTGGAGCACGAAATTGCTGTCCTTGTCGTGAAAACTCATCACTTGCGGCGGGGCGAAAGCGACATCGGTCACCTTGGGGTCCATCGGCGCGAAGAAGTCGGCAAACACCGCCATCACCACCAGAAGCACGACCAGGATCAGTCCGGCCATGCCGGTCCAGGAGCGCCTCAGCCGGCGCCAGACCAGCGCCATATAGCTCTCATTGCCGCGCGGGGTCGCAATCGCGGTTGCTTCAGCCGGCAGCGGTGGCGGGGATGGGTCGCGCGCCAGCATCTAGCTCTCCCCGAACTGGCGCACGCGCGGGTCGAGCAGCGCGAGCAGCATGTCGGCGATGATGTTGCCGACGATCAGCGTCGCCGACAGCACCATCATGAAGGTCGCCGTGACATAGACGTCGCCGACCGCCATCGACCCGACAATGGCCGGTCCGACCGTCGGCAGCGCGAAGATGATCGCCGTCTCGATCTCGCCGGTCAGCATGTAGGGCAGCACCACGCCCTGATACATGATGAGCGGATGCAGCGCGTTGGGCACGGCATGGCGCATGACGACGGCGCCGCCGGTGAGCCCCTTGGCCTTGGCCGTCTCGACATATTGCGCGTTCAGCGTGTCGAGCAGATTGCCGCGCATGACGCGCATATTGTAGGCGAGCCCGCCGAAGGTGGCGATCGCCACCACCGGCCAGACATGTTTGACGAGGTCGGCGAATTTCGCCCACGACCATGGCGCGCCGCCATATTGCGGCGAGAAGAAACTGCCGATCTCCGACACGTTGAACTGGAAGACCATGAGATAGACGATGATCAGCGCCATCAGGAAGCGCGGCACGGTCATGCCGAGGAAGGAGATCGCCGACAGCGTCGAGTCGATCCAGGTGTATTGCCTTGTCGCCGCCCAGATGCCGAAGGTGATGCCGAGCACCGAAGCGAGCAGATGGCAAACCAGCGCTAGCAGCAGCGTGCGCGGCAGCCGCTCGCCGACCACGGCGGCGACCGGCTTGTTGTAGTAGAGGCTGTAGCCGAAATCGCCGCGGGTGACGATGCCGGCGATCCAGTTCAGGTACTGCACCGGCAGCGGCTTATCGAGACCGTGCTCGACGCGGTAGGCCTGTGCCTGCGCGTCGGCTTCGGCAAACGAGGCCCCGCCCTGGTTGATGAGCTGCGAACGGATATAGTCGGCATAGTCGCCCGGCGGCGCCTGGATGATGGCAAAGGTGACTAGGCTCAGGATGACCATAACCGGCAATGCCGATGCTATGCGCATGGCCAGGAATCGCAGCACCGTTTCTCCTCCTTGTTGCAGGTTTCAGGGTTGTCTGCCGCTGACCTTACTCCGTCCCGGCCGCGCGCGCAGCGCGGCCGGGCGTCAGTCAGGGGAGGTAACTCAGTTCGTCGGACCCTTTTCGCCGGGCTTGCCGGGAAGCTGCTCGGGGAAGAGTTCGTATTTCTGCTGCTTGTCGGCGGCAACGAACAACCGCTCGCGCACGATCGAATCCTCGGCCCAGTTGAACATGAAGATCGGCGTTCCCTGCGGGACGTTGGAGAAGCGCTTGTTGATGATCAGGGCGCCGGGATATTCCGTCAGCCCAACATTGTAGACATGCTCCGTCGAGATCTTCTGGAACGTCTTCATCAGGCTGGCGCGCTCGTCATTGTCCTGGCTGGAGACGAACTTGTTGACGATGTCGACAAGCTCCTTTTCGAACGGCATCAGGTCGACCTCGCCGCTTTCCGGCGCGCGATGGTTCCAGCTGGTCTTCGGGCCAACCGGCGCGAGCTGCTCGGTATTCTGCACCACGGCGGTCAGCTCCTGGTCGTTGCGCCTCACCAGCCAGTCGAAGCGGCCGGAATATTGGGCGGCGTCGCGCTGGGTGCCGTTGAGACTGTTGAGCACGACGCGAATGCCGAGCTTTTCCATCTGGCCGACGACGCCTTCCGCAAGGCTCTTGTCGGTGGTGTAGTCATTGTTGACCAGCATGACGATCTCGACATTCTTGCCGCCGGCGGTGCCGGCCGGGAAATTGACGAAGCCGTCGCCGTCGGTGTCCTTCAGCCCGGCCTTGGCGAGTTCGGCCTTGGCGCCTTCGAGATCGAACGGATAGTAGACCGTCGAGTTGCGGTCATAAAAGCTGGTGCCGGAGGAGAAGCCGCCGGGATAGATGGCGTTGAACGGACCTTTGACCAACGAATCGCCGAGCGCCTTGCGGTCGAGCGCCATGGTGACGCCCTTGCGGAAGTCCTCATTGCGGTTCAACTCGCGGATCGCCTGGCCGCGCTCATCCGGATTGCCCCAGCCATTGGCGGAGAAATTCATGCGCAGATTGTAGCCGATCAGGCGCGGGCCGAAAGCGAGCCGGGCCGGCGCATCCTTGTCCGCCGCCCGCTTCAGCGAAGCGACGAAATTCTCCGGCTGCTCGAGATTGGAGAAGTCGGCGGCGCCCGCCACCGCCTGCACGTCGCGGTCGGCCCAGGTCGACAGCTTGTAGTGCACCTCGTTGAGGTAGGGCAGCTGGTTGCCCTTCTCGTCGACCTTCCAATAGTAGGGATTGCGGCGCATGACGACGATGTCATCGGGCCTGTACTCCACCGGCACCCAGGCGCCCATCACCGGTATGTTCATATATTCCGGCGGGAACGCGTTCTTGAACTGCTCGTAGGTGTTCTTGGAATATTTCGGATGCTGCGGCTTCAAGATGTGCGCTGGACCGGGGCAGAAGGTGCCGTAGGCCATCGCGTAGAGATACTGTTTTGGGAAAGCCTCCTTGAACGTCCATTCGACGGTGTAGTCGTCGATCTTCTTCAGCGTCGTGCCGACACCAAACGTCTCCTGCGTGGCACCGTTCAGTGGCGAGACATTGGGATCGACGACCTCATCATCCCAGTGGAACATCAAATCGTCGGCATTGAAGGCGACGCCGTCCGACCATTTGGCACCCTCGATCAGATGCATGGTCAGCTTGTGGCCGTCCTTCGACCATTCCCAGCTCCTGGCGAGATTCGGCAGCGGCTCGGTGTCCTTGGCCTCGACCTGGAACAAAGGCGCGGTGCGCGTCAGGCATTCGGAAAGGCCGATGTCGATGCCGCCCCACCCTTGCGTCTGGCCGGCGCCATAGTTCCAGCCTTCCGGCCGGCCGCCGATGACGTGGCGCATGGTGTCGCCGTAGACGCCGATGCCGTCCGGCATATTGCTGGTCTTGAACACCAGCGGCTCCTTCGGCAGCCGATCCTTGACCGGAGGCAGCTTGCCGGTCTTGACGTATTTCTCGGTGACCCAATCGGGCTCGTGATATTCGGGCAGCGCCTTGAACTCCAGGATGGAATCGCGGGCGACATATTTGATCTTGCCCTCGGCGGGAAACTGCGCCGGCGCCGGCGGCGTGGTCGGTTCGGATGCGTATGCGCCGAGCGCCGATGCGCTCAGCGCAAGGCCCGTGAGAATGCCAATTCTGCGAAAGTTCCTCATCGTGTTCCTCCCAGATGTTTCGACTTCTGCTGCTGCCCGCTTTTACTCGGGACGGCTGATTGGCGACCCGGCCTCCCGCGGTTCGCCTGCAAGCATTCTCAGCCGGCCTGTTTCAGCGCCGTCTTTTCGGCGCGCAGTTCTTCGATCGAGCGCACATTGCGCCGCGCCGCACCCGCCCAGTCGCGGGTCTTGACCTTCGATTTCGAAAGCCGCTCCTTGGCCGCCGGCACGGCATCGGCATATTGCGGCAGCCAGCGCGCCTGGGCGACGACCATCTCGTCGACCATCTGCCAGACCTCTTCCGGCGTCGACACGGCACCCACCAGCGGGTCGTGCAGCACGGCGAGCTTCAACAGGTCGATGTCGCCCGTAACAGCCGCATGCACCGACATGCGCTGGACGTTGATCGAGGCCATGCAGGTGGCAGCGCACGCTTCCGGCAGCGTGATGCCGGAGGCCATGTTGATGCCGAAGCGGTCGACGAAGCCGGGCGATTCGATGATGGCGTCCTGCGGCAGGTTGGTGATGATGCCGGTGTTCTTGACGTTGAAATGGCCGCGATAGACGCGGTTGGTCTCCAGCGCTTCGAGGATGTGGCTGGCATGTTCGTTGGAGCGCTTCGACATGTCGAGCGGCTTCGATGCCGCCTCGAGGAATTGCGGGAACTCCGTCTCAAACCAGTTGCGCGTTTCGGTGGAGTAACGGAGGTAGCCGCCGGTCTCGCCATGGATCCAGTCGGACATGTCGATCCAGCGGGTGATTTCGTCCGGCCGCTTGCGATACCAGGGCAGATATTCGGAGAGATGACCGTTGCTTTCGGTCGAATAGACGCCGAAGCGCTTCAGCACATCGATGCGCAGCTTTTCCTGTTGCGAATAGACCGGGTGCGCCTCGAAGGCGGCGACCAGTTCATCCTTGCCGATTTTGCGGCCGTTGAGCCGGAGGTCGATGAACCAGGTCTGGTGGTTGATGCCGGAGCAGACATAATCGAGTTCGCCATGCGATTTGGCGCCGAGCACTTCGGCGATCTGTTCGGCGCCGTGCTGGACGCCGTGGCAGAGGCCGACGGTGTCGACCTTGCCATATTCGATCGCAGCCCAGGTGTTCATCGCCATCGGGTTGGCATAGTTGAGGAATTTCGCGCCGGGCTCGGCGAGTTCTCTTATATCCTTGCAGAAGTCGAGGATGACCGGGATGTTGCGCTGACCATAGAGGATGCCGCCGGCGCAGATCGTGTCGCCGACACACTGGTCGATGCCATATTTCAAGGGAATTCTGATATCGTCGGCATAGGCTTCGAGCCCGCCGACCCGCACGCAGCTGATGACATAGCGCGCGCCTTCGAGCGCCTTGCGGCGGTCCGTCGTCGCTGTCACCTTGGTCGGCAACTTGTTGGCCTCAACGATGCGGTCGAGGATCGCCTTGATCATCTCGAGATTGTGCTCGCTGAGATCGGTCAGCGCGAATTCGATGTCGCTGAATTCCGGAACGCACAAAATGTCGGTGAACAGCTTCTTGGTGAAGCCGACGCTGCCGGCGCCGATAATAGCGATTTTGAAACTCATCACCTTCACCTCGATCCAATCGAATGCCAGGCAAGGAGCAAAAGAGGAGCATATGGCGGCGCGCCATGGCGCGCATGCCATTCGGGCCGGAATTTCCGACCCTTCTCCTCCCCGCCCGCTCCTCGACCGCGGGTCTTTCGCGTTCTCAGGATTTGGATTATGCCGTTATTCCAGGGCGCGGCCAGAGAACGTTTATGCTTTCGAGGGTAATTTTGTGCTGCGCGATCTGATCGCCAACGGACAGTTGATGCGCACCATCTCGCTGCCGCGCGGCCGCCAGCGCCTGCACGCCATGCCGACCAGCACCGGCTATGAAGTGCGCGAGGGCGTGACCTACGACTGGGATGGACGCAAGCGCGGCCAGACGCCGTTCACCGTGCTGCAGCACACGATCAGCGGCACCGGCCAGCTGCGCTACGAAAACCGCAAGTACCGCCTGCAGGCCAACGACACGCTGCTGGTGCTGGTGCCGCACAACCATCGCTACTGGCTAGAGAAGGGCGACCGCTGGGAATATTTCTGGATCTCGATGAATGGCGAGGAGGCGCTGCGCATCCACAAATCCATCCTCAGCGTCTCCGGCCCGGTGTTTCGGCTGCAGCCCGAGACGATCGATCATCTCGCCGATTGCAGCCTGCGTCTCATCAACGGCGCCGCATCGCCGGGCGCTGCTTCGGCGATTGCCTATGAGGCGGCGATGGCACTCTACGACGATGTCTTCGGCTCGCACGCCTTCACTGAGAAACAGAGCGCCATGCAGCCGGTGATCGACCACATCAACGCCAATCTCGACAAGCCCTTGCCGGTGGCCGAGCTCGTTACGATCAGCGGCTTAAGCCGTGCACATTTCTCGCGCTGCTTTGCCGAGAGTGAAGGCATACCGCCGGCCGAGTTCGTGCTGCAGCAGCGACTGCAGCGGGCAGCGAAACTTCTGACCAAGGCCGACTTCCTGCCGGTCAAGGAGGTCGCCATCCTGTGCGGCTTCGAGGATGCCAACTATTTTTCGAAAGTCTTCCGCCGGCTCTACGGCATCAACCCGACGCAGTTCCGCACCACCGGCATGTATGCCAGCCTGAGCAACCACCGGTAGGTTGATTGCCGGGCACCCTCACCCGATTCGATTGCCGGTCGCAGGATCGAACAGATGCAGCGCAGCCGGATCGGCTGACAGCCGCACCGTGTCGCCCGGCCGGACATTGCTGCGCCCCATGACGAAGACGCAGACCTGTTGCCCCGCGAACTTGACATAGAACTGCGTCGACAGCCCGAGCGGCTCGACCACCTCGACTTCGGCCTTGAGCGGTCCATCGTCGGCGAGCTGGATGTGTTCCGGCCGCAACCCGACGGTCAGCTTGTCGCCATCCTTGAGCGGCAAGCCGTCAGGCAACCGCAACTTCTGGCCGTCGGCCAGCACCGCATCCACCTTGCCGCCCTTCGCGACCGTCGCCGGCAAAAAATTCATGCCGGGCGAGCCGATGAAACCGGCGACGAAGGTGTTGATCGGGCGGTCGTAGAGTTCCAGGGGATGGCCGACCTGCTGCACGTAGCCGTCATGCATGACGACGATGCGGTCTGCCATGGTCATGGCTTCGATCTGGTCGTGGGTGACATAGACCGAAGTGGTCTTGAGCTGCTGGTGTAGCGCCTTGATCTCGGCGCGCATATGGACACGTAATTTGGCGTCGAGGTTCGACAGAGGTTCGTCGAACAGGAACACTTTCGGATCGCGCACGATGGCGCGACCCATGGCGACGCGCTGGCGCTGGCCGCCGGACAATTGCCGCGGCAGCCGGCCGAGGAAACTGTCGAGACCGAGGCGCTTCGCGGCCGCCCCTACCCTGCCATCGATGGTCGTCTTCTCCGCCTTCTTCAAAAGCAGGCTGAAGCCCATGTTCGACGACACATCCATATGCGGATAGAGCGCGTAGGACTGGAACACCATGGCGATGTCACGGTCCTTGGGCGCGACATCGTTGACCAGCCGCTCGCCGATGCGGATCTCGCCGCCCGACACCTCTTCCAGCCCGGCGATCATGCGCAGCAAGGTCGACTTGCCGCAGCCGGACGGGCCGACCAGCACGACGAACTCACCATCGGCGATTTCGAGATCGACGCCATGCAGGATGCGCAGCGACCCGTAATCCTTCTCGACGTTTTGCAGCGTGACGGAAGCCATCGATTATCCTTTGACCGCGCCGGCGGTGAGACCGGTGACGAGATAGCGTTGCAGGAAGGCAAAGAAGATGCAGACCGGGATCAGCGCCAGGATCGACGCCGCCATCATCTGCCCCCAGTCGACGGCGAATTTGCCGATATAGGTGAGCAGGCCGACGGCAAAGGTCTTCTGGTCATCGCTGGAGATCAGCATCAGCGCGAACAGCAATTCGCTCCAGGCTGCGGTGAAGACGAAGCCGAGCGTGGCGCCCATGCCGGGCAGCGTCAGCGGCACGATCACCTTGCGCATTGCCTGCGCACGCGTGCAGCCATCGATCATCGCAGCCTCCTCCAGATCCTTTGGAATGCCGTCGAAGAAGGACTGCATCAGGAAGGTGGCGAAGGCGGTGTTGAAGGCGGTGTAGATGATGATCAGCCCGACCAGGCTGTTGGTCAGGCCAAGCTCGCCCATGACGCGGTAGATCGGCGGAATGACCATCACCAGCGGGAAGGTCTGGGTCAGCAAAAGCATGATCGCCAGCGTCGCCTTGCCGCGAAAGGTAAAGCGCGACATGGCGTAGCCGGCGAGCGTCGCGATGACAGTGACGAGTGCCGCCGTCGACACCGAGACGATGACGCTGTTGAGGAAATAGCGCGGGAAATCAGATGCTTCCAGAACAGTGATGAAGTTTCGGAATGTCGTCTGCGACGGCCACAAAGTGATGCCTTCGGAATAGAGCAGCCGCTCCGGCGTCACCGAGATCTTCAGTGTCCAGAAGATCGGGAACAGCGCAAAGATCATGTAGGCGGCAATCGCCGCGTAGAGACCGATACCGCTGAAAATGCGTGAGGAGGTGGAGCGTCCGGCGATCATCAGACGTGCCTCACCAGCAAGCGGCGGATGGCGATCAGCGCGATCGCATAGGCAATGAGCAGCACCAGCAGCAGCACCGCCACCGCCGAGGCATAACCCTTGTCCAGAGACTTGAAGGCGCTGACATAGATGTAGACCGGCACGGTACTGGTCGAGCCGGCTGGGCCGCCTTCGGTCATGACGAAGATCAGATCAGCGAAGGTGGCGATCCAGATCGTGCGCAGCATGACGGTAATCACGATGGTCGGCGCCAGGAAGGGCAGCGTCACCTTGGTGAAGCGCTGCCAAGGCGATGCGCCATCGATGGCGGCGGCCTCATGCAGTTCCGACGGGATCGACTTCAATGCCGCCAACAGCGTGATGGCGAAGAACGGAATGCCGAACCAGATGTTGGCAATGATCGGCCCCCACATCGCGGTCGCCGGATCGGAAAGCACATTGGTCGGCTCGGCCTTCAGGCCAAGCGCAAATAACCAATGCGGCAGCGGCCCGATGATCGGGTTGAACAGCCAGGCCCAGGTGAGGCCCGACAGAAAGGACGGCACCGCCCAGGGCAGGAAGACAACCGCCTGCACGAACTTGCGGCCGACAAACGGCTTGTCGAGCAGCAGCGCGAGACCAAGCCCGAGGAAGAACTGGAAGAACAGGCTGGCGACGGTCCACCACAGCGTGTTGACCAGCGCCTGCCCCAGCACCTGGTCGGTCAGCATCGCCTGGTACTGGCCGAGGCCGACATACTCGGATTTGAAGGCGGAGAACTTCCTGAAGGAATAGCTGATGCCGATGATCAGGGGCACCAACAGCACCACGACCAGCAGCACGATCGCCGGCGAGAGATAAAGCCAGGGCTCGATGGCGGCATGCGTCAGCCGCTTCTTTCGCGGCCGGCCTGCGGATCGTATTTCGGACACGGCATAGGTCATCGGTTCTGGATCGTCTCCTGGAAGAGCGTCGGGGCTTGGCGACAAGCGTCCCTTCTCCCCGTTCACGGGGAGAAGATGCCGGCAGGCAGATGAGGGGCAGCGCGAACTTTTAGAGGATGGCGTCGCCCCTCATCCGTCACTTCGTGACACCTTCTCCCGTGAACGGGGAGAAGGGAAAAGCTACGCGCTTACTTCTTGTTCTTGGCCAGCCAGTCCTGCTGTTCCTTGGTCAGGAACGTGGCCCATGCGTCGGCCGCCTCCTTGGCCGTCTTCTGCCCGAGCAGCACCTCCTGGAAGTTCTTGATCGCCACCTGGTCGACGAAATTGCCGAGGTTTTCGAGATGCGTCGGCGGCGTCACCATTTCATATTTGGAGGTGTCGCTGAGCTCGGTGAACCAGCCCTTGAACTGCTCGGTCTTGAAATGAGCGTCCTGGTCGGCGCCGTTGTGGATCGGCACGACGCCGACCTCCTTGGCCCACTCCAGATTGTCCTTGGGCGACAGCAGCGTTGCCATCAGCTTCCAGGCATCGTCCTTGTGCTGCGAATTGGCGAACATCGCCCAGCCGGCATAGCCCAGCGTCGGATAGGATTTGCCGCTCGGGCCTACCGGCAATGGTGCCACGGCAAAATCGTCGGCGCTCATCTTGTCGGCAATGCCGATCAGCGCATCCGGATCCTGGTTGAGCATGGCGCACGTGCCGGAATAGAAACCGGTGACTGTCTCGTTGAAGCCCCAGCTCACCGCATCCTTCGGCGCCAGCCCGTCCTTGTACATGTCGGCAAGCATCTGCAGGCCCTTGACCGAGCCCTCGTCATTGATGGTCGAGGTGCCGTCCTCGTTGAAATAGCCGCCCTTGCCGGCGGCGATGTTCATGAACATGTGCATGCCGTTGAAGGCGCCCGGGCCGCCACGCAGGCAGTAGCCATATTTGCCGGGAATGGCTGAGATCTTCTTTGAATCGGCAATGAAGTCGTCGAGCGTCGCCGGCGGGCCGTCGAGACCGGCTTCCTTGAACAGCTTCTTGTTCCAGAACAGCGCATTCACATAGTAGCCATAGGGGATCATGAACTGGGTGTTGTTGACCGTAGAGCCGAACTGCTTGGCGCGGTCGCCCAGCGTCTTGGCATCGTCCCACTTGGCCATGTAGGGGCCGAGGTCCTCGAGCTGGCCGTTGGTGGCATAGAGGCCCATCCAGCGCTCCGGCATCTCGACGATGTCAGGCGTGTCGCCGGCCTGCACCATGGTCAGGAATTTCTCGAACGCCTGCCCCCAGGGCAGCGAGACCACCTCGACCTTGACGCCCGCATTGGCGGCCTCGAACTCGGCGATCTGCTTCTTCAAAAATTCGGTGCGCTGCGGGCTGGTGATGACCTCGACCAGCTTGAGGGTGGTGTCGGCTAGCGCGCCGCTGGCGGAAATCGCCAGGCCGGCCGCTGTGGCAAGCATGATGCTTAGTCTTTTCATGTTCAGAACTCCCATTTTGAACCCAGTTATTTTTTTGCTTTGTCGAAGGCCTGGGCGATGTCGGCCCAGAGGTCTTCCACGCTTTCCAATCCGACATTGAAGCGGATGGTTCGGGGGCTGACGCCGAAGCGCGCCATCGAATTGAGACCCGGCGTCTGCTCGAGCGAGGCCTTTGCCGGCACGACCAGGCTTTCATGGCCGCCCCAGCTGACGCCGATGCGGAAGAATTTCAGCGCATCGACGAAAGCGGGAATGTCGACATCCTCCGTCACCTCGAAGGAGAACAGCCCGGCATAGCCGGCAAGCGTCTTCTTGCCAGGGTGGTTGGAATAGGCGGGATGATTGACCCGCTCGACCTTGTCATGCGCCTTCAGCCGTTCGGCGATGGTGAGCCCGCTCTTCATGTGATGCGGCAGCCTGAGCGGCAGCGTGCGCAGTCCGCGCAGCAAGAGCCAGCCTTCGAAAGGCGAGAGCTTGGCGCCGAGCTGGGAATAGGTCTGCTCGTTGATGTGCTTGATGTGGGCGGCCGAGCCCGCCACCACACCGGCGACGGTGTCGCTGTGGCCGCCGAGATATTTCGAGGCGGAATGCAGCACGAGGTCGACGCCGTGCAGGATCGGCTTCTGGAACACCGGCGTCGCCCAGGAATTGTCGATTGTGGTGACGATGCCCTGCTCTTTCGCCAGCCGCGCCAGATGCGCGATGTCCTGGAGCTCGAACATCATCGAGGTCGGGCTTTCCAGATAAAGCAGTTTCGCGCCGGGAAGTGCCGCCGCCACCGCATCCGGATCGGACCCGTCGACATAATCGACCTTGATGTTCAGGCGCGGGAACAGCCGCTCGAACAGGCGATAGGCGTCGCCATAGCAGTTGCGCACCGCAACGATGCGCTCGCCGGCGCCGACGAAGGCAAGCACGGTAGAGCTGATGGCCGCCATGCCGCTGGAGAAGCCGCGTGCGGCCTCAGCGCCTTCAAGCGCAGCGACGCGTGACTCGAATTCCATCACCGTCGGATTGTCGCCGCGCGAATAGATCGGCTGCTTCCTGCGACCGGCAAAGGTATCGGCCATCTCGGCATAGCTGCCGAATGTGAACAGCGAGGTCTGGTAGATGGGCGGCACCACGGCATTGCCGGGGAACGGGTCGTCATGCGCCAGAAGGGTCGCCGCCTCGGCGAGATAGTCGCTGCCGGAAATGCCTGGATCGAAGCTGTGTTCGTTCATTTGCGGTCCGAAAGTTTGAGGTTGGCGGCACCGCGCTTCAAATCGTCCTCGACGGTGGCGATCAGCTTCAGCGCCTCGGCCCGGGCGCCTTCCGGGTCGTGCGCGGCGATGCAATTGAACATGGTGCGGTGGTAAGGAAAGCTGGCGTGGCCGAAATCGCGCACGCCAAGCGGATGCTCCCAGAAGCGGTGGAACAGTTCGTGCATGGCGGCGATGATCTGCTCGAACAGCGGATTGCCGCAGGCGCGGTAGATCGCCTGATGGAATTCCCAGTCCTCTTCCGACGACATGCCGGCCCGGCTGAGAAACTCTTCTTCCATGATGTCGAGCTTGCGCTCGATCTCGGCGAGGTCGTCCTGGTCGGCGCGAATGGCGCAAAGGGCTGCGGCTTCCGCCTCCAGCGCGCGGCGGATTTCCAGCGTGCGCATCAGGCCGGTGAAATCATTGCCGCCGGCGAGCGTCAGCGGCATGTGCAGCATGTCGAGCGAAACGGCGGCCTTGAGATAGGTGCCCGAGCCCTGCCGGCGCTCGACCAGGCCAAGCCCCTCCCAGCGTGTCAGCGCTTCACGCACCGTGTTGCGGCTGACCTTCAGACGCTCGGCGAGGATGCGTTCGGTCGGCAACCTCTCACCGGGCTCCAGCTTTTCGCGCATGACAAAGCCGGCCAACGCCTTCAGCACCGCATCGTCGCGGGCCGTCGTCTGGATTGGCGGAAGGCTGAATTCGGTCACGCCTGCGGCACTCAAAGTGGTTCAATGGTCCAACCAATTTCTACACAGACGAAGGGACGTGTCAACAGTGGAAACGCAGCTGGGCCGAAGGCAGAGATCGGTGCCTTCGGCCCTGTCGCTTCAGCCGTGGATGCGCGCCGGTGCGGCGGCGGCGCGAGCCTCGCGCCAGCGAGCGAACATTTCCTCGCGAACCCGCCTCGAACCCGCAAGCCGCTCCTTTGCCTGCGCCAGCACGGCAGGCGAAGCCTCGGCAGGCGTGCCCGACCGAAAAGGAGGAGCCGGGGCATATTCGAGCGAGAGCTGCACGATCTCAGCCTCCTCCTGTCCAAGCAGCCTCGCAACCAGCGCCAGGCCGAAATCAATGCCGGAAGTGACGCCGCCGGCGGTAATAAGCTTGCCGTCCTCGACGATACGCTCATCGACGGGGATCGCCCCGAACTCTTCAAGGAAATCATGAGCATACCAGTGCGTGGTCGCCCGCTTGCCCTTCAACAGCCCGGCCGCGCCGAGCACCAGGGCGCCGCTGCAGACCGAGGTTATATAGCGCGCCTGCGCCGCGCGCTCCCACACGAAATCGAGGACTGTCTGGTCCTCCAGCAGCGCGTTGACCCCGCCCCCACCCGGAATGCACAACACGTCGAGAGGCCGGCAATCGTCGAAGGTCGCCGTCGGGGTAAGGGAGAGGTGCGTCGAAGACATCACCGGGTTGCGATCCTTCCAGATCAGATCCACCTCGGCGTCCTTGGCAGACGCCAGGACTTCGTAAGGGCCGGTGAGGTCGAGCTGTTGGACGTTGGGGAATACGAGGATGCCGAAACGAAGGGGCATGGAAATCTCCGTGGGTTGACTTCGGGCAATCTAAGGCATCATGGTTTGGCACGATTGCCATTCACCCCTCGTTTCAGGCCAAACCCAATGCGCCGTATCGAAGTGCTTGCCTATGCCGACGTCCAGCTCCTCGACGTCAGCGGACCGCTTCAAGTCTTTGCCAGCGCCAACGACTTCAAGAGGCAGGCAGGCGAACCGGCGCCCTACGAGGTTGTGGTGGTCGCCGCCTCGCCGCGGATCAGGACATCGGCCGGTCTCGTGCTGGAGGCCGCGGCGCTGCCGACCCACGGATTTGAGATCGACACGCTGGTCGTGCCCGGCGGATGGGGCGTCAACGCGGCCTGCGAAGATGCCAAACTGGTCCAATGGATCGCCAGCCGCTCGCGCAATGCCACGCGAACCGCGTCCGTGTGCAGCGGCGCCATGCTGCTGGCGATGGCAGGCCTGCTCGACGGCCGTCGCGCGGTGACCCACTGGGGACGCTGCGCGGAGTTCGCCCGCCGCTTTCCGGCGGTTCGCCTCGAACCCGATCCGATCTTCATCCGAGACGGAAATGTCTGGACATCGGCCGGCGTAACGGCCGGTATCGATCTCGCCCTCTCCCTCGTCGAGGCCGACCTTGGCCGGCATACGGCGCTCAGCGTGGCGCGCGAGTTGGTGGTCTTCCTGAAACGTCCCGGCGGCCAGGCGCAATTCAGCCAGACCCTCAAGCTGCAGCAAGGTGACGGGCGCTTCGACCGGCTGCATGGCTGGATCCTCGAAAATCTGCCCGGCGACCTGTCGTTGGCGCAGTTGGCCGACCACGCCAATATGAGCCCGCGCAGTTTCTCGCGGCGCTATCGCGAGGCCACGGGCCGGACACCCGCCCGCGCGATCGAGGAGATCCGGATCGAGGCCGCGCGACGGATGCTGGAGCGGGGCCAGCCCGTCAACCAGACGGCACGCCGCTGCGGTTTCGGTTCGGAAGAGACCATGCGGCGCGGCTTTCTGCGCGTGCTGGGCACCAATCCGCGCGCCTATCGCGAGCGTTTCTGATCGCAATTGCGAGCGCCATCAACGCGGCGGTCGACGCCGTAGGGATAGAGCCCTAACCCGGCAATCTGCCCAGGTGGGAAGCAAAGCGCTCGACCATCGCAAGGCCAACCTCCGTCGGCCGCATCGCCGGCGCCCGGTCGTGTATCGGCACATTGGCGCGGGCGCCGAACAGCCGCTTGCCGTAGCAGATCAGGTTCTCGATGCCTTGCATGACAAAGACGGCCGACGGCAGCATCTTTGCGTACTCGGCCTCGGCCACGGCTTCATCGCCGGCGCGGAACGCCTCATAGGCGCGCACGGCGAGATCGATGCAGTCAGGCGCCAAAATCATGCCGTGGCAGCCGATGCGAAAATTATCGATCAGCTCCAGCCCGCCGCGCCCATTGAAGACCGGAACCTGGCCCTCCGTACGCTCGATCAGGCCGGCAATGTCGGTGACGGGCCCCTCGCCTTTGATCAGGCTGATGTTGGGATGAAGCGTGACGAGGTCGCGAATTTCATCCGACGTCAGGCCGCGTCCGAAAAAAGCCGGCGCGTTCTGGATCGCCACCGGCAGGTCGGTCGCCTCGGCAACGCGGCCGAAGAAACGGATGTACTCCGACGCTCCGTAGGAGCCACCGGGCGGCGGCTGCAGGATCACCCAGTCAGCACCGACGCTTTCGGCATGGCGCACCTGCGCGATCTGCTCGGCCACCGACGAGCCGAAAATGGTAAAAGCGAGCGGCACTTTGCCGGCAGTATCTTCCGCAGTCCAATCCATGATCGTCCGCCGCTCGGCCTCCGTCAGTTTGGCAACCTCCGTCGCCAGGCCAAGCGCCGCCATGCCGTGCACGCCGGTCGCCAGGCAGATCTCGACCTGCCTGCGCATCGCCGCGCGATCGAGTTTTTCCTGATCGTCGAACAGCGCGTAGAGAATGGCGTGAATGCCTTGGAAATCGTCGGGGCGAAAATTCGGCATCGGTTGGCCTCAATGGCTTTCGCGCGGAATGGCGTGGCCGCGACTGCCGACGAGAAAATCGAGATCGGCGCCACGATCCGCCTGCAGCACACGGTCGACATAAAGGCTCTGATAGCCGCCGCGCATCGCTGGCACAGGCGGCAGCCAGGATTCACGACGGCGCGCGAGCTCCTGTTCAGAGACTTCGAGATGCAGCTTTCGCGCCTCGACATCGAGCTCGATGATATCGCCGCTCCGGACCAACGCCAGCGGACCGCCGACAGCGGCCTCGGGCGCCGCATGCAGCACCACCGTGCCGAAGGCGGTGCCGGACATGCGCGCGTCGGAAATGCGGATCATGTCGCGCACGCCCTGCTTGAGCAGCTTTTGCGGCAGCGCCATGTTGCCGACCTCGGCCATCCCGGGATAGCCCTTCGGGCCGCAGTTCTTCAGCACCATGATCGAGCTCTCGTCGATGTCGAGCGCCGGATCGTCGATCCGCGCCTTGTAGTCATCGATGTCTTCGAACACGACCGCGCGGCCGCGATGTTTCATCAGCGCAGGCGTAGCGGCTGACGGTTTGATGATGGCGCCATCCGGCGCCAGATTGCCGCGCAGCACCGCAATGCCGCCCTGTTGCGTAAGCGCCTTGTCGCGTGGGCGGATCACCTCCGGATTGTCATTCCTTGCATCGGCGATGTTGTCGCCTACGCATCTGCCGGTGACGGTCAGCGCATCGAGATCGAGCATATCGGCGATCTCTTTCATCACCGCCGGGATGCCGCCGGCGTAGCAGAAATCCTCCATCAGGAAGCGGCCGGACGGCATCAGGTCGAGGATGGTCGGCACGTCGCGGCCATACCGGTCCCAGTCGTCCAGCGTCAGCTCGGTGCCGACGCGGCCGGCAATCGCCAGCAGGTGCACCACCGCGTTGGTCGAGCCGCCGATCGCGCCATTGACGCGGATGGCATTGGCGAAGGCTTCCTTCCTCAGGATGGCCGAAGGGCGCAAATCCTCATTGACCATTTCGACGATGCGCCGCCCGGTCATGCGCGCAATGCGGTTGCGGCGCGCATCGACGGCGGGATAGGCCGCGTTGCCGGGCAGCGCCAGGCCGAGCGCTTCGACCATGGAGGCCATGGTCGAGGCCGTGCCCATGGTCATGCAGTGGCCGGGCGAGCGCGACATGGCACTTTCGGCGTCGGCGAAATCCTGTTCACTCATCACGCCGGCGCGGACATCTTCCGAGAATTTCCAGACATCC
Source organism: Mesorhizobium sp. P2_C5_2 (assembly GCF_056404535.1). Taxonomy (NCBI): domain Bacteria; kingdom Pseudomonadati; phylum Pseudomonadota; class Alphaproteobacteria; order Hyphomicrobiales; family Phyllobacteriaceae; genus Mesorhizobium; species Mesorhizobium sp. P2_C5_2. Next base: position 216,802 of record NZ_JBFUDV010000005.1, on the reverse strand, counting down.
GTACCGGAGCCGATGGCACGGCCCTGGAAGCGGCCGTTGAGCATCGGCCCGCCGGAGATGACGATCGCCGGCAGGTCGCAGGAGGCAGCGCCCATCACCAGCGACGGCGTGGTCTTGTCGCAGCCCGCCATCAGCACGACGCCGTCCATCGGATTGCCGCGGATCGCCTCCTCGACATCCATCGAGGCGAGGTTGCGAAACAGCATCGCCGTTGGCCGCAGATTGGATTCGCCGCAGGAGAACACCGGGAACTCCAGCGGCAGGCCGCCGGCCTCCAGCACACCCGCCTTGATGTGCTCGATCAGGCCGCGGAAATGAACATGGCAGGGCGTGAATTCGGAGAATGTGTTGCAGATGCCGATCACCGGACGGCCGTCGAAGGCGTCGTCGGGCAGGCCATTGTTCTTCATCCAGCTGCGGTGGATGAAGGCATCCTTGCCCTGCCCGCCGAACCAGTGCTGCGATCGTCTCTTGGTCATGCTGTTTCCTGACGCTCAGGCGGGATGCTGCAACTGGCTGAGCCCGCCGTCGACGACGAGGGTGGCTGCGTTCATGAACGGGCACTCGTCGGAAATCATGAACACAGCGGCCAGCGCGATCTCACGCGCCGAAGCGATGCGGCCGCCGGGATGCAGCGCCAGCGTCTTGGCGCGCGCCGCCTCCGGATCGGCAAAACTGTTCCAGTAGTCGATAGCCTTCTGCGTCTCGACATAGCCGGGCGCCAGTGCATTCACGCGCACGCCCTGCCCCGCATATTCCAGCGCCAGCGATTTGGTCAGCCCAAGCAGCGCGTGCTTGGCGACGGGATAGGGAAACGTGTGCGGAATGATGGTGAAGCTGTGCGTCGAAGCGATGTTGAGGATCGCCCCGCCACCGCTTGCGATCATGCCCGGTAACACCGCCTTGCTGCAATTCCACGCGCCTTTGACATTGACGTCGAAATTGCGGTTCCACTCCTCTTCGGTCGCATCGAGCGGCGTCGAGAACACATTCATCCCGGCATTGTTGATCAGCGCGTTGATCGGCCCGATCTCTTCGGCTGCTTGTGCAACCGCGGCGGCCATCGCGGCCCCGTCGCTGATGTCGGCGGCGACATGCCCGATATGGCCCTGCGGCGCGGCAAGGCCGGCCACCGTCTTGTCCAGCAGCGCGCCATCGCGGTCGACCAGGAAAAGCTTTGCCCCTTCGGCCAGACAGGCTTCGGCGATGGCAAGCCCGATGCCTTGCGCAGCGCCGGTCAGGAAGATGCGTTTACCGGACAGGCGCTCAGCCATGGCTGTCACTCCACTGGAAGATGGTCAGCGCCGGCCCAGTGCCGACGAACGCAGATTGTCGAGCAGCACGGCAAGCAGCAGGATCACGCCGCGCACAATGTACTGGTAGAAGGCCGGGATGTTGAGCAGGTTCATGGCGTTCTCCGCAATGCCCATGATCAGCACGCCGACGATGACGCCCGACATGGTGGCGCGGCCGCCCGCAAGCGAGACGCCGCCGAGCACGCAAGCCGAGATGACGGAGAGCTCGAGGCCGACCGCCGCATTGGGTTGGCCCGACGTGATGCGCGAGGCCAAAAGGATGCCGGCGATGCCACAGACCACGCCTTGCAGCGCAAAAATCCAGATGCGCGTCCAGTCGACATTGACGCCGGCCAGCCGCGACGCCTCGGGATTGCCGCCAATTGCCAGCGTGTTCTTGCCGAAGACGGTGCGGTTCAGCACGAAGCCGAAAATGCCGAACAAAACCGCCAGCACCCAGATCGGCGTCGGTATGCCGAGCAGCTTCGACAGCGCCAGCTGGTAGAAATCCGGGCTGTTGATGCCAACGGCACGACCGTCGGATGCAATCAGCGCAAAGCCGCGCACGATCTGCATGGTGGCCAGCGTCGTGATCAGCGCATTGATGCGGAACTTGGCGATGACGACGCCATTGATGAAGCCGACAAAGGCGCCGCAGGCGATTGCCGCGAGGAGCCCGAGCAGGATCGAACCGGTGTAGTTCGACGCCATCACCGCGACCATGCCGGCAAAGGCGACGATGGAGCCGACCGACAGGTCGAAGTCACGCGCGGCGAGGCAGAACATCATGGTGCAGGCGACGATGCCGACGGTGACCACCGACTGCAGCAGGCCAAGCATGTTGCGGTCGGTGAGGAAGTTCGGCACCAGCACCGACACCAGCGCGAAGGCGACGATGAAGATGACGACAAGGCCCTGTTCGCCGAGCAGGATTTTCTTCAACTGGTCGGTCATGGCAAATCCTCAGGAAGCGATCGCGTCGGGGGTTTTGGTATCGGGAAGAGCGGCAGCCAGGATCGCCTTTTCGGCGAACTGGTCCCGGCTGAGTTCGGCGCTGATACGGCCGCCGCACATCACCAGGATGCGGTCGCAAATGCCCATCACCTCCGGCAGTTCGGACGAGACGACGACGATCGCCATGCCGTCTTCGGCAAGCTGGTAGAGCAGTTCATAGATTTCCGCTTTGGCGCCGACATCGATGCCGCGCGTCGGCTCGTCGACGATGAGCACCCGCACGCCCTGCTCCGACAGCCAGCGGCCAAGAATGACTTTCTGCTGGTTGCCGCCGGACAGGTTGATGATGTCCTGCTTGCGCGACGGCGTGCGCACCTTGAGCTTCTTGATGAAGGTTTCCGCCGTGGCGATCTCGCTGGCGCGGTTCAGCACGCCGAAGCGCGTGTGATGACGCCGCGACGAGATGTTGATGTTTTCTTCAATCGAGCGGCCCTGGATGATGCCGTCATGCTTGCGGTCTTCCGAGCACAGCACGATGCCGGCGCGGATCGCGTCATGCGGATCGGCGGCGTGAACGACCTTGCCGTCGACGCTGATCGTGCCGCCCGAGCGCAGGTCGGCGCCGAACACCAGCCGCATCAGTTCCGAACGCCCGGCGCCGATCAGGCCGAAGAAGCCGACGATCTCGCCGGCCCTCGCCTCGAAGCTGGCCGGCGTCTTCAGCTTTGCTCCGGAAACGGCATCGACCTTCAGCCGGATTTGGCCGGCCTGGCGGGGACGAAAACCCCAGATATCAGAGATTTCGCGGCCGACCATTTCGGCGACGACCTGGTCGCGGGTGACGTCTTTGAGCGAGGCGTGATGCGCAGCGAGCTTGCCGTCGCGCAACACGGTCAGGCTGTCGCAAAGGCGGAACACTTCGTCGAGCCGATGCGAGACGTAGATGATGACCTTGCCCTCGTTGCGCAGGCGGTCGATCAGGGCAAACAGGATTTCGCTTTCACGCGACGACAGCGACGAGGTCGGCTCGTCCAGCGCGATGACGCGCGCGTCGAGCATGATCGCCTTGGCGATCTCGACCATCTGGCGCTCGCCAATGGACAGCGTCTTGACCTTGCGGCTGATGTCGATGTCGATCCCGGCCGATTTCAGCTTGGCGCCGACATCGTCCCGCATCCTGGCGCGGGCGATGATGCCGGCGCTGGCGGGAAAGCGGCCGAGGCTGAGATTTTCGGCGACGGTGAGCTCGGGAACGAGCTGCAGTTCCTGGTGAATGACGATGACGCCATTGTCGAAGGCGTCCCTTGTCGATGCATAGGCCTGGACCTTGCCGTCGATGCGGATCTCGCCCTCGTCGGCATGCTGGTCGCCGGACAGGATCTTGATCAGCGTGGATTTGCCGGCGCCGTTCTCGCCCATCAGGCCGTGCACGGCGCCCTTGTCGACGCCGAACGAGACGTCCGACAGCGCCTTGACGCCCGGATAGGTCTTGGTGATGCGCGAGAAGTCGAGAAAGGACATGGGGCGTCTATCCCTTTTTGCAATGCCAAACAGGCGGCGGGATGAGCCGCCGCCTGTTTGTACAGGGAGGATTATTCGATGCCGAGACCCTTGCGGACCGTCTGGTAGTCGTCGCGCTTGGCGAGCGCACCGGCGGTCAGGATCAGCTTCTCAGGTTCCTTGTTCTTGGCGACCCAGTCGTACATGTTGAGCGCCGTCTCGTAGCCGTGCCGCTTCGGCGAGATGATCACCGTGCCGACAAAGCCGGTGGCGGTCGGCTTCTTGAACTCATTGATCGCCGAATCCGCGCCGCCAATGCCGACGCCGATCACGTTTTCAGCCGAGATGCCGACGCTTTCGGAAGCGCGCACGGCGCCCAGCACCGCTTCGTCATTGAGGCCGAAGGCGACCCACTTCTTGATGTCGGCATGGGCGTTGAGCACCACCGTCGCCGCATTGAGCGCGGCCTCGGTGTCGGTCTTGGCCTGCGGCGCGTCAAAGATGCTTTCGGCCTTGAAGCCATTGGCCTTCAGCACCGAAATGGCGCCTTCGACACGGTCGACCGCGGTCGGCAGCTGATCATAGGAGACGCGGATGGCGCCAACCTCGTCGGCCTTCCAGCCGCGCGCCTTCATTTCGTCGACGATCGCCTGGCCGACGGCCTCGCCGATCTTGGTCGCCGAAATGCCCATATGCGGCACGTCTTCCAGCGCCTTGCCGTCGGCACCGACCAGACGGTCGTCGACGGTCATCAGCTTGAGATTGTTGGCGGCGGCCTTGGCGACGATGCCGGGGCCGAGCTTCACGTCAGGCGTGCAGACGATGAAGCCTTGCGCGCCCTGCGCGCCGAGATTGTCGATGGCCGACATCAGCTTCTCACCGTCCTCGGCGCCGATCTTGACGAGGGTAAAACCCTTCTCCTTGGCGGCCTGGTCGGCGAACTTCCATTCGTCCTGGAACCAGGGCTCTTCCGGCTGTTTGACGATGAAACCGATCTTGGTGTCCTGAGCATATGCAGCGATGGTCGTGACGGACAGCACGGCAAGCGCGCCCGCGACGAGCGCGGTCTTCAGAAGTCGCATGATTACCTCCCAGCGATGGCCGGGCGCTCAGCCCGGATGCAGAGTCTCTAATTCTTTTTATCATACTCGTCAATTGATCTGGTATGATAATTAAGCTACATGCTCTGACCAGGGATCGCTGGCGCAATTGATCCGCATCCGGTAAGGCCGGACCGGTTGTGCGAGATCAGCGGTTTCGCCGCCTTGGAGGAGGGCTGAGGTGACCGAGACTTCTAAAAAGCTGCAGGGCGAGACGCCCACCCGCCGCCCGCGCGTCATGCCCGACGTGATCAAGGCAATCGCCTCCGACATCTTTTCCGGACGCTATCCGGCCGGCTCTTCCCTGCCGACCGAAAACGAACTCGGCGTCGAATATGGCGTCAGCCGCACCGTCATCCGCGAGGCGCTGAAGGTGCTCGCCGCCAAGGGGCTGGTGCTGTCGCGGCCACGCATCGGCACGGTTGTATGCGAACAGGACAACTGGAACATCATCGACCCGCAAGTGCTGGCCTGGCACGCGCCGCATGCGCTGGACGACAAGCTGTTCGACGCCATCCTGGAAACCCGCCGCGCCATCGAACCGCTGGTCGCCGAACTCGCCGCCACGCGCGCGACGCTGCAGGAGATCGCCGATCTCGAAGCCGCATGGCGCGGCATGGCCAATGCCGGCGAGGATCTCGCCGCCTTCTCGCGCTCCGACATCGTCTTCCACCAGATCGTCTATGCCGCGAGCCACAACCCGATCTTCCGGCAGATCGGCAATCTGATCGACACCGGGCTGAAATTCTCGCTCGAAGCGACCGCAACCATCTCGCTCGACCGACGCATGGAAGCTGTCGCAGCACACCGCGAGGTGGTCGAGGCGCTGCGCATGCGCGATGCCGTGGCGGCGCGGGCGGCGGCAGGCCGGATCCTCGACCTTGCAGCGCGCGACCTCGTCAGCGCCAAGAAACTCAAGAACAACTGAGACCAGCATGAAAATCACCGCGCTCACCACCTACATCGTCCCGCCGCGTTGGCTGTTCCTGAAGATCGAGACCGATGCCGGCGTTACCGGCTGGGGCGAGCCCGTCGTCGAAGGCCGGGCGCTGACCGTCGAGGCGGCGGTCAAGGAACTCGCCGACTATCTCATCGGCAAGGACCCGCGCCTGATCGAAGACCACTGGACGGTGATGCATCGCGGCGGCTTCTACCGCGGCGGACCGATCCTGATGAGCGCCATTGCCGGCATCGACCAGGCGCTGTGGGACATCAAGGGCAAGGCGCTCGGCGTTCCCGTGCATGAACTGCTCGGCGGCAAGCTGCGCGACACCATAAAAGTCTATTCCTGGATCGGCGGCGACCGGCCGGCGGAAGTCGCTGATGGCGCCAGGGAAGTGGTGGCGCGCGGTTTTCAGGCGCTGAAGATGAACGGCACCGAGGAACTGCAGATCGTCGACAGCCATGACAAGATCGATGCGGCTGTCGAACGCGTCGCCGTGGTTCGCGAAGCAGTCGGCCCCAACATCGGCATCGCCGTCGATTTCCACGGCCGCGTGCACCGGCCGATGGCCCGTATGCTGGTCAAGGAACTGGAACCCTACCGGCTGATGTTCATCGAGGAGCCGGTGCTCAGCGAAAACCGCGAGGCACTGAAGGAGATCGCAGCACTCGGCTCGACGCCGATCGCGCTCGGCGAGCGGCTCTACAGCCGCTGGGATTTCAAATCGGTGTTCGAGCAAGGCGCGGTCGACATCATCCAGCCCGATCTGTCGCATGCCGGCGGCATCACCGAATGCCGCAAGATCGCGGCGATGGCGGAAGCCTATGACATTGCGGTGGCGCCGCACTGTCCGCTCGGCCCGATCGCGCTTGCCGCCTGCCTGCAGCTCGACGCCGTCAGCTATAACTGCTTCATCCAGGAGCAAAGCCTCGGCATCCACTACAACGCCGCCAACGATCTGCTCGACTACGCCGCCAACAAGGATGTCTTCCGCTACGAGGACGGTTATGTCGCCATCCCCGATGGCCCGGGCCTGGGCGTCGAAATCGACGAGGAGTACGTCAAGGAACGCGCCAAGGAAGGCCACCGCTGGCGCAACCCGATCTGGCGCCACAAGGACGGCTCCTTCGCCGAGTGGTAGCCCGGCCGATCTTGCGGCCAGGCCTTCAGGACTTCGAGCTCACTTTCGCGGCGGCGCAAGCGTAACGCATGCCTCCGTCGTCAGCAGCCGGAAGGTGAACGTCTCCTGCAGATAGAGTTCGACGCTCGTGCTGGAATGCGAGAGGTAGCCGATCGACAAGTCCTGCCCGATATCGAGCTCGAAATCGCCGCCGCGTGTGGACAGCACAAACCCGCCTTCGACGGCCGGCGCCCAGATGATACCGCCATCGACCATGCGCTCGATATGATGGAAGACCGGGTAGCCCTCGTCGCTGCCGCCGCTGACAGCCGTGTAGGCCGCAGCACCCAGCACCAGCGCATAGGGACCATTGACGCCGGCAAGCCGCAACTGGCTGACCGCCTGGGCGACCGCTTCCGGATAGCCCATCACCTTGGCCGGCAGTGCCACGACCGGATTGCTGGTGCCTTCACGAAGGCCCTGGATGCCGGCGGCGGCGTAGCCATCGAACACCGAGCGATCCTCGGCAAAGGCAATCTTGCGCGCCGCTTCCTTCACCGCGGACCAGTCTGAATCCGTAGCACCCCGTTCGACATCGTCGATGGCCTGGCGTGTCAGTTCGAACGGAACGCGCAGCTCGACCAGCGCCTTGACCTCGCGCTGCACTGACTGAACCCCCTCGCCCGGGCCTGCGATCTGCTTGAGATGACCGGTGCCGACGGACGAAAGCTCAAAACCCTTCGGGCCGACGACATCGACGACGCGCCGCGCCGCCAGATGGCGCTTGAGCGTGCGCGATGCCTCGTCCTCGATCTGCGCCCAAGCGGCGTCGGAAATGGGAGCGAGTTCCCGATAAAGAGTGTTCATGTCTGCCTCACATCCTTGAGAGATCCGATACCGAGTGAACCGTCGCGCGGGCGCGACTGAGCTTGATCCGTCGTCTCGGGTTGGGCCGCGAGAGGAGCGGCAGCCGCATCCGCTGCGACATCTTCGAGGAACGTCGCCGACGGAACAAAAAACAGCGTGCCGGTCACCGCGCGGCTGAAGTCGAGCAGCCGGTCGTAATTGCCGGGCGGACGGCCGATGAACATGTTTTCCAGCATCTGCTCGATGCGGCGAGGCGAGCGGGCATAGCCGATGAAATAGGTGCCGAACTCGCCCTTGCCTGCATCGCCGAACGGCATGTTGTCGCGCAGAATTTCCAGCTCTTCGCCATCCTCGGTGATCGACGTCAGCGCATTGTGCGCCGATGTCGGCTTCACCGCATCGTCCAGTTCGATGTCCGAAAGTTTGGTTCGCCCGATGATCTTTTCCTGCTCCGCCACCGGCACCTCATTCCAGCGCGCCAGATCGTGCAAATATTTCTGCACGATGACGTAGCTGCCGCCGGCAAAGCCGGGATCCTCCTCGCCGATGATGGTGGCGTCGATTGCGCCCTGATCCACCGGGTTCTCGGTGCCATCGACGAAACCGATCAAGTCGCGATTGTCGAAATAGTTGAAGCCCTGCACCTCGTCCGTCGCGGCGACGGCGCTACCAAGCCGCGTCATGATCTGCGTCGCCAGTTCGAAGCAGAGGTCCATTCGCGCCGCACGGATATGAAACAGCATGTCGCCCGGCGTCGAAACGGCGTGATGCTGGCCGCGGATCTCGCGGAACGGATGCAGATCCCTAGGCTTCGGGGTTGCAAACAACCGGTCCCACGCGTCAGAGCCAATTGCCATGACACAGGACAACCCGCCCTCGAGGTCGCGAAAGCCGACCGCTCGCTTGAGCGCGGAAAGGTCGGCACACAGGCCGCGTGCGGTCGCGTCGTGTTCAGGGTCGGATTTGAGCGTAATGACAAGAAAGATCGCGGCCCGCGTCAAAAGCGCGACGACCGGTTGCGAAACAACGGCTGGCAAACTGGACTCCATGCTTGATCCGTTCGGTATCCTCTGACGCGGTGCCTGAATCAAGCAGCATCTTGCTCAGGTTGGTTCACAGGATTTGGCGCTTGCGCCCGCTCTCGACGATAAGGTATTCCCGCCGCAATGGGCATCCCTCCAAGGGATAGGTCGGAAGGATTTTTGTCCGACGGCCTCACGATGCGCCCTGCCCTTCGATTGCCGGTATCGCGGGCAGGTCCGACAGAGCGAACCGGGTTGCAACAAGCAGCGGCGTCGAATTTCTCGATGCATGGCACGAAAACAATGTCTGCAAGTAAATGCAACCGGAAAGACATAGTTTTACTAAGGGCGGTTGCTTGCAAGCATCGCATCGGTTGATGCCTTTGACATCCAATCTAAAGCAATCGCTATCCATGGAACATGACGGAAATCCGGAATTCATCGACTATTGTTGACCCAGGCCGCGTCGGCATTTCCGTGTCGCCCGCTGCCTGCGGGAGCGTTCGCGGCGCCAAAGTCCCCGCCACACCACCATCGAATTCTGTCGGCCGACGAAATGCAAGGAGCGCATTGATCCAGTTGGATTTTTCATGCTCTATGGCCAAAAAATGCTCGACCTGAAATGGTGCGTTCTTCGCGGTTTGGACAGCGCTTCATCCGGGCGGCACAACTCATTGATTTATCTATAAATTTTATGAAAATTTTATGCGTTAACTACCTATTAACGTATCGCTTAACTTTCCTCTCATTTTACTTAGAATACTTCGAAATGGGTAATTTCCGCGATGCGCGACGTTTCGAAAAAGTCTCAAAGGGGTAAGGGCGCGATCCGCGAAGCGGATGCGCGGCGCCCCGAGGCGTCCGCAACAGGTGAGGCTTCCCATCCCCGTTCGCTTGGCGAGACCGGACCTGCAGGCGTGACAACCGGCACGCAGCTTCCCGCCTTGCCGACGGTTGTGCTTGGCGGCTTGCCGATCACCGTCATCGACCGGCACGACGCCGCCCGGCTGATGATCGCGTCGGCGCGCGGGCATCTGCCCAACACCCGCCCCTATTATTTCACCTCCGCCAATGGCGATGTCATCGCCCAGGTGGGGCAGAACACGGAAGTCGCCCGGCTCTTTCGCCAGGCCGACCAGATCTTCGCCGATGGCCAGCCGCTGGTTTTTGCCTCGCGCTTGCTGTGCAGCGTGCATCTGCCGGAGCGGGTCGCCACCACGGACCTGTTCCACGATGTAGCCAAGCTCGCCGAGCAGGAAGGTACGACCTTCTACCTGCTTGGCTCGACGGAGGCGGAGAACAACACAGCTGTCGCCCGCATCAGCGCCAAATACCCTCGCCTGCGCATCGCCGGAAACTGTCACGGCTTTCTGGCCGGCCAGGCGCTTGAAAGGAAACTCGACGAGATCAACGCGCTTGCACCCGACATATTGTGGCTGGGCCTCGGCGTGCCGCGCGAGCAGATCTTTATCCGCGACTATGCATCGCGGCTCCACAATGTCGGCCTGATCAAGACGTCGGGCGGGCTTTTCGACCATATCGCCGGCAAGGTCCGGCGCGCCCCGCTATGGGTGCAGAAGGCTGGCTTCGAGTGGCTCTGGCGTGTGATGATGGAGCCGCGCCGGCTTTTCTGGCGCTACTTCACAACCAGTCCCCGCGCCGTCTATGCCATGTTGAGGTACTCCAAATGACGGCCGAGCATCACCACACTCCGCTGCCCGAAGGGACCGATGCCGAGATCGCCATCGTCGGCGCCGGACTTTCCGGCACCATTGCGGCGAATGTGCTCGCACGGGCCGGTTACAGCGTCATCTTGATCGATCGCCATTCGGTCTTTCCCAGGGAGTTTCGTGTCGAGAAAGTCTCCAGCGACCAGGCTGAAAAACTGCGCCGGCTTGGCCTTCTGGACAGGCTTTCGACGGCGGCCGTGGTCTTCGACAACATCGTCAACATTCGCAGGGGGCGTATCCTCGACCGCACGCATGCGCGCCACTACGGCATTTTCTACGATGACCTCGTTGCTGCCATGCGTGCCGAACTGCCCGAAAACGTTCGCTTCATCTCCGGCCGTGTCAACGGCCTCGAGACAGGAGAGGACCGCCAGCGCGTGTCGATCCTCGACCATCACGACGTGACGGCGCGGCTGCTCGTGCTGGCCACCGGCATGGGCGATATTCTGAAGCGCGACGTCGGCATCGAGCGCCACTTCGTTCATCAGAAGCAGTCGCTGACCTTCGGCTTCAATCTGCGCCCGGTGGGAACAAGCGCCTTCAAGCACCCGGCCGTCACCTACTACGGCGAGCGGGTCTCCGACGGCATCGATTACCTGACACTGTTTCCCGCCGCCGACGTCACGCGCGCCAATCTGTTCGTCTTCCGCGATCACCGTGATCCCTGGGTGAAGGCGCTGCGTGAACGTCCACGGGAAACGCTCATCGAAACACTGCCGGGGCTGCTTAAGACATTCGGCGATTTCGAAGTCATCAACCGTGTCGACAGCTGGCTCACCGACATCACCGTGGCGCAGAACTGTGTGCGCAATGGTATCGTTTTGATCGGCGATGCCTATCAGACCTCTTGTCCGGCCGCCGGAACCGGCGTCAGCCGGCTCCTTACCGATGTCGAGCGGCTGTGCACCGTGCATGTGCCGGACTGGATGGCTTCGCCCGGCATGGCGGCGGCCAAGATCGCAACGTTCTACGACGATCCGGTAAAGCTGGCGATGGACGAACACGGCCTGCATATGGCTGATTTTCGCCGCAGCCTGACCATCGACACGGACCTGCGCTGGCGCGCGCGCCGACAGCTTCATTTCAGCCGCCGCCGCGTCATGCAGAGGATCGACGCTCTGAGCCCCGCTTTCGCCGCCAGGCTGCGGAGCTTCAGAAAGCCGAGCATAGAAGCCGCGACCTAAAACAGCTCTTTGTTTTTTGCGTAATTCCGCAGGGAAAGCGCTACGCGCTTTTCCCGGGGACCCGCTTCACATTTTTCTAGGAACCGGCCGCCTCGTCGCTGGGCGCTTGCGGCAGCACGGTGCGGCCAGACTTGGGCTTCTTGCCATGCGACCCGACCAGCCGCCGCGCCAGCGCCTTGGCCGCCGGCAGTTTCTCGACGGTCATGTGCGCGGCATAGCCGAGCGGGCTGCCGGCCCTGAAAATCTGCCACATCGGCGATGGCCGGCCACCGAAGGTAATCTTGTAGGGTTCGTCCCCAATCGTGAAATCGAGCGAATGGTCGCCGCGCTCGATGCAGTCGCGGGCGATCTGTTCGAACATCAGGCTGCCGATCGACTGCTTCCTGTAACCCGCCTCGTCAAAGCCGCCGAGAATGACCAGCAGCGAGCCGCGATGTGCGAGACCGAGCGCGCCGGCGATCGCCCGATCGTCCATCCAAAAGGTGTAGGTGCGGGCAAAACCGCCACATCCCTCGGCCGCCACGGCCATATAGAACTCGAAATAGGACGGCGACTGCAACAGGTCGGCCGGGCCGTCGCTGCCGTCGAAACGCTTGCCGCGGTACAATTTGAGGGCATCGAATGTCGTCCGGATGGCGTCGATACTATCCGAACATTCAAAACGCGCCTGACCCATGCGGCCGAGCTGCCGCGACTTCTTGTCGAGTTCCTTGCGATAGGAACTGTCGAGCTGGTTTTCGCGCCACGCCGCGAATGTCGTCTCCAGCTTGCTGGAATAGGCGCTCATGCCCATGCTTTCGCGCTTGTCGATGCCAAACAAGTGCTCGATTGCCAGCGAGCGGTCGGCCAGCTTGCCGATGCGCAGCAGATCATAGGGCTTCAGATGTTTTCGGATGGCGGCCACAGTGCGGCCATCTGCCACGATGCGCGAAAACGTCTCCTCGTCGGTGACCGGCGATATGTAGTCGGAAACACGCATGTCGGCGAATTCCACGACTTTCAGCAGCGTGTAGCGGCGCCTGACCAGCGGCAGGACCATCGCCAGTCTTCCGCCTGTGCGCACGACGATGATCAGCGGCGTGGCCGCACCATGCCCAACGATCTTCTCATACAGCAGGGCGAGCCAAATGGGGTGCTGAAAAGCGGTCGCGGCCGAGCTGGCGAAAAGCTCGGCATATTCCTTCGAACGAAAATCGAACGAATCCTCGACTGTGACTTCAAACATTTATGGTCCGAACCGGCTGGGCATGGTCTATCGACGCTGTCTTGCGTTCCACGTCAAGGTCAACCGCATGGAATGTTAGGAACTTGGTATATACGGGGCCTCGAGTGCTGATTGCATATCTGTCGTCAATCCAGCATTCGTCGGCTGGCCGGCAGGGTTGGTCAAGATCTTCCCCTAAAGCGGGTGGCCAGACTTCCAAGTAACCGCAAGGTAAGTTTTTTCAGTCAGTCATTTGTTTTTACCGGTCATTGCTTTTCAAATGTCCAGGCCGGGTCCCGATACAATCGCGAACTGGTACGACATGCTGGCGATCGACGTCATTGTTCCGCAAACTACCCCGCGCCTGTGGCAGAAGATTGTCATCGAGCGGCTGCGTTCGGACGGCCACGATGTCGCTGTGCTACAGCAGCCGGGAACGGCAGGCTGGCCAGGGTCGGCCAAAGCCGCCTTTGCTTTCGAACAGCGCTTGTTTCGGCGCCGCCGTCCGAATCTGGCTGCGGCGCTGAACGAGATTCCGGTCCAGCCCACCGGCCGGCCCGCAGCGCTCAGACTGGATCTTTCCGGCAATGCGCCGCGATCCGATGTTCCAACCATTGGCCTCCTGTTCGACGGATCTCAGTCCGATCTTGCCGTGGCGACAGCGATCGCCGCCGGAAGGTTGCCCGTGATCGAGGCCGTCCTTGATGGAAAAGTGGTCGGCCGGGCACGGCCGATGGTGGACAAGCGGGAATCGGTGGCGCTCGGCACGGAAGATGTGCTCGCACGCGCCATCACCCTGGTCGTTTCGGTCGCCAAGGCTTTTGCCGACGGCCGGCCCTTGCAGAACGAACAGTCGTCTGAAGCTCGCAGCGCTCCGGCAACGCAATTCCTGCCCGCCTATCTCGGTTCGGCGCTGCCGCGGCTTGGCCGTGAAATTATCCGGCGCGTCAGCTATCGCCACGCGCATTGGCGGGTCGGCTACCGCTTTACCGATGCTCCCGGCGTCGCGGAAACCGGCAGGCTTGGCAACGGCTGGTCGGTCCTGTCCGACCCCGGCGATCATTTCTACGCCGACCCGTTCCCGTTCGAATGGCAGGGCCGGTCGTTCCTGTTCGTCGAGGACTATCCCCACGCCACCGGCAAGGCTGTCATCTCGGTCGTTGCGTTTGACGCCAACGGCGTTCCCGAGGCGCCGCGCGTGGTGCTGGAGGAACCGCACCACCTCTCCTATCCCCAGGTATTCGAGCGCGACGGGGCAATCTGGATGCTTCCCGAGGCCAGTGCCAGCGGCAAACTCACCCTCTATCGCGCGTCAGCTTTCCCCGACCACTGGACCGCTGAGACGGTGCTGGTCGAGGGCGAGATTTCCGACGCAACGCTGTTCGAACATGACGGGCTGCTCTGGCTGTTCGCCGCAGATCGCGACGGCTACGGCAGCACCTCCGATACATTGGTGGTGTTTTCAGCCCCGGGCCTCACCGGCCCCTGGACGCCACATGCCGGCAACCCGATCCTGATCGACCACCGCGCGGCACGTCCGGGCGGCGCTTTCGTTCGCAGCCCGGACGGACGCATCGTCCTTCCCGTTCAAGATGGAACGCTCGGCTATGGCGGCGGCCTCAGTCTGTCCGAACTGTTGCAGCTCGACCGGCAGACGGTGCGGCTTTCAGCGCCCCGGCCGATCGTCGCCGACGGCGACTGGCCATACCCGAAAATCCACACGCTCAACCGAGCCGGCAGGCTGGAAGTAATCGACGGGATCGCGGCGGTGCGAAGGCGTTAGAGCAATTCCAGGAAAAGTGTGAAACGGTTTTCCCGGGAAAAGCGCGTAGCGCTTTCCCTTGGAATTGCGTGAGAACAAAGAAATAGAGCGGTTCGACGTTTCCGTGAAACGGTGAACTGCTCTAGGAAAGCAGTAGCGCCTCATAGCCGGCGCACATCCGGGCCGGCGAGTACTTGTCCTTGAGCCGCCGCCCGGCCGCCGAAAGCCTGGCCATGACGTCCGGACTGGCAATCATCTCGGCCAGCCCCGTGGCCATGCCTGCGGCGTCGGCTTCGACGAAGATCGCAGCCGGTCCGCCATCTTGCGCGGTCAGCACCTCGCGCATCACCGCAAGATTGCTCGCCACCACCGGCAGACCGGAAATCGCCGCTTCGACACAGGCAAGACCGAAGGTCTCGCTCGTCGATGGAAAGGCGTAGACATCGCCCGCCGCCAGGAATTCGAAAATCTGTACCGGCGGAACTTCGCCGACCAGGTGCAACCGGTCCGCCACACCTCGCTCCCTGGCAAAGGTGACAAGCGTCTCCAGTTCCGGTCCGACGCCGGCAAGCGCTACATGGATGTCGGACAACCGCTCAAGTGCCCCGACCAGCGCGATCTGGTTCTTCGACCGTGTCAGGCGTCCGGACGAGACGGCAAGCCATGCATTGCCCGGCAAGCCGAAGCGGGCACGCGCCGCCGCCTTGTCGAATTGCTCACTCGGTGCCGGAACACCGTGATCGATGCGATGGAGGCGCCGCCGGTAGGCTTGCGGATAGTGATCGAATTGCGCCTCGGTCCAGGCCGAGTTGACGATGTTTGCGTGGTAAAGGCCGGTCACGCCCATCAGCTTGTCGATCTGGGAGAGCAGGCCCATGGTGCCCTTGGTCTGCGGTGCGCCGCTCTGGTTGGCGACGATGTGCCTGACCCCGGCCAGTCGGGCGCCGATCGTGCCGAAGATATTGCCATAGTGCTGATAGGTGATGACGGCATCCGGCCGCGCGTTGCGCAGATAGCTCACCAGCCCGATGGTTGCCCGAATCTGTCCCGGCAAGCCTCTTGGCGGCTCGGTAAGAATGAAATCGGCGCTGGCGTCGTGGTCGAAGGCGTCGGTCTTCCGGTACATGAAGACGGTGCGGGCATCATGGCCGCGCGCCCGCAATCCTTCACCCACCATGTCGGAAACGCGTTGCGCGCCGGCCGCCTCCGCCTGCGTCTGGACCTGCACGATCTTCACGTGCCGTCTCTAAGCACAGGGCCGGAAACGGCTGCCGCCTTGCCCATCGCGAGTCCGAAGATGGACGGGTTTATGCCTATTCGGCGCCGTGCGATCGACACCGCGATGGCAGTCCAGGCAATCACCGTTGCGGCGATGGTGACCGCCGCGCCGACCGGCCCGAAATAATAGGTCGTCGCGGCCGTCGCGGCGAGCCCCAGCACGTTGACGACGACCAGCACCTTGAACAGCGCATGCTGCAGGCCGGTCAGTTGCAGCAGTATCTCGATCGGGCCGCAAGCGGTTCCGAAGGTCGCGCCGATGCCGAAGATGACCAGCGTCGTGCGCATGGTCGGCGTGTCATAGGCCGGATTGAAGATGGACAGGATGAAGCCGCCGAAAAGCCAGAACGCCGCCAGCACGCAGAGCGCGATGGCAAAGCTGCCAAGTGCCGCAAGGCTGGTGATGCGCTGCACATGCGCCCTGTCGCCGCTGTAGAAGGCGCTCGAAATCTGCGGCGCCAGCGCCTGGTTGATGCCGTTGAGCGCCAGCGCCACGAACCGCGTCGTTCGGTCCGCGACGAAGATTGCGCCGGCCGGCACCGGCCCCAGGATCATGGCCACGAGCAAGGTGCTGACCTGGCCGAGCGCCGGCGGCAGTGAGGTGACGCCCCACAGGCCAAGCGTCACCGTCTTGAATTCCTGCTTTTGCGCTGGGCTAAGCGGACCGCGCTCGGCGCGCGACGTGTCGCGCAGCAGGGACAGCGTTTGCGGCACCACCGAAAGGAGGAGCAGCCCCGCGGTCAGATAGGTCGCCTCCACCGCGCTGACGCCGACATGCATGAAGCGAAAGCAGAGAATGGCGGCAATGGTTGCCGCCCGCCATATGATATCGCGCGGCAACAGGCCGTAAATGAGCGCATTTTTGGCGCGGAAGGCGCCGGAGGTGAATTCCGACCAGCCGAGCGAGAATGACAGCACTGCGGCAGCCAGGCACAGCGACAGCCATTCCGGAGTGCCGCCGCCGATGAACGGCAAAAACCCCGCCGCCAGGATGAGCAGGCTGGAGACGACAAGCCCGAGCAGCGCCACAAATATTGCGCGCGCCATCATGCCATGCGCCGAATTGAGGTCGCCGAGGCCGGCATATTGCGGCCAGAACCTGAGCACTGTGCTCTGCTGGCCGACCGATGCAAAGAAAGAAACCAGGCTGGCGCCGGCATAGGTGGCGCTGTAGAGGCCGAACTGCCGCTCGTCCATCACCATCGCTACGGCCACGAACATCAGGAACGACAGGCCGGCACTGGCGAGCTTGATCACACCCGCGACCGCCCCGCTCCTGGCGAGCGCGGGGATGGACATGCGCATGTCGGCTGCCGGATTGCCGCTCCCAGCCATTGCGGCTTTGTTGTCGCTTATGTTGTCATCCAAGATCGGCTCCTGTGACGATCGGCAATGGCCTTGCCCCCGCGGCAGCCGAACCGACCCTGAAACCTGTCCCTGAATAGAACAAAAACTCCCGCATGCGCCAGCCCCGAACGCGACGAATGGTTACTGGCACACCTGCATACAAAGGTGAAACGCTTTGGTAACCTTAACGAAAGGCTAACGATAATGGGGAATAGTGCGAGGTGTAGAGTGACGTGACTCTGCAGAGGAAAAATGATGAGTCCTGCCGGCATCGACGATCGCACGCTTCCACCGTTGTTTGATATCGCAGCGCTGTGGGCGATTATTTGGGGCCGTCGCCTGATGATTTTGGCCATCGCCGGTGCCGTGCTGCTGCTGACGGTGCTCTATCTCTTGGTGACCAGCCCGAGCTACACGGCAACGGCCTCGATCCTGATCGACCCGCGCGATTCGCGTTCCACCAATTTCAACAGCGTTCTTCCCGGCATCGGCTCCGACAGCGCCGCCATTGCCAGCCAGGTCTTCGTCATTGAATCGCAGGATCTGCTGGGCGACGTATTCGACGGTCAGAAGGTGGCGAGCGACCCCGAATTCTCGGGCCGCGGCCTGATATCGCGGCTGTTTTCCATATTCGGATCAGACCAGAAGGCCACGCGCGACGCGACCTTCAAGCGCTTTCAAAAAGCGGTATCGGTGGAGCGCGAAGGGCTCACCTATGTCATCAATGTCAGCTTCACCTCGAAATCGCCGGAGACGGCCGCGCGCATCGCCAACGCCATCGTCGAACGCTACCGGACCGGCCTTGCCGGGGAACGCGAAGGCGCCAACAGCGATGTGAACTCCCTCCTCAACGACCGGATCAAGGGCCTGCAGAAGGACGTCAGCGACGCCGAACGCGCGGTCGAGGATTTCAAGACGACGCACAGGATCGTCGATCCGACCGATGGCGGCACGTTGCAATTCCAGCTCGACCAGCTGACGACGCAACTGATCACCGCCCAAGGCGACGCCGACCAGGCAAGGGACCGCTACAATCAGGCGCTTGCCGTCGGCAGCTCACCTGCCGGTCTCGCCAGGCTGGCGGAAATCCTGTCTTCCAACTCGGCCATCAAATTGCGCGACGACTACAATCAGCGCGCCGCCGAACTCGCCAATCTCGAAACCATGTATGGGCCGCGCCATCCGGCGATCGCGCGGCTGCGGTCCGAGCTTGAGCGGATGAACCGGCTCATGGGCGCCGAGGCCGACCGCATCAGGCAGCAGCTGAAGGCCAGCTACGATCTTGCCGCGCAAAATGTCGGCAAATTGCAGGCCAAGCTCGGAGCCCTTCGCCAGCAGTCTTCCGACTCGAGCCTTGCCCAGGTGCAGCTGCGGCAACTGGACTCCAAGGCCCAGGCCGCACGCGGTGTCCTCGACGACTATCTGAAGCGCGCCAAGGAAACCTCGCAGATGGAGGGCGTCCAGACCTCCGAGGCGCGCACGATCGCCAAGGCTTCGCCGCCACTGCAGCCGACCTGGCCGAAGCCGGCCCTGCTCCTGCCGGTGAGCGCGGTTCTTGGCCTTCTCGCCGGATGCGGTCTCGCTCTGGCGTTCGGCCCGGTCCGCCGGCCCGAAGACGAACCGCAAGCGCCCAAGGAAGAAATGGTGCCGGCGGTCCAGCCGAGGCAGGAGGCACCGCGTGCCGCTGCCCAGCCGGCTCCGAAGCCGGTTCCGGCCAGTCTGGGCGAATACCGCGTGCCGGCCGGCGGTACGGTGCTTTCAGGCATCAAGGCGATCAGGGCCTCGCTGTTCCAGGACGGCGACGAGGCGCTTTCGCGCGATGTGCTGAAGCTGATGCGGCAGATCATCCTGCGCCTGCACGACCATCCCAAACCCTTTGTGCTGGCCGTGTCCTCGACGCGCAGCAGCCTCGAGGCAAGGCTTGCCGGCGCATTGATCGGGATCAGCCTGCAGCGCGTCGAGCAGAACGTGCTGGTTGTTGAGATCGAAGGCCAGCCATCCGCTTCGACGGGCCATGGCCCCGGTATATTCGTCGACAGCGCCAGCGGCCTGCGAACCGCCATCTGCAGCCCGCAGGGGCAAAAAGGTGGACGGACCTTGGGCGACGTCCTGACCGAGGCCGGAAACGCCTTCGACTTCATCCTCGTCAGCGCTCCGGCCTTCAGCGAAAAGGCCTGGTCTCCGGAATTTTTCACGCAGGCCGATCTGACACTGCTGGCGCTGAACCCGTCGGAGGAGGCAGCCGACGCCGCCGCCCTGTTGGTGCAACGGCTGGGCGTCGCCCAGATCGGACGCAGTGCTACGCTGGTCATCGCACCACAGACCGCGCAGCCGGCCGCGCGCACGCCAATGCAGCCTTCCGGCGCCGCCGATCGGCGCCGCAGTTCGGCTGCGAGGAGCTGATCCGTGCCGGCGGAGCTGACATCGCTGCCGGTGATGTCTCGGCGGCAAGCGCTCGCGCTGGCTGGCGGGGCTCTGCTTGCCACCCTCCCCTTTCCCGCCCGTTCCACGACGACCGTGCGCAGTGTCCCATCGCGCGGCTTCAATCTTCCGGGATGGCTCGATCGCGAGGCGGGAATCGCCCCCGCCACTGCGACGCTGGAAAAGCTGCGCCAATCCGGGTTTGAAACTATCCGCTTGCCGGTGAACAGCGATCTTATCTCGGCCGGCGACCCGGCTGGGCTCCGCCGCATCCATGATGGCGTCGCCGACCTTGTTGGGCTGGGCTTTGCCGTTCTCGTCGACATGCACCCGTCCGCCGACCTTCACGCCGCCTTTGAGCGCGATCCGGCAGCCGCAAGCGAACAGGTCGTGCAGGCGTGGACGGCCTTGCGTCCCGTGATCGCCGATCTGCCGGCGGCTTCGGTCTATCCGGAGCTGTTGAACGAGCCGCCGATGGAACGCACCGTCTGGCTGGCGCTGCGCGACAGGCTCGCGGAGACGCTGCGCGCAACATGTCCGCGCCACACGCTGGTCTGGGGGCCGGCACGCTTCCAGGGCATATGGGAGATAGCCGACACGCCGCCTCTGGCCGACGACAACCAGATCGCCGCCATCCATTTCTACGCACCGATGGCCTTCACCCATCAGTGCGAGAACTGGGATACGTCGCCGCTGGCGCGCATGGCCAATTTGCCGTTTCCCGCGACAAGGGAGACCCCTGCGGTCCGCGACCTCCTTGCAAGATTGCGCGCTGCCGGCGACGAAGAGGCTGCTTCCCTGCTCGAGAACGAACTCTCGAACCCATGGACGGCGGCCGCGATTGCTTCGAACTTTGCCGAGGCCGCACGCTGGTCGGTGGCTCATGACTGCCCGGTGATGCTGAACGAGTTCGGCGTGCTCAATTTCTGCGTCGATGCGCAAAGCCGCGCGGCCTGGGTCCGTGCCGTGCGCGAGGCCGCCGAAACCAACCATATCGGCTGGACCTATTGGGAGCTCGACCAGGGCTTTGGCTTCATCGCCAGCAGGCAGAGCCCGGAAGGTTTCGACGCCTCGATGATGGCTGCCCTCCTGGGCGAGGCAGGCCAGCTATGAGCGTCACCGGAGCATATCCCCGCGTCGGGCTCAGCGCACCGAACGCATCGAGCGCCGAGGCCCTGCTGCATATCTCGATGGCGCTTATCGTCGTGGCGCTCGGCGTTTCGGCTTTTGCGGTGTGGACGCCGTTCGGGATTGTCGCGACGTTCATAGTGACGCTGATCGTTTCGAATGCGGTGCCTGCCGGCATTCCTGTCGTGATCATCTGCGCCTTTCTCTACCAGAACCTCATGGTGGCGTGGTACACGCCTTACATTCCCGACAACGATACGTTCGATGCGCTGCGCGGTACGAACTTCATCATCCTGATGACCGCCTTCTGCATCTTCCTTGCCGCGTCGTTCCAACACCGCGTGCGCGCGCTGACCGAATTGCGCCCCTGGCTGCTGCTCAGCCTCGTGCTCTGCGCAACCATCACCTTCTATCTGGCGCTCGGAGCCGTGCATGGCGGCCCCAAGGACGCGGTCGTCTATTTCCGAAACACCATCACGCCACTCGCCTGCTTCCACATCGCGGTGCTCGCCGCCGCCCTCTATCCGGTCGACCTGCGCAAGAGCATGCTCTGGCTCGGCACCGGCGCGGTCATCTACGGCTATGTCGAACTGACCTTCACGATGAATTTCCTCGGCCTCTTTCATGGCGACCTCTACATCGAACGCAACATCGCGCGGCAGATCGAGACCGGCGTGTGGGAGAAGGCGCTCAAGGAGACTGGCTTCGTTTTCCGTGGGCTCGAGGACGTGATGACGACGACCTTCTTCAACACGCCGTTCTTCAACGACATCCTGCCAAGTGTCTTTCGTATCGGCGGTCCGAACTTTCATTCGATCAGCTATGCCTATGCGCTCAGCATCATATCGGCGTGGCTGCTCTTCAGAGGCCGCTGGCTGCTGCCCATCGCTGCCTTGCCGCTGCTGCTCGTCATCGGCTCCAAGGGTGCGACATTCATGCTGCTCGTCGCGCTGTGCGTGCGGCTGTTCCATCGCCCTTCCCGCACCGGTCTGACGCTTGCCGGTGTCGTCGCGCTGGCCATCGTCTGGACGACCGCGGCAATCGCCTATGGCGCCACGCATGGCGACTATCACGTGCTCGGCCTGGCGGCAGGCATACGCGACTTCCTTGCCAACCCGCTCGGCCAAGGACTGGGGCTAGGCGGCAATCTGTCGAGCACCAGCATCAATCTCAGTTGGTCGACCGCGCAAGCGGAAGGTGCTGCCTCCGTCCCCGTCGAAAGCGCAGTCGGCGTCATGCTCTACCAGATGGGAATTGGCAGCCTGGTCTTCTTCGGCTTCCTGGCGGCGCTCGCCATGGCGGCACGTCGGCAGCTGATCGAAACCGGCGACCCGGATTTCCTGTTCGGCTTCGTCGGCATTGTCACCATCTCGGCCAATGCCGTGCTGCAGGAAGAGGCATTCTACTCACCCCTCGCTCTCGCCTTCTGCCTGCTGCTTGTCGGTGTGTCGCTGGGCACGCGCTGGCGCCAGCTGGCAGTGCAAAGAGCAATTCCAGGAAAAGTGTGAAACGGTTTTCCCGGGAAAAGCGCGTAGCGCTTTCCCTTGGGAATTGCGTCATGAAGGAGAGCAATTAAGGCCCGAACACCACAAGCTCGGTGAAGGTCAGGTCGCCCGGCGCCGGCGGGTTCGGGCCCTTGAAGTATTTTATCCCCCTGTTGGCGAAGTAGCGGCCGAACAGGCCAGGGATGGGCTCCTTGGCGTCGGCGAGGCAAAGCAGGATCCCCCGTCGCAAGACAAAGCGCCCCACGGCGCCGGCATACCGGCTCAGATCCGTCAGGGAGCGGCAATAGACGATCTGGGCGCAGGGGATAAGACCGTGCAGTATTCGGCGCGGCATCAACACCAGCGGAGACGCCACCCCGTCGCAAATGCAGACCAGAGAGAGGCAGCCCAGCGCGGCATGTTCCAGGACGATGTATCTTTCGCCGTCGGAGAGCATCGCCAATTCGGCAAGATCGGGACGAACCTCAAGCACCCGACACGACCCCCGCACCGAACTCAAGGCGGGCAAGAAGGCAAATTGTCCATGCGAAAAAAGCCGAAAGCCGAGTGCCTTGTTGGCCTTCAATGTCGCCGGCGCCGGCGAAATGTTCGTGAAGGTCACGTCCCTCCGCCTGAGGATCGCCCAAATCAACTTCATGGCCTGGGGACGGTACCCTTCGTCCACCGTCCAGCTTGAAATGTTGCAGCGTATTTCGTCGCCTTCCCGGCCAGGGAAGCGGGCGTATAGCGTCAGCACAACGCCAACGATCTGGCCGGCATTCTCCAGGGCAAAGCCGTATTGTGGAAAATCGGCGACAATGGGCCGCTGCGACAAACGGGC
This sequence comes from Mesorhizobium sp. P2_C5_2, assembly GCF_056404535.1. NCBI lineage: Bacteria > Pseudomonadati > Pseudomonadota > Alphaproteobacteria > Hyphomicrobiales > Phyllobacteriaceae > Mesorhizobium > Mesorhizobium sp. P2_C5_2. The sequence goes on along the minus strand of NZ_JBFUDV010000005.1, from coordinate 193,622 downwards.
GAGCGCGCGCATCCAGTAGGTGCGGCTACGCTCTGGAAAACCCCGGAGCAGGCAATCGGCTACGCCATCCCAATCACCCTGGCGAATTGGCCGGCAGCTGAGATCGGGAGGAAGGGTACCAAGTGCTGCCATAGTCGACCCGTGAATACGATCAGATTACCAGACCCATTCACCCCCAGAATGCCAATAACGCAGGACGATTAATAATCTGCTTTGTGGTCGGAAAATATCCCCATTATGGCACCCGATGATGGCCTGTCTCGGTGTCGATGGCAGCGTTGGCCAGGGCGTCATCTGCCCGCCGCGTGCCGACCTGCGTTCCTGCCGGAAAAGATGCAACTGCCGAGAAATGTCCCTTCCAACGCATTGTAGCCGTGATAGCCGCCGCCACCGCCGCCGGCCACCTCGCCTGCCGCATAGAGCCCGGGAACGGGCTCGCCATCGCCGTCGAGAACCTGCGAATTGAGGTTGGTGTGCAGGCCGCCGAGCGTCTTGCGGGTCAGGATGTTGAGGCGCACCGCGATCAGCGGCCCGTGCCTGGGGTCGAGTATCTTGTGCGGTTTGGTCACCCGGAAGATCTTGTCGCCGATGTAGTTGCGGGCGCCGCGGATGGCCGTGACCTGCGCGTCCTTGGTGTAGGCATGGTCGACCTCGCGGTCGCGCGCCACGATCTGCGCCTTGAGCCGGTCGTAGTCGAGCAGATTGTCGCCGGACAACGCGTTCATGCCGGCGACCAGGTCGGCCAGGTTTTCGCGGACGACGAAGTCCTCGCCTTTTTCCAGAAACGCCGCCACCGATGGCGGCGCCTTGCCGCCACGCCGGTTCTTCAGCACGGCCCGCCAATCCTTGCCGGTGAAGTCGAGGTTCTGCTCAGAACCCGACAGCACGAACTCCTTCGAGGCGATCGTCTTGGTCAGCACGAACCACGAATAATCACGTCCGGTCGACAGGATGCGCTTCAGCGTGCCGAGCGAATCGAAGCTCGGGAAGAACGGCGCCTCCATGCGTTGTCCCAGTGCGTCGAACCATAGCGGCGACGGCGCCGACAGGATGCGGATGCCATGGTTCGGCCAGATCGGATTCCAGTTCTTGATCCCTTCGACATAGTGCCACATGCGGTCGGCGTTGATCACGGCGCCGCCGGCGTCCTGGGTGATCGCCACCATGCGTCCGTCGACATGGTGCGGCACGCCGGCGACCATCCGCTTCGGCGCCGGCCCCAGCCGCTCGACCGGCCAGACCTTGCGGACAAGATCGTGGTTGCCGCCAATGCCGCCGGACGTGACGATGACGGCACCGGCCAAGAGTTCAAAATCACCAACGACCGTGCGGTTCGACTGCTTGCCGCGCTCGACGTTGGACGCCTCCAGGATTTCGCCGGCGACGCCGGTGACCGCGCCGTTGGTCTTGATCAGCCGGCTGACCTGATGGCGGAATTTCAGCGTGATCAACCCCTTGGCGACGTGTTCGCGCACGCGCCTTTCGAACGGCGCGACCACGCCCGGCCCAGTGCCCCAGGTCAGGTGGAAGCGCGGCACCGAATTGCCGTGGCCGTTGGCCAGCGCACCGCCACGCTCGGCCCAGCCGACCACCGGCCACCAACGCATGCCCATGCCGTGCAGCCACGGCCGCATCTCACCTGCGGCGAAATCGACATAGGCTTCCGCCACTTTCTTTGGCCAATGATCCTCGGGCCGGTCGAACTGGGCCGAACCCAGCCAGTCCTGCCAGGCAAGGTCGCGGCTGTCCTTGATGCGCAAGCGGCGCTGCTCGGGCGTGTCGACCAGAAAGAGACCGCCGAGCGACCAGAATGCCTGGCCGCCGAGAAAACCGCCGCCTTCCTGTTCGACGATGATCACGCGCTTGCCGGCATCGCCGAGTTCCGCGGCGGCGGCAAGGCCAGCCAGCCCGCCACCAACGACGATTGCATCCGCGTCAGCCATTGTCGTCACTCCTGTCTCGGCCTTTGTTTTGACATCGGATGCTTGTTGCTAGCCGCGCAGCGCGTTCCAGATGATGCGCGGCAGTTTCAGAAGGCTCGGCCGGTAGTTGAACTCGGTGATCAGACGGCCGACCATGTGCGCCCTTTTGTGGGTCAGGAACCACGCCGGCTTCGGTATGATGCGGAACGGCGCTTCGAGCACGCTGCGTTCCGGTTTGTCGAACAGATAGGTGTTGTGGACGACGCCGATGCCGCTCTGCACATCGTCGAGCGTGTGGCCGGGGAAAGCGCCCCAGGTCGGGCGCAGCAGCGCAAACAGAACCCCGCTCCAGGAATTGATGCCGATGCCGCCATAGCGCAGTTCGGCAACGATCTCCTCGAAGCGCGGCCGGCCGATTTCGGCGATCGTCTTGGGATGGATGAGGATGTTGGCGGCCAGCGTGCCGTGCAGCTTTTCATTGGCGTAGGCGACAGCAGCGCGCAGGTAGGATTCGGCATTGCCCGCCGGCAATCGCATGACGCTGAGTGCCGGCGCAAACACCTCGGCGTTTTCGAGATAGGCGTCCGTGCCCGGCCGGAACGGCACCACCACGCAGGCAGGTCCGCCGGGCCGCTCGAATTTCTGCACGCTGTCGGCATGCGCTTCGAAGGCGGCAAGACGCTCGGTGGCGCCCGGGTAGTAAGCCGGGCGTGACGGGGCCTTCTGCATCACCTTTTCGAGCGCGGCCAGAAGCGCATCGGATTTGTCCCAGTTCTCGGGCAACACCAGCATCTGGCAGGCGATGCAGTTGAAGCCGGAATTGTTGAGCTTCTTCGTGGCGATCAGCTCGGCATGATAGGCGATATCGGCATTCGACCATGGGCCAGGCACCACGATGGTCGGCGCCACGCCGCCAAGCTCGGAGGTGATACGCCGGCTGTTGCGCGGCGTGCCTGCCGCCTTGTTCTTGCGACCCTCTTCACCAGGCCCCCAGACGATCGCATCATGCGAGGCGGCCGCACCCGTGATGTGGATATCGTCGACGAGATCGTGGTTGCACAGATACGCGCCGACATCAGCGCCGCCGCGCACGATGCGCAGCGCGCCGAACTCGATCAGCGGCCGCAGCGCCGGCCGCAGGAAATCGATGAGATAGTCGTTGACCGGGTTCATCTTGAGCAGGACGACCTGGTGTTCGACGAGCAGCTTGTGCAGGCAGTCGAGCGGCGCGATCGAGGCGACATTGCCGGCGCCGAGCACGAGGCCGATCTTGCCCTTGCGGCTGGTCCGCGGCGCGTCATAGGCCGATGCGGTGTTTGCGGCCAGATTGGCCTTGGTCACGCCGGGCTGCATCCATATCTCGGCCTTGAGCCCGGTGAACAGCACCTTGTCCCAGAGCGAATTCGGAACCACCGTCACCGCCACCTGCCCATTGGGCAAGGTGCGGACCGGCAGTCTGTCTAGGAATTTCTTGCCCTCCATCAGGCTCAGCGTGTGGATGAACTGGTTGCAGCCATCCATCAGCGCCGCCGGGCCCGCCAGCCATTCTTCGCCTTCCAGAGGCGAGCCGGTCGGGATGCCCTTCTTGCGCACCGCCGTCTTGACCCACGCTTCGGCGACCTCGCGGATGTGATCCTTGACCTGCCGCAGGAGCGCGATGCGCTCGCCATTCGAGGTCTGCGCCCAATCGTCCTTCCTGGCGTCGAGATCGGTGAGCGCGAGGTCGAGCTCGGCTGCCCATTCAGGCTGCACGGGCTGCGTTTTGACTGCCTTGGCGACCATCCTATCCTCCTCCATTTTACGAAAACGGCAGTGCGGCCCACTGCTCGACGAATTTCCCGCCGGAATAGACCTGGATCGAACCGAACTGCTGTAGCACGAATTCGCTCTGCGTCGGACGCAGGAAGGCGTAGTCGTCTGGCCCGACATTGGCATCGTCGGGCAACGCCATGAATTGCTGATTGGTCGAAAAGCCGAACGTCTTGTCGCTCTTCATCCCGACGGGATGGACGGGCTTGGCCATCCACTTGCCGCCATAGAGGAAACAGCCGCGGCGCGGTAACAGCCCAAGCTTTTGCAGCAGCCAGGAGCGCTCGTCGAGGCCCGGCAGCCGGACATCGACCACCTTCAGGATCGGCGTCGCGATGAATGCGGCAGGCTGCAATTGGCTGAGGCTGGGCACGTCGAAATCGGTCGGCAGCATGAAGGCCGATCCAATGGACAATTCATTGGCGCCGACCCAATTGTCATAGAGCAACGCCGTGCTGCTGCCGCCAAGATTGAGGATCTTGCGCTGATCGGCGGCAAGGCAGGCGACATACTGGCGAAACAGGCTGACCGCCTTGGCCCGCGCCTTGACCGGTCCTCCCAGCAGTTTTGGGATATGGCCGATATGCGCCTCGTAGGCCATGACGCCTTCGCATTTCAGCCGCGGGTAGTTGCTCAGCGAGGCAACCGCTCGCGCCAGTGCGTCCGGATTGCTGATACCGCCGCGATGCAGCCCGGCATCGACCTCGAAGCCGATGCGCAGCTCGCGGTCGAGCTCGGTGGCAAGCGCGCCATAAGCGGCCAGCCGCTCCTCGGTATCGATCAACCAGACGATGCGTGACGTCGCTTCGCCAAGACCGGCGAGGACGCCCTTGGTCAGCGCATGCCTGGCGCCGGCGACCGGCATCGGCTTGCCCAGCAGCAGATCGACATCGGGAAAGGCTTTCAGCATCTCGGCGCTGATCGGCAGATGGAAGGTCATCAGCCTGTCGGTCGCGAACGCCGCGCGGATGTGCTCGATCAGTGGCAGGCATGGCAGCGACTTGTCGACGAGGCGCAGATCGAGGCCCGTGGCGAACTTCGCCTTGATCGCAGCGATGTTGTGGTCGAGCCGGTCGAGATCGAGCACCAGGCAAGGCTGAAAGATCCCGGCGGCCCTGAGAGCGCCCGACATTTCAGCGAAATAGGTGTCGGTCAGGCTCATGCCGCGACGCCGAGCAGCCTGGCCATGTAGGGCGACACGAAACGGTTGTCCGGATCCATCTCGCGGCGCACAGCCATCGCATCGTTCCAGCGCGGATAGAGCGCGCCCAGATCTTTGGCCGTGAGGCTGTGCATCTTGCCCCAATGCGGGCGGCCGCCGCGCTTCCTGAAGATCGGTTCGGCGGCGTTGAAGTACGCCATCGGATCGCGCTCGACACCGTGATGGATGGCGATCGAACAGGTCGGGCGCTTGTAGAAGGGGCTGAGCCAAACATTGTCGGGCGCGACGACGCGAACTTCGATCGGAAAGTAGACCTCCGGAAACCGCGCCTCGAGGAGCGATATGATTTCGCTCAGCGCCGCCGCCCCTTCCTCGAACGGCAGGTGGTACTCCATCTCGTTGAACTTGACGTTACGCTCCGAGGTGAAGACCTTCAGCCACTCCTCGACATAATCCTCCGGCGGCACTTTTGCGAAGGCCGAGCCGATTAGACGGCGGCGCAGCCAGGGAAACCAGCTGAGATAGTCGCGCAACTTCCTCAGCGTTGTCACCGCATCGTCGTCTTCCGTCGGCGGGCGCACCGTCGCCGGCGCGTCGGTGATGTCGCTGGCGATCAGCAGCGCCTGGCCCGAAAACGGCACGTAGTAGAATTCTGCCGAACGATGCGCCGTCATGGTGCTCTCGAATTGCGATAGCACGTCGGCAATCGGCGCCGTCCAGCGGCGGTGCCGCATCCGGTAGCTTGCCATGTTGCGGATCGTCACCTCGGTGACGGCGCCAAAGGCGCCGAGCGAGGCGCCCATGGCATCGATCATGTCGGAGCTTTTGGCGCGGTCGAACTCTTTCACCGCGCCGCGCCCGTCGACGATCTGCATCGCCTCAAGCTGGGTATGATAGGCGCCGAGCGTTATGCCCGAACCATGCGTGGCGGTACCGAGCGCTCCACCGAAGGCCTGCTTGTCGATGTCGCCCATGTTCGGCAGCGCCTGGCCGACGCCATGCAGAAGTTTTGCCAGCGCGCCGATCTTGGTGCCGGCGCCGACCCGGGCCGTCAGTTTTTCGGGATCGTGTGACTTTAGCCCCTCGAAGCGGTCGAGCGACAGGATGGTGCCGTCATTCCTGACCAGCGGTGTGAAGGAATGCCCGGTGCCGACGAAGCGCACAGGGCCCGGCGCGCTGCGCACGAGCTCGCCCAATTCATCGAGAGTCTGCGGTTCGGCAAAAGCCTGCGGCCTGGCCGTGACATAGCCCGACCAATTGCTCCACTGGCTGATAGCGTCTCCCACAATCGCCTCCCTGGGACAGCCGGCTTTACCGGTCTTGCGCGCTGCGCGGAATAATATGATACATAGTCAGCTTTTTGAATATGATACATTGTCAGCTTTCTGTCAAGCTGGCAATCGAGTGACAGACCCGAAGCCGGCTTGAAAAGAAATGCGGCCGTGAACTTTCATGAACCGTGACTTTTCGCGTCAATCGCAAGGCCCGTCACCGATTGTCATTTTTCGGGGGCAAGCAGCTGTTATGGGGACGCCTGTCCCTTGGTCTTGCCGACCGAAAATCCCGTCCTGACCGCCTCGAAGAGAAATTGCATGTGGCTAAGTGAATTCGAAATTGTCCTGCGCGACCGCGTCATCCCGAGCGGCGCCATCCGCATCGAAAACGGCCGGATTGCCGAGATCCGAAACGAGCCGGTCGAGAATGCCGACATATCAGGCGGCGGCCGCCTGCTCCTGCCCGGCTTCATCGACATGCATGGCGACATGGTCGAGAAGGAAGTCGAACCGCGCCTTGGCGTGCATGTGCCGATGAAGATCGGCATTGCCGAACTCGATAAGAAGCTTGCCTCCTGCGGCGTCACCACCGCCTATGCCGCGCTGTCCTTCGTCGGCGCCAGCATCACCAGTGGCGTTGCGCGCTCGGAAGAGCATACGTCTAGTATCATCGACACCATTGCCGGGATGAAGGACCACCTGCTGGTCGATCACCGCATCCATGCCCGCTTCGAAGTCACCTTCACCCCGGCCATTGCCATGCTGCAGAAGCTGATGGACGCCGGCAGGCTGCATCTGATCTCGCTGATGGATCACACGCCCGGCCAAGGCCAGTATCGCGATGTCGAACTCTACATCGCCCGCATCGCCAACGAACGCGGCATGTCGATTGCCCAAGCGTCCGAGGTCGTCGGCCATCGCATGGCCGGCCGCGAAGGCCAGGGCGATGTGCTCAACGCATTGCAGGACCTGTCGGCGCGTGCGCAGGCCAATGGCGTCGCGCTTGCCTCGCATGATGACGACACGCTGGCGAAGGTGGAACTGGTGCATGGCCTTGGCGCCACGCTGAGCGAATTCCCGGTGACGCTGGAAGCGGCGCAGGAAGCCAGGCGGCTTGGCATGCATACCGTGATGGGAGCGCCCAATGCGCTGCGCGGCCAGTCCTATTCCGGCAATCTGTCGGCACGCCAGGCTTACGATGCCGGGCTGCTCGACATGCTGGCCAGCGACTATCATCCGGCTTCGATCCTGCCGGCCGTGCTTAGCCTGGCCGAACTGCGCGACGGCAGTCTTGTCGCGGCGGCAGCATTGACGAGTGCCAATCCGGCCGCGGCGCTAGGGCTTACCGATCGCGGCGCCATTAAGACGGGACTGCTGGCCGATCTCGTGGTGGCCGATCGCCTGCCGGTGGCGCGGGTGCGGGCGACATTCCGCGCCGGCCGCATGATCTACAGCGATGGCACGCTGAGCCGGCACTGGCATTGAACGCAGGGTTTGTCCCTTCAAGCCAGCCCGAATGTCTCCACGGCGCGCATGATGCCGCGCAGTTCGGCGAGGCCTTTCAGGCGGCCAATCAGCGAGTAGCCGGGATTGATCCTTGTCTTGCCGATATCGTCGGCGAGCAGATGGCCATGGTCCGGCCGCATCGGGATTTGCCAGTCGGCGCGGCCTTCTCTATGGCGGCGCGCCTCTTCCTGCATCAGCGCCAAGATGACATGCGCCATGTCGGTGCCGCCCTCGAGATGCTCGGCCTCGTAGAACGAGCCGTCCTTCTCGATGGTGATGTTGCGCAGATGGGCGAAATGGATGCGGTCGGCGAATTCCTTGACCATGGCGACAATGTCGTTGTCGGCGCGCGTGCCGTAGGAGCCGGTGCAGAACGTCAGCCCATTGGCTTGGCTGTCGACAGCATTGAGAATGAAACGCGCATCCTCGGCGGTCGAAACGACGCGCGGCAGGCCGTAGAGGGAAAACGGCGGATCATCAGGATGGATGCACATACGCACCCCCTCCTCTTCCGCTACCGGAATGATCTCGCGCAGGAACCAGGCGAGGTTGTCGCGCAGCTCCTTCGGCCCGATGCCGTCATAGTCCGCCAAGGCCTCGCGAAAGCTCTCGCGGTCATATTTGCGCTCGGTCGCCGGCAGACCGGCGATCAGGTTGCGCTCGATCTGGTCGATCTTCTCGGGCGGCAATTCCTTGAGCCGCGCTTCCGCCTGGGTAATACGCGCCGGCGTATAGCTTGCCGCACCATTCTTGCGCTTCAGCACGAACAGATCGTAGGCGGCGAAATCGATCGCATCGAAACGCAAGGCATAACCCGTCGTCGGCAGCCGGTAGGCGAGATCGGTACGGGTCCAGTCGACCACGGGCATGAAATTGTAGCAGATCGTGGCGATGCCGGCCTTGGCCAGCGCGCGGATTGAGTCGCGATAATAGCCGGCATAGCGCTCGCGTTCCGGTGCGCCGATCTTGAAGGAATTGTGGACCGGGATGCTCTCGACGACCGACCAGGTCAGTCCGGCTTCCCCGATAATGCGCTTACGCTCCAGCACTTCGGCTTCAGGCCACGCCCTGCCGTCATAGATGTGGTGAAGTGCCGAGACCACGCCGGTGGCGCCCGCCTGCTTGACATGATCGAGCGTCACCGGGTCGTCGGGTCCATACCAGCGCCAGCATTGTTCCATTTTCGGCTTTCCTTCTGCGAGAGGTTGGCAACTTATTGTTGGACCGCGATGGGAGTCGATAGAAAATGGAGGAGTTTTCGAAAATGAAGGATTTCGACGGCAAGGTGGCCCTGGTGACGGGGACGACCGGCATTGGCCTGGCGACCGCCAGACGCCTTGCGGCCGGTGGTGCCGCAATCATCGCCTGCGGCATCGACCGCGCCGCCAATGCGGCGATGAAAGCGCACCTGGAAAGTGCTGGCGCCGCAGTGCTGGTCATCGACACTGACGTCTCGGTCTCCGACCAGGTGCGCGATGCGGTGGCGGCTGGCATCACAAAATTCGGCGGCCTGGACGTCATCGTCAATTCGGCTGCGGTCCACCCCTATGGAACCGCCACGACGACTGACTGGGAAACCTGGAACCGGGCAATGACGGTCAATGTCGGTTCGATCTACCTGACCGCCCATTTCGGCATTCCGGAAATGATCAAGCGCGGCGGCGGCGCCATCGTCAACGTCGCCTCGGTGCAGGGCTTTGCCTGCCAGCAGAACGTCGCCGCCTATGCCACGACCAAGGGCGCCATCCACACGCTGACGCGCGCGCTGGCGCTCGACTATGCGGCGGCCGGCATCCGCGTGAATTCGGTCAGCCCAGGCTCGATCCGCACGCCGATCCTGGAAAAGGCCGCGCGTGGCGACAATGGCAGCGATACCGATGTCGAAGAGGCCTACAAGCGCTTTGGTGCAGCGCATCCGCTTGGCCGTATCGGCGAACCGGAGGAAGTGGCGGAACTCATCGCCTTCTTGTGCTCGTCAAAGGCCGGCTTCTGCACCGGCGCCGACTACAGGATCGATGGCGGCCTGACCGCAGGCATCGGGGTGAGGTAGCGCCATCGTTCAGGCAACGCTCCGCTGGTCGCCTCCCGGCAACACCACAGGCGCTGCAGGCCCGCGCGTAATCGGGATAGCCGAATTTCGCCGGCCCCGCTTGCAACCTCATCCCATATGTGAAAATATTATTCACAAAAGAAGATTGGCGGGAGGATCGATCATGCAGCCAGTGGGTTCGCGGCGCGCCGGGACGGATGTCCCGTTCGCCCTGAGGATCACGTCATGACGGGGTTTGCGCCGACCGTTGGCGTGGCATCGACGCACCCGGCCAACATGCCCAGGGATCACGCCGAACTCCCGGTCTGGAATGCCGAGAACTGGTTCTATGAGGACTGGCCGGTCGGCCAGAAAATCCGCTCGTTGCGCCGCACGATGGCCGAGGGCGACAGCCATCTGTTCAACGCGCTGGTGCTCGACATCCACCCTTACGTGCAGGACCAGATGTTTGCCGAGGCAGAAGGCATTTTTGGCAAGCGGCTGATCGCCGGCGCCTTCGTCTTTTCGGCCGGTCTCGGCCTTGTCGCCACCAACTGCGTCAACGCCTTTTCCTATGGCTACGACAAGCTGCGTTTCATAAAGCCTGTCTTCATTGGTGACACGATCTATTCCATCCGCTCCAACCTCGACAAGACGCCGCGTTACAAGGAAATGGGACTGATCCGCGCCAGCTACGAAGTGTTCAAGGGCGAAGGCGAGCTCGTCCTCTATTGCGAACACCTGCAGACGGTGAAGTACCGCAACCCCGGCGACTTCGTCGGCAAGACGGAGAAATGACGATGGCAGCCGAATTGCCGCTTGCCGGTCTGACCGTCGTCGACATGAGCCAGTTCCTGTCAGGGCCTTATTGCTCGCTCCGGCTGCTCGATCTCGGCGCCCGCGTCATCAAGATCGAGCGCCCGGATGGTGGCGACCTGTCGCGCCGGCTCTATCTCAGCGACACCGAGATCGGCGGCGATTCCACCATCTTCCACGCCATCAACCGCGCCAAGGAAAGTTTTGCGATCGACTTGAAGAACGAGGCCGACCTTAAGGCGTTGCGCGGGCTGCTGGCCAAGGCCGATGTGCTGATCCAGAATTTCCGGCCCGGCGTCATCGAGCGGCTCGGCTTCGACTATGAGGCCGTGCGCAAGATCAACCCGCGGCTGGTCTATGCCTCGATCAGCGGCTATGGCGAGGAAGGCCCGTGGGTCAAGCGGCCCGGCCAGGACCTGCTGGCGCAGTCGCGCTCCGGCGTGATGTGGCTGAACGGCGACGAGGACCAGGGGCCGGTGCCGTTCGGCCTTGCCATCGGCGACATGCTGGCGGGCGCCGCCTGCGCGCAAGGTATTCTCGCGGCATTGGTGCGGCGCGGCATCACCGGCCAGGGCAGCCATATCGAAACCAGCCTGCTCGAAGCGCTGGTCGACTTCCAGTTCGAGGTGCTGACCACCCACCTCAACGATGGCCGCCGTTTGCCGCGCCGTTCCAGTTTCCGCAGCGCGCATGCCTATCTCTCGGCGCCCTACGGCGTCTATCCGGCCAAGGATGGCTACCTCGCCATCGCCATGACGCCAATTCCGAAACTCGCCGATCTCTTGTCGCTCAATGAACTGGCGCCCTACCGCGACAAACCGGCGTCCTGGTTCACCGCGCGCGACGACATCAAGGCGATCATCGCACAACGGATCGCAACGAAAACCATCGACGAATGGCTCGCCATTCTGGAGCCAGCCGACATCTGGTGCGCCAAGGTGCTGACCTGGCCGGAGATGCTGGCCAGCGACGGCTTCCAGTCGCTCGACATGTTGCAGACGGTGACGCGCGAGGACGACGTCTCGATCCTCACCACCAGTTCGCCGCTCCGGGTCGACGGCGTCAGAGCCAAGGTTGACCGAGCAGCACCGCGCATCGGCGAGCACAGTGCTGCGATACGCGCGGAGTTCGGCCTGTGAGCGAGGTGACGCTCAAGGGCATGACTTGGAGCCATCCGCGTGGCTACGACCCGATGGTCGCCTGTTCGGCGCTGTGGAAAGAGAAGACCGGCGTCGCCGTAGACTGGGACAAGCGCTCGCTGCAGGATTTCGAATCCTTCCCGGTCGAGGAACTGGCACTCGCCTACGACCTCATCGTCATCGACCATCCGCATGTCGGCCAGATCACGGCGGAACGCTGCCTCGCGCCGCTCGATGTCGCCGGCCGCGAGACCGAGCGCGCGGCGCTTGCCTCGGACAGCGTCGGAGAATCCTATCCGAGCTATACCTGGCAGGGCCGGCAATGGGCGTTCCCGATCGATGCGGCGACGCAGGTGCAGGCCTGGCGGCCGGATGCGCTCAACGCCCCAGCGCGCTGGAGCGAGGTGCTCGACCTTGCCCGGCAAGGCCGCGTGTTGTTGCCGTTGCGGCCGCCGCATGCGCTGATGGTGTTCTACACGCTGGCCGGCAATCTCGGGCATCCCTGCGCCACCGATCCGTCCCGCGATCTCATCGCTACCGAGACCGGCCGCGAAGTCTTCGAGGCAATGCGCGAGATCGCCACGCTGATCGATCCCGCCTGTTTCGAGATGGATCCGATTGCCGTCTCGGAACGCATGGCCGAGGCCAACTCCCGCATCGTCTGCGCCCCGCTGATCTATGGTTATGTCTCCTATGCGCTATCAGGGTTTCGCGCGCACCGCCTGGCGTTTGCCGATATCCCGGTGATCGGCTCCACTGGTCCGGTTGGGTCGGCGCTTGGCGGCACCGGCATAGCCGTATCGGCCTTCTCAAAGGCCAAGGATGCTGCCATCGACTTCGCCTATTGGGTCGCCAGCGGCGACGTCCAGCGCGGTCCCTATGCCGCCGCCGGTGGACAGCCAGGCCATGCCGCCGCCTGGGAAGACCAGACGGTCAATGAGGCGACGAGCAATTTCTACCGAGACACACGCGCGACGCTGGAAGGCGCATGGGTGCGGCCGCGCCATGACGGCTACATGGCGTTCCAGCAAGCAGCATCCGACCGCATCATCGCCGGCCTGAATTCCCGGCATCGGCCCGACCAGGTCGTTGCCGATCTCAATCGCCTGTTCCGGGAGAGCATTCCGGCGCAGGTGGCCGGCGTTGCCGGTGGAGGAGCCTGAATTCGGAGGCAGAGACGCGCGCGTCACCGGGCGAGCGCTGCTACAGATTCCACATACGCTTCGCATTGCCCGAAAGCAGCTTCGCCCGCTCGTCGGGACTGGCGCCCGCGATCAGAGCATGCGTCGCCGCCACCCAGGTCGCAAGGCCGCCGCCAAATGTGCACACCGGCCAGTCGCTGCCCCACACGACGCGGTCCCAGCCGAACGAGCCGATCGTGTGTTCGACATAGGGGCGCAGTGTCCCGACGGTCCATGAGCCGGCATCCGCATAGGCGACCACGCCGGAGATTTTGCCAATGACATTGGGCCGCCGCGCGATCTCGGCCATGTGTTCGCGCCATGGGTGCTCGGCATTGCCCTTGATGTCGGGCACGCCGCAATGGTCGAGCACGAACTGCACGTCGGGCGCCAGATCGGCGAGCGCAATCGCGCGCGGAATCTGATGCGGCAGGACGACGAGATCGAAGGTCAGGCCGGTGCCGGCAAGTCGCTTGATGTTTTCGCGAAACAGCGTGCTTTCCGAAAGCTCGTCCGGCATGACGTGCAGCACGCGGCGAAACCCTTTGACGAAGGGATCGGTCTGCTGGCGCTCGAGATCGGCGGCGAACCCGGCCTCCTCCGGGCGGCACGCGGCAATCGCACCGCGCAACAGACTGCCCTGCTCCAGCGACTGCGCCTTCACATGGCTGGTCTCGGCCTGAATGTCGGCTTGATCGACATCGACTTCCATATGCAGGGCAGCCTCGATGCCGGCACGGCGGGCCTGGGTCGCATATTCGGCATGCGGGAAATCGCGGTTGAGCGCCGGCACGCCGCCGAGCCACGGATAGCGCAGCGCCGACAGATCGATCAGGTGCAGATGGGTATCGATGATCATGATGGCGCTTTCTTCACTGGGTGATCTCGGATCATCTCACGGAGAAATCATTCATTCAAATAAGAATTCACTTCGATGGCTTGAACCCTGACCCGGCCAGCTGCGACAGCTTTTCAGCGGCCGCCTGCAACAGCGCGATGGTCTTGGTGATGTCGGGCGCCTGGGGCGAATTGACCAGCGTGATATAAGGCACCGAAAGCGCTGCGATCGCCTTTCCGTCCGAACCCAGCACCGGCGCCGAAAGATTGAACACACCCGCCGTCTGCAACGACGCCATCATTTCGTAGCCGCGGTCTCGAATCTGGTCGAGGCGGGCGAAGAACTCCGGCGACTGCGCCGGCTTGTCGGTGCTGCGCATATGCTCGGCAATCATCATCTGCCGCTCTTCGTCCGAGCGGAAGGCGAGCAGCACATGGCCGGAGCCGGTGTCGAACAGGCTGATATGCGAGCCCACGCGGATCGAGATACCCCAATAGTCTGGAGCCTCCTGCTGCGCGATTACCACCGCCGAACCGCGGTCGAAGACGACAAGCTGGTTGGCCTGCTGCGAGGTCTCGGCCAGCTCGCGCATCAGCGGCGTCGCGTAAGACCCCAGCCGCCGCACCGGCGCGTGCAGCTGCGCCAGGCCGAACAGCTTCAGCGTCAGCGAGTAGCGATCGCCGTCGGGGCGCGTTACGTAGCCGCGCCGCACCAGGCGGTCGAGCATGCGGTAGAATTCGTTGGGGCTGCGGTCGAGCTTCTTGGCGATTTCCGCTTGTGTCAGGCCGCCGTCGACGCCAGCGAGCAACTCGAGAATGTCGAGCCCCTTGTCCAGTGCCGGGGCGCGATAGCGGTCGTCGTCATCGTCTTCGGCCATGCTCACTCTCCAGTGAATTTCAGACTTCATATACGCATACCTACCGTCATCCGAAAGAACTTTCGGCTTGACGCGGCTATAAATGTTTTGTTTGTATATGAATGAAGGCTGTCAATCGAGTCCCAGGACGGGTTCGACGCAGGCTCTTTGGGAGGAAACCAAATGAACAGACTGTTTTCCGGCCTGTCGGCCGGCGTGACATTGCTTGCTTTGTCTGCCAGCGTCGCCTTTGCCGGTAACCTGCCGGGGAAATTCGACGGCGTCACCATCGACGCCAAGCTGATCGGCGGCCAGCAATATGAAGGCCTCTATGCACGCATCGGCGAATGGGAAAAGCTTACCGGCGCCAAGGTCAACGTCATCTCGAAGAAGAACCACTTCGAGCTCGACAAGGAAATCAAATCGGACATCGCGTCTGGCAGCATCAACTGGTGCGTCGGCTCGAACCACACGTCGTTCGCGCCGCAATATCCGGGCATCTATACCGATCTTGCCAAGCTCTTGCCAAAGGAGGAGATCGACGCCTTCGTGCCGGCCAACATCGCCGCCGGCACGCTGGACGGCAAGCTGGTGATGCTGCCGCGCGCGCAGTTCGACGTCTCGGCGCTCTACTACCAGAAGAGCCTCTATCAGGACGAAGCCAAGAAGAAGGCCTACAAGGACAAATACGGCGAGGAGCTCGCACCGCCGGACACGTTCGACGAGATGGCGCAGCAGGCTGAATTCTTCGCCAGCCCGCCGGATTTCTACGGCACCCAGTTTGCCGGCAAGGAAGAGGCGATCAACGGCCGCTTCTACGAGATGGTGATCGCCGATGGCGGCGAATATCTCGACAAGGACGGCAAGCCTGCCTTCAACTCGGAAGCCGGCGTGCATGCGCTCGACTGGTTCGTCAATCTCTACAAGGCCAAGGCCGTGCCGGCCGGCACCACCAACTATCTCTGGGACGATCTCGGCCAGGGCTTTGCCTCCGGCACCGTCGCCATCAATCTCGACTGGCCGGGTTGGGCCGGCTTCTTCAATGACCCGAAGTCGTCCAAGGTCGCCGGCAATGTCGGCGTCAAGGTCCAGCCCAAGGGCTCGTCCGGCAAGCGCTCCGGCTGGTCCGGCGCGCATGGCTTCTCGGTGACCGAGAACTGCGCCAACAAGGAAGCCGCCGCGTCGCTGGTCTGGTTCCTGACCAATGAGGACAGCCAGAAGCTGGAAGCCGCGGCCGGCCCGCTGCCCACCCGCACCAAGGTGTGGGAATGGGACATCGAGCAGGCGAAGTCCGATCCTTACAAGACCGAAGTTCTGCAGGCCTTCCAGGAAGCCGCCAAGAACGCTTTCCCGGTGCCGCAGACGCCGGAGTGGATCGAGATTTCGAACGCCGTCTATCCTGAGCTGCAGGCCGCCATCCTCGGCGACAAGACCTCCAAGCAGGCGCTGGACGACGCGGCCGCCAAGGCCACCCAGATCCTCGAGGACGCCGGCAAGCTCTGATATCCTCCCTGGGGCGCGGCATTTGCGAAAGCACCGCGCCCCAAATTTTTTCCAACAGCAAGATGCACTCTCTGATGTCCCCTCGCCGATAGCGGCTTGCGGCATCGAGGCACCAACCAGAACCGGATCGACATGAAAGGCTGGAAACCCTCACCACCGTTCCTGCTTCTGCTGCCCGCTGTCATTGTGCTGGCGGCGGTGGTGGTGGTGCCGTTGCTGCTGTCGCTCTATTCCAGCTTCACGCCGTTCCGGCTGACGCGGCCGGAGACGTTCTGGGTTTTCATCGGCGCCCGCAACTACATCAACATTTTCACCAGCCGCGATTTCTGGATCGCCTTCGCCCGCACCGTGGTGCTGCTGACGGTGGCGCTCAACCTGGAAATGTTGATCGGGCTCGGGCTGGCGCTGCTGGTCGAGAAGGCATCGCGCGGACAGCGCCTGCTGCGCACCATCATGATGTTCCCGATGATGTTCTCGCCGATCCTGGTCGGCTTCCAGTTCAAATTCATGTTCAACGACAATATCGGCCTGGTGAACAACGCACTGCAGGCGCTTGGCCTGACCGACCGCGCCATTCCCTGGCTGATCGACGGCAACCTCGCCTTCATCGCCATCCTGACCGCCGAGATCTGGTCGTCGACCTCGGTGTTCGCGATCCTGATCCTGGCCGGCCTGCTCGCCATGCCGCGCGAACCGGTCGAGGCGGCGCGCGTCGACGGCTGCACGCCGTGGCAGACATTTCGCTATGTCACCTGGCCGTTCATCATGCCGTTCGCCTTCATCGCCATGACCATCCGCTCGCTCGACGTCGCGCGCGCCTATGACATCGTCAAGATCATGACCGATGGCGGCCCGGCCGGCCGCACGGAACTGGTCTGGACGCTGGTTGCCCGCACCGCCTACAGCGACGCCAAGATGGGCCTTGCCAACGCCATGGCCTATTTCTCGATCCTGCTCTCGATCGGCTTCACCGTCTATTTCTACCGCAAGCTCGCCGCGGCGCGCACGCAGATCGCGGCGGAGTGGTGAGGATGGACCAGAACAGCATCCATCGCGTCCGCCGCCAGGCGCTCGGCATCGCGCACGGTGTCGGCCTGTTCCTGGCCATGCTGGTGATCTGCCTGCCCGGCATCTGGATCGTGCTGTCGTCGCTGCGGCCAACCGTCGAGATCATGGCCAAGCCGCCGGTGTGGATCCCGCAGGAGCTGTCGCTCGACGCCTACGTCGCCATGTTCAGCGGCATCGGCAAGGGCGGCATTCCGGTGCTCGACTATTTCCGCAATTCGCTGATCATCTCGGTGACCTCCACCGTCATCGCCATCGTCATCGGCATGGCCGGCGGCTACGCCTTCGCGCGCTACCGCTTCCGCGCCAAATCGGCGATGTTCCTCGGCCTGATGCTGACCCGCACCGTGCCCGGCATCGCACTGTCGCTACCGCTGTTTTTCGTCTATGCGCGGCTCGGCATCATCGACACGCACTTTGGACTGATCCTGGTCTATGTCGCGCTCAACGTGCCGTTCACCGTCTGGCTGATCGACGGCTTCTTCCGCCAGGTGCCGAAGGATCTCGCCGAGGCAGCGCAGATCGATGGCTGCACGCGCTGGCAGGCCTTCTGGCAGGTCGAGTTTCCGCTGGCTGGACCCGGCATCGCCTCAGCCGGCATCTTCGCCTTCCTCACCTCGTGGAACGAGTTCGCGCTGGCCTCGCAGCTGACGCGTTCGATCAACTCCAAGACACTGCCGGTTGGCCTGCTCGACTACACCTCCGAATTCACCATCGACTGGCGCGGCATGTGCGCGCTGGCCGTGGTCATGGTCATCCCGGCGCTCACGCTTACCTTTATCGTCCAGAAACACCTTGTCGGCGGCTTGACCTCCGGCGCGGTGAAAGGCTGACATGGCAACCGTATCCCTGAAGACACTCAGCAAGAATTATGGCCCGGTCGCGGTCGTGCACGGCATCGACCTCGAAGTCGCCGACCGCGAATTCATCGCTCTCGTCGGCCCGTCAGGCTGCGGCAAGTCGACCACCTTGCGCATGATCGCCGGGCTCGAGGACATCAGCGGCGGCACGATCGAGATCGGCGGCCGCAAGGTCAACGACCTGCCGCCGCGCTCGCGCAACATCTCGATGGTGTTCCAGTCCTACGCGCTCTATCCGCACATGACTGTGCGCGAGAACCTTGGCTTCTCGCTCAAGATCGCCGGCGCCGCCAAAGAAGAAATGGACCGCCGCGTCGCCGAGGCATCCGGCATTCTCGGCCTCGACCAGCTGCTCGATCGCCGCCCGTCGCAACTGTCGGGCGGACAGCGCCAGCGCGTCGCCATGGGTCGCGCCATCGTGCGTGACCCCGACGTCTTCCTGTTTGACGAGCCGCTCAGCAATCTCGACGCCAAGTTGCGCACGCAAATGCGCACCGAGATCAAGAAGCTGCATGCCAAGGTGCAGTCGACGGTGATCTACGTCACCCATGACCAGGTCGAGGCGATGACGCTGGCCGACCGCATCGTCATCATGCGCGACGGTTTCATCGAACAGGTCGGCACGCCCGACGAAGTCTTCCGCCGCCCGGCGACCCGCTTCGTCGCCGGCTTTATCGGTTCACCGCCGATGAACCTGCACGAGGCGACGGTCGACAACGGAGAGCTGCTATTTGCCAGCGGCGAGCGCCTGCCCTTGCCCAGCCAGTTCAAGCCGAACGTCACTGCCGGTGACAGGGTCGTGTTTGGGCTGCGGCCCGACGATATCTATCCGACCGGCCACGGCCTCAACTCCGGCGCCGACACCGATGTCCATCAGGTCGAACTGCCTGTCACCGTGACTGAGCCGCTTGGCAACGAGACGCTGGTGTTCGCTGAGTTCAACAGCACCGACTGGGTGGCGCGCATGCTGAACCCTAAGCCGCTCAAGGCCGGCGACCGGGTGAAGATGAGCCTCGATCTGTCGCAGGCGCATCTGTTTTCCGCCGCAACCGGCAAGACATTGCGGAGCTAGACCATGGCGAAAATCGAAAAAGTCGAATTGCGCATCGTCGACCTCGTGCCCAAGGTCAAGCGCACCGACGCGATCCAAAGCTTCGTCAGCCAGGAAACGCCGATCGTCACCATTACCGATGCCGACGGCGCGGTCGGCACCGGCTACAGCTACACGATCGGCACCGGCGGCTCCTCGGTCATGCGGCTTCTGTCAGATCACCTGGCGCCGCGACTGATCGGCCGCGATGCCGACCAGATCGAAGCGATCTGGCACGACCTCGAATTCGCCACCCACGCCACCACGATCGGCGCCATCACGGCGATCGCGATCGCTGCCATCGACACGGCACTCTGGGACCTCAGGGCAAAGAAACAGAACCTGCCGCTATGGAAGCTCGCCGGCGGCGCCAAGGACCGCTGCCCGCTCTACACCACCGAAGGCGGCTGGCTGCACATCGAAACGCAGGCGCTGGTCGACGATGCGCTGGCCGCCAAGGCCAAAGGTTTTCGCGGCTCGAAGGTCAAGATCGGCAAGCCGCATGGCTCGGAAGATCTGGCCCGGCTCTCTGCGGTGCGCAAGGCGGTCGGCGACGGCTACGAGATCATGACCGACTGCAACCAGGGTTTTTCCGTCGACGAAGCGATCCGTCGTGCCGATCGCCTACGCGATCTCGACCTCGCCTGGATCGAGGAGCCGCTACCGGCCGACGACATCGACGGCCATGTCAGGCTGTCCAATGCGACGTCGACGCCGATCGCCGTCGGCGAGTCGCTCTATTCGATCCGGCATTTTCGCGAATACATGCAAAAGGGCGGCTGCTCGATCGTGCAGGCCGATGTCGGCCGCATCGGCGGCATCACGCCTTGGCTGAAAGTGGCGCATGCGGCCGAAGCCTTCGACATTCCGGTCTGCCCGCATTTCCTGATGGAGCTGCATGTCAGCCTGACCTGCGCTGTTCAGAACGGCCGCTATGTCGAGTATATTCCCCAACTGGACGATCTGACCGGCAAGAAGATGCGCATCGAAAACGGTGAGGCGCTGGCGCCTGACGAGCCTGGCATCGGCATCGACTGGGACTGGGACGCGGTCAAGGCAAAGAGCATCGCCGAATTCACCACGGTGATTGCGAAATAGGGAGCCGGCACATGCAGAGGATGGGAATGGTGCTCGGCCTCAAGCCGGAAAAAGTCGAGGAGTATGTCCGCCTGCATGCCGCCGTCTGGCCCGATGTGCTGACCATGATCTCGGCCTGCAACATCAAGAACTATTCGATCTATCTGAAGCGGCCGGAGAATCTGCTGTTTTCGTATTTTGAATACCATGGCGTCGACTATGTCGCCGACATGGCGAAGATGGCTGCGGACCCGAAGACGCAGGAATGGTGGGCCGTCTGCATGCCGTGCCAGCAGCCGCTGGCGACGCGCAAGGACGGCGAATGGTGGGCTTCCATGGATGAAGTCTTCCACCATGACTGATGGCGTTTTCGATCCCGCCTCTCTCGTCCAGTCCTGGCCCAAACCGACAAAACCTCGGCCGATCGTCACCTTCGGTGCCGGATCGATTGTCGGTGACGCGCATTTTCCGGCCTACCGAAAGGCGGGGTTTCCGATTGCCGGCCTCTATGATCCGGATCAGGCGAAGGCGCAGGTCCTGGCCGAGACATGGGGCGTGACGGCATTCAGCTCGGTAGACGAAGCTGTTGATGTCAAGGACGCGATCTTCGATCTCGCCACGCCGCCGGGAAGGCACGCCGAAATCCTGAACGCGCTGCCTGACGGTTCGGTCGCACTGATCCAGAAACCGATGGGCAACTACCTCGGCGAAGCCACCGAAATCCTCGAAATCTGCCGCGCCAAAAACCTCAAGGCGGCAGTCAATTTCCAACTGCGCTTCGCACCGATGATGCTGTCCTTGAAGGATGCCATCGCCAAGGGCTGGCTCGGCGAAATCGTCGACTTCGACGCATGGCTGGCGCTGGCCACACCGTGGCAGCTTTGGGAGTTCCTGCTCAAGGCGCCGCGCGTCGAGATCGCCATGCACTCGATCCACTATCTCGACCTGATCCGGCAGTTGCTCGGCGACCCCAAAGGCGTGCACGCCAAGACGCTCGGCCACCCCAACCACAAGGTGGCGCAGACGCGCACCAGCGCCATCCTCGACTATGGCGACACCGTGCGCTGCGCGCTGTCGATCAACCACGACCACAAATTCGGCCGTCGCCACCAGGCCTGCGAGTTCCGCATCTGCGGCACCGAGGGCGCTGCCTATCTCAAGCTCGGCCTCAACCTCGACTATCCCACCGGCGAGCCGGATATCCTGGAGATCTACCCCAAAGGCGGAACGAACTGGGTCGCGGTGCCGCTGGCCGGCGAGTGGTTTCCCGATGCCTTTGTCGGCCGCATGGCCAATGTCCAGCGCTATGCCAGCGGCGAGGACGCCGAACTGATAAGCTCCGTCGAGGACGCCTGGAACACCATGGCGCTGGTCGAGGCGGCCTATCGCTCGAGCGCGGCGCCGGCAACGCCGATCGCGGAAAGACCCTGATGGAACAGACCACCTATTTCGAGGACTATGAGATCGGCTCGACGCGGCTGACCAGCGGCCGCACCATCACCGAGACCGACTTCATCGTCCATGCCGGCCACACCGGCGATTTCTTCCCGCACCACATGGACGCCGAGTTCATGAAGACGACGCCGTTCGGCCAGCGCATTGCGCACGGCACGCTGGTGTTCTCGGTCGGCATCGGACTGACGGCAAGCGTCGTCAACCCGGTCGCCTTCTCCTACGGCTACGATCGGCTGCGCTTCATCAAGCCCGTCTTTATCGGCGACACGATCAAGACCCGCACCACCATCACCGCCAGGGAAGACGACCCGAAACGGCCGGGCTCGGGGCGGGTCATCGAGCGCTGCGAAGTGATCAACCAGCATGGCGATGTGGTGCTGGCCGCCGACCACATCTACATCGTCGAACGACGCGAGAAGCCAGCACAAGGCAGCGCCTGACGAATCGCACGCTCAGCCCCGCTTCGGGATCTCCTTATCCTCGAGCAGCAGTGTCAGCCCCATGGCGACGAAATAAAGCGCCGCCACCCAGATGAACATCACGTTGAACCCACTGGAGTAATGGTCGAGCACCACTTCGCGGATCGCGCCCGGCAGGCTCGATGCGAGGTGCGGGGTCAACCCGTTCAGGCCCTGCGGCAGCAATGCGGCGGCCTCGGTGGGAAGCTCGGCTGTCTGCCGGTTCAGCGCCCAGATCATCACCGCGCCGTTCAGCGCCAGTCCGAGCGACGCTCCGAGCGTCCGCGCCTGGGTGATCAGCGACGTTACCGCGCCGATGTCCTGCAGCGGTGCTGCCGCCTGGATCGCCACGATCAGCACCTGGAATTGCAGCCCCATGCTGATCCCGAACACAGCCATCATCGTCGCCAGCACCCAGATCGGCGTGTGCTGGTTGGTGAGGACAAAGCCCAGCATCAAGAACCCGCCAATGCCCATCGCCACCACCGGCATCCATTTGTAGCGTCCGGTCGCCGCAATCACCCGGCCGGCGACGATCGAGATGACCATCGACGTCAGGGACGCCGGCAGGAACAGGAAACCCACTTCGGCCGGGCTCAGACCCGTCAGCGTCTGCATGTAGAGGGCGAAATAGAAGAACATGCCCAGCGTCACCGTTCCGGCGACCAGCGACACGCCCGAGACGATGCTGACTGTCGAATTGCCGAACAGCCGCAAGGGCACGATCGGCTCTTCCGCCCGGCGCTCGACCATGATGAACAGGGCGATGGCGACCAACGCGAGCACCGGCAGCGCGAAGGTGATGAGGTCCGGTCCGGTGGGGTCGAGCACGTGATAGCCCCAATAGACGATGGCCGTCGTGCCGGTGGCGAGCAACAAACCGCCGAGATAGTCGATGCGATGCCGCTTTTCGTTGAATCGGCTGCGCATGGCGAAGGCCAGCACCGCCAGCACGATGATGCCGATCGGCAAATTGACCAGGAACACCCAGCGCCAGCCGAACAGGCTGGTAATATAGCCGCCGGCCAACGGACCGAGCACCGACGACAGCGCGAACACCGCCGAACTGTAACCCTGGTATTTGGCGCGGTCGCGCGGCCCGAACAACTCGCCGATCATGGCGAAGGCCGAGACCATCAGGCCGCCGCCGCCGATACCCTGGAGCACGCGCGCAGCGATCAGGCTCTCCATCGACCATGCCATGCCGCAGACCAGCGAGCCCAGCAGAAACAGGCCGATCGCCGTCAGGACCACATTCTTGCGGCCATACATATCGCCGAGCTTGCCATAGAACGGCGAGACTGCGGCGGTCGACAGCAGATAGGCAGCACCCACCCAGCCGAACAGATGCAGATTGCCGAGTTCACCGGCGATGGTGGGCAATGCGGTGACGACGATCTGCATGTCGATGGTGGCCATGAACATGGCGATCAGCGCGCCGAAATAGACGATCAATGTCGTCAGATCGGGCCTGGCTTCGGCCTCCACGGGCGCTGCATTCGGCAGCGTCTGCTCGACAGTCATCGGTGTCTCCGTAACTTGGGGCGCGATTTATGTGCCCACAGCCGAGAGGTGTCAAATAGGCGATAACGCCATGCCTGGACGCAGTCCGTCCGGTTAACGGGAAGGACCCCAGCGGACCTTACAGTCGTGGATGATGGTCGTCGCGACCTGTTCCGCAGGGTCGCGTGCGATCAGATCGACGATGCTGTCGATGAAGGCGATGTGGTCGAGCGCCAACGTCGTCAGATTGTGGCTCTCCCACGCGGCCATCGCAATGACGAAGGGCCGCCACGATGTGGCGGCCCGGTCGGTCAGCTGTTGCCGGCGGCGCGGCGCCTTCGATACTCAGGCACCGGCAATCCGCCCCAGCCCCAGTTTTCCAGCTCAACCTCCTCGATAACGACAAAGGTCGCCTCAAGCGGCTTGTGGAGCACGTCGAGCAGCAACTGGCTGACCCCGGCGATGAGCGCGGCCTTCTCTTCGGTGGTGACGGAATCCCGGCCAGGGGCAGACCCCTCACGCGTGACTTGAATGGTGACGATGGGCATGGCGACCTCCCCTTTAATGACCGGCGCTCTGGCCGCCATCGACATGCAGGATTTCGCCTGTCACGAACCCTGCGGTTTCGAGGTAGAGTACGGCTTCCACGACGTCACGCAGCTCGCCCATGTGCTTGACCGGATGCAGCGCCGCCAGGAACTCATGGTTTTCTGAAGCGTGCATCGAGGTCTTGATGATGCCGGGCGACACGGCGTTCACGCGCACACCCTTGTCGGCATATTCGATGGCCAGCGCCTTGGTGGCCGAGTTAAGGCCGCCCTTGGTCAGGTTGGCCAGCACGGTCGGCACGCCAGCCACGGCATGATCGGTCAGGCTCGTGGTGATGCTGACGATGTGGCCGGAACCCTGCTTCAGCATCTGGGCGGCGACTGCCTGGGTCATATGGAAGAAGCCGGCCAGATTTGTCGAGATCTTGGAGGCGAAATCCTCCGCGGTGTAGTCGGTGAACGGCTTGGCGATGAAAATGCCGGCGTTGTTCACCAGCGTGTCGATGCGTCCGAACCGCGCCATTGCTTCCTTGACGACGCGATCTGCCGTTGCGGGATCGCCGATATCGCCGGCAATGGCGAGGATATCCTGGTCACTGCCTTGCTTGATCGAACGCGAGGTGGCGACGACCTTGAAGTTGCGTTCGCGGTATGCCCTCACCAGGGCGCCGCCGATACCCTGCGATCCCCCGGTGATGACGGCGACTTTCTGTTCGTTGCTCATGATCTGTCCTGTCTTGAAAGAGGTCCGGCAGGCCAATTGCTGCCGTCGACCCGTTGAAGCGGGCCGGCCACGGATATCGGATCGATCAGGAAACGGTAGAATAGCTGCCAGTCGGCAGGCATCCTTCCTCAAGTCGGAAGAATGAGTGCTCTCAGTCCTTGAGGGCGTCGGCCTGCGCCGAAAGTCTTGCAAACTCGGCGCGCAGGCGCGGCACCGCGAAATCCACGAAGGCACGGACCTTTGGCGCGAGCGTACGACCCTGAGGCGTGAGCAGGTGTACCGGCAGAGCAGCGGGCTCCGCGTCACGCAGGACGATCTTCAGCGAGCCGTCCTGGACCCGCTCGGCCACATGGTAGGTGTAGAGGCGCGTGACCCCATGGCCGTCCACGGCCGACGCCAGGGCGGCGCGAACGCTGTTGACCACGAGCCGGGGCTTGAAGTGGACCGACCGGGCGATGGTGCCACCCGGCGGCGGCGCAAAGACCCACGCGTCGTGACCGAAATGCGTGGTCGTCACGATGCGATGCCTGGTCAGATCCGCGGGCTCGACGATGCGCGGATGCTCGGCGAGATAGCGCGGCGACGCCACGATAACCCGCTTGACGTCACCACCGACCCTCACCGCGACCAGGGAAGAATCCGGTAGTTGCGCGATGCGAAGGGCAACATCGATCCCCTCTTCGACGAGATTAGCGTGGCGGTCGATCAGGATCAGATTGACCGACACTGCCGGATAGGCGTCGAGATAGGCGTCGATCACCGGGCGCAGGATTTCCTCGCCGCTGATCGGCGGCGCGCTGATCGTCAGCGTTCCTCGCGGCGCGGCGCGCTCGCCGGCAACGGACATGTCGGCTTCCTCGAGATCGATCAGGACACGCCGGCAGGCCGAGGCGTACCGCTCGCCCGCTTCGCTAAGCTTGATCGAGCGCGTGGTGCGGTGCAGGAGTTCGGCGCCGACATGCTGCTCGAGAAAGGCAATGGCGCGGCTGACCGCAGCCGGCGAGCGTTTCAGCTTGCGCCCCGCGGCCGCCAGACTGCCCTCGTCCAGCGCCGCCACGAACACCCGCATGGCTTCGATACGGTCCATCTATTCTTCCCAGATGCGCAACACTACCGCCGGATTCTCAACCAGAAATCCGGTTGTGGCAACAATCCATGCCGCATCGTCCCCGACGATTGTGCCGATATCGGGAAAGTTTTCTGCCGCGCGCCCGGCTTCATCCGATGCGGGAACGCTTTCGCATGCCCCTGTCTATGCGGGTGAACGGATCGGCCGACATGAGTGGGCTCCTGCGCCTCGCCGCGGTATGTTTCGGCAGGGCGCAAAATGGGCCGGTGGCCCCCCTCAATCATTCCTCCTCGACGGGTGCCGGGATCTCATCCGGTAGGTTTTGCGGTCCAACCCGGTCGGCGACGAGCATCGAAAGCATCATCTCGACAAGGCCATTGGCAGCCCCCTTCTCGCCACCGGTAGCGCCGATCTGGATCTGCGGCACGAGCGGTATCCTGCCATTCTCGATCGCCTCGGCGAAGCGCATGAGAACCTGCGAGTTGAGCTGATAGTCCGGGCCGCCGAAGGCCGCGACCTTCTTCTCGGTGGCCTCGGCCTCCGCCAGACCGAGGGCGCGCACCTTCTCGGCTTCCGCAAAACCGGTCGCCTTGATGCGTTCGGCATCGGCAAGCGCGATAGCCTTGATCATGTCTGCCTCGCCCTGACCGCCGAGGCGCACCTTCTCGGCCTCTGCCTTGGCAGTGACCTGAATGGTTTCCGCCTCCTGGCGGGTGCGGGCGAGTTGCGCCTTGCCCTCGTTCTCACTGATCTCGATGGTAAGAGCCGACGTCGTGATCTTGGCTTGCTGTTCGGCGAGCGCCTCCTTCTCACGCAACGTGCGTTCCTGAATGGCCGCCTTCTCTTGCAATTTATAAGTCTCGACCTTTTCGACCGCGATCTGGCGCTCGCGCAGCTGGATCAGGATTTGCTCTATGCTGTTCTGGCCATCGGCAGCACGGGGCGTGCCAATCAACACTTCCTGTAGCTCGAGGCTGTAGGTATTGAACTTTTCACGCATCTCCTCGCCCGACTTGCGCTGGATATCGCTACGCTCCTGCAAAAGCTGGATCAGCGTCTTCGTCTGGGCGATATTCTTGAAGTAAGCAGAAACCATCGGATCGAGCGTTTGTTCGACCAAGCGCTTGATGTCACCGAAACGCTGCACCACGAGCGGCGCCTTCATATAGTCGATATGCACGACGACGGAGAGCGGCAGCACAGGTTCGAACGCATCCTTGGTGATCAACGACACTTCAGACAGGTTCTCGTCCAGCCTGTGTTCGCCAAACTGCTCCTTCGTCCATTTGAGCACGAAGTTGGTGGTCGGCACGATGATGATATTGCCGGCATAGGTGTTGAACGCATACTTGCCTGGCAGCAGCGGCGTTGACCAGACACCGCGTGCGCCGATTTCGACCAGCTCGCCGTGACGGTATGCCTGCCCGGATATGTCCGTGCCGTGGCGGCCGTTATAGGAGACGACGACACCCACAGTGCCAACGTCAATGATCGTCTTCTCGACCAGTTCGATGGTCGCGAAAATGCGATTGAGGAAATAGCTACCGTCGGCCAGCACCTGAAGCTGCCGGCCACGGTAGCCACCGGCATTGAGAAACTTCTCCGGGTCCTGAAAATTGTTGTGGAAGTTCGGGTCGTTCGGATCGTTGGCGACGGTCGGTGCTATGATCTCGCCGTCCGGTAGGGCCGGACCGTCATGGATGGTGACGATACCGATCATGTCATCGGCATTGTGGATGATGACTGGCTCAAAGCCGCCCCGCTCCGAGATCATGCTGGACATATTGGAAAAAAGGCTTTGTTCCGACGAACTCAGATTGACGGAGTAGATCGACTGGGCGGTCAGCACGATGAATTGTGCGAGATTGATAGCATAGGTGCCTTCACGCAAGATCTTGCGTTGCGGTCCTTTCTGTCCGCCTTTTTCGAGAAAGCCGCGCACATCCTGGAAATCATCGGCGTCGGTGTTGGAAGCAAGTGTCTGCGTCGGAGGCAGCGGCTTGCCATCACGGGCAAAGACATAGCCGATCTGACCCTGCGGGATGGTGACAAGATTGGCGCGATGCATCGAATATTGGAACGGCATGAAGAAATGCAGGCCACCGCGCACGACTTCCGGCTGGTAGCCCGCCTCACGGTTGAGCGCAATGAAGCCATTGCTGATGGAGCCGCGAAAACTCCATAGCTTTTCCAGGATGCCGAGCCTGTCGTTTGGGATGTAGCGGACCACGCCGCTCCACCTGAACAGGATTGCCAGCACGATGGCCAGCACGGCTATCTCGATCGCCATCCATTGCATCGGGCCGACATATTGTAGGGCTTCCATCTGTTGTCTCCTATGGGCGCGCGGGTTCGTTCACCCGCCGGCCACCCGGTTGGTGTTGATTGATGATGCGGGGAGATTGCGCAGCGACACGCTGGACGCACTAAGGGCGTGTCGAACGTTTGGGCTGCTCTTTGTATGGGAAAATGACCGCGCATCCCGAGTCCCCAGTAAGGGGAAGCGTGGTCGTGAGCTATGTCACATCGGTGTTGCCTTGACAGACATTACAACAAATGACGTAGGTATCGCGCCAACAGGTTTAAAGATATTCCGCGCGAAAATTGCAAAAGTATTTCCAACGCTATTTCGAATAGCGGGGTGGTTGGCTTTTCTAAATTGGCAAGAGCGCGAAATGGCGCCCCTGACGGGTTAGAACCGTCGGCGGCCCGATCCGGCCGACAGCAGCAAACTTCGAGGGATGTCGCTGGCCGGTGGCCTTGGTGGCCGCACGCGCTAGTCGAAGAAACCAGCGTCCTCTTCCGCGAGATATTTCTTCGCTCCCGCGGCATCGATGTCGAGGCCCAGCCCCGGTGCTTCGAGCAGGTCGACCATCGAATCCTTCACGATCTGCGTCGGCAGGCCAATGACGATATCCTCCCACCACGGGTCTGAGGCGCTGGGATATTCGAAGGCGATGTAGTTGGCCGGCAGCGTGGCGCAGACATTGATCAGTGCGCCGAGGCCCAGCAGCCCGTTCGCCGTACCGTGCGGCGCCATCATGATCGAGTGCATATAGGCGTGCTCGGCCACCCATTTGAGCTCGGCGATACCGCCGATGTCGGCAGGATCCGGGCCGATGACGCGGACCGCCTGCGTCTCGATCAGCTCCTTGAAGTTATGCCGCAGATAAATCTGTTCGCCCGTGTGGATGGGTGTGGACGTCGATGTCGTGAGTTCGCGGTAGGCCTGCGGATTGACCCATGGCACGTAGTCGCCGGTCAGCATGTCCTCCAGCCACATCAGATTGTATTTCTCGACGGCCTGCGCGAAGCGGATAGCGTCGGGCAGGAACCAGCCGGGACCGCAATCCAGCGCCAGCGAGACCTTGTCGCCGAGCACCTCCTTCATGGCGATGACGCAGTCGATCATATGCGCCATGCCGCGCTCGCTGATCTGCCCCTGGTCCATCGCGCCGTGATAGGTCGGCGGCTGGCGCACGCCGTAGTGAAAGTCGGGCACCGTGGTCTTCATGTTGGAGTGAAAGCTGATGCCTTGCTTGACCATGAAGAAGTTTTCCGGCCGCTCCATCATCCATTTGACATCGGCCGCGTAATCCTCTGGCCTGTCGCCGGTGCGCTTTTTGCGGATGGAGCCGTTATAGACCCGAATTTGGTCGCGGACCTTGCCGCCGAGTAGCTTGTAGACCGGAACGCCGGCCGCCTTGCCGGCGATATCCCACAGCGCATGCTCGATGGCGCTGACGGCGGCGCCATAAGGCTTGAACGAACCACGCTGGCGGATCTTCAACATGCAGCGTTCAACGTCGGTCGGGTCCTCACCGATCAGCGCGTCGCGGAAATGCATCACCCAGGGCTTGAGATAAGTCTTGGTGTACTCAACCTCGCCGAGACCATAGAGGCCCTCGTCAGTGACGATGCGAACGATGGGATGCTTGCCTATGACGGCGCAGCGCAGATCGGTGATTTTCATGATGTCCTCTATTTCACCGACGAGAAGGCGGTTGGCGCGAGAAACTGGCTGGAAATATTGGCCACGATCAGGCCATCGCGCTCGGACTCGTCGCGAACCTTGAGCCATGCCGGATCGGTGGTGAAGGCCTTCCATTTCACTTCGCGCTCGGCAAGGGATTCCCAGGCGATGAAATAAGTCAGTCGATTGCTGCTTTCGCCGACCACCGTGGTGAAGAACCCGGCCTGGCGGATGCCGTGCTTATCCCACAGCGCCAAGGTATGGTCGTTGAAACGATTGAGCAGCGCCGGCAGCTGGCCCGGCAGGCAGTCGTAAATGCGAAGTTCGTAGATCATGGTCGATCCTTCTGTTCACCTCTCCCTCCGGGGAGAAGGTCGACCCGCAGGGTCGGGTGAGAGCGCCTTTTCTAGATGCAGTGAGGAGGAAGGCCCCCTCACCCGTCGGCTGCGCCGCCGACCTCTCCCCCAAAGGGAGAGATGTAGAGTCAGCTCCAGGTGCGGTCCCAGGAATATTCGTCGTCCCAGTGATCGGTCGGTTGCCAGATGCCTTTGACCCCTTCCTGCAGGTGCCGGCTGATGACCTCATCAACCACGTCGTCGATGCCGAGACCGGGCTTGTCCGGCACCGTGATGAAGCCGTCCTTGACCAGCGGCTTGGGCAGACCGGTAACGATGTCGTCCCACCAGTCGACCTCGACGCTGTGGTATTCGAGCGCCATGAAGTTTTCCGTCGCCACCGCGACATGCGCGGCGGCCATCGCGGCGATCGGGCTTTCCGCCATGTGAATGGCCATGGCAACGCCATGCTCCTGCGCCGCATCGCCGATCTTCTTGGTCTCGAGGATGCCGCCGGTGGTCAGCAGGTCCGGGTGGATGACCGAGATGCCCACATTGAGCAGCGGCTCGAATGCTTCCTTTAGGTAGATGTCCTCACCCGTGCAGATCGGCACCGACGTGGCCTGCTGCAGCTGCCGATACTGCTCGGTGTACTGCCAGGGGATCACGTCCTCGAGCCAGGCCGGTGCGTATTTCTCGATCCGCCGGGCGAGACGGATGCCATCCTGCAGCGAGATGTGGCCGACATGGTCGATAGCCAGCGGAATCTCATAGCCGATCACCTCGCGCACTTCGTGGATATACTGATCGAGCAGGTCGATGCCCTTTTCCGTGAAGTGCAGGCCGGTGAAGGGATGCGGCACGTTCTGCGCGTCATAGGCGGCATTGCGCGCCCGGCGCTCTTCCAGCGTGCGCGCCCGGCCGCGGGCGGCATGGGTGCGGAAACCATCGAGCACACCGGCCGGCGCAACCACCGCGCCCGGAATATGCGCGATCTGCGCCAGGCCGAGATCCATCTTGAGGAAGGTGAAACCGAGATCCATCCGCGCCTTGAGCCGCTTGCCGGTCTCGGTACCGCTGGGCTTGTCCGCGTCGGTGTCGCAATAGACCCGCACCTTGTCGCGAAACCGTCCCCCGAGCATCTGGTAGATCGGCACGCCATAGGCCTTGCCGGCGAGGTCCCACAGCGCGATCTCGATTGCCGAGACACCGCCACCTTGCCGCCCATGGCCGCCGAATTGCTTGATGCGGCGAAACAGCCGGTCGACGTCGCAGGGGTTTTCGCCCAGCAACCGGCTCTTGAGCATCAGCGCATAGGTCGCGCTGGCGCCGTCGCGGACTTCGCCCAGGCCGACAATGCCCTGGTTGGTGTAGATCTTGACAAGTGCCGAGGTGAATGGCGCGCCGACGATTTCGGCGACGCGCAGGTCTGTGATGCGCAGCTCGGACGGCTTGGAGTTCGTATTTACCCGATTGAGCGCCTCACCGGCTGCTTCCGTCCTCGGCATGACCTATCCTCGTTCTGGTTGGCTGCGCTTGGCGCCCGCACGCTGCGCCCAGCGAGAGCATTGCTAGCCCAACTCAATCTCGTGGGCCTGCAGGTAGTCGCGGTTCATCTCGACGCCCAGGCCAGGCTTCGACGTCAGCTTGAGGCTGCCGTTCGACACATCCAGTCGTCTGTCGATGAGGTGATTGTATTTATCCAGGTTCCACTCGGACGTTTCAAGCTTGTAGAAATTGGGAACGGTCATCATCACCTGCGCTCCCGCAACCACGTTGATCGGTCCCGCGGCATCATGGGGCGAGACCGGGATGTAGTAGGCCTCGCACAGGGCGGAAATCTTCTTCAGTTCGGTAATGCCGCCGGTCCAGGTAACGTCCGGCATGATGTAGTCGGCAAGCCTGTTCTCGAGCACCGGCACGAAATCCCATTTCGTGTGGCCGCGCTCGCCCCACGAGATAGCGGCGCTGACCTTCTCACGCACCTGCTTGAGGGCATTGAGGCTCTCGGGCGGACAAGGCTCCTCAAACCAGTCGATCTGGCCGGCTTCCTCGAGGCTGCGGCAGAGGCGAATGGCGGTAGGAACGTCGAAGCGGCCATGCGCATCGATGAGAATGTCGACATCGGGCCCAGCCGTTTCGCGGATCAGAGCCGTCAGTTCGGCGGCCTCGCGCTCGTCCTTTCGGGTCATGCTGCCATCGAGGTAGCCGTCCCGCTGTTCGCGCGATAAGCCATCGGCGGTGCGACCCTGGTGGGGGAAAGGATCGAACTTCAGCCCCGTGTGTCCGGACTCGACGATGTCTCGAATTTCGCGGACCACAGCCTCCTTGCTGGTAAACTTGCGTTGGTTGGGATGGGTATAGAGCGCGACCTCATCGCGGACCGGTCCGCCCAGCAGTTCGTAAATCGGCTTGCCGAGAACTTTGCCGCGAATGTCCCAGAGCGCTATGTCGATAGCGCTCACGCATTCGACGGCGGCGCCGCGGCTGCCCATATAGGTGAAGCTGCGGAAAATCTTGTGCCAGAGATGCTCGATACGCGCCGGATCCTCGCCTGTCACGGCGACACCGATCTGCCGCAAGATCGTGCAGAGCGCGCGGTTGGCGAGCCTTGTGGTGGTGGTGATTTCTCCCCAGCCACTCACCCCTTCGTCGGTCGTCACCTCGACGAACAGGAACTCTCCCCAATAGGAAGCATCGGACTTGATCAGCCACGGCCGAACGCTCGTGATTTTCATCTCTCAACTACCTCTATCCGATGGTCGGGCCAATGATGTTCTGGACTGGAAATTCTATCCGGCTCGAGCGGCGTTGCGCGCACGCATCTGTTCCAGAACGTGCCGGCCGGAACCCTCGACATGGCGGGCAATGAGTTCGGCGGCTTTGTCAGCCTCTCCTGCCTTGGCGAGGGCGATGAGTTCGCGATGCTCGCGAATGATCGCGGCACGCCGAGCGAGCGTGAAATTGAAGCGCCGGCTCACGGCGCGCAGCACCTCGCGATGCTTCCACCACAGCTCGGCGGCATGGCGATTATAATGCCGCTGGTACATCACGGTGTGGAAGGCGGTATCGAGTTCACTGTGTCTGAATGGGTCGGCGAAATTGTTCTCTTCAATCAGGCCTTGGAGACGTTCGAGTTCGGCGATGTCCTCGCCGGTCGCCATATTGACGAACCATCGCGTCAAGGCCGGCTCGATCAGAACTCCGATCTCGTAGATATCCCGGACAAAATCCTGATCTATGGGTCGGACGCGCGCCCCACGGTTGGCGATAAAGGTGACAAAGCCCTCCCCACGCAACAGTTGCAGCGCCTCGCGCACGGGGTTGGTCGAGGTGCCGTGACGCCGGGCGAGATCGGTAACCACAAGCCGTTCGTTGGCGGCCAGCCGTCCCTCAATGATGTCTTCCCGGATCAGTTCATAAAGCGAGGCGCCCTCGCTTGAGGCCCCGATGGGGTCAATCCCCACGGGTGGCTCTGCTTTGAAATCGCTTGTTTCGGCCAAAGCCGGGCTCCCCAGATCAATACACACTTTCTTCGATATCACGCACGGTTTCCACAAACAATGTACGATTTAGCGCGTTGACAGACAATCTGTGATCTGAAAACGTATAAAGCGCTTGAAGGGATACACAGAACGTCCCGCGATCGAACGAGCAAAGACTGCTTGCCTCGACGCAGAGCGGCATGGGAGAGAACCTGGAGGATAACCCTATGACGAGGATTACACTCGGCGGTGCCGTCCTGCGCGGCACGGTCTCCGCTGCTTTAATGGTATCGCTGATGTCTGCGTCTGCGCTCGGTGCGCCGCCAGTCGATTTGAGCAAATGGTCGCCGGAATATGTGCGCTCCATTGCGGGCACACAGGATTTTGACACGGCCGCCGATTGCGGCAAGGTCACCCCCCTCGACTACAAGGGGCGACTGACTTTCTGGTATCAGGGCGTGTTCGAGGGCGACCCCGATCTCCTGCGCCAGTACTACAAGGAGTTCTTCGAGACCTTCCGCAAGACCTATCCAAACATCCAGCTCGAGGAACAAGCCCTCACCTATAACGACCTGCTTGACAAGTTCCGCACGGCGCTGCTGGGCAATGCCGCGCCGATGGCGGTCCGCCTGCAAATCCTGGGTGGTACCGAGTTCGCCTCAAAGGGCTATCTGGAGCCGCTCAAGCCCGAGGATGTGGGGTATTCGACCGAGGATTTCTGGCCCGGCGCCATGAAGGCCGTGACCTGGGATGGCGTGACCTACGGCATTCCGACCAACAACGAGACGATGGCGTTCATCTGGAACGCCGACATCTTCAAGCGCGCGGGCCTCGATCCGGACAAGGCTCCGGCAACCTGGGACGACGTCGTCAAATATTCCAAGCAGATCCACGACAAGCTCGGCATTGCCGGCTACGGCCTCGTGGCCCGCAAGAATGCCGGCAACACGCCATACCGTTTCATGCCGCAGCTGTGGGGCTATGGCGGCGGCGTCTTCGACGAAGCCTCGGCGAGCCCGACCTATAAGGAGGTCGAGCTCAATACCCCGCAAAGCAAGGCGGCGCTGCAAGCCTCGTACGACATGTATGTTCGCGACAAGTCGGTTCCGGTGTCGGCGCTCACCAACCAGCAGGCCGACAACCAGCCTCTGTTCGTCGCCGGCCAGCTCGGCATGATGATCTCGCACCCGTCCGACTACAACGTCATGCTCGACCTGCAGAAGAAGGCGACGGGCGCCGACAAGGAGAAGGCACAGACCGTCATCGACAACATGCGCTACGGTCTCATTCCGACTGGCCCCGACGGCAAACGCGCCGTGGTGTTCGGCGGCTCGAACATTCACATCCTGAAGCCCGAATATGTCGAGGGCGGCAAGGTGGACGAGCCGGCTGCAAAGGCGATCATCTGCATGTGGACGAGCCCTGAATGGTCGCTGAAGATGGCCTACGCCGGCTCAAACCCGGGCAACCTCAACGGCTTCAAGACCAAATGGATGAAGGAACGTCTGGACAAGATCAAGTTCCTCGACGTCACGACTTCGATGCTGCCATACGGCATCCCGTTCCCGGCGCTGCCGCAGTCCCCCGAGATCATGAATATCATCATCCCGGATATGCTGCAGAATGCCCTGACTGGAGCGATGACGGTCGATCAGGCGGCGGACGACGCGGCCAAGAAGGTGAAAGACCTGATGGGCGGACTCTAGTCCAAGCCGGACCTGCGATCTGACCGGCTGTGCCGATAGCGGGTGCAGCCGGTTCGTTCCGAAGAATAAGGGCACGCCACAGTGACGATCGTGACCGGCAAGGCCGAGGCTCGCCGAAAATTGCAACCCGGCAAGTCCGGCGTGCTGCGGAATATCTGGGAGCATCGCGCCGACTACGCGTACGTGCTCCCCGCGATCGGCGTGATGCTCGTCGTGATCGCCTATCCGATCTACTACACGGTCGAGTTATCGTTCTTTAAGACCCCGCCTGGGTTGCAGCTCCGCGACAAGATCTTCATCGGGTTCGACAACTACACGGCCATCCTCACCAGCGAGGTGTTCTGGAAAGTCACCTTGAACACCCTGATCTGGACGATCGGATCCACTTTCTTTTCCTTTGTCCTCGGGTTTGCCGCCGCGCTGGCCCTCCACCGCGACTTTATCGGCCGGGGTGTCCTGCGCGCCATCCTGATTATTCCCTGGGTCATCAGCGCGGTTGCCGCCTCCTATATCTGGAAGTGGATCTACCATTCGGACTTCGGAATCATCGGCGCGGTGCTGGTAGGCCTCGGGTTGGCCGACCGGCCGCCGAACTTCATCGACAACGTCAGCACGGTGTTGCCCGCCCTGATCGTCGTCAATATCTGGCGCGAGTTTCCGTTTGCCATGATCATGATGATGGCCGGCTTGCAGACAGTCCCCGACCAGTTGCTGCGCGCCGCGGAAGTCGACGGGGCCAACGCATGGCAGCGTTTCTGGCACGTCACCTTCCCGCACCTGCGCAACGTCTCGACGGTGACGATCCTGCTGCTTGCGGTGGCCAACTTCAATTCCTTCATCATCCCGTGGATCATGACCGGTGGCGGACCGTCCAACGCGTCGCACATCTGGATCACGCACATTTATGAGCTCGCCTTCGGCCGGCAGCGCTGGGGCGTCGCATCGGCCTATTCGGTGCTGCTGTTCCTCATGTTGATGATGCTGGGCTACTTCTATGTCCGTGCGCTGGCCGGCAACGAGCGAAAAGAGGGGAGCGCATGAGCGCGATTGCGGAGACAGCCCCTCGAGGTCCGACCCGGCGCCGCATGCGCGTCGACGGCTGGCGGTGGGCCGGGCGCATCTTCCTCGTGTTCATGCTGCTCTACACCGCGTTGCCGATGATCTGGATGCTGATCACATCGATCAAGTCCGGGTTCGCGGCGATGCAGTTCCCGCCGCAATGGTGGCCGGAAGAGCCCACCCTCGCCAGCTACCAGAAGCTGCTCGATCCGCAAAACAGCGTCGGCCAGGATTTCCTCCGCTTTTTCTGGAACAGCCTCTACGTGTCGACGGTCACCACAATCCTTTCGGTGGTCGTGGCTGTTCCTGCGGCTTACGCGTTTTCGCGCTTTCGTTTCCCCGGTCGAAACTTCCTGTTTTTCACCGTGCTTTTGCGCAACATGTTCCCGGCGGTGATCTTTCTCGTGCCGCTCTTCATCCTGATGCGCGCGATCGGGTTGGTGAACACGCATGGCTCGCTGATCCTCACCTATCTCACCTTCGGCCTGCCGCTGGCGATCTGGCTGCTCAAGGGCTTCTACGACAACATTCCGGTGCAGCTCGAGCAGGCGGCGCGCATCGATGGAGCGACGCGGTTCCAGGCCTTCATCCTGATCGTGATGCCTCTGTCGACGCCCGGAATCATCGCCACCGCGATCTATTCCTTCATCGGCGCATGGAACGAGTACATCTATGCCTACACCTTCCTCTCCAAGAACGAGCAGTTGACCCTGCCGGTCGGC
This sequence comes from Mesorhizobium sp. P2_C5_2, assembly GCF_056404535.1. Lineage (NCBI taxonomy): Bacteria > Pseudomonadati > Pseudomonadota > Alphaproteobacteria > Hyphomicrobiales > Phyllobacteriaceae > Mesorhizobium > Mesorhizobium sp. P2_C5_2. Next base: position 156,458 of record NZ_JBFUDV010000005.1, on the reverse strand, counting down.
ATACAGCGCTTCTTCTCGGAAAATACGACGGACTTTCCGGGCCTGATGGCGGCCAGCTTCATGATGAGCGTGCCCGTCGTGGTGCTGTTCCTCGTCTTGCAACGATACTTCGTACGCGCCCTGACAGAAGGCGCGGTCAAGCACTAGAGCCGGATGATTTCAGGTCTGTTCGACCTGAAATCTGAATCCGCCTCTAAATCAAAGAGATAGAGCATGATGTCGTCCGAGAACCGCTTCACACTTTTCGGCATCATGCTCTAGGGAGTTGCCGATGGCCCACGTGGTCCTCAAAGATCTCGTCAAGACCTATGGCGGCTTCAAAGCTGTCAACGACGTTTCGCTGACGGTCAATGACGGCGAGTTTGTTGCGCTCGTCGGCCCTTCGGGCTGCGGCAAGACAACCACGCTCAATCTTGTCGCTGGATTGATTCCGGTCACATCGGGCGACATCGTCATCGGCGACCGGGTGGTCAACGACCTCGACCCCAAGGACCGTGACATCGCAATGGTGTTCCAGAACTACGCGCTCTACCCGCAGAAATCGGTCTACAAGAACCTGGCGTTCCCGCTACAGATGCGCAAACTGCCCAGGGACGAGATCGACAGGAAGGTCAAGGAAGCGGCGCGCGTGCTGGACATGACGCACCTGCTCGAGCGCAAGCCGCGCGAACTTTCAGGCGGGCAGCAGCAACGTGTCGCCCTGGGGCGTGCCCTCGTCCGCGACCCCGCCGTGTTCCTCATGGACGAGCCGCTCTCCAACCTTGACGCCAAACTGCGCGTTCAGATGCGGTCGGAGATCAAGCGGTTCCACCAGGACCTCAAGGCGACGATCATTTATGTGACGCATGACCAGCTCGAAGCCGTGACCATGGCCGACAAGATGGCGGTGATGAACGGCGGCTACCTGCTGCAATACGATTCACCGGCGCAGGTCTTTGCCCATCCGGTGAACATGTTCGTCGCCAGCTTCATCGGCAGCCCGGCGATGAGCCTTATCCCGCTGGAGGCATCGACAGCAAACGGCAACACTGCGTTGACCGGCGCGGAGGGATGGAGCCTTGAGCTCTCGCCGCTCAACGCCCGGAAGGTCGCGAAGGCAACGTCTAGGAAAGTCGTGCTCGGCGCACGTCACTCGACGATCAGGCTCCACAAGAGCGCGGTGCCAGGCAGCGTCCCGGCCAGAGCCTACACAGTGGAGCCGACCGGCGACGTCACCTTCGTGCAGGCGTTGCTGTCCGGTGCCATCGTCAACATCAGCGTGTCCCCCAACATCTCCGTCGCACCTGACGAGCAGATCTGGCTCGAGTTCGACCAGGAGCGGATACATCTGTTCGACGGCGAAACTGAACTGGCCCTCAAGGCCGGCTGAGACAAGACGGGGTCATTGGGAACGTTGGGGATGACTGGGAAGCTTAAGATCACCGCGATCAAGCCCTATCCTATGTGGGTTGGAACGCGCAACCAGATGCTCGTCAAGATCGAGACCGACCAGGGCGTCTTTGGCTGGGGCGAGAGCGGCTTGAGCGGCCGCGAGAAGGCAGTGGCCGGCGCGGTCGAGCATTATCGCGAATTTCTCATCGGCCGTGACCCCATGCAGATCGGGCGGATCTGGCAGGAGGTATATCGCAGCCAGTACTTCGAAGGCGGGCGCGTTCTGCAGGCGGCGATTTCCGCCATCGACATCGCCCTTCACGATATCAAGGGCAAGGCGCTGGGGGTGCCGGTCTACGAACTGCTGGGCGGCAAGCAGCGCGACCGCATCCCCACCTTCGCCTCGACCGGAGACGAGGCCGAGGGCGATGCAGCCATCGAACGAGCCCGCGAACTGCGCGCACGGGGGTGGCAGGCGATCCGCTTCTTCCCCGTGGGGCAAAGCAGCAGGGACATCTTCGAGCCCCGCGAGTCGATCGGCCCCACGGCGAGCATGCTGAACAAGGCGCGCGAGGCGCTGGGCGACGAGGTCGTCCTCGGCATCGACTATCATCATCGGCTGTCGGTGGCAGAGGCGGCAAGCTTCTGCAACAAGCTCGGCCGCGGCGTGCTTGACTTCCTCGAGGAGCCGATACGCGACGAGACACCGGAGGCCTACGAATCCCTGCGTAGGATGACCGACATTCCCTTTGCCATCGGCGAGGAATTTGCCAGCAAGTGGCAGTTCCTGCCCTACATTGAGCGCGGCATCCATCAATTCAACCGGCTCGATGTTTGCAACGTCGGTGGGCTCACCGAGGCGATGAAAGTCGCTGGCTGGAGCGAGGCGCACTATGTGGACCTGATGCCGCACAATCCGCTTGGCCCAGTGTGCACGGCCGCAACCATTCATCTCGCCGCCGCGGTGCCGAATTTCGCGTGGCTCGAGACCAGGGCGCCGGAAAGGAAGCTGGGCTTCGACAATTCCGAGTTCTTTCCCGTGCAACCACGGCTGGACGGCCCCGACTACCCAGTCAGCGATCTGCCGGGACTGGGCGTCGAGATCAACGAGGCGGCGATCCAGGCGCAGAGCTTCCGCTTCTGGGAAGCGCCTCACCTCAAGCGCCGCGACGGGTCTGTTACGAACTGGTAGTTCCCTTTCATCCGGAGTCCACAATGACGCATACACCTGACATCACGCGGCCGCCTAAGGACCTCATTGACGCGCTGAGGGAAATCGGCGCCGCGACGGTTGCCGGCACGCTTGGCCACATGGGTTTCCGCAATCCCCACATGGTCGGTCCGGTGGCGCAGAACCGTGGGAAGTCGATCGTCGGGCCGGCGCTGACGCTGCAGTTCCTGCCGCAGCGGCCGGACCTCTTCAGCGAGGGAGAATACGCCGACCCGGAAACGCAACTGCACCGGCACGTGCTCTATCACGCGCAGGAAGGCGATGTGGTCGTGGTCGACGCGCGCGGCGACATGAGCTCGGGCGTCTTCGGCGATATGATGTCGACCTATTTCAAAGGCAGAGGCGGCGCAGGCATTGTCATCGATGGTTGCATGCGCGACCGGCCCAATGTCGAGAAGCTCGATCTGCCCCTATGGCTGCGCGGCTGGACGCCCAACTACCATGTGCAAACCAGCATCTATCCGAACGCCGTCAACGTTCCGATTGCCTGCGGCGGTGTCACAGTGATCCCCGGCGACATCATCGTCGCTGACGACGATGGAGTGGTGGTGCTTCCCGTCGCAATGGCCGCAAAGGTGATTGAAGAATCGAAAAAACATCACGATTGGGAAGAGTTCTCGCGAGAGAAGCTCATGCAGGGTGCGCCGCTGCAGCGCTACTATCCGCTGCATGACGATGCCCGCGGCGAATATGAGGAGTGGCGCAAAGCCAATCGCTCGGCGGACTGACGTGGAGCAAGGGGACCGGCTTCCGGGCGGCTCTCGCCAAGCGCAAATGCGCCCTCACTGGGCTGTCTCAGCCGGGCCGCGTCGCCGACGAGCTTCCCGATCAAGGAAGGCGCTTTCTTCGGGCGTGGCGGCAGCTCCGACACGGAAGGCGAAGGACGTGACCCGCGTCGCATTGGTGTCGATTCCGCACCGGAAGCTCAGATGGTACCATGTCGTTGCCGTGCGGAAAGCGGTGTCGGGGGCGTCAAGAATATTGCCGGCTTTCAGCGGAATAACTGGGATCAATTGGGGAAAATTAGACGCGTCTTTCAGCTCCTGCTCCAGAACGCTGGCGCAAAGTTTGGCGACCCGCTGATCGCGAGGCACGTCGGCCATCGAGTTCGTCGCGAACACATCACCGGTAGCGCCTTGTGAAAAGAGCTTGCGGACGCCCGGAAGACCCGAATAGGCCCGTGGTGCAGCCGCGGCCACCTCCGTGGAGCTTGGCTCTCCGCTGGTTCCGCGTCCTGACTTCGCAGCCTTTGAAGGCCGGGGTTTCGGCACATTTTCGGGTCTGATCCGAGGCGCCTGAGCCGATGCTGGAAGCTCGATCTCACCGTCGTCCCCAGGATCGACCAAAGGCATTGCGGCCGCAGATGCCTGTTTGTCGGCATCTCGAGCCCCCGCCTCCTGTTTGTCTGCTTCCGGCTTATCGTCGACCTTGGCTGACTCTGCCGGCTCTCCGGCGTCTGGCGCTGGGGCGGGTTTACTCTCCGCATCCTTTGGCGCGACAGCCGGCTTTGGCTCGTTATCCTTGGCCGGCGATGGGGCATTATCTTGAGCGCTGCCTCCATCCAGGGATTTCCGGGGGCCGGTATCTTTGTCACCGAACTGGAAAACGGGCTTCAGCACCTCGATTGGCGGCAGCTTTTCAGGCGCCGGCTTTTCAACCTTCTGCTCGGGAGGCTTTTTCGCCTCGGGTTTCTGTGGCGGCGTGGGAGCAGGTTTCGGTTTGGGCTGGTCGGGCGGCGGCACGAGCGCGACATTGACCGGCTGCTCCTCCTGCGGCTGTTCCGGAGGCGTGGGCAGGCCGTAGACCAGGAGCGCGGCGATGAGCACGTGCAGGATCAGAGATGCGGGCAAGGCCCACAGCAAAGTCCGACGCCGCTCAATTGTCTCGTCCTTCATCCCTCACGATGTGGAGCGAAACTGCGGCGGCATCAAGCACGGCCGCAGCATTGGCGCAATTTAGCCGCAGCCCAGCGGTGAAGAGGAGCGACCAACGTCGGATTGCTACAAGTTACGCAAAGCCTACGAACCCGTAGCCCGCGCCGTAATGCGCTCCAGTCCGAGCAGCAGCACCAGCGTCGCCGCCACCAGGATCATGGTGAGTGCTGCACCGGCGAAGATGTCACCGCGATCGGTGAGGCTGAAGATCGACACCGGCAGCGTCACCCAGCCCGGCGGGTAGACCATGACGGTGGCGCCAAGCTCCCCCATCGACAGGGCGAAGCTAAGGCCGAAGGCGGCGACCAGATAGGGCGCGAGCAGCGGCAGCGTGACGTGCCATAGTCGATAGGCTGGCCGCGCGCCGAGGCTCGACGCCACCTGTTCGAAGTCGGGCGACAGCCGTGCGAGACCGGCCGAGACATTGCCGAAGGTGAAGGCCGAAATCAGCACGAAATGCGCGATCATGACGATCGCCACCGTGCCGTTGAGCAACAGCGGCGGATGGCTGAAGGCAACCAGCAAGCCAAGGCCGACCGACACCGACGGTACGGCACTGGGGATGAAGAAGAGCAGCCCCAGCAGCCGCTTCAAGGCATGACCTTGCAGGCGAAGCGATAGCGCGGCCCAGGTACCGCTGACCAGCGCCAGCGCGCTGGCGAGAAAGCCGGTGATCAGGCTGGCCTTCACCGAATTCCAAGCCGACCCCCTGATGACGTCGGTGTAGTGCTCTGTGGTCAGCCCATTGGGCAGCACCCCGTTCCATTGGTCGGCGAGGCTGGACAGGAGGATGACCGCCAGCGGCGCCAAAAACAGCACGCCGAAGATCAGCGCGAAGAGCAGCCACAGGACAAGGCGACCGGAGCGCGACCAGACCAGCATGGCTAGGCTCCCAACCGGCCGGCGGCGAAGCGGTAGAGACCGAACAGGCCGAGCGACAGCGCGATGTTGATGACGGCGATGATGCAGGCGACCTGATAAGCCGATTCCTGGATCGCCTTGCCATAGATCAGCAGTGGTAGCGTGATGACGCCCTTGGCGCCGATGAACAGCACGATGCCGAATTCATTGACGGTCAACAGCAGGCAGAGGCTGCCGCCGGCGATGAGCGCGGGGATCGCCGCCGGCAGGATGACCTGGCGCACGATGCGGAACGGCCGCGCGCCCAGCACGCTTGCCGCCTCGATTTGGCCGCGGTCGACCAGCGAGAAGGCGGCGAGCAACGGCCGCAGGATAAAGGGCGTGTAGACGGTGACTTCGGCGAGCACCACGCCCCAGGTCGAATAGAGGAAATCGACAGGCGGCAGCGGCAAAGAGAAGGTTTCCATCAGTCCGGCATTGAGCATGCCGGCCGAGCCATAGAGGAAGGTGAAGGCGAGCGTCACCAGGAAGGTCGGCAGCGCTATGAAAGTGTCGATCAGCCGCGCGATGAAGCCTGAGCCGGGGAACGGCACGAAGGCCAGGATCAGAGCCAGCACGAGGCCGACGGTCAGGCACCCGGCTGTCGCCGCGACCGAGATCGTCACCGTGTTGATCAGCGCGTTGAGGAAGAAACGCGAATGCAGGACGCGGATGATCTCGGCGGCATTGGCGACGCCGCTGTCGTCGAGGAAAGCCTGCCGGGCGATCAGCGCCAGCGGATAGAAAAACAGCAGCGCCAGCAGAGCTGCCGGCGGCACGATCCAGAATTTGCCGAGCGAGACCTTCGCCATCGGCGCACGGATGGCGATGGCGTCAGACACCGGTGTCTTCCGGAAGCAGCGAGGTATCGGCGGGCGCGAAGAACAGCGGCACCTTGGCGCCGGGTTCGGGCAAGGCCATCGGCAGTTTCGTCGCCGAGACGCGCACCGGCGTGCCGTCGACATCGAGCACGAGATGGGTCAGTTCGCCCTGCCAGTGCACTTCCCTCAGCGTGCCGACGATGCTGTTTGTGTGTTCGCTGTCGGCCGCCAGGCTGAGATGCTGCGGCCTGATGCAGAGCAGGCTCTTGTCGCCGGCCTTCTCGTCACGGCCGGCGCTGATGAGTATGACATCGCCATGCCTTGCCGTGGCAAAGCCCTTCGAGCCAACGCCCTCGGCGATGGTCACCGGCAGAAGGTTGGCGCGGCCCAGGAACTCGGCGGTAAAACGGTTTGGCGGGCGGCGGTAGAGTTCGGTCGTCGGGCCGTGCGAGCAGACCCTGCCGTCGCGCATGATGGCGATCTTGTCGGCCAGCGTCAGCGCTTCGGTCTGGTCGTGGGTGACGTAGAGGATGGTCAGGCCGGGCAGGCTGCGGTGGAGGCGGGCAATCTCTTCGACCATGTTGCGTCGGATCTGTGCATCGAGCGCCGACAGCGGTTCGTCGAGCAGGAGCACGCGCGGCCGCACCGCCAGCGCGCGGGCAATGGCGACACGCTGCTGCTGGCCGCCCGAGAGTTCGCGTGGATAGCGCCTGGCAAAGGTCGCCATGCCAACTGTAGCCAGCGCATCCTTGACCCGCTCGCCGATCAGCGCCTTGTCGGCGCCTTGTGCCCTGAGGCCGAAGGCAACGTTGTCCTCGACCCGCATATGCGGAAAAAGCGCGTAGTTCTGCACCACCATGCCGAGGCCGCGCTGGTAAGGCGGCAGGTCGGTCACGTCGGTGGCGCCGATGCGGATGCGGCCGCTTGCCGGCCGCACAAAGCCGGCCACGGCGCGCAACGCCGTGGTCTTGCCGGACCCTGAGGGGCCGATCATCGCCAGGATTTCGCCGGGCGCGATATCCAGGGTCAGCGGATGCAGGACGACATGCGCGCCATAGGCGACGCTGACCTTGTCGAAATGAACATTGGAGCCGGCGCCGCGAATTTTCGCGGCGTCGATGTCCATGACACTGGTACCTGTAAAGGCTGCGGCCGACATGGCGTGGTCCTCCGGGTTTCCCTTGCGGATCAGCTTCCGGTCGCTTCGTTCCACTTCTTGACGTAGTCGGGAAGCTTGCTCAGCGCCTCGTCCCAGTTCGGCGACCAGATGGTCACGCCCTTCATCGCTTCCTGCGCCTTGGCGAAGTTGGCGTCGTCCGGCTTGATGTCCTTGCGCGCCGGCATGCCGAGCGCAACCGAGCTGATCGTCGACTGCGCTTCCTTGGCGAGCAGGAAGTCGATCAGCTTCTTGCCGTTGTCGCCATTGGGCGCACCGGTGACGAGACCGATTTCATAGGGCAGCGCGAAACTGGAGCGGGTACCGTCCGGACCGGCGGGCCAAAACACCTTGATGTTGGGATTGTCGGCCATCTGCGACAGGTTCATCTGCAGATCGCCATTGGCGACATGCAATTCGCCCTTGTTGACCAGCGCGGTCAGCTTGCCGGTCGATGCAGACGGGCCGACATTGTTGTCCTGCAATTTCTTCATGTATTCGAAGCCGGCATCTTCGCCGCCGAAGGCATGGATGATCTGCAGCATGACGGCGGTGCCGTCGCCGGCCTGGCCGGGCGTCGAATACTGGATCTTGCCCTTGAACTTCGGGTCGAGCAGGTCGTCGTAGCTCTTCGGTGCTTCCGACAGCACGGCGCTGTTGTAGATGAAGTTCATGTAGTTGTTGACCAGCGGCCGGTACTTATCGGTGCCGCCGTCGATCTGGTCGGCACCTTCCGGCTTGTAATCCTGCAGCAGGCCATCGGCGGCGGCGCGCTGGACGAAGGGCGGCAAGGTCACCAGCACGTCGGCCTGCGGGTTCGACTTTTCCTTGGCGACGCGCTCGACGACACCGCCCGAGCCGGCCTCGATATACTGCACGGTGATGCCGGTGGCCTTGGTAAAGGCGGCGAATTCGGTCTCGTACCAGCTGCCATTGCCGTCATGCAGGCCGTCGGCGGAATAGACGGTGACGACGCCGTCGGCGAGCGCCGGTGCGACGAGAGCCGACGACGCCAGCAGCGACGCGGCGAAGGCCAGTGCGATGGTTGTGTTTCGCGATTTCATGGATCAGTTCCCCTGTGATTGATGGCACATTCTGCGATGCACTGTGACGATCGCGCCGTCGGGATCTTGCCGCCCGGTAGCTCTTGTGGAGGTCGTCGTTGGATCAACTTTGGGGATTGGTGATCGATAAGTAAAATCTATTTATTTTATGACAGGCAAAGTTCCTCTGATACATGTCGTGGTACTGTCGCATGCCTGTCGCGGCAGCGATTCCGTTCTGCGAAAAGCCGACGATTGGCCGTCGTGGTCAGGCCGCCAGCACCTCGCTCTCGACGATGTCAAGCGCGCGGTCGAGATCGGTTTTCGAGATGACCAGCGGCGGCGACAGCGTCAGCACATTGCCCTGACTGACTTTGAAGCTCAGCCCCCGTTCGAGGCAAGCGTAGAACACGCGTTCGGCAAGCTCGCGTGCGGGCTGGCGTGTGGCGCGATCCTCGACGAGCTCGACGCCGACCATCAGCCCCCTGCCCCTGACATCGCCGACACAAGGCGAACGCGCCATCAGGTCCTGCATGCGTCCCAGCATATGCTGGCCGAGTTCGGCTGCGCGCTCGACCAGTCCTTCCTCGAGGATAATGTCGATCGTCGTCAGCGCGGCGCGCGTCGTCACCGGATTCTTCTCGTGGGTGTAGTGGCCGATGGCAAAGCCGCCGGTAACGTCGAGGTCACGGCGGGCGATGACGGCCGCGATCGGCAGGATGCCACCCCCGAGTGACTTGCCGAGCACCACGATGTCGGGCGTCACGCCATCATGCTCGTGGGCGAAGAATTTGCCGGTCTTGCCAAGGCCGGTCGGTATCTCGTCGAAAATCAGCAGCGTGCCATGCCGGTCGCAGGCTTCGCGCACGCGTTTCCAGAAACCGGGCGGCGGCGGGTTGGGGGTTGCCCGCATCGGTTCGGCGACGACGGCCGCCACATCCTGCTCGCGGCCGAGCACATAGGCGATCATGTTGGCGCAAGCGAGCCCTGAGGCTTCAAGCGTACCGTGGCCATAGGGGCAGCGATAACCATCCCAGGGCGCGACATGCTCGGTGCCGGTCATCATCGGCCCCGCGATGTGCGAGCGGAAGGTCGCCTCGCCGCCGACGCTGGCGGCGCCGAAGCCGGCGCCGTGAAAGGCATCCCAGAACGACACCGTCTTGAAGCGCCCGGTCGCGGCACGCGCGATCTTCAGCGCCACTTCGATGGCGTCCGAACCGCCGGTGGTGAACAGCACCTTTCCGAGATCGCCGGGCGCCAGGGCTGCCAGCTTTTCCGCCAACTCGACAGCTGGTTCGCAGGTGAAGCGGCGCGGCGCGAAGCAGAGATCGTCGAGCTGTTTCTTGATCGCCGCCACCAGCTTCGGATGGCCGTAGCCGAGGTGATGCACGCTGTTGCCATGAAAATCCATGAAGCGGCGGCCGGCGGTGTCCTCGATCCAGATGCCTTCGGCCTTGGCGATGGTCGAAAGGCAAGGGCTGGACAGGCTCTGGTGCATGAAGGCGGCCGCGTCGCGGTCGAGCAGGCCGCGTATCAGGGGATCGTTCTGGCCGGCATCCCAGCGGCCGCGCGCGGCTGTGGTGTTGGAATCGCCCTCGGTGTGCACAAGCTCTTTGATCGCCGCCATCATGGTCTCCGAAACGCGAACGAGGGAGCGTCGAACGCTCCCTCCATTGTCTGCCAATCAATGCTGCCCGGTCAGGACCAGGGCAGCGAAAATGTCTTCACATTGGTGTAGCTCTTCATCGCCTCGATGACGCCTTCCTTGTAGCCATTGCCGCTGTCCTTGATACCGCCGAAGGGCGACATCTCGATGCGATAGCCCGGCACTTCCCAGATGTTGACCGTACCGACCTGCAGGCCCGAAATGTATTTCTGCATGCGGGGAAAAGAGTTGGTGCAGACGCCCGACGACAGGCCGAAGGCGGTCGAGTTGGACAGCGCGATCAGCGCCTCGTCATCGTCCGGCGCGCGCACGATCGGGATGATCGGCCCGAAAATTTCTTCCATCACCAGCTCGGATGTGTGCGGCACACGATCGACGACGATCGGCGGCAGCAGCGCGCCCTGACGGCCCGGATTGTAAAGGATGTCGGCACCTTGCTCGGCGGCCATGTGGACGCGGGCTTCAAACAGCGCCGCAGCCTTCTCATGCACGACGGTGCCAAGGTCGGTCGCGCGGTCCATCGGATCGCCGAAGCGGATTTTCTTCACCCGCTCCAGCACCAGCGGCACAAAGCGGTCGGCGACGCTTTCCTGGACGAGGATGCGCTTGACCGCGGTGCAGCGCTGGCCGGAGTTTTTCGTCGCTCCAGCCACCGCCAGGTCCGCCGCCCTTGCCAGATCGTCGTCCGACAAATCGTTGAGGATGATCAGCGGGTCGTTGCCGCCGAGTTCGAGCACCTGGCGCTTGTAGCCGGCGGTGCGGGCGATCATCTTGCCGACCGGCACGCCGCCGGTGAAGGTGATCAGGTCGATGTTCTCGTTGGTGATCATCTCATTGCCGATATCTGCCGGCCATCCCGTCACCACCGACAGCATTTCCGGCGGCAGCCCGGCTTCGTAGAGGATGTCGGCCAAGAGCAGCGCCGTCATCGGCGTCAGCTCGGTCGGCTTGACCACCACGCAATTGTTGGTGGCGATCGCCGGCGCCACCTTGTGCGACACCATGTTGAGCGGATGGTTGAACGGCGTGATCGCCGAGATCGCCTTCAGCGGCTCACGGGTGGTGAAGATCTTGCGCGCCTTGCCGTGCGGGGTGAGGTCGCAAGAGAAGATCTGGCCGTCATCGTGGATGCACATCTGCGCCGACAGGGTGAACACGTCATAGGCGCGGCCGACCTCATAGAGCGAGTCAGTCTTGGAGATGCCGAGCTCGAGCGTGATGAGATCGGAGATTTCTTCTCGGCGCGATGCCAGCGCTTCGGCGGCACGAAACAGGATCTGCTGGCGCTCGTAGCGCGTCAGCTTCGATTTGTAGCCGGCGGCGATCGCGAAGGCCTGGCGAGCGTGCTCGGCGCGGCCGGCAGGCACGGTGCCGATAACAGCATTGGTGTAGGGATAGTGGACCGGAACGACGTCATCGGCGTCGACCTTGCGCCCCGCAATGCGCATCGGTTCGTGGCGAACCTTGATGGAAGTATCGAGTTTGGTCATGTGCTCTGCTCCGGCAGATTCTTGGGCGCGTCGCGGCGGAGGATCGACCCCCACTCCGGCCCTTCGGGCCACCTCTCCCCCGATCGACGGGGGAGAGGAAATCAGGCTAGGTCAGTGCCCTCAACGTTTACAGCTAAGCCGCAGCTGGCCTTGGCGCCTTTCCTCTCCCCCGTCGATCGGGGGAGAGGTGCCGAGCGAAGCTCGGCGGAGTGGGGGTCGACATTCACGCTCAACATCAAGCCAGCGCCGCCGCCATCGTCGCGTAGTAGAAGGCGTCAAAGTTGCGCAGCGTCGGTTCGTTGGGCAAGTCCGGCAGCACGCGGTTGACGATGAACGGCACCTCCTGCTCGGTCAGCCCGCCATGCGAGCGCAGCGGTTCGTTGAGCGCCGCCAGATCATGGCGGTGTTCTGAGGTGCCGATCGTCTTGTTCTCGGTCGAGATCAGCACGATGTCGCCGATGCGGTCGGCCGGCAGTTCGAAGCGCTCGCAGGCAGTCGGGCTGTCGACGACCAGCATGATGCCGTCGATCTTGGCCAGCCGCGCCATGATGCCGGCCTGGTCGGCGCCATCCGGCAGATAGGCGGTGGCAAACGAACCGAGCGCGCCATGATGCACGACATAAGGGTCGGTGATCGGCAGGATGACGCGCGCCGCGTCCTTGCCCAGCCACTCGTCGAGCAGGTCCTGGACATAGACGACGTCGGGCGAACCGTCCGCCTTGTGTTTCGGCTTCATGCCATGGTCGGCGGTGACGACGATCGCCGCGCCCAGCGCATCGAGCTCGGTCAGGTACTTGTCGAACATTTCGTAGAAGGCGTTGGCCTGCGACACACCCGGCGCATATTTGTGCTGCACGTAGTCGGTGGTCGTCAGGTACATGATATCAGGCCGGAATTCCTTCAGCAGCTGGACGCCGGCGGCGAAGACGAATTCCGAGAGCTCGGCCGAATAGACCTCCGGGACCGGCAGCCCAAAGTACTTCGAGGCATTGTCGATGCCGTGCTCGGTCTTGGTGGTGGTGTCCGACTTTTCCGCCGAGAAGCACAGCGCGCGGCCCTCGTCGAAGGCGAGACCCTTGCCGAGCAGTGCCCGCAGCTTGTCCTTGGCGGTGACCACCGCAACCTTGGCGCCGGCGTCATAGAAGGCCTGGAAGACGGTCGGCGCGCGCAGGAAGCGCGGGTCGTTCATCATCACTTCCTTGCCGGTCTCGCGCTCGTAGAGATAGTTGCCGCAGATGCCGTGCACCGCTGGCGGCCTACCGGTGGCGATCGACAGATTGTTGGGGTTGGTGAAGCTTGGAATGACCGAATGTGCAAAGCGCACCGTGCCCTTGTCCTTGATCCTGACCAGCGCCGGCATCAGCCCCGCCTTGATCGCCTCGTCGAGGTAAGCCGGCTCGCAGCCATCAAGGCAGATGGCGATGGCCGGCACGCGCGGCCAGGCGTAAGTGCGGCCGTTAACGGCGACATTAATGGGAGACATCTGGTTCATCGAAAATCCCTCGAGATCGGCCGCTTCAGGCGGCGAGTTTGGCGCGCTCGGCGAGTGCCGCGGCGGGTGGAGCGGCGGTGTCGACGCCCATTTCATGCAGTGAGAAAGCCGCCGCCTCGACGACGCGGCGCATGACATGCTCGTCCATCTGGCCGATGCAACCGATGCGGAAGGAGTCCACGGCGGTCAGCTTGCCCGGATAGATGATGAAGCCCTTGTCCTTCATCAGCTCGTAGAAACGGTCGAAGGCGAAACTGGCATGGGCCGGGTTGAAGAAGGTGACGATGATCGGCGACAGCCAGCGGTCGCCGAGCAAGGTTTCGAAGCCGAGGTCGCGCATGCCGGCGACCATCACGTCGCGGTTCCTGGTGTAGCGGGCGCCACGCCCAGTGACACCGCCTTCGGCCTCATGCTGGCGCAGCGCTTCGAGGAAGGCGGCAACGACATGCGTCGGCGGCGTGTAGCGCCACTGCCCAGTCTTGTTCATGTGTGCCCACTGGGCGTGGACGTCGAGCGACAGCGAGTGGCTGCGGCCCTTGGCGGCTTCGAGCTCACTCTTGCGGGCGATGATGAAGCCGAAGCCGGGCACACCCTCGATGCATTTGTTGGCGGAGGAGACCATCGCCTCGTAGCGGATCTCGTTGACGTCGAGCGGCACCGCACCGAAGGCGCTCATGGAATCGACCAGCAGCTTGCGGCCCTTGGCCTGGACAGCCTCGGCAATCTCGGCGACCGGGTTGAGGATGCCGGAGCTGGTCTCGCAATGGATGGCGATGACATGGGTGATGGCCGGATCGGCCTCAAGCGCTGCCGCCACCTCGTCGCCGCGCGGCGGCAGGTAGTCGCCCTTGTCGATCAGCGTATAGGCGCGGCCGAGATACTGCATGGTCTGCGCGGCGCGCAGGCCATAGGCGCCATTGGCCAGCACCAGAACCTTGCCGTCCTTGGGCACGAACGAACCCAGCATCGCCTCGACGCAGAACGAGCCGCTGCCTTGCATCGGCACGCAGTCGAATTCGTCTTTCGCATCGCCCGTCAGCGCCAGCAGACGGCGGCGCAGATCGGCTGTCATGGCGCGGAAGTCGCCGTCCCACGAACCCCAGTCGCGCAGCATGGCCTGCTTGACGGAATAGGCCGTAGTGAGCGGCCCCGGAGTCAGCAGATAGGGCTCGCCCAGCGCCGGCTTGGCCAGCGGCTCCGCGGCAAATTTGGTCTCGGCGAGCATGGTGTCCTCCGATAGATCGCTTTTCGATGTGGCCTTACTCTCGGCCTGAATGACATATTTGTAAAATCGTTATTTCATATCGAAGTATCGATTTAGACGATGGATAGATTTGCCGGCTTCATCGAACAGTTCCGCCTTGTCACGCCACAGCGGAAGCCATCTCGCCTGCTGCCTTACCGGTCCTCGCCAGCCGGCTTTCGAGCAGATCGCCGCTTTGCGTCAGCAACGGATAAGCGACCGAAGCCAGCAGCGAGTTGATCTCCTTCAACGCCCTGACCGCCTCCAGATGGATGTCGCTGGTGTCGATGCTTTGCGGCATTCCCGATTGCAGGCGCTTGAGGTGACGGTCATGGCTCAGGCGTTCCAGCTTGCGCATCCGCTCCTTTTCAACGACGAGCTGCCGCGCCGAGTCGAGATCGCTCGACACCAGCACGTTGAGCGCAAGCTGCATGTTAGCCATGACACGATTGTGAAGCCCGGACAGTTCGCTCCAGCCATCGCTTGAAAAGCGCAAGTTCTTGTCGCGCAATTCCTGGGTGAGCACGAGCAGGTTCTTGGCGACGATGTCGCCGGCGCGTTCGAGATTGATGGCGAAGTCGGTGAGCTCGATGCCTCGCTGCGCTTCAGCCGCTGACATGCTGCCGCGATTGACCTCGGCAATGTAGAGCTTGATGTCGGTATGGGCGCGGTTGACCTCTTCGTCGAGCTTCTGCGCCTGGCGGGTCTGCTCTGCGGTGCCGGCGTCGAAGAAATCCATCACCGGACACAGCATCACCTCGACGACTTCACCCATGCGCAGCAATTCGCGGGTAGCGCTGGCCAGGGCGAGACCCGGTGTGCGCATGACGGTGCGGTCGAGCGCGCTGGCGCGACGCGACATCAGATCGACACCCTCGCCTGCCTTTGCCTCCGGTCTGTCGGCAATCAGCAAGTTAACGAGCTTCTCCATCAGGCTGGTGAAGGGTAGACAGCAGACGACCAGTGCGAGATTGAAGACAAGGTGCAGATTGACCAGTTGCCGTCCCTCGGTCGCGCCGAAGAGATGTACCGGAAACACCACGGCCTGAAGCGCAAACAAGGCGGCGAACGCGGCCGTGCCACGGAAGATGAGATTGCCGAGCGGGACACGGCGCGCCTCGACAGCCTCCCCGCGCGTCAGCCACACAGCAATCAGCGCACCACCGCAATTGGCGCCGAGGATGAAGAACAGCCCGACCTCGACCGGCAGGACGCCTTGTGCCGCGAGCGTGACGAACAGCAGGATCGCCGCCACGCTGGAGTGGATCAGCCACGTGAACAGCGCCGCGGCGGCGAAAGCGGTGAAGAAGTCGGCGCGCAGATAGGAAATCACCAGCGGCAGCAACGCGCTCTGCCGCATCGGCGCCGTCGCCTCACTGACCATGTGCAGTGACAACAGGACGAAGGCGATGCCCATTAGGATGCGTCCGCCCTGCTTGATGCCGCGTGCCTCGAATTTCAGGAACATCGCGCCGCCGACCAGGATCAGCGCCGGCACCAGCCAGCTGAGGTCGAATGACAGCACCTGAACGACCAGCGCCGAACCGAGATCGGCGCCAAGCAGGATCGCCAGCCCACCGGATACTGAAATCAAGCCGCTGGCGGCAAACCCGGCCGCCAGCATGGCGACCGCGGTGGAACTCTGCAGCAGCACTGCAAGCACGGTGCCGGCGCCGGCTGACCTCAGCCGTGCGCCCCGCGCCTGTCTCAGCGCATCGCGCAAGGCGGGGCCGCAGGCCCGCTCGACCCCGGTGCGAACCATGCGCACGGCCCACAGCAGCAGCATGACGGCACCTGCGAGATGCAGCAGGATGATGGAAAATTGCATGGCCGCGCCTCCAACGGCCGGCAGGGACGTCGACCTACAGTAAGGCTGATGGCCGGTCAGACATAAGTCAAATCGTTCATTTCTATCTTTTAGTTAGCGCACCTTATGATAGGCTGCCGTGTGATTTCAGGCGTTCGGAGGCATTAGAGATGCGCTACGTTCAGCTGCGGGCTTTTCACCAAGTGGCAATTTCGGGCGGTTTTTCACGCGCCGCCGAGGCGCTGTTCCTGACCCAGCCTGCCATCTCCGACCAGGTGCGCAAGCTCGAGGAAGAGTACGATGTGCTGCTGTTCAATCGCAACAAGAAGCAGGTGACGCTGACCCAATCGGGCCAGAAGCTGCTCGAGATTACCCATCGCATGTTCGACACCGAGCAGCAGGCGCTCGAACTGCTGACAGAGTCGCGCGCGCTGCGCTCCGGCACACTGCGCATCGTCGCCGATGCCGCGCACCATCTGCTGCACATCCTCGGCAGCTTCCGAGCCCGCTATCCCGGCGTCCAGGTTTCGGTGCGCGCCGGCAACACCGAAACGGTGATCAGCAGCCTCTACAGCTACGACGCCGACATCGGCGTCCTGGGCGAGGTGCCGACCGGGCGCGATTTCGAGGTGCTGAAACTGAACTCGACGCCGATCATCGCCTTCACCTCCATCGATCATCCGCTGGCCGGCAGGAAATCGCTGACCCTCAAGCAGCTTGCGCAGGAATCGTTGGTCATGCGCGAGCGCGGATCGAAGACGCGCCAGAAGCTTGAAGACCTCGCAGCCGCGTCGAAGATCGAACTCAGGCCGGTCATCGAGGCCGAAGGCCGCGAAGCCGTCCGCGAGATCGTCGCTTCAGGCGCCGGCATCGGCTTTGTCTCGGCGGCCGAATTCGGCCAGGATTCGCGACTGGTGCCGATCACCATAGACGCGCCGGAAACCTTGATGGACGAAGCGCTGATCTGCCTGCGTGAACGTAGCGGCGGCAAACTGGTGCGCGCCTTCCTCGACATGGCAAGATCGATGTCGGTGGATTAGGCAGCCGCCGCCCTCACCTCAACCACATCCGCCTTCACCCGCTCCGACTTCGGATCGTATGGGCTGCGCAGATGCGCGGTCGCGGCATGGCGAACGCCGGCGAGGTCGATCTCGAAACGCCCGCCGTTGAGGAACGCCGCGTCGACGCCGGCCTCGTTTTCGATCAGCCCCAGCGCCACCGAACGGCCGAGCGTGTGGCCGTAGGCCGCCGAGCGCACTTCGCCCACCGGCTTGCCGTCACGCAGGATCAGCTCGCCGCCCCACAGCATCGGCTCGGCATCGTCGAGCGTGAACAGTACGACGCGCTTGGCCGGTGCCGCCGATGGCTTTGCCGCGAGCAGCGCGTCGCGACCGAGGAAGCCGCCCGGCTTGTCGATGCTGACGGCGAAGCCAAGCCCGGCCTGCCAGGGGTTGATGTCTGGCGTCAATTCCCTGCCCCAGGCGCGAAAACCCTTTTCGATGCGAAGCGCGTCGAGCGCGTAGTAACCGGCGTCGAGCAGTCCGAATTCGCGGCCGGCCTCATGCAGCGCCTCGTAGACACCGACGGCGAATTCGGTCGGCACGATCAATTCCCAGCCGAGTTCGCCGACATACGTCATGCGGTTGGCATAGGCGGTGGCGTAGCCGATATCGATCTCGCGGATGGTGGCGAACGGAAAGCCGGCGTTGGAGAGGTCAGCCGAGGACAGCTTGCTGAGCAGGTCGCGCGAGCGCGGCCCCATCAACGCCAGCACCGCGTAGGACGAGGTCACGTCGGTCAGGATGGCATGGGCATCGGCCGGGATGTTCTTGATGATCCAGTCGGCATCGTGGACCGCTTGCGCGGAGCCGGTGACGATGAGGAATTTTTCGACACCGAGCCGCATCACGGTGAGATCGCTTTCGTAACCGCCGCGATCGTTGAGCACGCCTGTGTAGACCGACGTGCCGACCGGCACATCGACATTGCCGGCGCAGATCCGGTTGAGCCCCGCACAGGCATCGCGGCCCTGGACGAGAAGCTTGGCAAACGAGGTCTGGTCGAAGATGGCGACGGCGTCGCGCGTTGCTTTCATTTCCCGCCTCACCGCCTCGTGCCAGTTCTGGCGGCCGAAGGCATAGTCGTTCTCGGCTTTCTCTCCAGAAGTAGCGAACCAGTTGGCGCGCTCCCAGCCCATTTTGGAGCCGAAGCAGGCGCCCTTGGCGGCCAGCCGGTCGTAGAGAGGCGAGCGGCGGAACGGCCTTGCAGTGTCCAGTTCGCGGTTCGGCCACGGCATGGCGTAGTGCAGGCCGAGCGTCTCTTTCACGCGGTCGTGCAGCCAGCGCGGATTGTTGTTGAAGGAGGCGAAACGCCTGATGTCGACCGGCCACAGATCCATGGTCGGCGCGCTGTTGACGATCCATTCGGCCAGCGCCCTGCCGGCACCGCCGGCGCTGGCGATGCCCATCGAATTGAAGCCTGCGCCGACATAGAAATTCTTCAGCTCCGGCGCCTCGCCGAGGAGAAAATTGTTGTCCGGCGTGAAGCTTTCGGGGCCGTTGTAGAATTTCTTGACCTCGGCCTCCGCCAGTTGCGGCACGCGCACAAGCGCGTTTTCCATCAGGATCTCGAACTGGTCCCAGTCGTCGGGCAGCAGCGCAAATTCGAAATTTTCCGGGATGCCCTTCATACCCCACGGCTTGGCATGCGGCTCGAAGCCACCCATGACCAGACCGCCGACCTCTTCCTTGAAGTAGATGAAGCCGTCGGGGTCGCGCATCACCGGCAAATCCGGATGCACGCCCTCGATCCTGCCGGTGACGATGTACATGTGCTCGGCCGAGTGCAGCGGCACCGAGACGCCGCACATCAGCCCGACCTTGCGCGCCCATTGGCCGGCGCAGTTGACGATGATTTCGGCGACGATGTCGCCGCGATCCGTCTCGACGCCGCAGGCGACGCCATTCTTCACCGCGATGCCGGTGACCTTGACCCGCTCGAAAATTTTGGCGCCGCCATTGCGCGCGCCCTTGGCCAGGGATTGCGTGAGATCGGTCGGGTTGGCCTTGCCATCGCCCGGCAACCAGACGGCGCCGACCAGATCGTCGGTCGCCATCACCGGCCACAGATCGCCGGCTTCCTTCGCTGAGATGACATCGATCTCGACGCCTTGCGCCCGCGCCGAGGCGGCGGTGCGCTTCAGCACCGTCATGCGGTCGGCGGTACGCGCCACCGACAGCGAGCCGCAATTCTTCCAGCCGGTGGCAAGGCCGGTTTCGGCCTCCAGCTCACCATAGAGCTGCGTGGAATATTTGATCAGGCTGGTCATGTTGGCATGGCTGCGCAACTGCCCGACAAGGCCAGCGGCGTGCCAGGTGGTGCCGCCGCTGAGCTGGCCCTGCTCAAGCAGGACGACATCGGTCCAGCCGAGCTTGGTCAGATGATAGGCGACCGAACAGCCGATGATGCCGCCGCCGACAATGACGACGCGCGCTTGGGTGGGGAATTCGTTTGCCATGGAGGATCCTGCCGTTTTGACACAGCCGGGATCATAGCGGGTGATTTCCAAATATCAACACAAAATGCAACAAAATATCACATCATGGCGCAACCATGAGGCTCGGTCCTTTGAGCGCCAGCGCCTCGGCGATGTCGGCCTGCGGCCTGGCATCAACGATCACCCCGGCGGCGCGCTGAAAATTCGGGATCCGGAGCGGCGTCAGCTTGGCGAACTTGCTGCTGTCGAGGACGAAATAGGTTTTGGCCGCAAGCGCGATCATGCGTCCGCGCTGTTCGGCGCCGGCGCGGGTGAAATCGGTGACCTCGCCGTCAGGCGAAAGCGCGCCGCCACCGAGGAAGGCGATGTCGACACGAAAGCGCGCCATGGCTTCAAGCATATCGATACCGGAAGCCGCTTCCTCGCCCGGGTCGATTTCGCCGCCCAGCATATGCACGCGCATGCCGGGCACATGGCACAAATGCAGGGCAATCGGCAGGCTGGCGGTGCAGATCGTCAGATCGCGCAATTCAGTTATGGCCTGCGCTACGGCCAGCGTGGTGGTGCCGGAATCGAGGAAAACCACCATTCCGTTCTTGACCAGACCTGCGGCCAATTTGCCGATCGCCGCCTTGCCTGCGGCATTCTCCTGGCTGCGCAGGCTCATGGCCGGTTCGCTCGGCTCGAAGCGGGCGGCGCCGCCATGCACAATGTCGAGTTGCCCCTTGTCTGACAGCAACTTCAGGTCGCGGCGGATGGTTTCGCGCGAAACATCGAAGAACCCCGCGAGTTCGGCGATGCTGACGGACCCTTGAGCGCCCACGCGCTTCAGAATCTCATCGTGGCGCCGCGTTGCAAGCGCGCGCACCGGCTGGCTGCTGTCAGAAGACACCGAATCCTCATGTGACCTTCGATGTTGCAATATGTGGCAGTGAACGTCAGCCAAGGCAACCATCGCCGCCGGCTCCATTCTCTGCATGCCCGCCTCCAATCTCAACGACGCAGGCTGGCGTCGCGGGCACGCTCGCGGATCTCTTCGCGAGAAAGGCCCGCATCCTCCAATATGCTGTCCGGAAGCCGCCTCAAGCTCGCAAGCGTCTGGCGATAGGCAAGCCAGCGGGCGAAACGGTGTCGAAGTTCATGCAACATGATCATCTCCTTGGCGAGCGGAATACCCGCGCTCTTGGGTTGGTCGAAAACGCAAAGCAACTGCGCAAAGCGTATGCACGATCGAACGGATTGTGCTGACTTCCTGGCCAGTCGAGGCGCCTGTCATTATCCCGCCAGGGTAGGATTATCCAACGCCTCCAATGCCTGCATACTTGCGCGTGATGCCCGCTTCGCGCTACAGCCACCGTCGCAAGGAGTTTTTCAATTCTGCAAAATGGATATTGGCTGGGATGATCTGAGGTTGTTTCTCGACGTTGCGCGGCTGGGTGGCCTGAGCGCGGCGACGGCAACAACGCGCCTCAGCGCAGCCACACTCGGACGACGCGTCACCGCGCTCGAAAAGCAGATCGGCGAGGCGCTGTTCGTGCGTCAGCAGACCGGCTACCGGCTAACCCCGGTCGGTGAAGAACTGCTGCGGCGCGCCGAAGACGTCGAGGCAGCAATGCAGTCGCTGACCCGCTGGCGTGAGGGAAACCTGCCCGACCGCATTGTCCGCGTCTCGGCCGGGCCATGGACCTCGGCCTTCGTTTCCGCCCATATCGGCGAAATCTGGACGGTCGATGACGGCATCAGGGTGGAACTCGTCACCACCACCGACCGGGTCGACATCGGTCGCCGCGCCGCCGATATCGGCATCCGCAGCGAGCGCCCGACCGAGCAGTGGCTGGCCGGCCGTCAGAGCGGCAAGGTCGCCCACGCCATTTATTCCGGGCGCCATTTGATCAACGGCATCGCCGCCGGGTTGTTCGTCGGCGTCACCGGCGAAGGAGCAAACATTGCCTCGGCGCGCTGGCTGCAAGCCCATCACGGCGACCGCATCGCCGTGCGCGGCAACAACACCCATTCGGTGCGCGAACTTGTGGCCGCCGGTGCCGGCCTTTCCGTCTTTCCGTGCTTCGTCGGTGACAGCGATCCGCGGCTGGTTCGCGTCGCTCAGCCTATCCCCGAACTCGAAACCGACCAGTGGATTGTCACCCATCATGAGGAACGCCACTCCCCGCCGGTACGAAAAGTCGCCGACCGGATTACCGCCCTGATGCGGGCCCATCAGCCGTTGTTTCGCGGCAAGATGCCGATCCGCTAAGCCTCAGGCGTCGATCAGCCGCCAGCCGAGCCGCATGCTGGCGCTCAGGCTTTGGTGGCTGGCACGGATCGGCTTTCACAGTGGGCGAATATGCGGTCACCGCATGGGTGCTCAGTAAACCGGGCGACCCAGATCAGACATGGCGCGGCGTGCTGCTGCTCGATAGGCGCGCCGAAAGCCTGCTTGCACGCGGCTGGCGTCAGATTCTCAAGGTCCTGGTGCGTGCGGCGGGTGCGTGAAGCTTGACGGGTGCGATCCCGAAGGATTGCTGGATTTTCGCTGGCCAGAATCTGTGCCAATTCCAAAAGATTGGACTGGAGACTCGTTCAAAAGGTCGGCTTGGATAGGCGTATATGGTACATGTCCCACATCTTGTCTTGCCGCAAAGTTCGCCCTCTGATTCCCTGTGCCAAGGCTATAGAACGTGATTCTTGCACCTGGCGTGTTCAAGCGTCGCGTTCCGGGATGAACCTTTTGTCGATCAAGGAGACAAGACGATGAGCACCGCGGCAAGGCCCGTCATCTCGGAAATGCGGCCGAAGATAACCGTTTTCGGCGTCGGCGGCGGTGGCGGCAATGCAATCAACAACATGATTGCCGAAAATCTGCAGGGGGCGGAATTCATCGTCGCCAACACCGATGCCCAGGCACTGACCATGTCTAAAGCATCGCGGCTGATCCAGTTGGGAGCCAACGTCACGGAAGGCCTTGGCGCCGGATCGCTGCCCGCGGTCGGCCGTGCGGCAGCCGAGGAATCGATCGACGAGATCAGGGACCACCTTGCGGGAACGCATATGTGTTTCGTGACCGCCGGCATGGGAGGCGGAACCGGGACCGGTGCCGCGCCCGTCATAGCGAACGCTGCGCGCACAGCCGGAATTCTGACGGTGGCTGTCGTCACCAAGCCATTCACCTTCGAAGGAAAACGCCGCATGCAAGCCGCCGAAGAGGGCATCGAGCAGCTTCGCGAATGCGCCGATACCGTGATCGTCATTCCGAACCAGAACCTGTTCAGGATCGCTGACGCCAGGACGACTTTCGCGGACGCCTTCGCCATGGCTGATCGCGTCCTTTATTCCGGCGTCGGCTGCATCACCGATCTCATCGTCAAGGAGGGGCTGATCAATCTCGACTTCGCAGATGTGAAGTCGGTGATGCGCGATATGGGCCGCGCGATGATGGGTACCGGGGAAGCCACGGGTGAGGACCGCGCCAAGAAGGCCGCCGAAGCGGCAATCGCAAACCCGCTTCTCGACGAAGCGTCGATGATGGGCGCCAAGGGCGTCCTGGTCTCGATCTCGGGCGGCATGGACATGACGCTGTTCGAAGTCGATGAGGCCGCCACCCGCATCCGCGAGGAGGTCGACGCCGACGCCGACATCATCGTCGGCGCCATATTCGACCGGGCACTTGCAGGAAAATTCAGGGTCTCAGTCGTCGCGACAGGATTGCAGCAGGGACTTGAGATGCCACAGTAAGCAAGGATCCGGTTCCTGGGCCAACGGAGCTACCGAGGCGGAGGCCGCTGCGACGAGGCCTATCAGGGGCGAAGGCTCCTGCGATTTCGGATCGTAAACACAGGGCGCCGCCAGGATTGCCAGTCCAAGGATGTAGATCATCAGGAATTTCATGAGGCCCTCAGGGGACGAGGACATGCCTCGTGATGCAATGATTGAAAGGTCGAGATCGCATCCACCGACATCGGGCCAGTGGATGCGATCGGCGCCATCCGCAATAGACGATCAGCGCAGCGACCGGAACGCGAGACGAAGATCCTTGGTCAGGGCTTCGGGCTGCTCCCAGGCGGCGAAGTGTCCACCCTTTTCCGGTCGGTTGTAGTAAAGCAGCTTCGGAAAGGCTTTCTCGACCCAGCTCTTGGGAGCCTGATAGAGTTCATCCGGGAATGCACTGACCGCAACCGGGATGGTGATGCCCTTCGGCGCGAAGAAGGCAAGCTTGTTTTCCCAGTAAAGACGGGCCGACGACACGGCGGTATTCGTCAGCCAGTAGAGCGTAATGTTGTCCAGCACATCATCGCGCGTCAGCCCTTCGGCCTTGCCATCGAAAACCCGTGCGATCAGCTCGTAGCTGCGAGCGTCGTGGTCTAGCATCCAGGCGGCAAGACCGACTGGCGAATCCTCGATCCCGTACAGAGTCTGCGGACGAGCCGACATCTCCTGGGCATAAGCGAGGCCGTGCCTGTAGAAGAAGTCGAGCTGGCCGTAGGCACGCTGCTCGTCGGCCGACAGGCCCGCAGGGGCAGGTTTGCGCGCTTGCAGCGCCTTCTCGATCTCGGCGGGGACAGCGCCGGGCATGTTGGTATGGATGCCGGCCAGTTCCGGCGGTGCCTGAACGGCCATCTGCTCGGTCACCGCGTCACCCCAATCGCCGCCCTGAGCGACAAATCTGCTGTAGCCGAGCCGCCTCATGAGGACGGTCCAGGCACGCGCGATGCGCGCGGGGTCCCAGCCAAGTTCCGTCGGCTTTCCAGAAAAGCCGTAGCCGGGCAGCGAGGGGATCACGACATCGAAGGCATCCGCCTCGGTGCCGCCATGCGCGGTCGGATTGGTCAGCGGATCGATGAGCTTCAGCTGCTCGATGACGGAGCCCGGCCAACCGTGGGTGATGATGATCGGCATGGCGTTCTTACGCTTCGAGCGGACATGGATGAAATGAATGTCCACGCCGTCGATGGTCGTCACATATTGCGGCAGGGAATTCAGCTTGGTTTCGAACCGGCGCCAATCATAGTCGGTCGCCCAATACTGGGCGAGCTTCTGCATGGTCGCCAGTTGCACCCCCTGAGTGATGTCGTTCACCAGTTCCCGGCTCGGCCACTTCGTAGCGGAAACGCGGTTTCTAAGGTCGGCCAGCTCGCGATCGGAAGCATGGAACTGGAACGGGCGAATGGACGTGTCGGCCGGACCTGCCGCCTCGCTCGTCGCAGCACCATCCGCTTGCGCGACAACGGCGTTCGGGGTCGACGGGTTGGTGTATGCAGAGATCGGCAGACCAGCCGCCACGAGCAACGTGGAGGAGGCAATCAAACGTTTTGTACGGGTCATATCTAATCGTCCTTTTTCAAATGAAGCCGCTCTCGAACTCACTCGAAGTCGCGGCGTGGCGACCGCCACAAGATCAGCCGGAGCAAAGGTCAGGATCGGATTCTGGATGGACGTATCCGGCAG
This sequence comes from Mesorhizobium sp. P2_C5_2, assembly GCF_056404535.1. Classification (NCBI taxonomy): domain Bacteria; kingdom Pseudomonadati; phylum Pseudomonadota; class Alphaproteobacteria; order Hyphomicrobiales; family Phyllobacteriaceae; genus Mesorhizobium; species Mesorhizobium sp. P2_C5_2. Next base: position 131,366 of record NZ_JBFUDV010000005.1, on the reverse strand, counting down.
GGCCATCAGCTTCGCCGCGTCCTTCGCCATCTTTTCTGCTTCAGGCCGATCGACCGTGAGGCCGACATGGCGCTCGTCATCGAAAGCGATCGTATAGCCATTGGCAAAGGTAAATGGCGTGGCATCCGCGCCGCACTCTTCGCAGCGGATGGCGGTCGGGCCGATGCCTTCGATACGCGTCGCGGGCCATTCTGTTCCGCAGCCAGGGCAAACAGCGGCACAGAAGGGATCGCCGTTGAAACGGCCGGCCATTATTTTGTCATGGCCAGATGCCGTCACCGCCGACGTTACCACCAGGGAGCGGATACGGATGGCGATAGCGTCGCCGATCTCGGCGCCTTCGACGGCCACCGGCTTGGTGACTTCGTGTCCGCCTCGGATCGCGGGCGTAATCATCGGCCCCCAACATCCGGGCGCCGTATTAGCGATGATGATGCCGCCATCGGCGACCGGCCCGAGCATGGCGACCGCCGGGTCAAGCAGACCGTTCGTCAGTTCATTGACGAAAACGGTTCGCTGCGCCGACCTTGAGTGAGTGGATGATTTTACAAGCACGCTCGTTCCTCCTGACCGAAATCGCTGCCGAAGCTTGTTGCGCCCCGGCTTTGTCCAGGCCGCGATTTGGTCTTTGGGGAGTATCGCCAATGTGTCCGGAAACGGCGTTTTTGTAACGCAGTGTAGCAAGCTGGCATGGTGCCGCTCAGCACGCGGATGCAGCTGCAGTGGTGCCTGTGCAACTTCGCCAGATCTCGCCACGACTGGGAGTTGGACGGGTGTGCGGAAAAGCGGTGGTGTTCTCCTGCTACCGTCCTCGGCGGCTCGTGCGTGATGAGGGTACGCAGATGCTCACTTGAGCAGCCCGGCACATCAGGACTCGCCTGCAATCCCCTTGTTCAATCCGGCGGCCGAACCTGCGGCATAGCGGCGGCAAGCGACCGCTCGAAAGCATCGATCAGCGTATCGACCTGGGTTTCGGTAATGATGAGCGGCGGGCAGAAGGCAATCGCATCGTTCATGTTGCGCGAGATGACCCCGTTCTGTTGCAGGAATCCGTTGACCAGTCCGCCAAGCGCCCCGGGCTTCCCCCACGGCGCCTTGCTGGTCTGGTCAGCGACCAATTCGACGGCGGCGATCAGACCCACACCACGCACCTCTCCGACGAGCGGATGCGAAGCGAGCTTGCGCAACCGTGCCTGCATGTGCGCACCGACCGTACGCGCGTTGCCGACAAGGTCGCGCTCCTCGATCAACTTGAGATTCTCCAGCGCCACGGCTGCGGCGACGGGATGGCCGCCGCCCGTGAAGCCATGCCCGAACGTACCGATGCGGTCGCTCTCGTCCGCAATTGGTTCGAACATCTTCTCATTGATGAGCAGCGCCGAAATCGGCAGGTAAGACGACGAGATCTGCTTGGACAGCACCATAATGTCGGGTTTGATACCGAAGGTCTGCGAGCCGAACATCTCGCCTGTCCGGCCAAAGCCGCAGATGACCTCGTCGGCCACGAGCAGGATGTCGTATTTCGACAGCACCGCCTGGACCTTCGCCCAATAGCCTGCCGGTGGAACGATGACCCCGCCCGCACCCATGATCGGCTCGCCGAAAAAGGCGGCGACGGTCTCGGGTCCCTCGGCGAGGATCAGCGTCTCCAGATCATCGGCAAGACGGATCGAGAATTGTTCTTCGCTTTCACCCGGCTCCGCATCACGCCAGTAATGCGGCGCCGAAGTGTGGAGCACGTTGGCGATCGGCAAGTCGAATGAAAGATGGTTGTTGGGTAGTCCGGTCAGGCTAGCCGAGGCAATCGTCACGCCGTGATAGCCGCGTTTGCGGCTGATGATCTTCTTGCGAGCTGGCTGGCCGAGCGCATTCGACCGGTACCAGATCATCTTCATCGCCGTGTCATTGGCCTCGGAGCCCGAATTGGTGAAATACGCCTTGCTCATCGGAACCGGCGCCATTTGAACCAGCTTCTCGGCCAGGTCGACAAGCGGCGAATGCGATTTCGAACCGAAGTCGTGATAATAGGGCAGCTTCGACATCTGCCGCGTGGCGGCGTCGACCAGCCGCTTTTCCGAGAAGCCGACGGCTACGCTCCACAAGCCCGCCATCGCTTCGATGTAGCGATTGCCGGCCGCGTCCTCGACATAGATGCCATCGCCCTTTTCGATGATGAGCGGACCCGACTCCTGATGTTTGCGTGCGTTGGTATAGCCATGCAGGTGGTAGCGGATGTCACGTGCCTCAGGGGAGTTGGGTCTGGCGTCCACGACGGCTCCTGTCTACAGGGGTTCACGGGGAACTATCTCCTGCCCCTTACCTTTCACATGATCACAAACCAAGACGGCCCGTACAAGGCAGCGTTTTGATATTTGGCTGCGGGACCTCAACCAACGATGCTTGCGCTTGGTGGAAATGCCTTGTTCCGAAGCTTGCCGCACCAGATGCCGGCAATGTCAGCCATTGCGAACGCCAGGCCCGACGCCGGGCGCTTGAAAGGCGAAGCAACCCTGTTCATTGGCTTTTTCGTGGGCCAAAATTAGAAAGTTTCCCGTATCGTTCCGTATTGTCTTGCGATTGATCCCGACATCAGATTTCGACACGCTTGCGCGAAACACGATCGGCTTGTGGCGGCGTCATTTCCCTATTCAAGCCAATACCATCGGCCTACCCCGCCGCCAAAGCCGTTACTTCACGGCGGAACGGCAGCGCATCACCGATATCGTCTTCGTCCAGTTCGCGCGCGAAGCGGTGCCCGGCATAGGTCGCCCAGGCAATCGGACCTGGCGCCTCGGCATCGCCTATGACCTTGATCGAGCGAATGCCATTGTCGGCCCATTCGTCGCGCCGCGCTTTCAGGTCGCGCCAGACCAGGTCGTCCTGTTGGCGCGACGTCACCAGCACCACGGCGTCGGCGGCAATGTCGCGTTCGGCACCGGTGTAGGCGCAGGCGGTGGCAACGCCTCCCGGCACGACGCGCGTCACGGTCCGGTTCAGCACGATCTCGACGCCGAGCCCGGCCAGCCGGCGGTGGATGGCGCCCTGCTCCAGCGTGTTGCGGGTCCAGTCGGACACATAGGCGGACGGCGTCACCAGCGTCACCTTGGCGCCCTGGCGCGCCATCAGCTCGGCCAGAACGCCACCCATATAGTAGTGGTCGTCGTCGAACAGCACGACAGTGCCGGTCGGTACATTTCCGCCCATCAGGTCGTCCGGGGTATAGAGCGGCATGGCCGGGTCCACCGGCATCGGCACGACATGCGCACGCGCCACGCCGTCACGGCGCCATGTCGAGCCGGTGGCAATGGCGATGTTCTGAAACCCGAAAGCCAGGATATCCTCGGCCGACAATCGGCTTTCGAAATAGACGTCGACATTGGACATCTGGCTAATCTGATACTGGCGATAGTCGCGAACTCGGCCCCATGCGGAGAGACCGGGCAAGAGGCACTCACGCGCCACGCGACCGCCAAGTTCGGTGCCGGCTTCGGCGAGGGCCACCTGATAGCCGCGCAGGCCGAGCGCGCGGGCAGCCTCCAGTCCGGCGGGACCGGCGCCGACGATCAGCACGCTGTCACTGTCGCCCTTGGCCTGCATGCTTTCAGGATGCCAGCCCTTGCGCCACTCCTCCATGAAGGTCGGGTTCTGCGTGCAGCGCGAGATCGACATGGTCATGTCGCCGGTGATGCAGATGTTGCAGCCGATGCACTCGCGAATGTCCTCGATCCGCCCCTCTTCAACCTTCTTCGGCAGGAAGGGATCGGCGATCGACGGCCGCGCGCAGCCGATGAAATCAAGCGTACCGGACTTGATCATCTTCACCATCACATCCGGCGAGGTAAAGCGACCGACACCGACCACCGGCTTCGACGTCAGCGTCTTGATGCCGGACACCAGGCTCTCCTGCGCGCCCTCCTCCTTGAACCGCGACGGCCCGGAGCAGTCCTCCCAAGCGCCATGCGCCAGATCCCAGAGATCGGGCAGGTCCGCATGCATCTCGATCATGTCGCGCACTTCCGAATTGGCAAAGCCAAGTTCGCCGATCATCTCGTCCAGCGACAGCCGCAGCGTCAGGCCGCAGGTGTCGCCGATAGCGTCCCGCCCTTCTTCGATCAGCTCCCGCATCAGCCGCGAGCGGTTTTCCAGCGAGCCGCCATATTCGTCGCTGCGCTGATTGGTGGCTGTGGACAGGAAGTGCTGGATGATGCCGAAGCCGTGCGCGCCATAGAGGCAGACCAGATCGAAGCCCGCCAGCCTGGCACGTTTGAAGGCATTGCGGTGCCAGCGGCGCAAGTCGCGAATATCCTGCTTGTCCATGGCGCGCGCCTGAACCGGATCGTTGGTGAAAGTGCGGATCGGCAAGGCCGAGGGTCCGCGTGGCACTTCCTTGGTGTAGAGGTTCGGTCCGTTGATACCGGAGTAGGCCAGTTGGATGCCGGCCAGCGCGCCATGCTGGTGCATGGCCTTGGCCATCATCGCCAGTGCCGGGATATCGGCATCGTCCCACAGCCGGAGCTCGATGAAGGGCGTGATCTCCGATGTATGGTGCATCTCGGTCTGCTCGGTGAAGATGACACCCCAGCCGCCTTCCGACTTGATGCGCCGCATCTCGGCCGCGGCCGAAGGGTCGCGATAGCCGCCGCCATTGCAATGCGGAACCTGATAGAAGCGGTTCTTGGCGGTCACCGGACCGATCTTCACGGGCTCGAACAGAATGTCGTAGCGTGGATCACGCATGGTGCTTCCTTCCTGCCAGCGTCGCATCGCGGCATGCGCGGTGATGGTTTCAAACTTTGACGCAAGCCGGTCTGCCCGGCGGGCAGATGCCGTGAACCTACTCATAAGTTACGGCGCGTGCCGGAAAACTACAGATTTCTTCTGTGCCGATTAGGACGCGCCTAATCAGCCCCACCGCCTGGATTAGCATCCGGTGAATCCCGGTTGAGCCAAATGCGACTTCAACACCGCGCCCACGCGATGCTAGATAGCGCGCACGGCCAATGAGACCTACAACACATGGACAGCATCCGAATCCTTGAAAAGCTGATCGCATTCCCGACGGTGAGCCGCGTTTCGAACCTCGACCTCATCGGCTACGTGACGGAGTTGCTGGCGGCACAGGGCATTGCATGCCAGATCATCCGCAGCGCGGACGGCCATAAGGCGAACCTTTTCGCCACCATCGGGCCGGCCGACGCTCCCGGCGTGATGCTGTCCGGCCATACCGATGTCGTCCCCATCGACGGCCAGGACTGGACGCTACCGCCTTTCGAGATGAGCGCGCGCGACGGCAAGCTTTACGGCCGCGGCGCGGCCGACATGAAGGGTTTCGTCGCCTGCGCGCTCGCCGCCTGTCTAAAGGCCGAGAAAATGGGTCTGCAGACGCCCTTGCATCTGGCGCTTTCCTACGACGAAGAGGTCGGCTGCATCGGCGTACACAGCCTGATCGACATGCTGCGGTCCGCGCCACACCGGCCATTGCTGTGCATCGTCGGCGAGCCGACCAACATGCAGGTGGCGACTGGCCACAAAGGCAAGCTCGCCGCACGCGCCATCTGCAGGGGACGCGAAGGCCATTCGGCGCTGGCGCCGCTGGCGCTCAATGCCATTCATCTGGGCTGCGACTTCGTCTCCGCATTGCGCGGCGAACAGGATCGGCTGGCGCGCGACGGCGCGCGCGACGGCGACTACGACATTCCCTACACGACCGTCCACGTCGGCAAGATCAATGCCGGCGTGGCGCTTAACATCGTACCGAACCTCTGCCAACTCGACTTCGAGATCCGCAATGTCGCGGCCGACAATGCCGCCGATATCCTTGAGGGCCTGCGCGCGGAGGCGCAGCGTATTGCCGCTGCCGCTTCAACGATCGCGCCGGAGGCGGCCATCGACATCGACATCACCAACACCTATCCGGGGCTGGAGACGCCGACGAATTCGCAGGCTGTGGCCTTCGTGAAGTCGCTAACCGGCGCCAACGACACCATCAAGGTTGCCTTCGGCACCGAAGGCGGATTGTTCACCCGCGACCTCGGCACGCCGACCATCGTGTGCGGGCCGGGATCGATGGCGCAAGGCCACAGACCGGACGAATTCGTCAGCGTCGAACAGATGCGCCGCTGCGACGACATGCTGGACAATCTGCTGCGGCGGCTTGCCGATCACCAGCTTCAGGTTGCCTGACAAAGTTCGTGGCTATTCCACGACCCGCCCGCTACCGAACACGCCCTGTTCGACGACGAAACGGCGGCAATGATCGATGAATGCCTGCACTGTCTGGGTGCGGTGCTCGGCGTTGGGCAACGCGACCCCCATGGTCAGAGGCCGCAAATCTCCCTCCAGGGGCACGAAGACCAGCGGCTTGCCGTCGGGCGCCAGCGTGTTGAGCGGCCGCATGTTGGCGATGCCGTAGCCGAAGCCGTTCGCGACCATCGACCGCATTACCGCGATGTCGCCGGTGCGCTCGGCAATGTTCGGCCGGATTCCTCGCGAATGAAAGGCCGAAAGGAAATATTCGCGGCTATAGGGCAGGTCGAGCAGCACCATCGGCTCGTCGGCCAGTTCTTCCGTCGTGATGGAAGCCTTGCCGGCGAAACGGTGCCCTTGCGGCAGCATGACATAGGCCGGCACCAGCATCAGCGGTTCGAACGTCGTGTCCTGCGACAGTTCGAGATCGTAGGTGAGTGCTGCATCGATTTCGCCTCGCTGCAACATTTCGAGCAACTGCCCCTGGTTGCGTTCGAATTGTCGGAACCGCACCTCGGGATAGGCGCGCTCGAACTTCATGCGCAGGGTCGGCATGACGATCTGCGCGAAGGTCAGCAGGCATCCGACCGCCAGCGGCCCGCGCACCTTCTCGGCGATGTCGCCGGCGATATCGTGCAGGGCATCGGCGTCGACCAGCAGCCTGGCGGCCTCCTTCAGGAAAACGCGACCGCCAGCCGTGAGCGACAGGCCATGCGAATGCTTGCGGACAAAAAGCTGGACGCCGAATTCGGCCTCGAGCTGCGCGATCGACGCCGAGATCGACGGCGGCGAAACATTGACCTGCTCGGCCGCCTTGGTAATGGATCCGGCTTCGCCGACGGCGACGAAATATTCCAGTTGTCTCAGGGTGAAGCGTAACGGCATGGGCTTCTATGTCGCCGGTTTGGGCGCCGCGATCAAGCGCCCGCGCGGCTTCAGTATTTGATCCATGTCGTTTTCAGCGCGGTGTACTTGTCCAGTGCATGCAGCGACAGGTCGCGGCCAAAGCCCGATTGCTTGACACCGCCGAACGGCGTCATCGGGCTCAGCGCATCGACCGTGTTGACGGAAACCGTGCCGGCGCGCAGCCGGCCGGCGACGCGGTGCGCGCGCGAAAGGCTGTCGGTCCACAGCGATGCGGCCAGCCCGTACGGGCTATCATTGGCAATACGGATAGCTTCCTCTTCATCATCGAAGGCAATGACCGAAAGCACCGGTCCGAATATCTCATCCCTAGCAATTGGGTCGTCATGGGCAACATTGTCGAAGATGGTGGGCTGTATGAAGCTGCCGCGGCCGTTGACCGTGACCCGATCGCCGCCGGCGACTAGGCGCGCGGTCTTCTTGCCGGCCTCGACGAAGCGCATGACGTTGGCGGCGTGGCGGACATCGACCATGGCGCCCATTTTCGAGGTCGGGTCGAGCGGATCGCCAGGCTGGGTGGCGGCCGCGCGCTCAGCCAGTCTCTCCACGAAGGCATCCTTGATGCCGCGCTGCACGAGCAGGCGGGAATTGGCCGAACAGACCTCGCCCTGATTGAAGAAGATGCCGAAGGCCGCCATGTCGGCCGCCGCATCGAGATCGCCGCAATCGGCGAAGACAAGGTTCGGGCTCTTGCCGCCGGTTTCGAGCCAGACCTGCTTCATGTTCGACTGACCCGAATACTGCAAGAACATCTTGCCGACCGAGGTCGATCCGGTGAAGGCAAGGCAATCGACATCGATGTGGCGGCCGAGCGCCTGGCCGGCCGTCTCGCCAAGGCCAGGCACGACATTGAGCACACCGGCGGGCAGGCCCGCCTCCATGGCGAGTTCCGCCAGCCTGAGCGCCGAGAAAGGCGACTGCTCGGCCGGCTTCAGCACCACCGAATTGCCCGCCGCCAGCGCGGGCGCGCATTTCCAGGTCGCCATGTCGAGCGGGAAATTCCACGGCACCACGGCGCCGACCACGCCGAGCGGCTCGCGTCGCACCAATACCAGATCGCTGCCGCCGGTCGGCGCCACCTCGCCATAGATCTTGTCGATGGCCTCGCCATACCACTGGAAGATCGCCGCCGAGCCGGGGACATCGACAGTCGCCGCATCGGTGACCAGCTTGCCCATGTCGAGCGACTCGAGCAGCGCAAGCTCCTGCAGGTTTTCGCGCAGCAGCCGCGCCAGCCGCAGCAGCACCTCCTTGCGGTGCGCCGGGCTCGTGCGTGACCAGACACCGGCCTCGAAACTGCGGCGCGCGGCGGCAACGGCGAGATCGATATCTTCCTCGCCGCACGACGCCACCTCGGCCAGCGTTTCGCCGGTGGCAGGATTGATGCTGGCGAAGGTTCTGCCTGACCGCGCGGCAACCGTCTTGCCGTCGATGAACGCCTTGTCGCGAAAACGGATCGCGGATGCCTTGCCGATCCAATCCTTGTGACTGAGTTCGCTCATGCGGATGCCTCCCCCTGTGTGCCGGCTACTCGCGTGCCGGCTACTCGTCGCCCGGCACGCCGTAGCTCGGCGCGTCGGACGGATTGATCGCGCGAGTGACATAGGCATCGAGTTGCGGCTTGTAGCGATCCCACAAAGCCGCCAGTTCCTCGATCGGGCAGCTGTCGCTCCAGTCGCAGCGCAGGTCCGCGACGGGCCATGCGACCTCGCGCACCAGCTTCATTCCAGCCGAGTGGACCGGACCCGCCTCGCCACCCGCCTTCAGCGCGGCGCGCATGGTCGCGATTAGGCGGTCGCCGAGATGCCCTTCCGAGGCGAGGAAGGCTTCGACCATGGCTTGCGGCACGCCGTCATGGGCCAGCATGTTGCCGCCGCAGGCGACATTGTCCGCACGCGCTTCCGCCCAGATGCCGAGCGCCTTAGGTCCGGAATGGATCGCGGTGGTCCCGGCGGCATCGACAGCCAGCACCTGCCGATATTCGGGATAAGCGCCGGTGCGCTTCAGGATCGCGACCGCCTCGGCGGCCGAGGCACCGCGCGCCAACAGTTCGAGCCCCTTGGTGCCGAGCGTCGGATCGGTGACGTTCTGGCTCGCGACCGCCCCCACGCCCGCCTGCGCATAGGCGCAGCGCGCCGCTACCGCCGGAGAGGAAGACGACACCGCGACGCCGAACATGCCGGTGCGGCTGCACCGCGCGACAATGGAGAAGGTCATGGCATCAGTCCGGGATTACGGCGGTGCCGTCGATCTCGACCAGCCAGTCCGGCCGCGCCAGGGCCTGCACGACGAGACCGGTCGAAACAGGATGCACGCCTTTGATGTACTCGCCCATGGTGCGATAGATCGCCTCGCGATGGCGCACGTCGGTGATGTAGACGACCACCTTGACCAGGTGCTCCATGGTGCCGCCGCACTCTTCGATGAGCTGCCTGATGTTCTGCATCACCTTGTGCGTCTGCTCGGCCGGATCGTGGCTGTCGATATTCTTGGCGGTGTCGAGATCCTGCGGACACTGGCCACGCAGATAGACCGTCCGGCCACCCCGCGTGACGACCGCCTGACACAGATCATTGTCGAGCTTCTGCTCAGGATAGGTGTCCTTCGTGTTGAACTTACGGATTCTTGTGTGCGCCATCCTGGTCTCCATCAGATCGGGCTCGTGGCTGTTGTCAGCGTCGGTCAGGCGTCCACGGTCTCGCGCCGCGCGGCAGCGTGATAGGCAAGATATTTGCGCTGTGTCGAAATACGGTCCGCGACATGCTTGGCATCATGCCAGACACCCCAGATGAAACTCGACCCTCTTCGCGACTGCCAGGGAAGCCCGAGAAAATAGAGTCCAGGCTCGACCGAGACGCCGCGCTGATGCCTTGGCCGGCCCTTCTCGTCAAAAGCATCGACTTTCAACCAGCTGTAGTCGACGGAAAAACCTGTCGCCCAGATGATCGCCGCTATCCCGGCTTCGGCCAGATCGAGCTCACGAAGCGGATTGGTCAAGCAGTCGGGATCCGGGTCGATCCGACGGGCCGCAGGCTCCTCCGGCAGGTCGAGACCGTTGCGGGCAACATAGGCGTCGGCCTCGTCCAGCAGCGACATCAGGTTGGCGTCACCGCGGGCAATGTTCTTCGCCAGATCGGACGCGAAGGTCAGCACGCCGTCCTGATATGTTTTTGTCATGCCGACCAGGGTAAGCCCCTGCGCGGCCAGCCGACGAAAATCAATCGTTTCGCCGCCACGCGCGCCGCTCACCGCAATCGTGACATGCTCCGTGCCAGGCCCCGGGGTCTCGAGGTCCCATTTGCCGAGAACGCCAAGCCACCAGCAGAAATCGCGCCCCCGATAGGCCCGCGGCGGGCGGTCGTGCGCGCCGACCGAGAGGTAGACGCGCCGCCCCGAGCGCTGAAGCTCATCGGCGATCTGCACACCCGACGATCCCGCCCCGACCACCAGCACCGCGCCCTTTGGCAACTGTCTGGGGTTGCGGTACGCGCTGGAATGAATCTGCAGAATGCCGACATCGCCGGGGACAAGGGCGGGGATGACGGGGACCTGGAAAGGTCCGGTCGCCGCGACGATGCTGTTGGCTTCGATCACGCCGTCCGACGTCTCGACGCGGAACCCGGGTCGACCGATATTTCTTTGCGCGAGCTTGACCTCCACGCCGCAGCGGATCGGCGCATTGATCTGCCTTGCATAGGCGGCGAAATAGTCCGCAACCTCGTCCTTGGAGGGAAAGCCGTCGGGACCCGTCACGGGGAATTCCATGCCAGGGAAACGGTCATGCCAGGCCGGCCCATTGGCAACGAGCGAGTCCCATCGCTGCGAACGCCAGCGCTCGGCGATCCGGCCACGCTCGAGAACGAGATGCGGCACGCCGCATTTGCTCAGATGCTCAGACATAGCCACCCCCGCCTGGCCACCGCCGACGACAAGCGTGTCTATTTTTTTCACCGACATTTCTGCATCCTTTCCCCCCAAGAGTTTCTGCGGATGTGAGGAGGTCAGATCGCTGGTGTACTGGAGGGACTGATTAGCGAAAATTACGATTTCACGTGGCAGTGGTTAGCTTGTCCCTAAATGCCCAGGAGGCTGGCAAACGAGAGACTACGACAGCATCGCCCTGGCTGCTTTTTCGCCGATCATCATGGACGGCGCATTGGTGTTGCCGCCAATCAGCGTCGGCATGATTGAGGCGTCCGCCACACGCAGATTGTCGAAGCCGCGCACCTTGAGGCCGGCGGGATCGACCACCGCCATGGTGTCGGTGCCCATCTTGGCCGTGCCGACCGGATGATAGACGGTGAGCGCCTCGGCACGCAGATAGGCGAGGATTTCGTCATCGGTGACGACATCGGGTCCCGGCAGGATTTCCGCTCCGCGAATATCGGCAAAGACCGGCGAGGCCAGGATCGAGCGCGCCAGCTTGATGCCCTCGACCAGAGTCAAAGCATCCTGCCCGTCGCTGAAGAAGCGGTGATCGATCAGCACATTTCGGCGGGTGCCGTCGCGCTCGAGCGTGATTTCGCCGACGCTTCCAGGCCGCAGCACGCAGGTGTGCACGGCATAGCCATGGCCATATTCGACAAGCCTGCCGCGATGGCTGCGGTAGCCCGGAACAAAGTGGAATTGGACATCGGGAATATCGCCGGCATATCTGGTTTTGGCGAAGCCGCCGGCCTCGACATAATTGGTCGTCAGCATGCCCTTGCGCCGGACGAAATACTGGAAGGGTGCGGCCAGCATTGCCGGCAGATTGGCGAGCGACAGGCCGAGCGTCCTGGTGCTGTTCGATCGCATCGTGATCATGCCGTCGACATGGTCGCGCAAATTCTTGCCGACGCCGGGCACGTTCATCACCGGCTCCACCCCCGCCGCCTTCAGCTCCTCGGCCGGGCCGATGCCGGAAGCAAGCAGGATGCGCGGCGATCCGATCGCGCCCGCGCTCAGCACCACTTCGGCGCGACATGTCAGCCGCTGGGCTGCCCCGTCCTTGATCACATTGACGCCGGTGACGCGCCCGCTTTCGACTGCCAGATCAAGCACCTCGACGCCTGACAGGACCTGGAGGTTCGGGCGGCCAAGAACCGGCCGGACGAAGGCGGTATAGGCCGAGAACCGTTCCCCCTTGTTCTGGGTGACATTGTAGATGCCGAGGCCGAGTTGACCGTCGGCGTTGAAGTCGCGGTTTTCGGGCAGGCCCACGTCCCGGCCCGCCTCTACCCACAGGCTGGATACGGCGTTGGGATCACGCGGATTGTCGACCAGCAGTTCGCCGTCGAAGCCATGATAGTCCGGGTTCTGCGACAGGAGGTTCCGCTCCAGTCTCTTGAACACCGGCAGCACATCGGCATAAGACCACCCCGCGCAGCCAAGCGCTGCCCACTCATCGTAGTCCTGCGCGGCGCCGCGAATGTAGACCATCGAATTGATCGAGCTCGATCCGCCGAGAAGCTTGCCGCGGTTGACCGGTATGCGGCGGTTGTTGAGCAGCGGCTGCGGCACGCCCTTGTAGCCGTAGTCGAAAGTCGGATTGCCGTAGAGCGAGAGGATGCCGGCCGGCACGCGCACCCTTGTGCGGTCGTCGCTGCCGCCGGCCTCGATCAGGCAGACGCGGTTGGCGGGGTTGGCGCTCAGCCGGTTGGCCAGGACACAACCGGCCGAGCCCGCGCCAATGACGATATAGTCGAATTCCGCGGTCGCGATGCTCATGCCTTCTAATGCTCGTCGTCTTCGTCGTTCTTCAAGAGCTCGAGGATTTCCCGCTTCATGGCGATGAAGTTCGGCTCCATGACCAGATCCATGCTGCGCGGACGCGGGAGGCCGACGCGGATTTCCTTCTTGATCTGGCCGGGCCGGCCGGACATGACGAGCACCCGGTCCGCCAGCAGGATCGCCTCGTCAATGTCATGGGTGACGAACAGGACCGTTTTCTTGGAATGGTCCCAGATCCTCAGCAAAAGCTTCTGCATTGAGTGGCGGGTCTGGCTGTCGAGCGCTCCGAAGGGTTCGTCCATCAGCAGCACCTGCGGATCGTTGGCGAGCGCGCGGGCAATCGCCACGCGCTGCTTCATGCCGCCCGACAGTTGCGAGGGATAATGGTTGGCGAATTTCGCCAGGCCAACCTCTTGGAGAAAATGCTCGACGATGGCCCTGCGCTCGGCCGCCGGCATGCTCTTCCGCTTCGGACCGTATTCGACGTTCTGCGCCACGGTGAGCCAGGGAAACAACGTATAGGCCTGAAACACCATGCCGCGATCCGGGCCCGGCTCGGTGACCGGCTTGCCGCCGACCGAGATCATGCCGCCGGTGCGCTCCTCGAGACCGGCGATGAGATAGAGCAGGCTCGACTTGCCGCAGCCGGATGGGCCGACGATCACACAGAACTCATTGGGCGCGACATGGAACGAGATGCCGTCCAACGCCAGCACGGCGTTGTCGCCCGTGCCGTAGCGCAGGGCCACATTATCGACGCCGATGTCGGCGCTCTTCGGTTTCGTCGCAAGTGTCAGGGCGTCCATGTCAGCGAATTCCTCAATTGGCCCAGGGAGCGACGAGGCGGCGGATGCCCCGGAACAATTGGTCGGTGCACAGACCAAGGATGCCGATCATGGCGATGGCCATGAAGATGACGTCGACCTGGAAGCCGCGCATCGCCTTGAGCGAGATATAGCCAAGTCCGCTGCGAGCGGCGACGAGTTCGGCAACGACAAGATAGGTCCAGGCCCAGCCCATGGTCACGCGCAGCACATCCAGCACGTTCGGCAGCGTGGCCGGAAAGACGATGTGGAAGACCGTGTCGCCGCGTTTCGTGCCGAGCGTGTAGGCAGCGTTGACGAGGTCGCGCTGAACGCCGCGGGCGCTGTCGGCGATCATCACCAACTGCTGGAAGAAGATGCCGAAGATGATGACGGCCACGCGCTGCTCGATGCCGATCCCGATCCACAGGATGAAAAGCGGCACGAAGGAGGTTACCGGCAGATAGCGGATGAAATTGACGAGCGGGTCGAGCGCCGCCTGGACGATGCGATAGGTGCCCATCGTCAATCCGAGCGGCACCGCCACGATGCTCGAAATGACGAAACCGATCAGCACCACCTGGACGCTGGCGAGCACGTGCTCCCACAATGAGCCGTCAAGCGCCATCCTGATGGTGGTGGACAAGACGGATTCCGGGCGCGGCAGGAACATTTCCTTGACCGCTCCGGAATAGGTCAAAGCGAACCAGCCGCCGATGACCGCGACCCAGACCAGGACGCTGAGCGTGATGGCGAGAGGGCGCGACACGGCCTGAAAAGGCGTCGCGACAGCCTTCCAGACGGATCGACCGGGCTGATTTTTATCCACGCTCGTGGTCACGATATGGCTGATGGGAGACGTTGCATTCGGTGCCAATGTCACAGGGAAACCCCTTGGGCTGGATAGACCGCAGGCGAAAGGCTCGGCCTGCGGTCCAGCGAACTCGCTTTGCGAGGCCAGATCACTTCGCAAGGAAGGATGGATCGACGAGATCGTCGTATTTGATGTCCATCTTGAGCTTGCCGAAGCCGCCCCAGACATCGCCACCGAGCTTGATCAGCTTGCCGGCATCACCACTCTCGCCGCCGGCGAAGAATTGGGCATTGCGCTCCTTGCCGTAGAAGTTCACGCCCGCGGCGGAGGAGGCGAAGTCCTTCGGCTCCTTCAGCCAGCCGCCGACGCCCTTGGCCATCACCTCGTAAGCCTTCTCGGGATTTTCCTTGATGAACTCGTTGGCCTTGTAGAGCCCCTTCACCAGCGCCTCGACATCCCCGGGATTCTTCGTGATGTAGTCGCAGTTCAGCGCCACCACATCGACGATCAGGCCCGGCGTCTTCGAGGAGTCGATTAGCACCTGGCCCTTGTTTTCCTTCTTGGCCAGCGTCAGATGCGGTTCCCAGGTCACGGCAACAGGAATGCGGTCGGCCATGAAGGCAGCGGCGGCATCATCGGCCGTCATGTTGGTAACCTTCACATCGGACTGGCTGAGACCGGCCTGCTTGAGCAGGATGTTGAACCAGAACTGCGACACCGAGCCTTCGTTCAGCGCGACCTCCATACCTTTGAGGTCGGCGATGCTCTTGACGCCGCTCGGCGCTAGAACGCCGTCGCCGCCATGGCTGTCGTCCAGGGCATAGACCGATTTGAAGCAGACATCCTTCGAGCGGTACTTCATGATTTCGTCTATGGTGGAAGCGCTGCCGTCGAGCTCGCCGGCGGCGACGGCCGCCATGTACATCGATGCTTCCTCGATGATTTCGAGCGAGACGTCGAGGCCCCCTTCCTTGAAGTAGCCCATGTCACGCGCAAGGAAGAGCGGGCCGTAACCGACCCAGGTCGTCATGCCCAGCTTCAAGCTGCCGGCTTCGGCGTGGAGGCTCACCGAAAGGGCGCTGAGGGCAATGCCGGCCGCAAGCGCGGCACGGCGAAACTTCGAGATTGTTGTCGTCATCACGTTCCCCTGTCTTTTTCTGAGGTCAGGCGCTGTCTGCACCAAAACAACCCGCTTCGGGCGCATCGCCGAAGGTTGCCGCCTGACGTTCTTTTTGTTCTCTTTCAGCCGGCGGATGGAGCAAAGCACGCTGTGTGCGATGCACAAATAATGATTTTCGATAATTCTGCTTAGGCTGGGCCTAACCAAGCCGGCGCTGCCGCGTCTGCGCCACCCACAGACTTTGGCGTGAGACGGGTTGACGATCCCGATGACCTCATCGTCGCTTCGGAGAGGTCAACGACGGTCGCCTGGCAATCCTTTCTCGGAAAGGAGCTTGACCGGGATGATGCAGCATTGGAGTCGGCAGGCTAGCATTCCTCAAGGCTGCACTCTGCACGGGCTACGGCGCACATTCGGCACCTACCTCGCAGAATGCAACATTCAGGCACGAGCCATCATGGAGGCTATGGGGCATTCCTCAATGACGGTAACAGATGAATATTTGCGAGAGGCCAATAAGAAGCGGATTGCGGTCGACATCGCACGAGCGATCAACCAGCGCGAAGAAAAGCGCGATCAGATGGAAGCGGCGATCGAATTTGCGGATCGTTCGATGAACAGAGACCGCACACGGACTGAAGGAGGCGCTTTCGGGCGCCTTTTTCGTGCCCGCAAACCTCCGTGGGCAAAGTGCGGGCAAAGCGTGGGCAAAAGCAATTTTCTGCCAATAATATCAATGGTCATGGTGGGCCCGGAGGGACGTCGCTTTTTCAACAAAATCAATCGGTTAGCGGGCGGTTCGCCACGCAGTATCCTTCGTATGTTCTCGTATGGTCTGGCGAACTCAAGGAAAACAAGGAGGAATGAACCTGTCCATCAGCTTCTCAACCACCGCGCACACAGCTGTTCCTTCGGCGCGACAAAGTCTGCGAACGGGCGGTCACAGACTTGAGAGTCCCACTTTGGAGTTCGCCTCTTGCCCCGTAGCTTCACCCCGGCTCGGTCCGAATGTCGGTTTTGACAGGCCTTTAACCCGGCACCGATCAGCGCCTTGCGGCCAGCCATTGGGATCGTATCGTAGCGGGCCAGGCCGGGACCTTGCACTTACGCTTGAGCTTCACAACAAAACGCACCGTCACCTCGAGCGCAACAACTGTTGCGCGATAGACCAGGCTCGTTCGACATGATGTCGGGCGGCCGCCTCAGCGTTGTCCGGGTCGCGAGACTTGATTGCGTCCATGATCGCGGTCATTTCTCCTATCGCCGGTTCCCGGCGATTGGTTGAAGCTATGGTCATCGACCGCAGCTGGTTGATGCGCACATTCAGCCCGGTGACGATTTCCCAGGCAATGCGCTTGTCGGCAGCCTCGAACAGCGCTTCGTAGAATTTGGTCGTCGCCCGCATCACCGCGACAGGCACGCCTGACGCCCAGGCTTTAAAAAGGTTGGTCAAGGCGCCATCGAGCAAGGCGATCTGCTCGCTGGTGGCCGACATGGCGCAAGCCCGCGCCGCGATGCCCTCCAGCAACGCCCGCAATTCGTAGATTTCGTCGGTGCGGCCGAGGTCCGGCTTGGCCACGGCGGGGCCGTGGCCCGGTATCATCTGCACCAGGCCTTCCGCCTCCAATTGCCGCAACACCTCGCGCACGACCGAACGGCTGACTCCGAGCTGATCGCAAAGCGGCCGCTCGACCAGTCTCTCGCCGGGCTGGAAGTGGAAATCCATGATCGCCTCGCGCATGCGCTCCAGCGCCAGCGTCCGCAACGTCTTGGCGGAGCGGTCTATCCGCAGCGTATCGTCTGACATTTTTTCTCTGCCTCCTCGCGCTGCCACAAAACAGATTCCATGGCCAATTGACAAGGTTCTTGGCGCTCCATAGCATGGTATACCATAAGACGCGATAGAGATGACGGCGCGAAACCGCGCCATCCGACCGAGGATTTTGATGAAACCGGCCATTCGAAAGATCGTCACCTACATCGAGAACACGCTGATCGAAGGCGGCAAGGCGGCACCCCAGCCGCTGCGTCTGATCGGCGTCGCCGCGGTGCTGACCAATCCCTGGGCTGGCCGCGGTTTTACCGAGGATCTGTCTCCCGAGATCCGCGCCATCGCTCCAATCCTCGGCGAAATGCTGACCAGCGAGATCATCGCCGTCGCCGGTTCGGGCGGGGCGATCGAAGGCTATGGCAAGGCCGCCATCTGCGGCACTTCAGGCGAGATCGAGCACGCGTCGGCGCTGATCCACACGCTGCATTTCGGCAATCATTATCGCCGCGCCGTCGGCGCCAAGACCTATCTGGCGTTTACCAATCTGCGGGGCGGGCCGAACACGCCGATCATGATCCCGCTGATGGACAAGAATGACGAAGGCCGCCGCTCCCATTATCTGACCGTGCATTTCCAGATCGGCGATGCGCCGGCGCCTGACGAGCTGGTGGTGGCGCTAGGCGCCTCCATCGGCGGACGTCCGCATCACCGCATCGGCGACCGCTATCAGGATCTAAAGGAGGTCGGGGATTTGCATGGCTGACGTCGCCACCTCCGCATGGGTCCGGGACACGGATCCCGACGGCACCGGCTTCATCCGAGCCGGCTCCGGCACGCCCGTTCTGCTCATTCACGGCGTCGGCATGAATGCCACGATCTGGCAGGATCAAATCGCTTCGATGAAAGGCCGCCACGACCTGATCGCCATCGATATGCTCGGCCACGGCAATTCGCAGCTGCCGCCCGAAAATGCCGCACTGTCGGACTTTGCCGATCAGGCGCTTCGCCTGATCGATCACCTCGGTCTCGCCTCCGTATCGATCGTCGGCCACTCCATGGGGGCGCTGGTCGCTCTCGAAATCGCCCTGCGCGCGCCGTCGCGAGTCAGCTCCGTCATCTGCCTCAACGGCGTGTTCCGTCGTCCTGAGGCCCTGGCGCAGGCGGTGCGTGAACGGGCCAAGGCACTCGGCAGCAACGGCGATCCTTCGGCCATCGCCGCAACCCTTACCCGCTGGTTCGGCGACCCGCTGCCGGCCAGTCTGGCAGGCGCGGCCCAAACCGCGCGCGCCGCGCTTGAAAGCGTTGACGCTGAGGGCTACGCGCGCACCTATCGCCTCTTCGCCCACGCCGATACCGAACATGTCGACCGCCTGGCCGAGCTTGCAGCGCCGGCACTGTTCATGACCGGATCCGAGGACAGGAATTCGACACCAGCCATGTCGGCGGCCATGGCCCGGCTTGCGCCGAGCGGGCAATGTCTCGTTCTAAGCGGCGAAAGACACATGATGACAATCGCTTCGCCCGAAAAAGTGACTCAGCACATCATGGCGTTTCTCGATGCCGAGAAAGACGCCGCTGCCAGACCGGAGACGGCGCCTGCATTTGACCCCGGCGAATTCAGGCGAGCGCTGGGCTCGTTCCTGACCGGCGTCACCATCGTCACCACGGTCAGTGCGGAAGGCGAGCCGCGCGGCTTCACCGCCAACTCCTTCACATCTGTTTCGCTCGAGCCGCCGCTCGTCCTTGTCTGCATCGCCAAGAAGGCGTTGGGACACAGCGCCTTTTCCACATCCAGGGGTTTCGCGATCAACATCCTGTCGGAGAGCCAGAAGGCCGAATCCGGCATCTTCGCCTCCAAGGCCGCGGACAAGTTCGCTTCCGTTGCCTGGCAATCCGGGCAAACCGGCAATCCGCTGATCGACGGTTCCGTCGCTGTGTTCGATTGCGCCATGGAGCAACTGGTCGACGCCGGCGACCACTCGATCCTGATCGGCCGCGTCCGGTATTTCACCCACAATGGCGCGCAACCGCTCGGCTATTGCCGCGGTACCTATGTCACGCCTGGCCTCAGCCAGGAAGCACTTGCGGCTGCACCTTCGGGAACCGAAGTCGGCGCCATTCTCGAAAATGAAGGCCGTGTGCTGTTCTTCGAAACGGCGGACGGTTTCCACGAATTGCCGGCAGGTCGCGGGCTGGGCTCGCCCAGGGATGCCCGCAGCCTCAAGGGATGCCTCGCCGCCAAGGCCGTCGACGCACAGCTCGGCTTCCTTTTTGCGGTGTGGGACGACGCGGCCGATCCGTCGCGCTCGCACGTCTACTACCGGGGAACGGTCACCGCCCCCGCCTCCGGCGACAGCCAGGTCAGGCTTGTCGACATCGACCATATCGCCGATCTCAAGGTCGCCGATCCGGCGGTTCGTTCCATGCTGACCCGCTATGTCCGTGAACGCACGGAAGATGCATTCGGTGTCTATGTCGGCAACGAGGTCGAAGGCGAGGTCCGGCCGCTCGCCAGGGCTGCGCCTTCCCAAGCTCTTACTGGTCGCAGGTGATGCCCATGAAATTTTCGCTTTTCGTCCATATGGAGCGCTCGGATCTGGCGAAGCCACATTCCGAACTTGTTGCCGAGCTGGAGGACCTTGTCCTGCAGGCCGAGGCGGCAGGCTTCGAGACCGCTTGGATCGGCGAGCATCACGGGATGGAATTCACCATCTCGCCCAACCCGTTCATCAACATCGCCTATCTCGGCGCGAAGACGACGCGCATCCGGCTCGGCACCGGAACCATCGTCGCGCCGTTCTGGCACCCGATCAAGCTTGCCGGCGAAGCAGCAATGGCCGACGTCATTACCGGCGGCCGGCTCGACATCGGCATTGCGCGCGGCGCCTACAGCTATGAGTATCAGCGGCTTTTCCCCGGGCTCGAAGCCTGGGGCGCGGGTCGGCGCATGCGCGAGATGGTGCCGGCGATCCGTGGCCTGTGGGATGGCGATTTCGAACTGTCCTGCGAGTTCTGGTCGTTCCCGTCGACCACCTCGTCGCCCAAACCGCTGCAAAAACCTTATCCGCCGATCTGGGTGGCGGCGCGTGACCCCAACTCGCACGACTTTGCCGTGGCCAACAAATGCAACGTGCAGGTGACGCCGCTTGCCTCAGGCGATGGCGAAGTGGCGAGCCTGATGGAGCGCTTCAACACAGCCTGTGCCGCTCACCCAGAAATAGCACGGCCGGAAATCATGCTCCTGATGCACACATTCGTCGCCGAGGACGCAGCCGACGCCGATCGCCTGACGCAGGACCTGTCGCAGTTCTACTGTCAATTCGGCGCCTGGTTCCAGAACAAGAAGCCGGTGCGCCAGGGCGTGCTTGAGGCGCTGACCGAGGCCGAGATCGCGGCCATGCCGCAATACGCGCCGGACAAGATCCGGGAAAATCTGGTGATCGGCAAAGCCGACGAAGTGATCGCCAGGCTCAAGGCCTATGAGGCGCTCGGCTACGACCAGTACTCGATCTGGATCGACAGCGGCATTTCGCACGAGCGCAAGAAGAAATCGCTGCAGCTGTTCATCGACAAAGTGATGCCGGCCTTCCAGGGACCGCACGCGTGATGAGCACCGGCGAGTTCAGGAACTACATAGACGGCCAGTTCGTCGGGGCCGCTGCAACCTTCGACAGCATCGACCCGTCGACGGGCGCGGCATGGGCAACAATGCCCGCTGCATCAGTTGCCGACGTCGACCGCGCCGTCGAGGCCGCCCACCGCGCACTGCGATCCGGCCCATGGGCATCGATGACGGCGACCGCGCGCGGCAAGTTTCTGGTGCGGCTCGGCGATCTCGTCGTCGCCAATGCCGACCGGCTGGCGCAACTCGAGACCCGCGACACCGGCAAGATTATCCGCGAGACCCGCGCCCAGATCGCCTATGTCGGCGACTACTACCGCTACTATGGCGGTCTCGCCGACAAGCACGAAGGCTCGTTTGTTCCCATCGACAAGGCGGACATGGAAGTGACGATCCGGCCGGAGCCGATCGGCGTCGTTGCCGCCGTCGTGCCGTGGAATTCGCAGCTCTTCCTGTCGGCCGTCAAACTCGGGCCGGCGCTGGCCGCCGGCTGCACCGTCGTCCTCAAGGCGTCCGAGGATGGCCCTGCCCCGCTGCTGGCCTTTGCCGAACTCGTCCATGAAGCCGGATTTCCCGCAGGCAGCGTCAACATCCTGACCGGCTTTGGACACGATTGCGGCCACCGCCTGACCAGCCATCCGCTGGTCGCCCGCGTCGCCTTCACCGGCGGCCCGGCGACGGCGCGGCGGATCGTCAGGAACACTGCCGAAAATCTCGCCTACACGACGCTCGAGCTCGGCGGCAAAAGCCCGGTGGTGGTGTTTGCCGATGCCGATCTGGACAGCGCCGCCAACGCCGTCGTCGCCGGCATTTTTGCCGCCACCGGCCAGAGCTGCGTCGCCGGCTCGCGGCTTTTGGTCGAGCGTTCGGTGAAGGACGAGTTTCTCGCCCGGCTCAAGCGCAAGGCCGAGGCGATCCGGATCGGCGACCCACAGGATCCGACCACCGAAATGGGACCGCTGGCCACGTCGCGCCAGCGCGAATGGATCGAAAAGACCGTCGCCGAAAGTCTCGCCACCGGCGGCCGGCTGGTCACCGGCGGCAAGCGCCCCGAGGGCAAGGCGGACGGCTTCTACTATGCGCCGACGATCATCGAGGCGCCCGACCAGACCCTGGCTTGCGTGCGCGAAGAGCTTTTCGGCCCGGTGCTGAGCGCGCTCGCCTTCGACACCGAGGCTGAAGCGCTGTCGCTCGCCAACGATACGAAGTTCGGCCTGGCGTCCGGCGTGTTCACCACCAATCTCGCCAAGGCGCACCGCATGGCGCGCGGCATCCATGCCGGCGTGGTCTGGATCAACACCTACCGCGCCGTCTCGCCGCTGGTTCCGTTTGGCGGCTACGGCCAGTCCGGCCTCGGCCGCGAAGGTGGGATGGACGCGCTCCGCGATTACACACGCTCGAAATCGGTCTGGATACGCACCTCGGACGACCCAATTCCCGATCCTTTTGTCATGCGGTAGCCGCCGCAGGCCGGGGATTCGCGATCAAGGCGAAAACGCCGATCGCGAACAGCCAACAACGAAAACAAGCAGAGGAGAACGACATGAAACTGATTTTCACCGGCATCCTTGCCGCACTTCTGGCAACGACGGCTGCCAAGGCCGAGGAAATGGTCTTCACCAGCTGGGGCGGGACGACCCAGGAAGCGCAGACCAAATCCTGGGCCGAACCGTTTTCGGCCGCATCCGGCATCAAGGTCCTGCAGGACGGCCCGACCGACTACGGCAAGCTGAAGGCCATGGTCGACGCCGGCAGCGTCAACTGGGATGTCGTCGACGTCGAGATGGATTTCGCCATCAAGGCGGCCAAGGACGGCCTGCTGGAGCCGATCGATTTCACTGCTGTGCCGAAGGCTGACCTCGATCCACGCTTCACCACCGACCATGCCGTCGGCAGCTTCTACTATTCCTTCGTGCTCGCCTGGAACAAGGGCGCCGTTTCGGGCGAACCTGCCGGCTGGGCAGACATGTTCGACACCAAGAAATTCCCGGGCAAGCGCACCTTCTACAAATGGTCGGCGCCCGGCGTCATCGAGATCGCGCTGCTGGCCGACGGCGTTCCCGTCGACAAGCTCTATCCGCTCGATCTCGACCGCGCCTTCAAGAAGCTCGACACCATCAAGTCCGACATCGTCTGGTGGGGCGGCGGCGCCGAGTCACAGCAGTTGATCGCGTCCGGTGAAGCGGCGTTCGGCCAGCTCTGGAACGGCCGCGTCTTCGCCCTTCAGCATGACGAAGCCGATGTCGGCGTGTCCTGGGCCCAGAACCTGACGGCGGCCGACGTTCTGGTGGTGCCGAAGGGCGCCAAGAACAAGGATGCGGCGATGAAGTTCCTGGCGGCCGCAAGCAGCCCGGCCGGCCAGGCGAAGTTTGCCGAAGCCAGCGGTTACGCGCCGATCAACACCAAGGCCAAGGCCGAAATGGCGGCGGACGTCGTGAAGTCGCTGCCGGACGCCCATGTCGAAGGGCAGATCAATCTCGACATGAACTACTGGGCTGAGAACCGCGACGCCATCGCGACGCGTTGGTACGCCTGGCAGGCGAAGTAGCGCCTCCACTCGCAACAGAACGGAACGAGACGGCGCAGACCGTCTCGTTCCACAAACAGGTTCCCGCCATGTCGGTCGAAACGCGTCAGAGCTTTGGAACACTGCGGATGCCGGCAGGCTTCGGTGGCCTGCTGCCGGCACTGATCCTGATTGCGCTGTTCTTCGTTGTCCCGGTGCTGGCGCTGCTGCTGCGCAGCATCACCGAGCCCGCGCCCGGCCTGCAGAACTACGCGACGCTGCTGGGTGACGGCACCTATGCCAGGGTGTTCTTCAACACCTTCCTGGTCGCGGCGGTCGTCACCGCCGTTACCGTCGTCGTCGCCTTTCCGGTCGCCTGGATGCTCGCCATCATGCCGGCGGCGCTCGCCTCGATCGTCTTCGGCGTCATCATCCTGTCGATGTGGACCAATTTGCTCACCCGCACCTATGCCTGGATGGTGCTGCTGCAGCGCACCGGTGTCATCAACCGCACGCTGATCGCCACCGGCATCATCGACCAGCCGCTGCCGCTCATCAACAATCTCACCGGCGTCACCATCGGCATGGTCTACATCATGCTGCCCTTCATGATCCTGCCGCTGGTCGGCACTTTGCGGGCGATCGATCCGATGACGCTGCGTGCCGCGGCGCTGTGCGGCGCCAGTCCTTTCCAGGCCTTCCGCCGCATCCTTTTGCCACTGTCACTGCCCGGCATCGCAGCCGGCGGCCTGATGGTCTTCGTCATGTCGCTCGGCTACTTCGTCACCCCGGCGCTGCTCGGCGGCACGTCCAACATGATGCTGGCCGAAATGATCGCGCAGATGATCCAGTCGCTGCTCAATTGGGGGCTCGGCAGCGCCGCCGCCTTTATCCTGCTGGTCGTGACCATGGCGCTCTACGCATTGCAGCTGCGCCTTGTCGGCACCAGGCGCGTGACGGGAGGCGTCTGAGATGCTGCTCGATTACGATCGCATGGGATGGTTGCGCGTGGCGCTGCTCGGCTTCACCGCGCTGGTCGCCTCTTTCTTGCTCCTGCCGGTGGTTTTCATTGTTCTGCTGTCGTTCGGATCGTCGCGCTGGCTGGCCTTTCCGCCACCCGGCTGGACCCTGAAATGGTATCAGGAACTGTTTGCCGACCCGGCTTGGCTGGAGGCGGCGCTGACCAGCGCTCGCATCGCCACGATGACAGCAATCCTTGCAGTGGCGATCGGGCTCCTCGCCTCCTTTGCCCTGGTTCGCGGGCAGTTCCGCGGCCGTGAAATCCTGCGCGGCCTGCTGCTGACGCCGATGGTCCTGCCGGTCGTGGTGTTCGCCATCGCCATCTACGCCTTCTTCCTGCGCCTCGGGCTCGGCGGCACCACGATCGGCTTCGTCATCGCCCACACCGTGCTGGCGCTGCCCTTCGCCATCATCCCGATCGCCACGGCGCTCGAAGGCTTCGACAAATCGATCGAGGATGCGGCCATCGTCTGCGGCGCCAGCCCGCTCGAGGCCAAGCTCAGGATCACCTTGCCTTCGATCCGGATCGGCATCTTTTCCGCCGCGATCTTCGCCTTCCTCGCCTCCTGGGATGAAGTCGTCGTAGCGATCTTCATGGCCAGCCCGACCTTGCAGACCCTGCCGGTCAAGATCTGGGGCAGCCTGCGCTCGGATCTAAGCCCGGTCATCGCCGCCGCCTCCAGCCTGCTCGTCGGCCTCACCCTTGCCCTGGTGGTGGTGACGGCACTGCTGCGCCGAAAGTTCCAGACATGACCCAGCCCTTCCTCTCCATCCGCAAATTGCACAAGGCGTTCGGCGCGTTCACCGCCGTGCATGATGTCACCTTGGACATTCCAAAGGGCGAATTCTTGACCTTCCTCGGACCGTCGGGCTCGGGGAAATCGACGACGCTCTATGCCATTGCCGGTTTCCAGGATCCGAGCTCCGGCGACGTGCAGTTGGAAGGCAAGTCGCTGCTTGCCGTGCCCTCGCACAAGCGCAACATCGGCATGGTGTTCCAGCGCTACACCCTGTTTCCGCATCTGACGGTGGCCGAGAACATTGCCTTCCCGCTGCGCGTCCGCCGCCGGCTCGACGCCGAGGTCAAGCGCAAGGTCGCCGATATGCTGGCGCTGGTGCGACTCGAAAGCTTCGCAGCCAGGCTGCCCGGCGCACTCTCAGGCGGCCAGCAGCAGCGCGTCGCGCTGGCCCGCGCACTGGCCTACGATCCGCCGATCCTCCTGATGGACGAGCCGCTTTCAGCGCTCGACAAGAAACTGCGCGAGGAGATCCAGGCCGAGATCCGCCGCATCCATCGCGAGACCGGCGTCACCATCCTCTACGTCACCCACGATCAGGAAGAGGCGCTGCATCTCTCCGACCGCATCGCCCTGTTCAAGGACGGTCGCATCGAGCAGACCGGCACCGGCGAGGACCTCTATGTCAGACCGGCCACCGACTTCGTCGCCGGCTTTATCGGCAATTCCAATTTCCTCGCCGCCGAACATCTCGAAACCGCCAATGGCGCGGCAACGATCCGGCTGGCGGACGGTTCGGTCGTCACAGGCGTGAGTGTCAACGGCGCTTTCGGCAAGGGGCAAAAAACCAGGCTGATGATCCGGCCGGAGGCGTTCGGCATGGAGCGAAAGCCGGCGAGCGCTGAAATCAATGTGGAGATCGTCGATGTCGCCTTCTATGGCGAACGCCGGCGCATCGTCGCGCGCACCGCCTCGGGACAGGAGATCGACATCAGGCCGACATTCTCCGCCACAGCTTCGCATGATGTGGCGCCGAGCCAACGTCAGGTCTTTTTCGACCCGAGCGCAGCGTTCCTGTTTCCCGCCTGACTCACCACACCGGATGGAGGTCAGCCAGCAGTTCGACGAGTTGCCGCTGGCTGGGCAAGACGGCGGACGGCAAGGTTGCGCAGGCCCGCGTGTCGCCCACCATGCAGATCATCGGCCTACCACCGGGCGTCCAGGACATCGTCGTTATCTTCGTGCTCGCGCCGACCGGACGCCAAGCCCTGACACGGCAAACGCTGCCCGAACCGCCAGCCGACGATGCCAATCCCGCCATGCAGCCAGGCGATCGGCAGGCATGACAAGGCAATGAAGGCTCTGGTCAAACCCGGAGGGTGTGGTAGAGTGATCATACCAGTCAATAACATGACGATAGGCACGGCCATCGTTGGAAATCGGGAGCAACCATAGATGACGACGATTGCGCTGTTCGGAGCCGGTGGGAAAATGGGTTACCGCCTGTCGACCAATTTTCGTGGCTCGCCGTATACGATACGCCATGTCGAGGTCAGCGATGCCGGCCGCGAGCGGCTGAAATCGGGGCTGGGCTTTGATGCCGTCAGTGCCGATGAAGCGCTCAACGGCGCCGATGTGGTGATTCTGGCTGTACCCGATACACATATCGGCAAGGTCGCGGCCAGCATCGAGAGCAAGCTCGCATCAGGCACGATGGTCGTCGTGCTCGACGCCGCCGCACCGTTCGCCGGCCATTTGCCGAAACGGCCGGACCTGACCTATTTCGTCACCCATCCCTGCCATCCGCCGATCTTCAACGATGAGACCGACATGGCGGCAAAAAAAGACTATTTCGGCGGCGTTAAGGCCAAGCAGCATATGGTCAGCGCGCTGATGCAGGGGCCGGAAGAGGATTACGCCAAGGGCGAGGCAATCGCCAGGATCATCTGGGCGCCGGTCATGCGCTCGCACCGCGTCAGCGTCGAGCAGATGGCGCTGCTCGAGCCCGGCCTTTCGGAAACGGTATGCGCCTCGCTGCTCGTCGTCATGAAGGAAGCCGTCGACGAGGTCGTGGCGCGCGGCGTCGACAAACAAGCCGCGCTCGACTTCCTGCTTGGCCACATGAATGTGCTTGGCGCCGTCATCTTCGGTGAAACCAAGGGCGTGTTCTCCGACGCCTGCAACAAGGCGATCGAGTTCGGCAAGCCGGTGCTGATGCGCGATGATTGGAAGCGGGTGTTCGAGCCGGAAGAGATCGCCGCGAGCATCCAGCGCATCACGTGAAGAAGGCCAAGTCTGGTACTCGCCGGAGCGTCTCGATGCCTCGGAGCATCGCCGCCAGCGCTGACTCTCGGCTGCTCATCAGGTACACATCATCTGAATTTGTGATTGACTCATCATACCAGTTGGCTTAGCTGTTCATGGCTCGGATTGATCAGGTTTCGCAGGGAGTTCGAAGCCTGGACGAGTGGAGGTCGGCCGGGGAGCAACGATCCGTCAGGGGAAGCCGGCTGCGCGACGAATTCGAATGCAGACAGTGGCCTTGGTTGATCAAGGCAGTTTTTTCAACGGGAGGACATCATGAAACTCACACGCAGAATGACACTTGCGGCTTTTGCCGGCATGCTGGCGCTTGGCACGGCGGCACCCGCCTATGCGGCGGACCTCATTGCCATCATCACGCCTTCGCACGACAATCCGTTCTTCAAGGCGGAAGCCGTCGGCGCCGAAGCCAAGGCCAAGGAACTCGGCTATGAGGCGCTGGTGCTCGTTCATGACGACGACGCCAACAAGCAGTCCGAGCTGATCGACACCGCGATCGGTCGCGGCGCCAAGGCGATCATTCTCGACAATGCCGGCGCCGACGCCACCGTCGCTGCCGTGCAGAAGGCCAAGGACGCGGGCGTGCCTTCATTCCTGATCGACCGCGAGATCAACGCCACCGGCGTCGCCGTTGCGCAGATCGTCTCCAACAACTACCAGGGCGCCCAGCTCGGCGCGCAGGAATTCGTCAAGCTGATGGGCGAGAAGGGCAACTTCGTGGAGCTGGTCGGCAAGGAATCCGACACCAATGCCGGCATCCGCTCCAAGGGCTATCACGACGTCATCGACGACTATCCGGACCTGAAGATGGTCGCCCAGCAATCGGCCAACTGGAGCCAGACCGAAGCCTACGCCAAGATGGAATCGATCCTGCAGGCCAACCCCGACATCAAGGGTGTCATCTCCGGCAACGACACGATGGCGATGGGCGCCTATGCGGCGCTGGTCGCGGCGAACCGGAAGGACGTCATCGTCGTCGGCTTCGACGGATCGAACGACGTGCGCGATTCGATCACCGCGGGCGGCATCAAGGCAACCGTGCTGCAGCCGGCTTATGCGCAGGCGCAGATGGCGGTCGAGCAGGCCAACGACTTCATCAAGAACAAGAAGTCGCCCGAAAAGGAGAAGCAGTTGATGGACTGCGTCCTGGTCAACGGTGAAAACGCTCCGAAGCTGGAAACGTTTGCGCTGACCAACTGAGCCGGCGTGACATGAATAGCGAGGGGCGACCTGAGGGTCGTCCCTCGCCGCTATTTTCCGTGGGTACCGACCATCATGCTGAACAACAGGCCGCCATGCTGAACAACAAGCCGACCTGGCCGATCCTTGCCGTGGCAATCGGCATCAGCCTGACCGCCTGCAAGATTCTGCCGACGCCTTCGGGGGACGGCGGCAACGCCGCCGCGTTCAACCCGGACAAGATGGTCGAGGAAATCTGGGCCGCGAAAGTCGTGCCCTATCTCCAGCGGAAAGCCGGGCCGTTTGCCGAGGTTCACGCGTTGGCGAAAACCGATCCCGCTTCTGCCGGCGCCAAATATGGCAATCCGAACAAGCAGGCGAATTCGCCGTGGACCTTTGCGGTGCGCGTCGAGGGCAAGATCATTGCAGCCAACACACAGTCGCGGGCTGCGACCATGGACATCGATGGCGATGGCGATGGCAAGGCCGATGCGCGGGTCCAGATCGGGCCGGCGATGCGCGGAACCGCGCTGCGCGACAGCCTCGATTTCATCCAGTTCAACGACTTCACCAACCAGATCGATTTCGCCCAGTTCGGCAAGGCGTTCAACGCCTATGCCGACAAGACCGTGCTTTCCAAACTGCCGCGCGACGCCCTGGAAGGCCGGACCGCCAAGGTTCTCGGCGCCTATACGCTCGAAAGCGGCCAGGACCTGCCGCTGGTGACGCCGGCGGAGGCAGAAATCGGGCCGAAACCATGAGCGTTGCGGCTGCTCATAATGTCATCCTGAAGCTGGAAGACGTCTCCAAGGTCTATTCCGGCACCGTCGCGGTCAAGCGTGCGAATTTCGAGGTGCGCAAGGGGGCGGTCAATGTGCTGGTCGGCGAAAACGGCGCTGGCAAATCGACGCTGATGAAGATCATCGCCGGTGTCGAACAGCCGACGCTCGGCCGGATTCTTCTCGAGGGGGAGGAAGTCTCCTTCTCGTCGTCCGGCGATGCAGTGAACCGCGGTATCGGCATGGTGTTCCAGGAACTGAACCTGTTCGGCAATATGACTGTCGCCGAAAACATCTTCGCCACGCGCGAGATCACCAACCGGTTCCGCAAGATCGACCGCAAGGAGCAGGAGCGCCGCGCCGCCGAATTTCTCGAACGCCTGCAAGCCGGGATCCGGCCGGACATGCTGGTCGAGGATCTGCGCATCGGCCAGCAGCAGCTGGTCGAGATCGCCAAAGCGGTTTCGCTCGATGCGCGCATCCTGATCATGGACGAGCCGACCTCTGCGCTGAGTGCGGCGGAAGTCGAGATTCTGTTCAAGGTGATTGACGACCTCAAGGCGCGCGGCGTGGCCATCGTCTATATCTCGCATCGGCTGGAAGAGCTGATCCGCATCGGCGACTACATCACCGTGCTGCGCGATGGGCACATCACCGGCCAGGAAGAAATGAAGAACGTCGATACGCGGTGGATCGTGCGGCAGATGATCGGCTCCGACGCCAAGGATTTCGCCAAGGCCGATGGCCATGTTCCCGGCGAAGAGATATTTCGCGCCGAGGACATCTGTCTGCCGCGCGCGACCGGCGGGCTTGCGGTCGACCACGTCTCGCTGTCGCTGCGCGCCGGCGAGATC
Organism: Mesorhizobium sp. P2_C5_2; assembly: GCF_056404535.1. NCBI lineage: Bacteria > Pseudomonadati > Pseudomonadota > Alphaproteobacteria > Hyphomicrobiales > Phyllobacteriaceae > Mesorhizobium > Mesorhizobium sp. P2_C5_2. The sequence goes on along the minus strand of NZ_JBFUDV010000005.1, from coordinate 100,957 downwards.
CTCGGCATCTACGGCCTGATGGGCGCCGGGCGCAGCGAGCTGTTCGACTGCATCATGGGCCGTCATGGCCAGGCCACCGGTGCGATCTTCATCGCCGGCAAAAAGGTCAAGGAGCGCGACACGACGCGGCGCATCCGGCGCGGGCTGGCGCTGATCCCCGAAGACCGCCAGCGCGAAGGGCTGGTGTCGATCCTCTCCGTCGCCAGCAATCTGACGCTGGCCAGCCTGTCGCGCTTTGTCCGCCTGTTTCATATTCGCGGCGGCCCCGAAAGGCAGGCGGTGACGCAGATGGTGCGGGAACTGGCGATCAAGGTCGCTGACCCGGCGCAGGAGGTCTCGTCGCTGTCCGGTGGCAACCAGCAAAAGGTGGTGATCGGCAAGGCGCTGCTCACCGGCCCGAAAGTGTTGCTGATGGACGAGCCGAGCCGAGGCATCGATGTCGGCGCCAAGGCCGACGTCTTCCGCACCATGCGCAAACTGTCGCGCGATGGATTAGGCATTCTCTTCGCCACCTCTGATCTCGACGAGGTGATGGCGCTGTCCGACCGCATCGCGGTGATGAGCAATGGAAAACTGACCGGCATGTTCGATCGCGCCGAGGCGACGGAGGCAGCCCTGGTCGCCGCCTCCGCACTTGGCCACGGACCGGCCCCGCACACGGAGAGCCCATGACTGATATCCCGGCCAAGGCGGCCTCCTCCTCCGTCCCGAGCGGCTCGCTGCTGCTGACGCTGATGAAGGCGAGGACGTTCATCGCGCTGATCGCGGTGCTGATCTTCTTTTCGATCGCGGCGCCGAATTTCCTGTCGACCGCCAATCTGATCCTGATGTCGAAACATGTGGCGCTGAATGCGTTCCTCGCCATGGGCATGACCTTCGTGATCATCACCGGCGGCATCGACCTGTCGGTCGGCTCGATCGTCGGCCTGTGCGGCATGGTGGCCGGCTATCTCGTGCTCAACGGCATCGACCTGCAGATCGGCTACACCATCTATTTCAACGTCGTCGAGATCGCACTGATCACGCTGGCGGTCGGCATCCTGATCGGCGCCGTCAACGGATTGCTGATCACCCGGCTGAACGTCGCGCCGTTCATCGCCACGCTCGGCGTGCTCTATGTCGCGCGCGGCCTGGCGCTGCTGTCGTCCGATGGCCGCACCTTCCCGAACCTGGTCGGCAAGCCGGAGCTCGGCACCACCGGCTTCGGCTTCCTCGGCGCCGGGCGGCTGCTCGGCCTGCCGGTGGCGATCTGGATCCTGATCGTCGTTGCGCTGGCGGCGGCCTATCTCGCCAAATACACGCCGCTCGGCCGCCACATCTTCGCCGTCGGCGGCAATGAACGAGCGTCGCGAATTTCCGGCGTCCGTGTCAACATGGTGAAAATGTTCGTCTACATGTTCTCCGGTTTTTGCGCGGCGATCGTCGGCCTGATCATCTCGTCTGAGCTGATGGCATCGCATCCGGCGACTGGCGAGAGCTTCGAATTGAATGCGATCGCGGCGGCGGTGCTCGGCGGCACCTCGATGTCTGGCGGTCGCGGCACTATCGGCGGCACCATTGTCGGCGCCTTCGTCATCGGTATTCTTTCGGACGGATTGGTGATGATGGGCGTGAGTTCGTTCTGGCAGATGGTGATCAAGGGCCTCGTCATCATCGTCGCGGTCGTCGTCGACCAGGCGCAGCGGCGGATGCAGAGCCGGGTGACGCTGATGCAGATGGCAAAGGCAGGCTGAGCATGGCGGAGTTGCGCGGAGCGCTGATCGGCTGCGGCTTCTTTGCCGTCAACCAGATGCATGCCTGGCGCGACATTGATGGCGCCGCGATCATCGCCATCTGCGACCGCGATCCCGACCGGCTGCGGATCGTCGGCGACCAGTTCGGCATCGCAAAGCGCTACACCGATGCGGCAGAACTTTTTGCCGGCGAGAGCTTGGATTTTGTCGATATCGCCACCACGGCACCCAGCCATCGGCCGCTGGTCGAGATGGCGGCCCAGCACCGTGTGCCGGTGATCTGCCAAAAGCCGTTCGCACCGACACTTGCCGACGCCAAGGCCATGGTCAAAGCCTGTGCCGACGCTGGCATACCGCTGATGGTACACGAGAATTTTCGCTGGCAGTCGGCCATCCAGGCAGTGCGTGTCGTGCTCGACAGTGGCGAGATCGGCACGCCGTTCTTCGGACGGATCTCCTTCCGCTCCGCCTATGACGTGTTTTCCGGCCAACCCTATCTCGCCAAGGGAAAGCGCTTCATCATCGAGGATCTCGGCATCCATAGTCTCGACATCGCCCGCTTCCTGCTCGGCGACGTGTCGACGATCACGACGCGAACCGCGCGCATCAACCCCGACATCGCGGGCGAGGACGTCGCGACGATGCTGATGGACCACCAGAACGGCGCCACCTCTGTCGTCGACTGCAGCTACGCGACGAAGCTTGCCGTCGAGCCGTTTCCCGAAACGCTGATCGAGATCGACGGCAGCGACGGCACAATCCGGCTGGCGCAGGGCTACCGGCTCACCGTCACCGGCAGGAACGGCACACGGGTCACCGACGTCTCGCCGCCGCTGTTGCCCTGGGCATCGCGCCCATGGCACAACATCCAGGAGAGCGTCGTTGCCATCCAGCGGCACTGGGTCGACTGCCTGGCTAAGGGGATAGAACCGGCGACCTCGGGCGCCGACAATCTCAAGACATTCGCGTTGGTCGAGGCTGCCTATACGGGTGCGGCGAGCCGGGAGCCGGTGCAGCTCGACGCTTTGCTGAAATGACCGCCGACGCCTTCCTCCTCTATGGCACGCATGTGGTCGAAGCCGCGCCGGTCAGGCTCAGCGCTGGCGCGCTCAGCGCGGACTTCGTCAATGGCAATCTGCGCACCATCCGCCAAGGCGGCACCGAAGTGCTCCGCGCCATCGCCTATATCGTGCGCGACCGCGACTGGGGGACTTACGAGCCTGAACTGACCGACCTTGTCATCGACCAGGGCGCCAACACTTTCTTGGTCAGCTACACGGCAAACTGCACCGGGCCGGATTCGAGCCGGCTGGCCTTCCACGCCACCATCAAAGGCTCCTCCGATGGCCATCTGGCTTTCGACGTGAGCGCGCTGCCCGAGGGCGATTTCGAAACCAACCGCTGCGGTTTTTGCATCCTGCATCCGATCGCCGGCCTGGCCGGCAGCCCGGTGACGGTCGAGCATACCGACGGCAGCGCGGTGGCCACGAAGCTGCCGCTGTTGATTGATCCTTGGCAGCCTTTCAAGGATCTGCGCGCCATCACCCATGAGGTTCAGCCGGGCATCACTGCCGAATGCCGGATGGAGGGCGACACTTTCGAGATGGAGGACCAGCGCAACTGGTCGGACGCGTCCTACAAGACCTATGTCCGGCCGCTGGCGCTGCCATGGCCCTATGTGTTGCCTGCTGGCCAACCCGTCAGGCAGACGATCAGCCTGCGCATCATCGGCGAGGGGAAAATACCGGCTGTCGCGACAAGCACCGAACCGGTGCGCATCGAACTCGGCGAGACCGGGTCGAGGTTGCCCGATATCGGCGTGATCATCTACCCGGATGAGGTCGAAGCAGCACTCGTGAACCTGCCGGTGCTCTCTACGCTTGGCCCACAGCACCTGATCTTCCACTACGATCCGACGCGCGGTCACGGACTGCATGCGTTGCTGTCCTTTGCAAAACTTGCCGGCGCCTATCCGGTGCAGACGACCCTCGAATGCGTGATCTCCTGTACCGGCGATCTCGATGCCGAGCTTTCAGGTGTCGCCGGCATGGTGCGGCAGGCCGGACTAAAACTCTCGGCCATTGCCGTCTCGCCTTCGGTCGACCGGCAGTCGACGCCGCCGGGCAGCGCGTGGCCGGATTGTCCGCCGCTCGAAGACGTCTACGCCGCTGCCCGTCGCGCCTTTCCCGATATCCGGCTGGGCGGCGGCATGTTCAGCTATTTCACCGAACTGAACCGCAAGCGCGTGCCGGCAGGCTTGCTCGATTTTATCACCCACTGCACGTGCCCGATCGTGCACGCCGGCGACGATCTCAGCGTCATGCAGTCACTGGAGGCGCTGCCTTTCATCACCCAGTCGGCGCGGGCGATCTTCGGGTCAAAGCCCTACCGGATCGGTCCGTCGACGATTGCGATGCGCCAGAACCCTTATGGCGGCACGACCAAGGTCAATCCCGGGGGACAGCGCATTGCCATGGCCGACCGCGATCCTCGTCATGCCGGCCTGTTCGCCGCCGCGTGGACGATCGGCTATGCCGCGCGCGTCGCGCCGGCCGGGCTGGAGCAGTTAACCCTCTCCGGCTTCACCGGACCATTCGGCGTGCTGGCGTCATCCTGCGAACCCGCTGCGGAAGGATCACCTCGGCCGATCTTCGGGGCCATCAAGGGTCTTTGCGAAATGGCCGGCCTTGCGCATGTGGCGGCAAGGACGAGCGATGATACCAAGGTGCTGGCGCTGGCCGGTCGCTCCGCTTCGGGCAAGACCGTCGTGTGGCTGGCGAACCTGACGGCGGTCGACGTGCCGATCGACATCTCAGCGTTTGGCCGAGACCAATTCGTGATGGCGCCTTACGCGATTGCCCGGTTCGGCTGAGCTATTTTTCGGAATTCATGACATAGAGCGCGCGTGAGCGCTCGAGATGCTTGATCATCGCCTTCTCGGCTCCGTCGGCATCTTTTTTCTCGATGCGGCCGATGATCTCTTCATGCTCGGTCAGCGTGAACTTTTCCTTGCCGGTCCAGATCAGCATTTCGGTGTGATATTCCTTCAGCCAACCGAGCATCGCTTCGCTGACGGCGACATAGATCGGGTTGCCTGAAATCGCCGCGATCTGGGTGTGAAACTTCATGTCGGCGGAGATGAAAGCTTCGGAATCGCCGCGAAAGCCGCGCTGTTCGGCAATTGTGGCCCGCAGCTGCTCAACGTCCTCGGCGGTGGCGTTTTCTGCAGCTTCCCTGACCATGCCGCGCTCGAAGAAGATGCGCGCGGTTTTCAGATGCTCCAGCGTGTCCTTCGATGACGACAGGATGATCTTGGCGGCGCCATCGACCTGCTTGATGATCGACTTGGCTGTGAGTTGCAGCACCTTGGCGCGCTCGCCATGCGAGATGGCGACGAGGCCCATATTGCTCAGCGCCTGCATCGCCTCGCGGATCGCGGGACGGCCGACCTCGAAGCGCTCCATCAGCTCGCGCTCCGACGGCATGTCGTCGCCCGGCGTCAATTCTCCGCTGGTGATCAGGCGCTTCAGCCGCAAAAACACTTCGTCGGAAAGTTTGCGCCGGACGATCGGCTCCGAACGGTTCATCGTCGCGAATCACTCCCTTGACCTGTGTCTATCTAGCACTGCCGCCGCGATTTTCGGAACGCCTGTCTGACCGCTCGCCCGTAGCCGCCAGACAGGATATCGCTTGCAAAGCTTATGTACTCATTATACCAGATTTCGACGATCAAGGAACTTTTTTCGCACCTCCTCGGCCTCAGACAACGAACCATGATCACGCTCACCTACCGCATCGAAACGTCAGGCAGCATCGAGGCGCTGGCGGCCAAGATCGCCAGCGACCAGTCGACCGGAACCTTCGTTGCGCTGCCGGGCGAGACCGAAGAGCTCAAGGCGCGCGTGGCAGCGCGCGTGTTGGCCATACGGCACCTGCCTGATGCTGACGGGCCATCGCTTCCCGAAGCCGGTGACGGGCCGTTCAAGCGGGCGGATGTGGACATCGCCTTTCCGTTCGATGCCATCGGCACCGACCTGTCGGCACTGATGACCATCGCCATCGGCGGCGCCTATTCGATCAAGGGCCTGTCCGGCATTCGCGTCGTCGACATGAAGCTGCCGGAGGACTATCGCGGCGCACATCCAGGTCCGCAGTTCGGTGTCGTCGGCAGCCGCAGGCTGACTGGTGTCACGGATCGGCCGATCATCGGCACCATCGTCAAGCCGGCGCTGGGGCTTAGGCCACAAGAGACCGCCGCGATGGTTGGCGAGCTGATCGCCGCCGGCGTCGATTTCATCAAGGACGACGAGAAGCTGATGAGCCCGGCCTATTCGCCCTTGGCGGAACGGGTGAAGGCAATCATGCCGCTGATCCTCGACCACGAGCAGAAGGCCGGCAAGAAGGTTATGTATGCCTTCGGCATCTCGCATGCCGATCCGGACGAGATGATGCGCAATCACGATCTGGTGGCCAAGGCCGGCGGCAATTGCGCGGTGGTCAACATCAATTCCATCGGCTTCGGCGGCATGGCTTACCTCCGGAAGCGCTCCAGCCTGGTGCTGCATGCCCACCGCAATGGCTGGGATATCCTCACCCGTCACCCCGGCCTCGGCATGGACTTCAAGGTTTGGCAAAAATTCTGGCGGCTGCTCGGCGTCGACCAGTTCCAGATCAACGGCATCCAATCGAAATACTGGGAGCCGGACGCGTCCTTCGTCGAGTCCTTCAAGGCGGTAACGACGCCGATCTTTTCGCCTGATGATTGCGCCTTGCCGATTGCCGGCTCCGGCCAGTGGGGCGGGCAGGCGCCGGAGACCTATGCGCGAACCGGCCGCACGGTCGATCTGCTCTATCTCTGCGGCGGCGGCATCGTCAGCCACCCGGACGGGCCGGGCGCCGGCGTGCGCGCCGTGCAACAGGCCTGGCAAGCGGCAGTCGCCGGCATTCCGCTGGCCGAGTTCGCCCTGGGCCATGCTGAACTGGCGCGGTCGATCGAAAAATTCGGCGACGGCAAAGCGGCCTGAAGTGATGCAAGATCTGCTGCTCAGCTATTATGGCGACGACCTCACCGGCTCGACCGATGTGATGGAGGCGCTCGAGCTCGGCGGCGTGCCGACCGTGCTGTTCATGCGCCAGCCGGACGCGGCCATGCTTGCGCAGTTCGCACATTGCCGAGCCATTGGCCTGGCCGGCACCAGCCGCAGCGAAACACCGCAATGGATGGACACCCATCTCAAGAGTGCTTTCGTCTGGCTGAAGACGCTCAACGCCGCGCTCTGCCACTACAAAGTCTGCTCGACCTTCGATTCCAGCCCGACGGTCGGCAGCATCGGCCGCGCCATCGAGATCGGCCGCTCGGTCTTCGCACAGGACAGCGTGCCGCTGCTGGTCGGCGCGCCGCAGCTCAAGCGATACACCGCCTTCGGCCATCTGTTCGCCGCCTACCGCGACAGATACTACCGCATCGATCGCCATCCGGTAATGAGCCGTCACCCGGCGACGCCGATGGATGAGGCCGACCTCTTGATCCATCTGGCGCGGCAAACCAGGCTTGCCTCTGGATTGCTTGACCTGGCGACGCTGCAGTCCGCGTCACGGTCGCAAGCATTCGATCGCCTTGTCGAGGATGGCGCGGCCGTCATGCTTGTCGATGTCGACAGCCGGGAGACACAGGCACTCGCCGGCAAGGAAATCTGGCGCGTTCGCAAGCCGGGCGGTTCCTTCGTCGTCGGCTCCTCCGGTATCGAATATGCGCTGTTGACCGAATGGAAGTCGGACCAAACCGTCACCGGCCAGCCCGCCTTTTCGTCGCCAGGCGACGCGGATCGCATTGCGGTGGTCTCGGGCAGCTGCTCGCCGACGACCGAGCGGCAGATACGCCATGCGCTGACCGACGGTTTCGACGGCATCGACGTCGATCCCGTCGAACTGGTCTCGGAGAACTCTAAAAAGGCGATCGCCCGCGCCGCGGCGGCCGGCCGCGCCAGCCTGGAAGCCGGGCGCAGCGTCATCCTCTACACCGCGCTCGGACCCACGGCCGATCGCGGCGTCGAGATCGACCGCCTGGAAGGCGCTCGCCACAAGCTCGGCCGCAGCCTCGGTACGCTGCTGCGGCAACTGACCGAGGAGCAGGAATTGCGGCGCGTGATCATCGCAGGCGGCGACACGTCGAGCCATGCGCTGGGACAGATGGGCGTCGATGCGCTGACGGTCAGGATGCCGCTGCCGGCATCGCCCGGCTCCCCGCTGTGCGTCGCCCATTCGCACGTCAAGGCAATCGACGGGCTGGAAGTGGCGCTGAAGGGTGGGCAGGTCGGAACCGACCGCTATTTCTCAGCCATCCGCGACGGCGTTGGCGGTTAGCTGCGCCCTGCCCCACACACATTAAGGTGAAAGAGCAGCCAAGGCTTGCAGGCTGCGCAAAACTTGCCGCATGAAACTTTTCCTGCCGGGTGGAAATCACGATAACACTCGGTAGTATTTGCGCGATACCGAGATCGGGAGGATGCCGGTGCAGACCAAGAAGATCATCAACGACGGCAACCGCGCCGTCGACGAGATGCTGGAAGGTATTCTCGCCGCGCATCCCCGCCATCTCAAGAGCGCGGACGGCAGCCCACGCTCCATCATCGCCCGCGACGGACCGCGCCAAGGCAAGGTCGGCCTCGTCATCGGCGGCGGCTCGGGCCACGAGCCGAGCTTTCTCGGCCTTGTCGGCAAAGGGCTGGCCGATGCGGCGGCGATCGGCAACGTCTTTGCCTCCCCTCCTCCAGATCCGATCCTCGAATGCGCCAAGGCAGTGAGCGGCGGAGCCGGCGTGCTTTTCATGTATGGCAACTATGCCGGCGACGTCATGAATTTCGACATGGCGGCCGAGATGGCAGCGATGGACGACATCGAAGTGCGCACGGTCCTCAGCACCGACGACGTTGCTTCCGCGCCGCGCGGCGAAAGGCACAAGCGTCGCGGCGTCGCCGGCAATTTCTTCATCTTCAAGGCCGCCGGTGCCGCTTGCGACAACATGCTGTCTTTCGATGAATGCGAGCGCATTGCAAAAAAAGCCAACAACCACACCTTCACCATGGGCGTGGCGCTGTCGCCCTGCTCTTTGCCGCAGACGCGCCGGCCGAATTTCGAGATCGGGCCGGACGAGATGGAGATCGGCATGGGCATCCACGGCGAACCCGGTATCGCCCGCGAAAAACTGAGAACGGCCGATGAGATCACCGACGAGATGCTGGACAAGATTCTCGACGAGATGGCCCCGGCGCGAGGCGACAAGGTCGCCGTGCTCGTCAACTCGCTCGGCTCGACGCCGCTGATGGAACTCTACATCATGAACCGGCGGGTGACGCAAAGGCTCGACGATATCGGTGTGTCGATCCACGCTACCTGGGTCGGCAACTATTGCACCTCGCTTGAGATGGCCGGCGCCTCGATCACGCTGCACCAGCTTGACGGCGAGTTGCAGACGATGCTGGACCACCCTTGCGACTGCGCCATGTTTCGCGCCGGGTAAGCTGAGCATCAGGATAAAAATGACGACAATCGACACCACCCGCCTTGTCGGCATGTTCGCGGCAATCGCCGATGCCATGTCAGCCGACAGGGACCGTCTGTGCGCGCTCGACGGTGTGATCGGTGACGCCGACCATGGCATCGCCATGGAGTTGGGATTTTCCGCGGCACGCGACGCGGTTGCCGCATTGGACGCCGGCACGACCGATCCGACCACCTTGCTGAACACAGCGGCAAAGTCGTTCCTCAACGCCGTCGGCGCCTCCTCCGGCCCGCTCTACGCCACCGCGTTCATGCGCGGCGCGGCAGCTGTGAAGGGCAAGGCGACGCTTGATGATGCGGACATGATCGCCCTGTTCCAGGCGATGGCCAAAGGCATCCAGGACCGCGGCAAGGCTGTAACAGGCGAAAAGACGATGATGGATGCCTGGGCGCCTGCCGCGGCGGCCGCAGGCGAGGCGCTGGCCGCCGGCAAGGGTCTGGCCGGCAGTCTCGCGGCCGCAGCCGAAGCGGCAAGGGTCGGCGCCGAGGCGACCAAGACGATGATCGCTACCAAGGGCCGGGCCTCCCGCCTCGGTGAACGCTCACTTGGGCATATGGATCCAGGCGCGGCGTCCGCCGTAACTGTGATCGAGGCGATGCGGATCGCCTTGACCGGCTAGACCATATCCCTTTCGGAAAAGGCCATTTTCAAACAACAGGATAGCGGCTTAACTTGACTCTATCCAGCAAGGCCTATCCTCAGCGCTTCGCGTCGAGCTTGTCGACGGCCTGCACGTTGGCGGCAGAGGGGCCGTTCGGGTCGAACTCTGAGGCCAGCCACGCATCGGCGATCGACTTTGCCAGTTCAGGACCGATGACGCGGGCGCCCATGGTGATGATCTGTGCGTTGTTGGATTTCGCGGCGCGCTCGGCCGAATAGGTGTCGTGGGTCAGCGCGGCGCGAATGCCCGGAACCTTGTTGGCCGAGATGCTGACGCCGATGCCGGTGCCGCAAAACAGGATGGCGCGGTCGTAATTGCCGTCGACAATTTCGTGGCCAATTGCTGCGGCGATATCGGCGTAGTAGCCGGCCTGGCTGAGATCGACGACCTGCAGCTCGGGCTTGGTGGCGAGATGCTTGGCGATGACATCGAGCAGCGGCTTGCCGGCGCTGTCGGCTCCAAGTGCGATCTTCATGGCGGTAAACTCCTTTGCTTCGTGGTCAGCGCGCGATGGCGGCCGACGCCTTTTTCAGAATGTCGATATAGCCTTCCGCATGCCATGCCGAGCGGCCGATGAACAGGCCGTCGATATGCCGCTGGCCGATCAGTTCGGCCGCATTGCCGGGATTGACGCTGCCGCCGTAAAGCACAGGTGGGGCAGCCGGCAACCGGCTGGCGGCTACCTGTTTGATCAGCGCCTGCTGCTTATCCGCATAGTCGGCGCTGGCCGGAATGCCCTTCTCGCCGATCGCCCACACCGGCTCGTAGGCAAACAGGATTTCCGCCGACAATTCATTGCCCGCCAGGCCTTCCAGCGCACCCAGAACCTGCGCGGTCAGGATTTCATCGGCCCGGCCGCCCTCGCGCTCGGCCAGCGTCTCGCCGACGCAGATCAGCGGCACGAAACCGTGCCTGACCGCCGCCGCCGTTTTCAGCCCCACGGTCTTGTCCGTCTCACCAAAATGTTCGCGGCGCTCACTATGGCCTAGTTCGATCAGGTCGAGCCCGCAATCCCTCAGCATCACCGGCGAAATCTCGCCCGTCCAGGCGCCGGCATCGGCCCAGTGCATATTCTGCGCGCCAACCTTGACGCGTGTGTTGGCGAGTGCCGCCTTGACCTCGCGCACTGCAGTGAACGGCGGAATGACAAAGGGCTGTATCGACGGATCGAAGCCGGGCACGAAGGCCGTCAATGCCTCGGCGAACTGCAGCGCCTCCGCTAGCGTCTTGTTCATCTTCCAGCTGGTTCCGACCCAATATGGGGTCATTCTTTTCTCCTTCGATCCGAAATTCGGATGATGCGCATTTCCCAACCAACGCGCCGGCGTTTTGCGTTAGGCTCGAGGCTTGAGGCGGTCGCGGCCACTGTCGATGTAAGGCGCCCAGAAATCCACCGACTCGCGGATCATTGCAACAACCTGATGATCGACCGGTTCCCTTTCCCGGAACGAAAGCTCAAGGCAGATCTCATTGTCGGTTCCGCCACCAGCCCGCACGGTGTCGATCAGCTTCTGCGGGATGATGCGACCATCCTTGTTGTAAGCGGCCGTGAACGGCCAGTGCCCGCCCTTGTTCATGGAGGACTGCTTGATGTGAATTATCGGCGACTGCAAAGGGAAGGCTTTCGCCCAGGCATAGGGATCGGTGTCGTCAGGGTTGGGCGAGGTCACGTCGCCATGGTCGATGTCGACCATCATCCGCATCGGAATCGGCAGCTTCGCCGCATCGATGGCGCCTTGCAATTCGACGCAGCTTTCAATCGTGTGGCCAAACTCCCGGCCAACCGACATCGGTTCCCAGAACAAATAGGTCAGGCCCGCCACCTTGGCGTGCTCGGCCACCTCGCGCCAGCATTCGAGCGCGATGTCGAGAAGCGCCGCCCGCCGCTGCGGATCGTCAAAATCCTTGTAGGTGAATATGGCGAACTGCGTGCCCATGCCCGACGCGCCAAGCTCGGCGGAAATGTCGGCAAAGGTCTTGAACCAGTCGACATAATAGCGGCGCACATCGGCGTCCGGATGGCCGAAATGGTTGAGCCGGCCATAGGGCCCGGTCATGCCTGAGGTGATGCGCACACCGGTCCGCGCCAGGGCGCTGTTGAACAGGCGCAGGAACTTGGCAATCGTTGCCGCCGGCCAACCCGGATTGACGAACTCATGCGTCAGCTGCACGTCGCGAATGCCAATGCCATAGGCGATGGCGTCGATCAGATCGTCAGGATCGGCGAAGCGATTGACCAGCGGATTGGTGTTGAGGGAAAGCGTGAAGGCCATCAGTTTGCCGCCGCCATTGTCTTGGTGCACCAATCTTCGAATGTTTTGCGCTCGGCCGCATCGATATGCAGGCCGTGCTTGGTCCGGCGTTCGAGAACGTCGGCGGCGTTCATCGCCCATTCTGTCTCGAACAGGAAGACAGCTTCGCGCTCATAGAAATCCGGGCCGAAACGGCGGCCGAGATCGGCTTCGCCTCTGACCCCTTTCAGCAGAGCGCGCGTGCGCGTGCCGTAGCTTCGGGCATAGTGCTTCACCAACGACGGGCTAAGCCAGGAAAACTCGGCGTGCAGATCGCTCAGGAATTGCTCGAAATCTGCGTTCGGCAGGTCGCCTCCCGGCAAGGGAATTTTGGCCGTCCAAGCTTTCTTCATCGTCGGAAAGAACGGTTGGATCTTTTCCAGCGCATGTTCGGACAGCTTGCGAAAGGTGGTGATCTTGCCGCCAAACACCGAAAGCAGCGGCGCGCCGCCGTTCGGGGCATCGAGTTCAAAGATGTAGTCTCGCGTCACCGCGCTCGGGTTGTCGGCATTATCGTCATACAGCGGCCGCACGCCCGAGAAACTGTAGACCACGTCTTGCGCTGTCAGCTGGCGCTTGAAATAGCGATTGACCACCTTGATCAGATAATCGATTTCGCTGGCCTCGGCCGCCACTTCTTCGGGCCGGCCTTCATAGGGAATGTCGGTGGTGCCGATCAGCGCCAGATCGTTCTCATACGGGTTGACGAAGATCACCCGCTTGTCGTTGTTCTGGATCAGATAGGCCTGCCGTCCTTCCCAGAATTTGGACACGACGATATGGCTGCCTTTCACCAGGCGAACGTTGCGGGTGGAATTCTGCCCGGCAACGCGGCTGACAATGTCATTCACCCACGGCCCCGCCGCATTGATCAGACCCCGCGCGCGGACTTTCGTGACCGCACCCGTGCGGCCGTCCTGCATGTCGATCGACCACAGGCCGTTTTCGCGTCGGGCAGCAATACACGCGGTGCGAGTGAAGACTTTTGCGCCGCGCTGACTGGCGTCAAGCGCATTGAGAAGCACCAGCCTAGCGTCATCGACCCAGCAGTCGGAATATTCGAAGCCGCGCTTGAATTCGTCCTTGATCGGCGCCCCTTCCGGTGCCGTTCTTAGGTTCAGTGTCCTCGTTCCCGGCAGCCGCTTGCGGCCGCCAAGATGGTCGTAGAGAAACAGCCCGAGCCGCACCAGCCATGCCGGCCGGTCCTCGGGGCTGTGAGGAAGAACGAAGCGCATCGGCCAGATGATGTGCGGCGCCGCCTCCAGCAGCACCTCGCGCTCGATCAGCGCTTCGCGCACCAGCCGGAACTCGTAATATTCGAGATAGCGCAGGCCGCCATGCACCAGCTTGCCGGAGCGCGAGCTGGTGCCTTGCGCCAGATCGTCCTTCTCGCAGAGAATGACCGACAGCCCGCGACCGGCCGCGTCGCGCGCGATGCCGGCGCCGTTGACGCCGCCGCCAATCACGAAGAGGTCGACAACATCAGTCATATCACTCAAGACTTTGCTCCTGTGCGGTGCGCCATCGACTTCCATACCGGCCGCAGCGCCTGGCGCGCAGCGACGAAGGATGGAAACAGCGCATCGTAGGTGTGGGAAAGCGCCTCGTCATAGGCATCGCATTCGCCCAGAAGCGGCGTCACCCATTCGGCGCAACAATCATCCATCGAGCGATAGACGCCGAGCCCGACCGCGGCCATCATCGCGGCGCCCGCGGCACCGGCTTCCTGGCGGCTGCTGGTTCTGACTTGCGCGCGGGTCGCTGCGGCGATGATGCGGCGCAGCGACGGGCTGCGCGCCGCGCCGCCCGACAGGCGGATTTCGCCCGGCACAGTACCCATCGCCTGGTAGCAATCGCGTGCCGCGAAGGCCAATCCCTCGAGAACGGCGCGCGCAAGATCGCCAAAGCCGTGCTTGACGGAAAGGCCGATGAACCCTGCCCGCGCATCGGGATCGACGAACGGTCCGCGTTCGCCGGCGAGCGAGATATAGGGCTGGTAGACAAGCGATCCCGGCTCCGATCCTTCGACCCAGACATCGAGCGCTTTCAGCAGCTCATCGCGCGAAGGTTTTGCGCTGCTGGCGGTCAGCACGTCGCGCGCCAGGCCAAGCAGCCAGTCGATGTTGAGCGTCGCCGCCATATTGGATTGCAGTTGCGCATAGGCGCCCGGAACCGGCATGGCGATCGTGTAGCCGGATGCATTGTCATTGAGGACGACATCGTCAGGAGTACGCGCCAGGCGCGTATGGATCCCGGTCGAGCCGATGACCGTGCAGCCGACATTGCCGCTCGGATCGTAAAGACCGGCGCCGAGTGCGGTGCTGACCATGTCGACGTAGCCCAGCACCACCGGCGTGCCTTCGAGCAGGCCGGTCTCTCCGGCTGCCGACGCAGCAAGCGGATGATGGTCGGTCGTGCCTTCGAGCATGGGCGGCAACAGGCGGCGATGCGTCGTCAGATCGAGAATGTCGAGCACCTCGTCGGAATAGCTGCGCGAGCGGAAATCGCCGAAGGTGAAGGTGGCTTCCGAGGGATCGGTGGCGCGCTCGCCCGTCATTTTAAAGTGGAGCCAGTCCTTGCAGTGAAAGGCAGTGGCGGCGCGCTCGAGGATTTCAGGGCTGTTCCTTTTCAACCAGCTCAGCTGAGCGCCCTGCTGGCAAGCGTTGAGCCCGGTGCCGGTGATCTCGAACCGCGTGCGATCCCGGGCATCGGCGCGCATCTCGTCCACCAGATGTCCGGCGCGGGCGTCGAGCCAGAGCCAGGCGCGCCCGACCGGTAGGCCGGCGCCATCGATCAGCCAGGTGCCGTCGCCCTGCCCGGTGATTGCAACCGCCGCGGTGCGCCGCGCCAGATCGGGAATTTTCGTCGCCAGTTCGCGAACGGTCAGCGCCATGTCGCGCCAGGTCTGATCGAGATCTTGCTCGGCGCCGCCGCCTTCCAGCGTGGCGAAGCTGTTGGTCACCGACGCCATGGCAAGCTGCCGCCCCGAAAGATCGAAAGCGACCGATTTGATCACGGATGTTCCCGCGTCGATCCCGATCAGCAGGTCTTTCATGCGGCAAGTTCCGGATGATTATGAAGGCAATTCAAAGGAACGGTCTTTGTTGTTTCGAGCCGTAGAAGAGGCAGGGAGTGTCCGCAAGGACACCCCCTGTGCAGGTTTTATTCCGACAGCACGAAGGGTGCGGTGTACTTGTCCACATTGTCCTTGGTGATGAGCAGGCAATCGAACAGCTGCTTCTCGCTGGTGGCACCGGTAGCGCCCGACTTGATGAACGAGTCGGCCTGCTGCACGGCCTTTGCCGAGAAGATGGCGACCGGCTGCAGCACGGTGTACTGCAGTTCGCCGGACTTGATCGCCGCAACCGCATCCGGGGAGCCGTCGAAGCCGCCGACCTTGATGCCTGCCAGCTTGCCGGCTTCCTTCAGCGCCGCAACCGCACCAAGCGCCATTTCATCATTGCCGCTGATCACGGCGATGATGTCGGGATTGGCCTGCAGCATGCTCTGCATCTTGTCGTGACCCTGGGTACGATCCCAGTTGGCAACCTGCGAGGCAGCCTTTTCGAGATCCGGATACTGGCTCAGCACGGTCGCATAGCCGTTCGAGCGCGTGGCTGCGTTGTTGTCCGACGGGGCGCCGAGCAGTTCGACATATTTGCCCTTTTCACCGACCGCCTGCACCCACTGCTGGGCACCGAGAGCCGCACCCTGCGCGTTGTTGGAGACGAGCTGTCCTTTGGCAAGGCCTTCCTGATTGATCTCGGCATTGACGAGGAAAACCGGGATGTTGGCGGCAATCGCCTTCTTCACCGCGCCGACCGAACCATCGGCATTGGCCGGGTCGAGGATGATCGCCACCGACTTGTTGGTGATGGCGGTGTCGATCAGATTGCTTTCCGTGTTGGTGTCGCCCTTGTGGGCAGCGACATTGGCGGTATAGCCGAGCTTTTCGGCCTCAGCCTTGGCGACGTTGCCTTCGGTCAGCCAGTACGGGTTGGCCGGATCGTTGACGATGATCGAGATCAGGCCCGCGGCCGATGCGGCTGCGCTAAACCCGACGACCATCGCGGCAGCAAGCAAACTTCTAAGCACGATTTTCATGTACATTCCTCCAATGATTTACGCGGTGTTGCTCCAGTCACCTGGCAGCCTTCCCTTGGGCAGGATTGGCCGGTTCGGCCTTCCCCCGTTTCTGAGAAGTCGGTTGGCCGCCCGTCGAAGCCGGGAGCTTGCTACGGCGGCGATACTGAACGGCATTGAGGAGCACGGCGAGCACGATGACGGCGCCGGTGAACACTGTCTGCCAGTAGGATGAGATGCCGATGATCACCAGACCATCGGACAGGAAGCCGATGACGAAGGCCCCGAGCAAGGTGCCGCGGATATTGCCGCGCCCGCCGGTCAGCGCCGCACCGCCGATGACGACGGCGGCGATGGCCGTCAATTCGTAGGTGGTGCCCGCGGTCGGCCCGGCCGAGGTCAACTGCGAGGACAGGATCAGGCCGGCAATGGCGGCGCAGATGCCTGAAAGCACATAGACGGAAATCTGCACCGTCTTGACCGGAACGCCGGAGAGTTCGGCCGCGCGCTCATTGCCGCCCGAAGCGTAGAGCCAGCGCCCGAAAGCGGTGCGGTTCAAGACGATGCTGCCGATCAGCGCGATCACCGCCAGCACCACTACGCCGGTCGGCACGCCGAAAAGACGGTTGAAGCCAAGCGCGTCGAAACCGGTGTTGCCTAGCTCCGGCTTGCCACCGAGATTGTTGTAGGTCAGGCCGCTGGTCATCAGCAGCGCAAGGCCGCGCGCCATGTACATGACGCCGAGCGTGGCGACGAAAGCCGGAACCTTGAAGCGTGCGATGAGCACGCCGTTGATCAGACCGACAGCGGCGCCCAGCATGCAGGCGAGCACTGCGACCACCCAGACCGGCGGGTAGAGAACGACGCCCAGCCAGGTCAGCGCCACGCCCTGCATCAGAAATCCGGCGACGACGCCGGCAAGGCCGAGCGTCGAGCCCACTGACAGATCGATGCCGCCATTGAGGATGACAAGCAGCATGCCGACGGCGAGAATCCCGAAGATAGCGACATGCGAGGCCATGGTCAGGAAGTTCGCCACCGAGAGGTAGTAGGGCGACAGGATCGAGAAGACGACGATGATGACGATCAGGGCAAAGAAAGCCCGGCCTTCGAGCAGCAGCTTGGCAACGTCGAAGCCCTCGCCGCCGCTACTCGGGCTGGACTGTTTGCTGGCCTGGCTGACATCGCTCATGATCGCGGCTCCGAAAATTCTGTGATCAGGCGACCACGGCTTCGCCCGAAGCGGCCATGATCTGCTCTTTGGTGGCGTTCGCGCTGAATTCGGCTGAAATCTTGCCGCGCCGCATGACGACGATGCGGTGCGCGATGCTGAGGCACTCATTGACCTCCGAGGTCGAGAAGACGACCGCCAGGCCCTGCGCGGCGCGCTCGCTGAGCAAGCGGAAGACTTCGGCCTTGGCGCCGACGTCAATGCCGCGGCTCGGCTCGTCGAGAAGGATCACCTTGGGATTTGTCGTCAGCATCTTGCCGATGACGACCTTCTGCTGGTTGCCGCCCGACAGCGATCCGATCATGGCGTTGCCGCCGGCAGTCTTGATGGTCACCTTGCGGATCGAGTCGTCGATCAGTGCGCGTTCCCTTGGCCGGGACAGGAACAGGCCTTTGGCGAATGCCTCGATGCTGGCAAGCGACAGATTGCGGCCGACGGTCATGGTCTGGACCAGACCATCTCGCTGGCGGTCCTCGGGCACGAGCACAAGTCCTCTGGCAATGCGCTGGGCAATGGTCAGCCCCGAAACGTCCTCGCCCTCGAGCAGCGCCCGCCCGCCCGCCATCGGCACGCGTCCGGCAACGGCCTCCAGCAATTCCGTGCGGCCCGCGCCCATCAGCCCATAGATGCAGACGATTTCGCCTGCTTTGACATCCAGCGACAGATGATCGACCACGTAGCCTGAACCCGAAGCGTCGGTGACGCTGACATCCTCGATCGATAGCGCCACCGCGCCGAACGCATGGCCGGTCGGCGGCGAGCCGAGATCAAAATTCGCGCCCACCATGTTGCGGACGATCCATTCGAGATCGATATCCTTGGCCTCGGCCGTCGCCGTGATCGCACCGTCGCGCAGCACGACGGCATAGTCGGTGATCTGCAGCGCTTCTTCGAGGTGATGCGAGATATAGACGATCGAGACGCCGCGGCTGGTCAGATCGCGGATCACCTTGAACAGCACCTCCACCTCCGTCGCGCTGAGCGCGGAGGTCGGCTCGTCCATGATCAGGATGCGGGAATCGACCGACAGCGCCCGTGCGATCTCGACGATCTGCTGCTGCCCGAGGCGCAGATCCTCGACCAGGGTCATCGGGTCGATGTCTTCCTCGAGGTCAGCCATCAGCGCGCGCGCCTGGCGCGACTCCTCGGCGAAGTCGAGGCCGGTCCTGGTGCGCAGTTCGCGGCCCATGAAGATGTTGTCGCGAACGCTGAGATTCGGCGCCAGGCTCAGTTCCTGGTGGATAATCGAAATGCCGCGATCGCGCGCATCCGAAGACGAGGAAAAGCTGACGAGATTGCCGTCAAGCACGATATCGCCGGATGTCGGCGTCACCACACCGGACAGGATCTTCATCAGCGTCGACTTGCCGGCGCCATTCTCTCCGAACAGGGTGGTGACCTTGCCGCGATGAATGTCGAAGTTCACGCCCTTGAGCGCGTGCACGCCGCCATAAGACATGACGACATTGCGCGCCGAAAGCACGGCGTCGCCAGTTGCGGGTTCTGTGCCGGAAGCCGAATTCATTTGACCTCCAGCCTTACCGGGGTGACCAGCCAGCTCTTCGGATTGACCAGCTTGAAGGCGCCGACCACCGCTATGGTCTTGCCGGTCAAGGTGCTGGTATCGACTTTCGCCAGCACCTCCTTCTTCATCTCGTTGTTCAGTGCCGAGCCGGCGTCCTGATACTCGATCTGGTTGGTGAACTGGCCGAAGGTGATCTTGCCGGTGGCGTCGCGAAGCTCGGTTCCGTTGATCGCCGGCCCGGTCTGCACGCGGACCGTCAACGTATCCGGTAAACCGTCGACGGCGACCTTGTAGATGCCTGACTTGCCCTCGCCGACGACGCCGGTGAGCTTGACCGAGATGACCGGTCCGACGCCCGCAGGCACGCCATATTCCTTTTCGGCGGTCGCCCTGTCCTTGGCGATCGCCGTCGCCACTATCGCGGCGTCGGCGGCACGCGCCTCGACATCGGCCTGCACCTTGGGGAATTCCGACTTGCCATAGTCGGCGGCGGAAAAGACGGCGTTGCGGACGTCGCCGGCAGAGCCGATCTTGATGACCTTGGTGTCGAGCGCCATGGCGCCGAGCAGAACCAGAACTGCAGCAGCGGCAAGTGCCCGACGCAGGCCGGGCGAAGCTTGCCGGGCGGAGGCAGCCTTCGCGCTCATGATGCAACCGCCAGCGATGCGGATTTTCCGTTGTCACGCATTCGTCGATCCTCCGTTCACGCGGCGCTTGGTGGCACCGGCTGCATCGTCGAACTCGACGAGCGCGCGGGCCGTGCATTCGTCGGTGATCAGGCCGCTGAGATAACGGCTTTCGAGCACTGCCTTGATGGCGCGTACTTTCACCTTGCCGCCGGCGACGGCGACAATCCTGCGGCCCTTCAACTGATCTCGAGGAAGCGCCAGTATTCTTTCCGACAGCGCTGTTTCGACCGGGCGCCCCTTGTCGTCGAAGAAATGCGCCAGCAATTCGCCGACGCCGCCGTCACGCTTGACCTCGTCGATTTCGGAAGGCTCGATCATGCCCGTGGCGACCAGCGAGGCTTCCCGCTCGGCCGTGCCTATTCCGACGAACATCAGGTCGGACCGGCTGGCGAGAGCGAAGACATCGCTGATGCCGCGCTGGCCAAGCAGCACCTCACGGTCCTCGGCGGTGTTGGCGACAAAAGGCACCGGCATGACAAAGGCCTGCGCACCGGTGCGCTCGGCCAGGCGATGCATGACGTCGTGCGGGTTGGCGGCGAATTTGCGCGTCACGCCGCCAAGCAGCGAGACGAAACGGATGTGGGCAGCAGTGGTGCGCGTCAGATATTCGACGCTGGCCGCAAGCGTGCGGCCATGGCCGACGCCGATCAGCATGTCTTCGCCGCGATCGATTTCGCGCTTCAAAAACTGGGCGCCGGCAATGCCCAGCCCCTTCAGCGGCAACTCGTCTTGGTCGAGATCAGGAACCACTTCGCAATAATCGAGCCCAAAGGCGGCGGTCAGGCGCTGTTCCAGATCGACGCATTCGGCGACATCGCCGTCGATGAATACCCTGACCAGCCCTTCCTGGTTGGCCTTGGTGATCAGCCGGTGCGCTTTGAGGCTGGTCAGGCCAAGCCGCTTGGCCACCTGAGCTTGCGTCAGACCCCCGGCATAATGAAGCCAGGCCGCACGCGTGGCGAGGCTGGATTCATGGTCGCGGTTCGCGGCTCCACCGGATTTCAAGCCATCTCCTCCCTGAGATGATATTATTATCTTTGTGTGCAAAAATTTTCATACCTTTGCATCGCTGTCAATCCCTTCGCGGATGGTTGCCCCAGCCGACGGATCGGAAGCCAAAGCAGGCCTATTAGGAACTCAGCATATTAGGCGATCATAGGCAGGTGTTAATTTAACGTCAATCTGTGTTATCTCATGCCAAAGACAGCTGTCAAAGACAGCTGCAATGCGTAGGTGACGGCAGTCGAAGTCATTGCTAAGCGTTTGTTTTTGTTCAAATGCATCGTGGCTCTAGAAAATCCCAATCTGGCTGTGAGATGGGAGGTTTCGCGCACAAGGTGCAACCAGGGCAAACCGATCGGATTGCCCTGATAATACTATCGGCGTCGGCGATGGCGCGATCAGTCCAGCCGCATCAGGTTCCTGCCCTCGAGCTCGACAACAGCGGCTTCGACTTCCCGCGCGAGGCGCTCAGCACTCCACGCTAACGCCCGCCCGGCGATCGCGGCAATCTCCTGCAGGTCGCGGCTTGTCAGCGAACCGCCAATGGCTAGCGTGCTGCGGCGCATGACGATGTCGGCCAGATGTCCGACGAATTCGTTGCGGGCGATGTAGTCGATTTCCGCCTTGCCATAGCCTTCGGAGTCCTGCAGGCGGCCCTCATCATTCGGCGCCCACTTAGCGATCTGCGCGGCTCGGGTCCCGTAGCGTGACAGCAATTGGTCGAGGCGCCCTTCCCCGGCGCCCGTTGCCTGCTGTGCCTCAGCCAGCCAGTCTGCGCGCGCCGCGGCATTGGCCGGAAAATCGCGGCCGCCGCCGATCGGCATCGAGCGCGTCGACACCTTGCGGCTGCGCTGCAGGCGGCCGAGCACGGTATCAGTGACTTCCTCGGCAAAACCGCGAAACGTCGTCCACTTGCCGCCAACCAGGGAAATGACCGCGAAGGGCCTGTTGCTGTCCGGCTCGGCGACCGGCGCCGAATGATCGCGGCTGATCAGTCCGGGCGTCGATGCCTCGGACGTCGGCAAGGGTCTGATGCCGCTATAGGCGTAGACGATCTGGTCGCGTTCGAACGCCATGCCCGGCAGCAGCGTGCGCACGCTGTCGAGCAGATAGTCGACTTCTTCGGGTTCGCAGTGGACCTCGTCTGGATTGTCGGCTTTGATGTCGGTCGAGCCGACCAGCGCCAGGCCGAGATAGTCGTAGACGAGGCAGATGCGGCCGTCGTCGGCCTCGAAATAAAGCATGCGCCCAGCCAGACTGCTGACCAGTTCGTCATGCTTCAACAGGATGTGCGAACCCTTGGTGCCGCCGATCATCTTCGACGGCGCGCCAAGCAGCGCATTGACGTCGTCGATCCACGGACCGGCGGCGTTAACCACCAGCTTCGGCCGCACCGAAAAGGCGATGCCGTTTTCCGGTTGGAAGGTGAGCACGCCATTGGCTGAAGTATCGAGTGCCGTGTAGTTGGCGCTGGCGGAGGCTGTATTGGCCTGCAGCCCGTCGAAGATCAGTTCCAGCACCAGCCGTTCCGGGTGGCTTATCTTGGCGTCGTAATAGGTGCCGGTGGCAACGATCGCCGGATTGAGCGCCGGCATCTCGCCCAGCGCCTGCTGCCGCCCGACCATGCGGTGGCGCGGCATGACCTGGTTTCGCGAACCGTAGAAATCGTAGATCATCAGGCCGATCTTGATCAGGACGGCGCCGCGGCTGCGCGGCGCGCTGGTCGAACCGAACAGCGTTCGCAGCGCCGCCAGCATGCCCTTGCCCCACGAAAAGATCGGGATGACGGTCGGCAGCGGGCTGACATAGTGCGGCGCGTTTTGCAGAAGCAGATTGCGTTCGAGCGTCGACTGCGCCACCAGCCCGAACTCGCCAGTTTCGAGATATTTGAGGCCGCCATGAATGAGCCGCGACGGCGCGGCACTGGTGCCCGAGCCGAAATCGCCCTTGTCGACGATCAGGCAGCTGACGCCTTGCGCGCACAGGTCGCGAAACAGCCCCGCCCCGTTGATGCCGGCGCCAAGAATGACGACGTCGACATCGCCGGTCGCAGCCATTGCGGCGAGACGCCCGGCGGGATTGTCCGCCCCTGCTCCGTCGGTTGGGCTCATGGCGCTTTCGTCTTGACGATGCGCAGCTTCACGCCGGCCCGCTCAAGGCTCTGAGCCTGCGCATCGCCTAGCCCCTCGGTCACCAGCACAGCGTCGAAACTGGTCAGATCGTCGAAGACGTGCAGTGCAATCCTGTCGAACTTTGCATGGTCGACCAAAAGGATGCGCTTGACCGATGCGGCCATCATCGCTTGCTTCACCCGCACGACATTCGGATCCTGGATGAAAGCCGTGGTTCCGGTGATCGCCGAAGCCGAACAGATCAGCACATTGGCGCGCAGCTGCGCCACGGCGTTCTCGCAGACGATGCCGATATAGGCATTGTAGGTGCCGTGATACTGGCCGCCGAGACAGATGAAATCGATGTCGTCGACATTGATCATAAGCGCAGCCGTCGACACGCTGTTGGTGACGACCGTCAGCGGCTTGACGTCGAGCAGCAGCGTCGCGACCGCGTTTGCCGTCGATGAATCGTCCAACATCACCACCTGGCCGGCCTCGACATAGTCCAGCGCCGCCCGCGCCAGCGCATCCTTCTCCGCCCTGTTGACCGTCACCCGGTAGCGAAAGGCGCTTTCGTAGAGACCGGAGGGCTGAACCGTCACCGCGCCATGCAGCTTGCGTAACACGCCCTGCTGCGCCAGCCGGTCGATGTGCCGGTGGATGGTCATGCGCGACACCCCGAAATGCTCGACCAGATCGTCGATGCGCACCTGGCCGAGCTTGATCACATAGTCGGCGATCTCTTCGCGTCGTTCGTCGGCCTTGATCATGCTTCTCCCCCCGGCCGCGCCAGCCTTTCGATTGCCGGCCAATGCGACTTCATCTGCTCGGCGATCCGGCAGTAGAGCGAAAAACGCTCATTGAACACAGCACTGGGGGCGGGCGCCGGCTGATATGTCCGCGCCGTCATGCCGACCTGCCTTGCACCGTCTTGCGGCGTCTTGAACAAGCCGACAGCAGCACCTGCGCAAAGCGAGGCACCCAAAGCGGCGGCCTCATCCGTCGAGGTGACGGTGACCGGGGCGTTCAGCACGTCGGCAAACATCTGCACGAAGACGGGGTTGCGCGAACTTCCGCCGGTCAGGCGGATCTCGCTGACAGCAAAGCCATCGCGCAACGCTTCGACATGGGTACGATGATTGAAGGCGATGCCTTCCAGAACCGCCTTCAGCATATCGCCGCGATTGTGCCAGCCATGCAGGCCGACAAAGCTGCCGCTGGCGACATCGCCATAGGGGGAGCCGAACAGATAGGGATGAAACAGGATGGTCGAAGGCCTTTTCAGCGCCGCGTCGATCTCTGCCGCCAGCAGTTCGTGGATTGAGCCGCCATCCGTCCTGTCCTGTTCCGCGCGGCAGAACGTGTCAAGAAACCAGTCGTAGTTTGCGGTCGAAGCCGGCGAGATCGCCATGTTGTTCCAGCGGCCGGCGTCGAGGGCGTTGCGGCAGAACCAGCGCCGGTCGACGCGCGGTTCTGACGAAACGACTTCATTGATGGAATAGGTGCCGGCGACGATGGCGAGAGTGCCCTCCTCATGGCCGCCCATGCCAAGTGCGGAGGCGGTCACGTCATGCAGGCCGCAGGCGACGGGCGTACCCCTGGACAGGCCGGTCATATCGGCGGCCTCGGCGGTCACCTGTCCAACGATGTCGGCCGAATGCGCCACCGGCGGTAGCGCATCGAAAAGGCCATCCAGTCCGAAGATGCGCATCGCTTCCGGCGCGAAGGCTTGCGTGCGGAAATCGGTGAAGGAGGTGCTGGCCTCGGTCCGGTCGGTGCCGATGGTGCCGGTCAGGCAAAAGCGCAGCCAGTCCTTGCAGGCCAGCACATGACCGATGCGCCCATAGCGGCCCGGATCGTTCCGCCCGATCCAGGCCAGCAGAGCCGAGGGCGCCGAAACATGCGGCGCCTGGCCGGTCAGCGCGAGCGCGTGGTCGAAAACCGAACCCGCGCACCATTTGTCGACGATTTCGCCTGCACGGCTGTCGAGCGACAATATGCCGGGCCCCAGCGGTCGGCGGTCCTTGTCGAGCAGATACAGCCCGTCGCCATGCGCGGTCGCTGCCACCGCCTTGATGTCGCCTGCCGGACGGCCGCACAGCGCAATCGCCTCGCGAATGGCCTCCGCGGTCGCTTGCCACAGACCGGCCATGTCACGCTCCACCCAGCGCGCATGCGGCATCGATTGCGGCACCCGCCGCCGCGCCACCGACAGCTGCGTGCCGTCGGCATCGAAGATCACTGCCTTGGTGACGGTGAGGCCGTTGTCGATTCCGAGCAGGCTGGGCATGAGACCGCCTCAATCAGCAACTGGCGATGCGCACTGCAAGCGATCCTGCAGGCTGAGGCAAGGGCGACAGGCATAGCGACAAGCAATGGAGCGAAGCGATATCAAAGCGGCAGGTTTTTTGCGGGTCAAAACGAACCATATTCCGTTGTTAATTTAACGTCAGTATGTGAGATCGGTGTACGGAAGTCCATAAAATTTTGGCGACCCCAAGAGGAGAAATAATGTAACACAGCTGATTTTTTTAATTTTTTTTGACAATAAAATGTACCACTGTCGTCGTTCTATTTTTCAGAAAACGCGCGCTATCGGAAACCCTTGGCTCGGCCTGGCACCCGCAGCCGAGATGTGGCGAGCACTTCGCCCTTGGTGACAGAGCCGAAGGGGAGGCATCCACCAAGCTGGACGCGCTCGGCCACGACGACATCGACGATGCAGAGTCTATTCGCGGGAAGCGTCGCAGATGCATTTGCCTGTTCAGGCATGGACCGAATCTTGCGGCTGACGGCGCGCAAACCACTGGTAGGCCCGGAGGATATCCCATAGTCGTTGGTTTCATTGACTTTTCGTGGGCGCCAGTCAACCATCCTTCCTATATCGTTCCGTATGGTTTCGCGTCGCTTTCATCGTCAGAACTTGGCTAGATATGCGCCACATTGATGCGCGCCTACCTTGGCAACTTCGAAGGCTGTGACAATCCGGCGTGGTCTGCTGCGGATGGTCCAGCATAGCTTAAGAAACCGTACTTTTGATGTGAGGTCCCCTGACGCCACAAGTGTGCCTGCGAAGGCATGGACAGCCGCGACTGCGCGCGTCCTGGACTGAACTACCCGAGAGTCTGACTGGCGAGGGCATAAGTCATCGGTCCAGTTGCGCCGCCCACGGCAAAATCGGTGAGGCCTTTGCCCATCGACATGGTGAGCACCGTATCGAAAACCGGCATTCCGTTGTGCGACAGAAAGGCGGCGTACTCGCCATTGTCCATGTGGGTGTCGATCCGCAGGAAAGACCCCGAATGGTCGGTCACGTGCGACCGCACGACCGCTACCGCCTCAGCGTCGCTTTCCGCCACGACCGGCCCCACGACGTGGCCCCGCCCGAACGGGCGACAGAGCGCGAAAGCGCTCAGCTTGTCACCCTTGAAAAGACCATAGCCGACCGAGTACGTGAAAAGCTTTTCGATGAGCGCCGCCCGCCTCACGCCAAATCCTGCCGCGTCAAGCGCGATCGCCGCAGGAAGATCCCTGGCGTCCAAAGCCCGGACGTCGCCCCGAATATTTGCCGGCCTATCCTTCGTCTGCATACGGGCGATGCCCTGGCATTGATAAACGGTCTTCTCCGGCTGGAAGTCGAGCGAAAGATAGAGCCGTCTTGCCGCACGGGTTGCATTGAGACGCAGATCGCGCCCGGCGACCTTGTCGAAGACTCGCTTCATCAGCCATTGCCCCGCCCCCAGCGTCTGGAGTCGCGGCGAGGTGATGACCATGCCCACGGTCGCGAAATCGGCGCCATGCGCGAACCACATGGCCGAGCCAAGAACGCGACCGATATCATCGAGCGCCACGAACCCCCGTCCCGATTCGCGCAGGAATTGCCAATCCTCGGCCCGATGCGGCCATCCCACGGACAGGGAGAGCGCGTGCAACCTATCCAGCTCGACGCCTTCAATGTCGCCGATGCGCATCGAGAAGGTGTCGATTTTCAAGCTTCCGGACGGCTTCAATTCCATGTCCCTGCAAGATTTCCGCACTAGAGGGCGACATATCGACGGCCGGCCCTGTCCCGTAAACGCTAAACGAGCAGACCGGTACGATTTGCTCGAAAGCCGCGCAGTAACGCAAGATTCAACTGAAACACTTTCGCTTTCGGCACGCAATCGCGGGAGAACGCACACATCCTCCCCGGAAATGTTGCAGCATGCAATCGTCGGCACTTATGTCAGCGAATCCGAAATGCTTAGAGGGCTGGAATGGACGTCTTCGACATCCTCGACCGTCTCGTCGCCTTTCCATCGGTTGCCGGCAAGCCGAACGCAGATATCGCCGGCTGGATCGGGAACTGTCTGGCGGAGCACGGGGCGCAGGTCACAGTGCTCCCAGGGCCGGAAGGCGACCGTTTCAATCTTTTCGCAACGGTCGGTCCCGCCGATGTCCCGGGCTACATCCTGTCCGGCCACATGGACGTCGTCCCCGCCGGCGAACCGCAGTGGAGCTCGGCTCCTTTCATATTGCGCCGAGACGATGAACGGCTCTATGGACGCGGCACCACCGACATGAAGGGGTTTCTGGCCGCGGCACTGGCGGCCGTGCCTGCGCTGGCGAAACTACGCCTTTTCAGGCCAATCCACCTTGCCTTCTCCTATGACGAGGAGGTTGGATGTCGCGGCGTGCCGCATCTGATCGCCCGCCTTCCGGAACTTTGCGCAAAACCGCTCGGCGTCATCGTCGGCGAGCCCAGCGAGATGCGAGCCGTGCGCGGCCACAAGGGCAAGGCGGCCGCCCGCGTGATTATCAAGGGACGCTCCGGCCATTCCTCGCGGCCTGACCTCGGGCTCAACGCCATCCACGCCATGGCCGGCGTGCTGAGCGCGGCGGTGAGCGAAGCCGAGCGGCTGACGCACGGTCCGTTCAACTCCGCCTTCGAGCCTGCCTGTTCCTCGCTGCAGGCCGGTGTGATTGCAGGCGGACAGTCGGTCAACATCATTCCCGACAGTTGCACGCTGGACCTGGAGGCACGCGCCATACCCGGTGTCGACCCGGCGAGCCTGCTCGTGCCGGTCAAGGCGCGGGCCGAGGCCCTCGCAGCCGAGGGCTTTCTGGTCGAGTGGACGCCGATGAGCGCCTATCCGGCGCTGTCGCTGCCGCAAGACGCAGCGCTGGCAGCACTGCTGAGCGAGTTGACCGGCGAGGTGCCGCTCGCCGCCGTCAGCTTCGGTACGGAAGCCGGCCTTTACCAGGTTGCCGGGTTCGATGCGATCATCTGCGGGCCGGGCAACATCGACCGCGCCCACAAGCCGGACGAATATATTCTTGCCAGCGAACTCATTGCTAGCCAGCGGATGATCGAAGCGCTGGGCGCGCATTGCGCGGGCTGAGGGAGAACCTGGATGACATTCCTGTTCAATTCCGACGGGCGGCGTGGGGCGGTCTTTGCCGACGCCTTCGCCAGAGAATTGCCGGACGTCCCCTTCACGATGGATGCCGCAACGGTCGACCCCGGTGCCGTACGCTATCTTGTTACCTGGACCGCGCCAGGAGACCTGGCGCGCTACAGGAACCTGGAGATGCTGTTTTCCCTTGGCGCCGGCGTGGACCAGTTCCGCCTCGCCACCGTACCGGAACAGGTGAAGATCGTGCGTACGGTCGAGGAAGGCATCGTGCGCATGATGCAGGAGTACGTGATGCTTGCCGTACTCGCTTTACATCGCAACCTGCCGGGATATCTGGCACAGCAACGCGCCGGCGATTGGCACGATATCCCGCAGCTCCAGGCCGGGTCGCGCCGGATCGGCATGCTTGGCCTTGGACAGCTCGGCCAGGCCGCTCTCGATCGGCTGAAGCCCTTCGGCTTCCCGCTCGCCGGATGGAGCCGCACGCCGCGGCAGATCGAGGGTGTGACCTGTCATCAAGGCGAGCTTGGGCTGAAGGAAATGCTCGCGGACAGCGACATACTGGTGTGCCTGCTGCCGCTGACCGAGGATACGCGCGGTTTCCTGAATGCCGACCTGTTTGCGAAGCTGCCCAAGGGCGCAGCGCTCGTCCATACGGGCCGGGGGCCGCAGCTCGACCATGAAGCCCTTCTCGCCGCGCTCGACCGCGGTCATCTTTCAGCGGCGATGATCGACGTCACCGATCCCGAACCGCTGCCGACGAGCCATCCGTTCTGGTTGCATCCGAAGATCCTCCTGACCCCGCATGTCGCCAGCGTCACCCAGCCCGCGACGGCTGCACGCGCCGTCATCGCCAACATCAGGCGCCACCACGCGGGCCTCGACCCCATCGGGCTCGTCGACCGGTCGCGCGGCTATTGAAGTCCAACCCGAAAGGCCACTCCTTGTCCCTGCTCAAGACCGTCGACACCAACCCAATCTTCCCGCCGCGCGAATCCAGTGCGCTGCCCGAACGGCTGATTGGCGGCAACCCCGCCTTCAAGACCTGGGCGCAGGACGCCGCCAAGGATGATCTCGTCCACACCGGCGTCTGGGAAGCGACGCCCGGCGAGACGCGCTCGATCAAGGGAGAGACTTTCGAGTTCTGCCACATCCTCGCCGGCGTGATTGAAATCACGCCCGATGGTGGCGAGGCGGTGACCTACCGCGCCGGCGACAGCTTCGTGATGAAGCCCGGCTTCACCGGTGTTTGGAAGACCATAGAAACTGTGCGCAAAATCTATGTGACGGTAGGGTAATGGGATCCGCCTGAGGTGCTGCCCCCCACAACAGATTTTGCCGTCCCTCATCCCCAGCACGCAACAATCATCCGTGACCGATCATCGAACGGCGCATGCTGCGCCGTTGCTCGCGCTAAGCTCCTCCAGAAACTGCAGAGTGGTGTCCATGGGCCTGAGCTTCGATCCTAACAGTGTCTCCCTTCCCATCGGCCATTTCATTGGCGGAGAGCTGATCGCGGCGGTGGGCGCGATCGAGATGCGCCGACCGTCCGATGGCAAGGAATACGCCGTCGGTCCCGTGGCCGACGTCGATATGGTCGACCGTGCGGTGGAAAGCGCCAAAGCGGCGCTGAAGGCCAGCAACTGGGGCGGCGTCCGGCCGCGCGAGCGCACAAGGGCGCTCCAGGCCTGGGCCGACCTGATCGAGGCGGAAGCTGAAACGCTGGCCAGGATCGAGGCTCTGTGCTCGACACGGCCCGTCGGCCAGCTCGTTGCAGGCGACATCGCCATAACCGCCGAACAGATCCGCTTTTTCGCCGAGTTCGCCGACAAGGAAGGCAGCGAGCTCGTGCCGACCGACGATGCCACCCTCGGGATGATCATGAGCGAGCCCTATGGCGTGGTCGGCGCGATCACGCCCTGGAATTTTCCCATCTCGATGGCCGGCTGGAAGCTCGGTCCGGCACTGGCCGCGGGCAATGCGGCGGTACTCAAGCCATCGGAAATGACACCCTTCTCGGCCGTCTATATGGCAGAGCTCGCCATCAGGGCTGGCCTGCCGGCAGGGCTCATCAACGTGGTGCTCGGCGACGGTCCGACGACCGGCACAGCACTGACCGATCATCCCGACATCGCCAAGGTCTCCTTCACCGGCTCGACCCGCGCCGGCTCGGCCATCATGGAGAACGTCGCCCGCACCGGCGTTAAGCCGATGACACTGGAACTCGGCGGCAAGAGCCCGCAGATCGTTTTTGCCGATGCCGATCTCGACAAGGCAGCCATCGCGATCGCCGGCAGCGTCACCTTCAATGCCGGCCAGGCCTGTGTGGCCGGCACACGCCTGATCGTCGAGAAGATTGTCGCCGACAGGCTGACGACCGCCATCCTGCAACGGATGAAGGCGGTGCGGGCAGGCCCGACCTGGGACGAGGCAACGCAGTATTCGCCCATCATCTCGGAACGGCAGCGGGCGCGTGTCGATAGCATCGTGCGGGCGGCGGTCGAGGCCGGCGCCGAATGCCTGACCGGTGGCGTCGTCATGGACAGCCCGGGCTATTTCTACCAGCCGACACTGATCGCCAATGTCGATCAGGCCAATCCTGCGATCATCGAGGAAATTTTCGGCCCGGTCCTGACCGTCCAGACCTTCGAGACCGAGGAAGAGGCGCTGGCGCTGTCCAGCCATCCGACTTACGGGCTGGCCTCCGGCCTGTTCACCGCCGACCTGTCCCGTACCATCCGCCTGGCGCGCAAGCTTGAAGCGGGCACGGTCTGGGTCAACCGCTACCGCCGCTCGCGCGACCATATCCTGCCGACCGGCGGCTACAAGCGCTCCGGCATCGGCAAGGACCTCGGCCGCGAGGCGTATCACGCCAACCGCAGGACCAAGAGCGTCCTGATCAGCCTGTGAAGAGATGCCGATGAAGTCCTACTCGATCGCCCTGATCCCCGGTGACGGCATCGGCCGCGATGTCACCACCGCCGCCTGGACGGTGCTGGAGACGGCGGCCAAAAACTTCGGCTTTGCCGTGGCGGGCACGGAGTTCCCCTGGTCCTGTAAATTCTACAAGGATACCGGCCGCATGATGCCGCAGGATGGCATCGAGACCTTGCGCGGCTTCGACGCCATCCTTCTGGGCGCCGTCGGCTGGCCGGCGGAGGTGCCGGATTCCGTCTCGCTGCACGGTCTGCTGCTGCCGATCCGCAAGGCGTTCGTCCAATACGCCAACATCCGGCCGCACCGCCTGCTGCCGGGGGTAACAGGCCCGCTGCGGGCCGAGGGCTTCGACATATTGTGCATCCGGGAGAACACCGAGGGCGAATATTCAGGCGCTGGCGGGCGCGTGCATCAAGGCACTCTGAACGAGGTCGCAGTGGAGACCTCGATCTTCACCCGCGCCGGCGTCGAGCGCATCCTGCGCTTCGGCTTCGAGCAGGCGCGGGCTCGGCGAGGCAAGCTAGCTTCTGTGACGAAGTCCAACGCGCAGAAATACTCGATGGTGTTCTGGGACGAGATCACGCGAAAGTTGGAGGCGGATTATCCTGATGTCGAAGTGACCAGCTATCATGTCGACGCGCTTGCCGCGCGCATGATCATGGCGCCGGAGAGCCTCGACGTGGTCGTCGCCTCGAACCTGTTCGGCGACATCCTGACCGATATCGGCGCGGCGATCCAGGGCGGGCTCGGCTACGCCGCCTCCGCCAACATCAACCCCGACCGTTCGGCGCCATCCATGTTCGAGCCGGTGCATGGCTCCGCGCCCGACATCGCTCATCTCGGCATCGCCAACCCGATCGCCACCATATGGTCCGGCGCCATGATGCTCGATCATCTCGGCGAAACGGCTGCGGCCGGCCGTGTCATGAAAGCGGTCGAGGCGACAACCGCGCGCGACATCGGAACAACTCCCGGCAAAGACAGCACGAAAGCCATCACCGCCGCCATCGTCGCGTCGCTCACCTGATTGCAAGGTTGTTTTCTATGAAAAACCTGAAAGACAAAAGTCTCTTCCGCGAAGCCGGCCTGATCGGCGGCAGATGGGTCGCTGCCGGCTCCGGCAAGACGGTCGATGTCCTCGACCCGGCGACCCAGTCGCCGATCGGCACAGTGCCCGACATGGCCGGTCCGGAGACCCGCGCGGCGATAGCGGCCGCGGCTTCTGCCTATGGGGAATGGAAGAAGAAAACCAACGCCGAGCGCGCTACCCTCTTGGAGGCCTGGCACGGCCTGATGCTCGCGCATCTGGACGATCTGGCGCTGATCCTGACGACCGAACAGGGCAAGCCGCTGGACGAGGCCAGGGGTGAAATCCGTTACGGCGCATCCTTCGTCAAATGGTTCGCGGAGGAAGCGCGCCGCATCAACGGCCACACCATCCCCTCGCCCACGCTAGACCGGCGCATCATCGTCCTGAAGGAACCCGTCGGGGTGTGCGGTATCATCACGCCGTGGAACTTTCCCAACGCGATGATCACCCGCAAGGTCGCGCCGGCGCTGGCCGCCGGCTGCACGGTGGTCATCAAGCCATCCGAGTTCACGCCCTATTCGGCGCTGGCGCTCGGCGTGCTTGCCGAACGGGCGGGCATCCCCCCGGGCGTCATTAACATCGTTACCGGCATGCCGGCAGAGATCGGCAACGAGATCATGGCGAACGAGACGGTGCGCAAGATCTCCTTCACCGGCTCGACGCGGGTCGGTTCGCTGCTGATGCGCGGGGCGGCCGACAGTGTGAAGCGGCTCAGCCTCGAGCTCGGCGGCAACGCCCCCTTCATCGTCTTCGACGACGCCGATCTCGATCTCGCCATCGAGGGCGCGCTCGTCTCGAAGTTCCGCAATGGCGGCCAGACCTGCGTCTGCGCCAATCGCATCCTCGTCCAGGCCGGAGTCTATGAAGCCTTCGCAGCGAGGCTCACCGCCCGCGTCAACGCCATGACGGTGGGGCCCGGCACGCAGCCCGGCGTCGCCATCGGGCCGATGATCAACATGGCGGCGGTCGAGAAAATCAACCGCCACGTCGAGGACGCGCTCGCCAAAGGTGCAAAGATCATCACCGACCGGCCGGCCTTGCCTGGCGGTCCGCAATATGTCGCGCCGCTGGTGCTGACCGGCGCCACAAAGGACATGCAACTTGCCGGCGAGGAAACGTTTGGCCCGGTTGCGCCGCTTTTCCGCTTCGAGACGGAAGAGGAAGCGATCGCGCTGGCCAATGGCACGCCCTACGGGCTTGCCTCCTACTTCTACACCGAGAACCTGAAACGCGCCTGGCGCGTCGGCGAGGCGCTGGAATTCGGAATGGTGGGGCTCAACACCGGTTCGGTCTCGATCGAGGTGGCCCCCTTCGGCGGCGTCAAACAGTCCGGTCTCGGGCGCGAGGGGGCGCAGGCCGGCATTGAGGAATATCTCGAGATGAAGAGTTTTCATATGGGCGGGCTCAGCTAAGACAATTTGGCTGAAGCCCGGCCAGGCCAAAAAGATCACTGAATCCGATCGAGCGCCTTGTAGTAGAGGCCGACCATCGGCAGGAACCAGGGCTTGCCGGAATAGCCGGGAATGGCAGGCCACTCGAACCCCTTCATCGGATTGCGATCCTCGCGGCCGAGCATGGCGTCGGCCATGATCATGCCGAGCTGCGTGGAAAGCTGGGCGCCGTGACCGGAATAGCCCATCGCGTACCAGACCCCATCATGGTAGCCGGCCCGAGGGAAGCGGTCCTTGGTCATGTCGACCAGCCCGCCCCAGCAATAGTCGATCTCGACTTTGGCGAGTTGCGGGAAGGTCGTGGCAAGGCTTGCCTGCAATATCCGTCCGCTCCTGGCGTCGGAGCGCTGGTCCGATGTCGCCGAGAAGCGTGCGCGGCCTCCGAAGATCAGGCGGTTATCAGGTGAGAGGCGGAAGTAGTTGCCGATATTCATCGAGGTCACGCATGTCCGGTTGCCGGGCATGGTCGCGGCGATCTCAGCGTCGCTCAACGGCCGCGTGGCGATGATGAAGCTGCCGACGGAGATGATCCTGCGGCGAAAATAACCGAAATTCGGCGTGGTATAGGCGCCGGTCGCCACCAGCACATTGTCGGCGCTGATCCGGCCGCGCGAGGTGGTCAGCTCATGCCGGTTGCCGACCTGCTTGCAGTCTGTCACCGCCGCGTTCTCGTGGATGATTGCGCCGTGACGAACGGCGGCGGTGGCCAAGCCTGCAACATAGCGGCCCATATGCATCATGGCGCTCTTCTTCGACAGCATCGCGCCGTGGAAGGGCGAACCGATCTCGAATCTGAGATCATCCGCCGACAGCAGCGCCGTATCCGGGTCCACCTCGGCATGGAGGGCTTCGAAGTTGCGGGCGATTGATTCAAAATGCTGCGGCTTGGAGGCAAGCTTCAGCTTGCCGGCGCGGCGGAAATTGCAGTCGATGCCTTCCTCGGCGACCAGCGCCTCGATGGTGTCGACGGAGTCGTCCAGCGCCCGGTAGAGCGCAATCGCGCGTTCCTTGCCGAGTTCCGCCTTGGCAGAGAGGTAACTGTGGGCGAGGCCGTTGTTCAGGTGCCCGCCATTGCGTCCCGATGCGCCCCAGCCCACCCGCTCCGCCTCCAGCACGGCCACCTTCGCGCCGGCCTTCGCCAGTCGGTGCGCGGCGGCGAGACCGGTGAAGCCGCCACCGACGATGGCGGCATCGTAGTACCCCTCGACCGGGCCTTGCGCCCCGCCGGAAAACACCGGGGCTGTGTCGTGCCAATAGGAGACCAGTTTCATCGGCAATCCGCCTGTTTCAAAGCCCGACCACGCCCGGAAGACCGGAAATGTCTGATATCTCGACATAGCCATAGTACGGGTTGGCCGGTTCGTGCCCGCGATTGACCCAGACCTTGTTCTTGATGCCGAGATCGTGTGCCGACATCAGGTCGTAGCGGAACGAGGACGAGCAGTGAAGAATGTCTTCCGGGCCGCAGCCCAGCATGTCGAGCATATATTCGAACCCATTGAATCGGGGCTTGTAGGACTGCGCCTGCTCGGCCGTGTAGACGGCATGGAACGGCGCGCCGAGCTTCTCGACATTGGACATGATCTGCGCGTTCATGGCGTTGGACAGGATGACCAGCGGAATTTCCTTGGCGACCTTCGCCAGGCCGGCCGGAACATCCGCGTGAGGGCCCCAGGTCGGGACCCGTTCATAGACCATGCTGGCGTCGTCGGGGCTGAAGGCGACGCCATTGCGCTTGCAGGCGCGCTCGAGCGCGTTGTGGACAACGTCGGCATAAGGCTTCCAGTCGCCCATGATCTCGTCGAGCCGATACGCGGCGAAGTTCTTGATGAACTCCTGCATGCGCGGTTCGTCCAGCCGGCTGCCGTAAAGGTCGCGCGCCGCTTCCGCCATCTGGAAATTGGTCAGCGTGCCGTAGCAGTCGAAGGTGATGTATTTGGGCCTGAAAGAAGCCATGTCCGTCGATCTCCAGTGGAAGCACATTCTCGTTAGGACGTATTTCATCATAGGACGGCGAGTGGCGACCCACCTGACCGAAATGGCCCTCCCGAAAGCAGAAAGTTCCGTATCGACCGTCCGGTTTGGCACGCTGTAGCATCTTGGCGGTCGATGGGAGCGCCGGCCACGCCGTCAAAGGCAGCCGCTGCGGCCGGTGCCAGCACAAGATGCGGCGCACCCCTCGCGCTACGGCGAAAGATACCGCCGGAACCGACGCCTTCAGACGATCTGCGGCGCGCCGATGGCCGAGACTTGGCATCAGACGGAAAGGGAAGCCTCATGCAGCAGGGCGAGATCGACCTCCAGGCGTTCGGGCCGGACCATATCGAGGGCGCAGTGGCGCTTTCTCGCCAGGAGAACTGGCCGCATCGCCCGCAGGACTGGCAGATGGCGCTGCAGCTCTCGATCGGCGCGGTCGCGCTCGACGACCAGGGCCGCGTCACCGGAACCATCCTGGTAACGCCCTACGGCGCGGATTGCGCCATGATCAACATGGTGATCGTCGACAGGAACGTGCGGGGCAAGGGGCTTGGGCGCCGGCTCATGGATCAGGCCATCGCCCTAGCCGGCAACCGTCCGCTGCGGCTCGTCGCGACTGTGGACGGCATGCCACTCTATCAGAAACTGGGCTTTGTGCCCTCCGGCACCATCCGGCAGCATCAGGGCAAGGTTGCAGAGCTTGCTGCACCCGAAGGTGTGGAAGCAGCAGGCAACGACGATTTGCCGGAGATCAAGACGCTGGACCGCGACGCCTATGGCGCCGATCGCGAAGCGCTGATCGATGCGCTGGCCGAGCGCGGCCAATTCGCGGTCATCCGCCGCAACGGCGCCATCGAGGCCTATGCGGCGATCCGCCCGTTCGGACGCGGCGAGGTGCTCGGTCCGGTGATCGCGGGAAATGCAGAGGACGCCAAGGCGCTCATCAGTTTCTTCGCCACATCGCGCGCCGGCGCCTTCCTGCGCGTGGATACCGACAGCCTGACCGGCATCGCCGGCTGGCTCGGGGAAATCGGCCTCACCCATGTCGGCGGTGGCGTGACCATGGACCGTCCGTCCAGGACGGGCGCGGAGCAGTCCAGGCCAAAAATCTACGCCCTCGCCAACCAGGCGCTCGGTTAGTCCGGAGGACAACAATGCTCGCCAACTCGCTGATCGAACTCGATCGTGCCCATCTCATCCATCCGGTCTCTTCCTATCGCGGCCATGAGGCGCTCGGTGTGCGCGTCTTGAAATCGGCGAAGGGGGCGACCGTGACCGACGCGTCCGGCAAGCAACTCGTCGACGGTTTCGCGGGGCTATGGTGCGTCAACGCCGGCTATGGCCACGACAGCATCGTCGAGGCGGCGGCCCGGCAGATGCGCGAACTTCCCTACGCCACCGCCTATTTCGACCTCGGCTCGGAGCCGGCTATCCGGCTCGCCTCGGAACTGGCCGAGCGCGCGCCAGGCGACCTCAATCACGTCTTTTTCACGCTTGGAGGATCGGATGCGGTCGACAGCACGATCCGCTTCGTCCGCTACTATTGGAATGCCAAGGGCGAGCCGAAACGCGACCAGTTCATATCCATCGAACAGGGTTATCACGGCTCGTCTGTGGTCGGCGCGGGCCTGACCGCGTTGCCAGCCTTTCACGCCGGTTTCGGCATTCCCTTCGAATGGCAACACAAGATCCCCTCCCCCTATCCCTATCGCAACCCGGTCGGCGAGGACGGCAATGCGATCATCGCCGCTTCGCTCGCCGCGCTGAAGGCCAAGATCGAGGCGATCGGACCGGAACGGGTCGCTGCCTTCTATGCCGAGCCGATCCAGGGCTCGGGCGGCGTCATCGTCCCGCCGAAAGGCTGGATCAAGGCCGTGCGCGAGCTCTGCAAGGAGTACGGCATCCTGTTCGTTGCCGACGAGGTCATCACCGGCTTCGGCCGCACCGGACCCCTGTTCGCCTGCACGGAGGAGGACATCGTTCCCGATCTCATGACGACCGCCAAAGGGCTGACGTCGGGCTATGTGCCAATGGGCGCCGTATTCATGGCCGATCGTGTCTACGACGTCATCGCTGACGGCGCGGGCGCCTCCGCGGTCGGCCACGGCTACACCTATTCCGCCCATCCGGTCAGCGCCGCCGTCGCCCTCGAGGTGCTTAGGCTCTACGAAGACGGCCTTCTGGAGAACGGCGTCAAGGCCGGCGCTCGCCTGATGGCAGGCCTGGTCGGCTTGAGCGACCACCCTCTCGTCGGCGATGTGCGCGGTCGAGGCATGCTCGCCGCGATCGAACTGGTGGTCGACAAGCAGAAGAAGACACCGCTTCCAGCCTCGGCCATGCCGGCGCGGCGCGTCTTCGACAGGGCCTGGGACAATGGCCTCATCATCCGCGCCTTTGCCAACGGGGTTCTCGGCTACGCCCCTCCGCTCTGCTGCACCGACAGCGACATCGATGCGATCGTCGAGCGCACGCGCCGGACCCTCGACCAGACGCTTGCCGATCCCGACGTCCGTCAGGCCCTGGCATGACGGGCGGCGAATACGGCATGTTTCGAAATAGCGCCGGGGCAGCCGATTTCGCAATTTTGTGCCGCCCCCTCACGCCTTTTCGGCGAATTCGGCGTGGGGGAAGTGCCAGACTACGGTTAAGACAAGGCCAGAAAGCCCAAGTTTCCGGGCTTTTGAAAAAGGCCAGCGCCCCGGACAGCACGG
Source organism: Mesorhizobium sp. P2_C5_2 (assembly GCF_056404535.1). NCBI lineage: Bacteria > Pseudomonadati > Pseudomonadota > Alphaproteobacteria > Hyphomicrobiales > Phyllobacteriaceae > Mesorhizobium > Mesorhizobium sp. P2_C5_2. The sequence continues at coordinate 62,505 of NZ_JBFUDV010000005.1, read as the reverse complement.
AATTTTGTTCTGTTCAGCACCATGCAAATTCGGCCGCGCAGAGGAGAGCCAGTCTTGGCCAGAGGCTTTAGCGAATTCAAATACATGACCTTCGATGTCGTCGGCACGCTGATCGACTTCGAAGGCGGCATCACGACCTGTCTGGCCGGAATTGCAGCCGACGCAGGCGTTTCCTTCGATGGCGAGGCCGCGCTGGCCCTGTACCGGCAGGCCCGCTACATGCCCGCTGCGGGCCTGTTTCCCGACGATCTCTCACGTGTCTACATGGCCATCGCGCCGCAACTCGGCCTGCCGGCCGAGGAGAAATACGGCGCCCGCCTGCGGGACTCCGCCAGCGCTTGGCAAGGTTTCCCCGACAGCGCAGCGGCATTGGCCGAGCTTGCGAAATCCCACAAGCTGATCGCCATGACCAATGCCCGGCAATGGGCGCTCGATCATTTCGAGAAGCAGCTCGATTCGCCCTTCTTCGCTGCCTTCACCGCTGATGACACCGGCACGGAGAAACCGGACCCGGCCTTTTTCCAGAAGGTGTTCGATTTCGTGGCTTCCCGGGGCGACAGCAAGGACGACATCCTGCACGTCGCGCAAAGCCAGTACCACGACATCGGCATCTCTAGGGCGCTTGGCATGACCAACTGCTGGATCGAGCGTCGGCACGCCCAGAAGGGCTATGGCGGCACGATCGAACCCGAGCGCTTCACCGTGCCGGACCACCACTTCACCTCAATGGCCGCGTTGGCGGCGGCCGTGCGGGAAAGCCTGAAGGAACGAATCTAAGCCCAAGCCCCCGGAAAGCCGCGACAAGACGAGCATCCCGGAAAAACAAACAGAAAGGGGAATACCATGACCGACAAGATCACGAACTGGACCGGAGCAGACGATGCAACGGTCGAAAACGCCATTCGGCGGGGCGCGAGCCGCCGCGAACTCCTCAAGATGCTGCTGGCCGGCGGCGCCGCGGTTGCCGCGGGCAGCCTGGTGCTCGGCCGCGCCACCCAGGCCGTCGCCGCCGAGCCGGTTTCCGGCGGAACTTTCAAGGCCGCAGGCTGGTCGTCATCGACCGCCGATACGCTCGATCCGGCAAAGGCATCGCTGTCGACCGACTATGTCCGCTGCTGCTCGCTCTACAACCGCCTGACTTTCCTTGACAAGGACGGCGTCACGCAGATGGAGCTCGCCGAAAGCTTCGACAGCAAGGACGCCAAGACCTGGACCGTCAAGCTGCGCAAGGGCGTCACCTTCCACGACGGCAAGGACCTCACCGCCGACGACGTCGTCTTTTCGTTGAAGCGCCATCTCGATCCGGCGATCGGCTCCAAGGTCGCCAAGATCGCCGCGCAGATGACCGGCTTCAAGGCGGTCGACAAGTCGACCGTGGAAATCACGCTGGCCGATCCGAATGCCGACCTTCCGACCATCCTGGCGCTGCATCACTTCATGATCGTCCAGGACGGCACCACCGACTTCTCCAAGGGCAACGGCACCGGCGCCTTCGTGTTGCAAACGTTCGAACCGGGCGTGCGTTCGGTGGTCACCAAGAACAAGAACTATTGGAAATCAGGCAAGCCCTATCTCGACTCCTTCGAATTCATCGCCATCAGCGACGACAGCGCCCGCGTCAACGCCCTGCTTTCCGGCGACATCAACTTTGCCGCCTCGATCAATCCGCGAGCGATGAAGCTCATCGGCGGCCAGCAGGGCTTCGAATTGTCGAAAACGACTTCGGGCAACTACACCGACCTCAACATCCGGCTCGACATGGATCCGGGCAGCAAGGCCGACTTCGTCGCGGGCATGAAGTATCTCGTCAATCGCGAGCAGATCGTCAAATCGGCATTGCGCGGCCTCGGCGAAATCGGCAACGACCAGCCCGTCTCGCCGGCGAATATCTTCCATAACGCCGACGTCAAGCCAAAGGCTTTCGACCCGGACAAGGCGAAGTTCCACTTCCAGAAGTCAGGCCTGCTCGGCCAGTCCATCCCGGTAATCGCTTCCGACGCCGCGACCTCGTCGATCGATATGGCCACGATCATCCAGGCCGCCGGCGCAGAGATCGGCATGAAGCTGGACGTCCAGCGCGTCCCGGCCGATGGCTACTGGGACAATTACTGGCTGAAGGCGCCAATCCATTTCGGCAACATCAATCCGCGCCCGACGCCGGACATCCTGTTCTCGCTCCTCTACGCTTCCAACGCGCCGTGGAACGAAAGCCAGTACAAGTCCGAGAAGTTCGACAAGATGCTCATCGAGGCGCGCGGCTCGCTCGACCAGGCCAAGCGCAAGGAGATCTACGGCCAGATGCAGGCTATGGTCTCCGAAGAGGCCGGCACCATCATCCCAGCCTACATTTCCAACGTGGATGCCCTCTCCAGCAAGGTGAAGGGTTTGGAGGCGAACCCGCTCGGTGGCATGATGGGCTACGCAATGGCGGAATATCTCTGGCTCGAAGCCTAGGAAAAGCCTGCCGGGGGCCGGTCAGCCGGTCCTCGGCACTGCATTGCGCAAGATTGTTTTGGCCGAACGCAACCGCGGGGAGCGCTTCCATGACGTCTCGGGTTCTCAACCTCGTGCTGAAGCGGCTCGGGATTGCAGCCATCACGCTTTTGATCGTGCTGTTCGCCGTGTTTTTCGCCACCAGCATGCTGCCTGGCGACACCGCGTCGATCCTGCTCGGCCAGGCGGCGACTCCGGAAGCGGTCGCCGGCCTGCGTGAGGCCATGCATCTCAACGATCCGGCGATCCTGCGCTTCCTGCTTTGGCTTGTGGGACTGCTCCATGGCGACCTCGGCACTTCCTATGCCAATGAGATGCCGGTCGCGACGCTGATCGGCGGGCGCCTGGTCAACACCATGAAGCTCGCCGGCATCACCACGCTGCTCTCCGTGCCGCTGGCGCTGACGCTCGGCATCACCGCCGCGATGCTGCGTGGCTCCGTCTATGACCGCACCGTCACCATTCTTTCGATCGGCGTCATCTCCGTGCCGGAGTTCATGATCGCGACCCTCGCGGTGCTGCTTTTCGCCGTTTATCTCAGATGGCTGCCGGCTCTGTCCTCGGTCAACGAGGCGCATTCGCTGACCGACCTCGTGCGCATCTATGCGATGCCCGTGATCACGCTGACCTTCGTCATCTCCGCCCAGATGATCCGCATGACCCGCGCCGCGGTGATCGAAACGCTTTCGACGCCTTATGTCGAGATGGCGCTTCTCAAAGGCGCCTCGCGCAGCCGAATGGTCATGAGGCACGCGCTCCCGAACGCGCTCGGGCCGATCGTCAACGCGGTCGCGCTCTCGCTGTCCTATCTGGTCGGCGGTGTCATCATCGTGGAGACGATCTTCAACTATCCCGGCATCGCCAAGCTGATGGTCGATGCGGTCGCGACCCGCGACCTGCCGCTGATCCAGAGCTGCGCAATGATCTTCTGCCTCGGCTACCTCTTCCTCATCACCGCCGCCGACATCATCGCCATCATGTCCAACCCGAGGCTCAGATGACGATGGCGCGCGCCACAGCCCCCCGACGATCCTTCCTCGGCCACAGCTACAATCTGGTGGGCGTCGTGGCTTCGCTGGTCATCCTGACGTGGACGCTCATCGCGATCTTTGCGCCCTACGTCCTTCCCCATCCGATCGGCGACATCGTCGACGACGATTATTTCGGCCCGATGCGCCAGGGGCTGTGGCTCGGCTCGGACTATCTGGGGCGCGATATGCTCTCTCGGGTTCTGATGGGCGCACGCTACACTGTCGGCATATCGCTTGCCGCCGTCTGCATTGCCTGCTTTTCGGGCGTCGTGCTGGGCATGATGGCGGCCGTCACCGGGGGTTGGCTCGACACCTGCCTCAGCCGCTTCCTGGACGCCATGAACTCCATCCCAAGCAAGCTGTTCGGCCTTGTGGTCGTCGCTGCGGTCGGCTCGTCGGTGCCGGTGCTGATCCTGACGCTCGCCGTCATCTACATCCCCGGCGCCTACCGCTTCGCGCGGGCGCTCGCCGTCAACATCAACACCATGGACTTCGTGACCGTCGCGCGTGTCCGTGGCGAGAGCACCTTCTACCTTATCGGATCCGAGATCCTGCCCAACATCATGCGCCCGGTGCTGGCCGACTTCGGCCTGCGCTTCGTTTTCATCGTGCTGTTGCTCTCCGGCCTGTCCTTCCTGGGGCTCGGCCTCCAGCCGCCGCTCGCCGACTGGGGCGCGCTGGTGCGCGAGAACATCGGCGCCCTGCCCTTCGCCGCCCCCGCCGTCATCGTGCCCTCGCTGGCGATCGCCAGCCTCACCATCAGCGTCAACCTGCTGATCGATAACCTGCCGCAGAAGATCAGGGACCGGGACGCATGAGCAATCTCGTCGAGGTCAGGAACCTGAAGATCGAGGCGAAGACCGACTCCGGACGGCTTGTCGAAATCATCAAGGGCGTCAGCCTCGACATCGCCGACGGCGAGATCGTCGCCTTGATCGGCGAAAGCGGCTCCGGCAAGACGACGGTTGCGCTCTCGCTGATGGGCTATGCAAGGCCCGGCTGCCGGATCACCGGCGGCGAGATCAACGTCAACGGCAAGAACATGGCATCACTTTCCGAAAAGGAACGCTCGAGGTTGCGCGGCACCGACATTGCCTATGTCCCGCAAAGTGCCGCCGCGTCCTTCAACCCCTCGTCGACGATCATGGAGCAGGTGATCGAGGTCACGCGAATCCACAAGCTGATGCCACCCGCGCAGGCTCGCCAGCGAGCGGTCGAGCTGTTCCGGGCCTTGTCACTGCCGGACCCGGAAGGGATCGGAGCACGTTATCCGCACCAGGTTTCGGGCGGGCAATTGCAGCGGTTGGCGGCGGCTATGGCACTCATCGGCGATCCGAAGCTGATGATCTTCGACGAGCCCACGACGGCACTCGACGTGACGACGCAGATCGACGTGCTGAAGGCATTCAAATCGGTCATGCGGGCGGGCGGGATAGCGGGCGTCTACGTTTCCCACGACCTCGCGGTCGTCGCCCAGATCGCCGACCGCATCGTGGTGCTGAAGGGCGGCGAAGTGCAGGAGACCGGCACCACGGCTGATATCCTTTCGGCCGCCCAACATCCCTACACGCGCGAACTGCTGGCCGCCTTCGAACCGAAGCCGCGGCAAATACAGGCGACTGGCGATTCCGCAGCGAATCCGCTGCTTCGCGTGAGCAGTCTGACAGCCGGCTACGGACCGGTGAAACCTGACGGGCAGCCGGTTGTCCGCGCGGTCGATTCCGTCAGCCTGGTCGTGGAGAAAGGGCGCAATCTTGGCGTGATCGGCGAATCCGGCTGCGGAAAGTCGACGCTGGCGCGGGCCATCGCCGGCATCCATCCGGCGGCCGCTGGCGACATCGTCTTCGACGGCAAGGACCTGCAGCGCGCCGCCGGAAAACGCAGCCGGGACCAGCTGCGCGAAATGCAGATCGTGTTCCAGTATGCCGATACCGCGCTCAATCCGGCCAAGGCGGTGGAGGACATCATCTCTCGACCGCTGGCCTTCTATCACGGGCTCGACAGGCAGGCGCGCTCGAAGCGCGTCGACGAACTGCTCGACATGGTGCGCCTGCCGAGGACGCTGCGCTACCGCCACCCATCGGAGCTCTCGGGCGGCCAGAAGCAGCGCGTGAATTTCGCGCGCGCGCTGGCGGCCGATCCCAAGCTCATCATCTGCGATGAAATCACCTCGGCGCTCGACACGGTGGTGGCGTCCGCCGTGATCGAGCTGCTCAAGGAGCTGCAGCGCGAACTGGGCCTTTCCTACATTTTCATCAGCCACGACCTCTCGGTCGTCGAGGCCATCTGCGACCAGATCATGGTCATGTACAATGGCGAGCGGGTGGAGCAGATCACGCCCGACAAATTGAAGGCGCCCACCCACCCCTATTCCAAACTTCTGTTCTCCTCCGTGCCGAAGCTCGATCCGACCTGGCTCGACGGCCTCGTGCGCGACCCCGAGCTCGTCAGGCAATACGGCCACCGCTGACGAAGCAGCAGTGCCTCACCTCACCTGGGCCCTATCTCGGAAAAAGACTCGGCAGCGGCATGTGCGCCTTGACGATTGGGGATTTCAGCACGACGAAGCTGAAATACTTGTCGATGCCGATATCCATGTCGGTCAGCCGCTCCATGATCGCCTGGTAGTCTCCAATGCCGGCAGTCACGAATTTCATCAAATAGTCGTAGCCGCCGGAAACGAGGTGGCATTCGATGACCTGGTCGATCTTCTCCACCACGGCGAGAAAGCGGGCGAAATCCACCTGCCGGTGGTTCTTCAGGGTGATTTCCGTGAACACGGTCAGCGTCTGACCGAGCTTACCTAGATTGATCTGGGCGGAATAGCCTTGGATGTAGCCTTCCGACTGGAGCTTCTTGACGCGCATGAGACAGGGGCTTGGAGACAGATGCACGAGCTCGGCGAGTTCCACGTTGGTGACGCGGCCGTTCTTTTGCAGCTCGTGCAGAATCTTGATGTCGATCCGATCCAGTTTCATGGCCGTCTCCGAAGATGCGCGCTACAGCACAATCTGCTGTCGTACCAACAAGCTTTGACACTACCACAGGCTTGGGGCCTGTCCATCCGACCGGATACAGGCTGAATGGCAGGGACTCCCGATTCCAATAGGGCTTCCAGAATAAAATACTGCTTCGGCCTCAACTGCAGCAGCGGCTGCCTCCGCAACGCGGTAGATTGAAGCTTCAAAGCAGAGAACGACATGCCCGCGCCACTGCAGCAAATCGAGACATCCGGCGAACTGCCACAGTCCGCGGACGTGGTGGTGATCGGCGGCGGCATCGCAGGTGTCTTCACGGCCTATTATCTGGCAAGGCGCGGCCTGCAGGTTGCGCTTGTCGAAAAGGGACGCATCGGCGCCGAGCAGTCCAGCAGAAACTGGGGATGGTGCCGCCAGCAGAACCGCGATGCCCGCGAGCTGCCGATGGCTACAAAAAGCCTCGACCTGTGGGACAGCTTTGCGACGGAAACCGGCGAAGACACCGGCTTTCGCCGCTGCGGCCTGCTCTATCTTAGCAATGACGAGGCGGAACTGGCCGGCTGGGCGCGCTGGCGTGACTTCGCCAGAACGACCGGTGTCACCACGCATATGCTGGGCGGTGCCGAGGCAAATAAGCGAGGCCGCGCCACGGGCCGGACCTGGAAGGGTGGCGTCTTCTCGCCGACCGACGGCACCGCCGATCCGTCGCGGGCCGCGCCCTCGGTCGCCCGGGCCATCCTCAAGCTCGGGGGCTCTGTGCACCAGAATTGCGCCGCGCGCGGTATCGAGACGGAGGGCGGGCGCCTGAGCGGCGTGATCACGGAAAATGGAACGATCCGCACGAAGCTGGCGGTCCTGGCCGGCGGCGCCTGGGCATCCTCCTTTTGCAGGCAGTTCGGTTTCCGCTTTCCACAGGCATCGATCCGCTCCTCCATCCTGTCCGTTTCGCCGGGCGCCGAGGGCCTGCCGGATGCGCTGCACACGGCGAGTATCTCGGCCACCCGTCGCGGCGATGGCGGCTATACGCTCGCCATAAGCGGGCGTGGACGCGTGGACGTGACACCGCAGCAGCTGCGCTTCTCCTCGCAGTTCCTGCCCATGTTCCTGAAGCGGTGGCGAAGCCTCGCGCCGGGCGGCCTGCAGGGCATGCGCTCGGGCCACGAAACGTTGCGGCGCTGGCGGCTCGACCAGCCGACGCCGATGGAGCGGATACGCATCCTCGATCCGATCCCGGACCAGGCGACCATCCGCCTGACCCATGCCCGGGCGCTCGAACTGCTGCCGACACTGCGCCAGACCAGGATCAGCGCGGCGTGGGCCGGCTACGTCGACAGCACGCCGGACGGCGTGCCTGCCATAGGTGAGATACATACCGTTCCGGGTTTCTTCCTGGCAGCCGGCTTTTCGGGACACGGTTTCGGCATTGGACCCGGCGCCGGGCATCTCGTCGCCGATCTGGTGACTGGCTCCGAACCGATCGTCGATCCGACATCCTACGATCCGCGGCGCTTCGAAGCTTCTGTGTGGGGGAAGGTCGCCGATTTCTAAGACGCGATCCACGTAACATCCAGACGGGCCTCCGGAACACATCAGCCGTCTCCTGGAAGTGTGCTGAAGGGCACATTGGGATTGAGCAGATGCCCGAGGCAGTCGCTGCTCCTGGTTGCTCCCGCGATCATCCGCAGAAGCGGCGGAATGTTTCCAGCCAGTTGTCGCCCATGATTGCCGCCGTCTGTTCGCGGCTATAGCCGCGGTCGAGAAGGCCCTGCGTCAGGTTCGGCAATTTGGTGACTGTCTCGATGCCGACCGGATAAGACTGCCGGCCAAAACTCGACAGCGGGCCGAAAATGTCGGGGCGACGGGTCCGCCAGGTGACGACGCTGGGCGGTGCGACGACCGATGCCTGCTCCTGGTATTTTTCGACATAGTCCACCCCGACGCCGACATGTCCCGCGCCGACCAGCCGAACCAGATGATCGACATGGTCGAGGACATCATCGAGCGTCGGCGTTCCGTCGGCCAGCGATTGCGGCAGGCCGCAGACGCCGATCATGCCGCCTTTTTCGGCCATCGCCTTGACCGTCGCGTCTTCAGTGTTGCGGCCGTTCGACCGAAGGCCGTCGGCATTGGAATGCGTACAGACCGGCGCCCGCGCCAATGCGGTGGTCTCGGCGCGCGTGCGGTGGCCGCAATGCGAGAGATCGATCATCAATGGCAATGAGTTGGCCAACGCCACCAGTTCCTCGCCAAGGTAGCTGAGGCCGGCATCGCGCCGTTCGCCACATCCGTCGCCAAAGATGTTGGCAGTGGTGTAGGCAAGGCCGAGCACGCGAAGCCCCATCCTGGTCAGCAGTTCCAGCCGCCAAAGCTGATCGTCCAGCATGGTCGCGCCCTGGGTGCCGAAAACGACGCCAAGCTTACCGGCCTGCTTTGCCGCCAGCATATCGTCGGCCGTCAGGCAGAGTTTCAGGTAGGCGCTTTTCTCGATCATCGAGAGATAGCGCTCCGCGTTGCGCATCACGACATCCCAGTTCTCCTCCAAAGCGAAGGTGACATTGGTCGCGTTGACCCCGCCGGCCAGCGTCCGTTCGGCATATTTGTCCTCGAGCACATAGGCGATGGACAGCGCGTCGAAGACGAACATCTCGTCGTGGAAGCGTCGCGTCTCCTCGCTGGCTTGCCCGGTGGCCGGGCGAACGGCGGATACAACTGACATGTCTATCTTCTCCTTGATCGATTCAGGCTGAAATCCGGCTGGCGGCCTCGGCCGCAAACCGCTTGATGTGGAATGGCTCGATCGGCGTCGTGGTGGAGCCCCGGTCGATCAGTTCGGCCATCACGTCACCCACCCCCGGACCCAGTTGAAAACCATGGCCGCAAAAGCCGAAGGCGTAGTAGAGACCGGACACCCGCGCGCTCGGCCCCATAATGGGAATGTCGTCAGGCAAATAGCTCTCGATGCCGCTCCAGGTGCGAATGACCCGCATGTTGGCGAGCGCCGGCACCAGGCGACGGATCTGTCGAAGCTGATTGCGGAGATGACCGGGCACCGCATAGGCGCGTCTTATGTCGGCAAAGGCCGGACCACGCGTGCCGCCGCCGAAGACGACATTGCCGCGTTCGACCTGGCGCAGATAGACGACCTCTTGCGGAATTGCAGTCGACACGCCGATCACCGGTTTGAGGCGATACGGCAGCGGCTCCGTCACCGCCATTTGCGGTCCGTGCACGGCGATGGGAACCGGCTCTTCGAACTGCCGGGACAACGCGCCGCCCCAGGCTCCGGCAGTAACCAGCGCGATCGGCGCGCTGAACATCCTGCCATCGGCTGCGGTCGCCTGGAAGTCATCGCCTGGCTTGGCGATCGAAACGATGTCGGTGTTCTCGAACACATCGACCCCTGCCCGCGCCCCCGCGCGGGCGAATGCGGGTGCGGCAAGCCGTGGATTTGCGTGGCCGTCATTGGGCGAATAGGAGCCGGCGATGGCTTCCGGCCCAAAGAAGCCGAAACGCGCCTTGAGCTCATTGGCGCTCAGCAATTCGAGGTCGAGGCCGTAGTCGCGCGCCTTTTGTGCGTAGGCTTCGATCACACCGATCTGCCGGGGATCGTAACAGACGCGGATATGGCCGGTCGGCAGGAACTCGACATCTTCGCCAAGCAGTTCGTTCAACCTAACCCAGATTTCGCGCGAACGGTTGGCCAAGGGGAGTTGCGGCAGAAAGCGTCCCTGCCGTCGCACATTGCCGAAATTGACGCCACTTGCCTGCTGTCCGACCAGCCCGCGTTCGAGCAGAATGACCGAACGCCCGCGCCGGCGCAGGAAGAACGCCGCGGCGGTTCCCATCAGGCCGCCGCCAATGACGATCACGTCGGCCTGCAACGGCTTCATGCTGCCTGCTCCGTGTCGCTCTCGGCGCCGATGACTAAAGGCTTGACCGGCGCCTGGGCGCGGATGCGGCCCACCGCTTCAACCGGAACGCCGGCGCACGCAGCGATCACCTCGGCCGCCGCATGCCCGCAATAGCGGCCCTGGCAGCGGCCCATGCCGACACGGCTGAAGGCCTTGGCGCGATTGACCTCAACAGCGCCATTGCCGAAGACGGCTGCACGCAGTTCACCAGCGGTGATGTTTTCGCAGCGGCAGACCACCGTATCTTCACTGAGGGCAGCGGCAGCGCCCGCCGGCCACGGGAAAGCAGCGACGATGCCGCGCCGAAACCGCCCAAAGATACGCAAGCGACGGCGAAGGCGCGCAACCTGAGCCGGCGCCATCGGGCGGCCAAGATCGGACAGCACGGCTAATGCGGCCAGGCGCCCGGCCGCCTCGGCGGCGTCGGCGCCGAGCGTCAGGGCGCCATCGCCGGCCAAATAAACGCCCGCAACGCTGCTGCGGCCGTCGGTGTCTTTTATCGGAAAGAACTGGCGTGTCTGCGCATCGAAACGGAACTCGCAGCGTGCGAGGTCCGCCAGTTGCGTCTCAGGGCGCAAATGATAGCCGAGCGCGACGGCGTCGCAGGCAATGTCACGGACTTGCCCCTTGTCGGTGCGGAAGCGGACCGTCTCGACGCCGATCCCAGGCCGGCCTTCGATCTCTACCGGCGTTATGCCGCTGTGGATCTCGATGCCGGCACGGCGAAGCTTCATGGTGAGGGCCAGCCCCTTCAGCAGGACATCCGGCCGGGCGATCAGTTTTGGCAGTGCCTTGACCCGCAGGTGGAAAGGCGAGGTATCGAGCACCGCGGCCACTTCGGCGCCCGCCTTCGAATATTGCGCCGCCACGAGATAGAGGAGCGGTCCACTGCCCATAAACACGACTCGCCTGCCGATCGCGGTGGCCTGCGACTTCAACGCTATCTGCGCAGCACCCAGGCTGTAGACGCCTGCCCGGTTCCAGCCCCGCACCGGCATCAGGCGGTCAGTTGCCCCCGAAGCGATGATCAGCGCGTCGAAATCGACCTCGCTGGTTCGGGACCCTTGAAGGAGATGCAACTGCTTTTCCCATATTCCCCAGGCGAGGGTTTCGGGCCGATAATCTATATGATCGTGCAGAGCCTCGAAGCTGCGATGCAGATTCTCGGCCCGGCCGGCCTCCGATCCGTAGAGCGAGGCGTAGGAGCGGCGAAACCCTTCCGGCTGGCGACGATAGATCTGTCCACCGTCGCGGCTGCTTTCGTCGATGACGATCGGCCGAAGCCCGGCCGCAACCAGTGTCTCGGCGGCGCGCACACCGGCCGGACCGGCGCCGACGATCACTATGCGAAGATCGGGCACTTTGTGACGATCGGGCACTATGCGAGGCTCGGCCATGTGTGCTCCGAAGCTTTGGTGGCAATGCGCATGCCGGCGGCAAGCGGTGTGGTGCAGGCGCGCAAGCGTTCGCCTGTGTCGGTCCATACCCAGCAGTCCTGGCAGGCGCCCATCAGACAGAAGCCGGCACGATGGCCATCGCCAAACTCCGAACTTCTGAGGTGACCTATCTGCGTGAGCATGGCCACCAACAGCGTGTCCCCTTCGCAGCCGGCAACCGGCCGGCCGTCAATGGAGAAGACGAGCCTCGGCCTGTCTCGCTCGCCCAGGCGTAGGAAACGACCGCTTTCGTTTGAGTCCATGGGCGATCCTCCTCTGGATCTGGCTGTCTGCACCCCATCATCTTTTCAGTCCGCCGCGCCCATCGCCAATACCAACTGTTTTGCTATCCAGAACTTTTGGTTATGATGCGTCATGAATGCCAGGCATCTCGAAGTCTTCCGCGCCATCATGCGCCACAGCTCGCTCACCGCGGCGGCGGAGGCCTTGCATATTTCCCAGCCTGCGGTGAGCAAGCTGCTGCGTCACTTCGAAACCTTGATCGGCTACAAGCTCTTCGAACGCATTGGCGGCCGCCTCGTGGCAACGCCCGAGGCGCATCTGCTGTTTCGCGACGCCGATCGGATTTTCCGCGAGATCGAAGTGCTGAAGATCTATTCGAACCGAATTCGCGACAAGCAGTTGAGCCTGCTTCGCGTTGCAGCCAGCGCGCCGCCGACCTTCGCGCTGCTGCCCGCAGCCACAAGACGCTTCCGCCGGCGCAACCCCGGCGCTCGCCTGGTGCTTCAGACGCTTCCGGCGGAGGAAATTGGCGAGCGCATCCTGATCGGCGACATCGATCTCGGCTTGACCATGACCACCTTGCCCCAGCCGCAGGTCCGCAACGAGGTTGTTGGCACGGCGGACATCGTCGCGCTGGTGCTGCCAGAATCGCCGCTCGCAATCCTCAAGGTCGCTACGCCGGCCGATCTAACTGACAAGACCTTGATCAGTTACGGCACGAACACGCCTGCCGGTCAGATGCTGGCGCGCGTGTTCCAGGAGCAAGGATCCGTCTACGATCCGCAGATCGAGATAAGCCTTTCTATCGCGGCCGCACCTCTGGTGTCTGCTGGACTGGGGGTCGCGCTGGTGGACGGGCTGGTTCCCTGGGCAAAACTCGGCAACCTGAAGGTGCTCCCATTCCAGCCCCGCTCGGTACTCGATATCGTGCTGGTGACGAGCACCTCTCTGCCGCAATCGCGCTTCGGGCGCGAATTTTCCCGCGACATACAAGCCGCGATCCACGATCTGGGCCGCGCCAAGCTGGCACACGCCTAGGCGGCTTGCAGGCAAACCAGGGCGGGAAGTGTTTGCCTGTTCCGCAAAGGCGACGTTGAGATTCCTTCTGATCTATTTGGCGTCACAGAAATGGTTTGCACCAATGGCTGGAGAGACCTTGGTCAAGGAACTGAAGGTCGCCGGGCTGCAGTTTGATGCGAGCCCGGTGTGGGAACGAACCACGTAGTCATCGCCAATAATCGCCTTACGCCGACGGTCAGAACCCGCCCAATTGCACGTCCGAGCCGCCGATCACCGCATGCATCGCTGCAAGGTCTTTCGAAGCCAGGAATGTTGAGCTACGTGTGTCGGGTGCTATCAACGAAACGGAGAAAATTGGCGAACGGGCCCAAAACCATTTCACTCAAAAGGCAGAAACTTACCCGAAAACGCTCAATTCAAACTCAAAGTATTAGGCATAAGCCACTGATTTTTAACAAGTTGGTGGGCCCGGATGGACGTCGTTTCAACAAAATCAATTAGTTAGCGGGTAGTTCGCCCACCCATATCCTTCGTATGTTCTCGTATGGTCTGGCGACCCAAGGAGAACAAGGAGGAATGAACCTGTCTATCAGCTTCTCAACCACCGCGTACACAGCTGTCTTTCGACGGTAGTGGGTCAGTTTGAAATTATCGCATCGAACGGGAGCAGAAGGATGCAGCTTGGTAGGAGTTTCCGGGGCCGCTCATTTCCCTGACGCATGATTGGAACGGCCCGAAATAAATGAACATAGCGGCTGCAACCACTATCGCCGCCGCGATTATCAACGCACCTTTGATGACACTATCCACTTTAGGCCTCGATACGTTTCTTATATGAGCCGCGCACTTTCGGCTGTTCCGCTTCCTTGGTTTCGATCAGCGCAACGATATCGCCAATCTCCCAAAGCTTGCCAGTCACGCCAGCAGCCATTGCAGGCGTCATGCGCAGCGTCGCATGGATACGAACAAAATTGTAGTACATGAAGTGCAGAGCGACGGCGTTGGCATGAGCTACCACCTTCTTGGAAAAGCCGTTGGTCAGACGCGTGAAGCGGCGCATATGCATCCGCATGGTCAGGTTCTGGCGTTCCGCAAATGACGTGCTGACGTGCGCCAGATCGGGCGAACCTTCGATGCGGTTCTTCTTGATGCCCGTGCATTCGGCCGGGCTGTAGCGGCCCTTCGCGCTGTCAGGCGAGGCACCATAGAGTTTGATCAGCATGGCGTAGTCGATGTCGCCGCCGAATGCACCTTCAACAGCCTCTAGATAGGCCCTATGGCCGTCGCTGGTCAGCTGGACGCGATTGGCGAGGCGGCGCGAAAGATCGTCCATGAAGCCCATTGCGTATTCACTGTCGCGCCCGCCGACCAGCCACGACATGACAAGCTTGGTGTCGGCATCGATAGCCGTCCATGTCCAAGTGTCGCCAGCCCCTTCCGGGGCAGATTTGGCAGTCGCGACGTTCTTCTGCTTAGCATAGGTGAACGACCAGATTTCATCGACCTGAATGCGCTTGCTGGTCAGATTGCGAAGGGCTTGGTCCTGATACTCGGCACACACCGCGCCAGCATCCGAAAGGAGCTTGGCAATAGTGTTCTTGCTCATGCCCATGACGCGCGTGATGGCGCGGATCGATTGGCCTTCACAGAGCATGTGCAGGATTTGCGAGCGGGTCTTGGTGTCGAGCTTGTTCATGCCTTCACTCTAGCAGAGCAAAGCATTTAGTCAAGCATAAAGGTCATTTTGAAATTACCTGCGATGAGCCATCGCGGTCATTTTGTCTTGCGTCTCGACTCGATAGCCACGGTACGTTTGCGGGATATGGCGATGAGCCGACAACCAACTGCGATCCGCGCATACAACGATCTTCGCTTCGGCCCCTTCATTCCAAGCGAATACACTCCCCTTCCAACTTGGTAAGGAGAGTTCTTTTGCTAGGGCGACCGCAGCGTTTACGGCCTGCTGGTGATCATTGAACATTGTGTCCAGACACGATTTCCAAGCCGAGTTTATCCATCATTATAGGCAATGGAAGAATAAAAGACAAGCCCCTCTGTTCATTTCCGGCGAAAACTAAGCCAACTGCAGTTTTCGTTCCATCTGGCATAGTTCCAACAACTAACGATCCTGAGTCTCCGGCCTTAGAAAAAGGCAAGCCATTATCGCCTTGCACGATGTATACTGTTTCGAAGTAGACAGTTTTTCTTACACCGTACTCAGAGACCGCGTATTGTACTGGCTGCGGTGCAGCTGATTGCGCTACGATTTGACCCGTCGTGTGGCCCGTTGTTCGGCCTACCTTCTCAACTCGCATTGGAGGAATTGGTTCAGATACGGTACTCGGCGTATCGTAAAAATTCCCTTGCATGGACGAAACTCGGGCCGCGTTGGTTATTTTGAAGATAGCAACATCATTGTTTTCGGCGATAGCGATGTTCTCAGGGATGCCGTCATTGATCGGCAACAGGCGATGGTGCCGCCCGATCGTAAAAGGGTCACAGGCATCCTCAGTCGCATCAACAGGGCCTGGTGCTAAGATTGGCAATCCAGGCATAGCATTGTTGCATGCCCCTGAGACATGATTGTTTGTCATTCCATAGAGCGTCCCAGCTGGGTCGTGAGCCAGAAGGCCAAACGTTCCAGCTCCGATGCAATGGGCTGGGTAAATGGACGACCCGCAAGTGTATGCTTCACCACGGAGGAAGAATGGCTTTGCCATTTCCGGCGCCGGCGGATCGCCCTTGACCTGAGCTATGCCTCCTTGGATGTACTCAAACGAAAAACCGTTCGTATGAAACGGCATAAGTTTTTGCTCAGTTCTATTTAGACGGCCATTAGTAAAAATAACGACCTTCTTTTCAGATTCACTGAAGCCGATGAGATTTATTGAACGCTTTCTGAGAATTTCTTCGACAGCGTGAGCACGGAATGAAGGCGTATGGGCTCCCAAGAAAGTCGACTCATCGTCAACTTCGACCGCCTCATCCAACGCAACTTTTGAAAAAAGGTTATGGACTTTAGCCCAAGCAAGGAGATTCTCAGCGACTTCTCTTGCCGTTGCTGGCGTCTCCTTTACCTCTTCTTCAATCCCCGTTTCCGTCATCCTCTTTACCCCAACGCTTGATTGCTGCAGCCTTAGCAATCTCTTGTCTGCGTTCAGGGGTCAAGGTCTTGGCGCGGGCATTGCCGCCCGATAGGCCGCCTTTTTGCGCGCGCCGCTGCAAGGAGGACTGGGGCGGCGACGTGTCGCGGTCTGCCTCAGTCGCCAGATCGACAATCGACTTCGCCAACTGATTGGCATCGCGCGGGCGCTTTGGATTGGACATCTCAGCCCTTCTGATTCGGTAGGTCACCGAACTCTTTTATCAGCCGGTCCCGCTCGGCTTCATGATCTGCAGGAGCCCATTCTGTGGACCATGTTCGATATTCGCGGTCCGACCATTCCGAGGGTTGTTCAACATGGAGGGCGCGCGTAAGTACACGATTGGCTGGAGGTTCATCCGAAGCCACCCACCCATCGGGCGTCAGGTGATAGAAGACGGTATATCGATCATAGGCCATCGCACAAATGTAGCCGCTTAAGCGGCTACGCGGAAGCCTGTCCTCCGCTGGATTTCAAACTGACCCACTACCCTTTCGACATAGGAGGGATTGGCCTGCCGCTCGGCTGCGCTCGCGCGCCAGCCCGCTCGGCGAACCAATGTTCGTAGCCTTCGAGCCATTTTTTGTCGCGCAGGCGCAAATTCTCATGGCTGATGCGCGACGCCGGACCGTGCCTCAGAACCGGCTGGCGCGCTCTGCCGGTTGGAGCGACTTCAAACCCTGGCAAGAGCATTCCGGGTTGGCCGGAAGTCGCGCCGCGGTCTCCAGCGCGACCCGCGACGCTGTCATAGAGAGGCTTGGCAACACGTCGTCCTGCAGCAATGCCTGGCGATTGCGGTCCATATAGTCATTGAAACCTGCCGTGACGAACGCAAGAGGCACGAAACACGCGCCGATCTCGCGCGACAAGGTAGCCTCGGGGGCGATCGAATGGTTGAGCACATCCGCCCCCAGGTTTCGAAACGCCAAGGCTTCGGCCGGGGTGGTCAGCCGCGGCCCGTAACAGTGGCCAGCGACCAACTGCTGCTCGATGCCATGAACGCGGCATTCGGCTGGCCAATGACGGCGGGCCGTTTCGACCAGAACCGCCGCACATCTTGGACACACGATCTGCTTGCCCGAGCAGTCGAAGCTCTGGCGGCCGGGAAGCAGTGAAAACGGGGTCTGCGTCAGTTCGATGATATCGGCGTTCACCACTAGGTCGCCAGGCTTGATCGCCTTGTTGACGGCGCCAATGGTCGAACAGGACAGGACTTGCCTTACACCCGCGCTCATCAACACCCAGAACGCGCGGCGATGACAGGAATGGTCGATATGGTCGCGGGGGTTGCCGTGCGAATACATGCACAACGCATGTTTCGTTTTACCTTCGGTTGTAATCGACGCATCGAACTCAAGAAGCTTCCAGTTGTCGGAACGACCGAAAGGCGTTTCAAAACTCATGTCGCGCCGCAAGGTGCGCACACCCTCGAATTCGACATCTTCCGGGAAGGCAAGCCCCCAGTTTGCCGAGCCGGTGATGATGGCCAACCCCACCTGAGGTATGTCCGTTGATTGATCCGCCGGAGCACCGGCTGCGTGATGATTTGTAGGCATGTTTCCAGTCTCTGTCAGGATTTTTGGCGAAGGCTCACGATCAGGACGGCGACCAGGACGATGACGGTCCACAAGGTCGAAATCGCCGCAATGGTCGGATCGATCTGATCGCGCAGCGACAGGAACATAAGCTTCGGCAGCGTGCTGTTTTGACCGCTTGCGACGAAGATCGAAATCACAGACTCGTCCAGCGAAGTCAGGAAGGCCATCAGCGTGGCCGACAACAGACTGATCTGAAGTTGCGGGACAATTATTCCGCCAATGGCTCTCGCCCAGTTTGCGCCGAGGCTGCGCGCCGCCTGAACCTGGTTCCAGTCAAAGCGGGCCAGAGCGGGCAACAACACAATGCACGCGACCGGGATGGCCAGCACCACATGTCCGACCAGGACGCCGAACAGCGTCCCGACCAGACGTTGCGCCGCCAGCACAAAGAAGAGACCGATCGCGAGCAGGATGCCCGGCACAATGGACGGGGTCAGCAGAATGCCTTGAATGGTTACGGCGGCCTTTCCGCCGAGCCTGTTCATCGAGATGCAGGCCAGCAGCCCCAGGGGCACCGCGACCATCGCCGTCAATGTTCCCAGTATAAGGCTCGTCCTGAGCGCGGCCATCCATGTCGCAGAACCGAAGAATGTCTCGTACCAGCGCAACGAGTATGCGCGCGGTGGGAACTCGAGAAGATTGGACGCTGAAAAGGAGAGCGGAACGACGACCAGCGTCGGCAGCATCAGGAACACCATTACGAGCGCGCAAAAGCTCCACAGGAGGATGCGGGCCAGCCTGTTGTCTGGATAGGCTTCAAGCATGGGCTGTATCGACTTTGCGCCCGGCCATCAGCCGCCGTGCAGCCAGGAACATCACACCCATCAACGCCATCAAGATGAGGAGCAGAATACCCAGGACGCTCGCCGACCCCCAGTCCTGAAATGTCGACAGCGTGCGCTCGATCCGGATGGAGAGAGGATTTACCTTGCCGCCGCCAAGCACCGCCGGCGTGATGAAGAACCCTATGGTGTAGATGAAGACGATGATCGACCCCGAGAAGATGCCGCCGGCCGAAAGCGGCAGAATGACCGTGCGGATCGTTTGCCCGAGAGTGGCGCCCATGCTCGCCGACGCGCGGACGAGGTTTGCGTCGATATCGCGCATCGCGGCATAAACGGGCAGCAGAAAGAGCGGCAGCATGTAGTGAACCATGCCGATGAGCGTTCCCGTGAAGTTGTAGACCAGCGACAATGGCTCGGCTGTCAGGCCTGAGCCGGTCAAAGCCGCGTTGATCAGGCCATCGCGCCGCAAGAGCACGAGCCAGCCATAGGTGCGCACCAGAATGGAGGTCCACAGCGGCAGCATGACGAAGGCCATCAGCAAATTGGCCACTCTTGGTCTGGCGCTGGCCAGGGCGAGCGCCAGGGGGGTGCCGAGTAGAATGCAGATCGCCAGCGTGCCCAAGGACAGTTCAAGGGTCGTGACGAGCGCCGACCATGTCAGTCCGCTCGAAAGCACCTTCTCGTAATTGCCGACGGTGTATTCGCCCCCTGTGGTCAGGAAGGATTGCCGGATGATCCAGACGATGGGCAGTATCGCCGCCAGTCCAACGATGAAAAGCGCAGGCAGTGAAAGCGAGAGGAAGAACCGCCGCTCGCGTCGAGCGTCTGCCGCTAGCGCAGGATCGGCAAGGACGGTCACGCTACCGCTCCCGGTATCGCGTGAACTTTCGCTGCTGATGCATAGGCGGTCACCCGCTGACCGGTGGCAAGTTCGGCGCAGCCACTGGCCAGCGCCGCCGGAATGCAGACAAGGATATCTTGCCCGCCGTCAAGCGCCAGCGTCAAAAGCCAGTTCTCGCCTCGAAACGCCTTGGCGCGCAGCGTTCCCTCAAGCGCCACCCCGTCTCGCCCGACGAGCTTCGCATCAAGATGGAAGCTTTCCGCGCGGATCATCAAAGCTTCGCGTGATGCATCGGCGCCGTCTATTCTGCGCACCGAGCCCGGGGCCACAATGTTGGCCTCACCCATGAACTCCGCGACGAAGCGCGTCGATGGACGATCATAGATCTGCTGTGGCGTGTCGATCTGCTGAATGCGGCCGGAGTTCATCACCGCAACCCGGTCTGACATGATCAGTGCTTCGCGCTGATCATGCGTCACATAGATGGTGGTGATCCCGAGATCATCGTGCAGACGACGGATCTCGTACTGCATGGTTTCGCGCAGATTCTTGTCGAGCGCCGACAACGGCTCGTCCATCAGCATCACGCGTGGCTCGAAGACGATCGCCCGCGCCAACGCCACTCGCTGGCGCTGGCCGCCGGACAATGCGGTAATGTTGCGCTCAGACAGACCTTCCAGCTTCACGCGGGCCAAGGTGTCGAGCGCTCGCTGGCGGGCCTCCGCTTTCGGCGTCTTGCGCAGCACCAGCGGATACTCGACATTTGCCAGAACGTTCATGTGGGGAAACAGGGCGTAGTTCTGGAACACTATGCCGATGTCGCGCTTGTTGGGGGCCAGGCGGGTGATGTCCCGATCACCCAACAAGAGCCTACCGGAATCGGGCCGGACAAAACCGGCCAGAGCCATGAGCAACGTGGTCTTGCCCGACCCGGATGGCCCCAGCAATGTGAGGAACTCGCCAGCCTGAATGTCGAGCGAGACATCGTCCAGCGCGACGTAAGACCCATAGGTCTTGCGCACGCTGTCGATGGTGATCGGGAGCGACTTCATCATGTGCTGCAGCCTTGGGGCTGATGAATTCGAGACTCAGCGGTTCATCATTTCATCGAAGGCTTTTTGGGCCGCCTCGCCGTTCTTGACCCACCAGTCCGCATTCGAAAACACCGAAGTGCCGGCATTTTCAGGCGCGGTCGCCAAGGTCTTCAGACGGTCCTGGGGGATAAGGCCACCTTCATAGCCGGCAGGATTGACCGGGCCATAGGCGATGAAGTCGGTCAGCTTCGCCACGCGCGCGGGCTGTGTCATCGCCGCGATGAGCTTCATGGCTGCTTCCTTGTTCGGCGCCCCCTTCGGCACCGCAAGACAGTCGGTGCCGATGACGGAACCCTTGAACGTGTAGTCAACCGTGCCGCCATCGGCTTTCACGGTCTGCGCGCGACCGTTCCAGGTCACGACCAGATCCGCCTCGCCGTCTTTCAGCAACTGCGCGGACTGCGCTCCCGAGTTCCACCAGACCGAGACATTCGGTTTGATCGCCTCAAGCCGCTTGATTGCGCGCTCCAGACCCTCCGGCGTGCTGAGCACGGGATACACGTCGGCCGGCGCCACCCCATCGGAGAGCAGCGCGATCTCGATCAAGTCCTGCGCATTGGCGCGCAGCGCGCGACGGCCCGGGAATTTGGCGACATCCCAGAACTCGGCCCAGGTCTTCGGCGAATTCTCCCCATAGGTCTTGGTGTTCCACGACATGACAGTCCCATAGGAGTCGAACGGATAGCAGTAGTCGGACTTCGCGCCGGCGGGCACAGAGTTGGGATCGATGATCTTGTAGTCGAGCGGCTCCAGCAGCGACTGTGCGGCCGCCTGCGCGCCTTCCGGCGAGCCGAGATGGATGATGTCGGTGGTGACCGCACCCGAAGTGACCTGCATCTTCAGGGCGGCCAGGCCGTCGCTTTGCGTCTCCTCGCGGACATCAAAGCCGAGCTCTTTTGCAGCGGGGGCCCACATGGCCTCCTTTATGGCGTTGCCATAGTCGCCGCCCGCGGTGGTGATGGTGACTGTCTGGGCATAGACGGGCAAGGCGACCGAGACCGCGATCGCTGCCAGGGAAATGCGAAGTAGCCGGGACATGGGTTCTCCTCCTCCAGGATTCATAAAAATGTCGCTCAACTAGGCGATTTTATCAATCGTAACGTTACGATTACTGCGAAACGCCCTAGAGTCAAGCTGCTTCCAATCGGACCGTTCAGTTGGGGTGAGCGTGGATTTGACCCTCGGGTCGAATCCGGTAACGTTACGACGCTCAGCAAAATCAGCCGGCGCTTTCGCAAATCAAGTCGGGCGACATGGCCAATCTAAAACAGATCGCGGCGGAACTTTCCCTTTCGGTGACCACGGTATCGCGCGCCCTGAAGGACGGGCCGGAGGTGCATCCCTCGACCGTCTCGCGCGTCAAGGAGGTTGCGAAGCGGGTCGGCTATGTCCCGAACCATCATGGCCGCGCGCTGAAGACCGGACAAACCTTGACGCTGACGGCGGTGCTGCCGATGGAAACACGCGACTACCTGTCCGATCTGGCGAAGCTTCCTTTGATCGAAGGCATGACGCTGGCGGCGCGGCAAGCCGGCTACAGTCTGTCCATCTATTCCACCACACCCGACGACGATCCGGTCGAAAGTTTGCAGCGCCTGCTTCAGGCGCGCAGCGCGGACGGCCTGATCATCACGCGCATGGTCTCGGGCGATCCGCGCGTCAAGCTGCTGCTGGATCAACGCGTACCGTTCGTCGCGTTTGGAAGAACCGACCTGGACATCGCGTATCCCTATGTCGATATCGACAATGAGCAGATTGCCTACGACGCGACCCGGCGGCTGATGGACAAGGGCTGTCGACGCATTGCGCTGCAACTTCTCGTGCAGAAGGATCAGGCGAGCGCCATGCGACTTTCAGGCTATCGACGGGCGATGGCCGAGGCTGGCATTCTAATCGACCCATCGCTGATCGGTGACGGCACATTTACGATGGAATCGAGCGCGGCCTGGTTCGATCGCCTGCTGGCTTCTGCGGATCCGCCGACGGGCTTGGCGTGCGCCAACGAACTGGGTCTTCTGGGAGCGTTGCACGCTCTCAGCAGGCGCGGTCTTGAGCCGGGCCGCAACATCCACATCGTTTCCCGTGACAATACGCGTTTGACGCGCTTCCTGCCGGCGAAGATCGGCGTCCATTCTGTAGACATGGCAGACGTCGGGCACAAGCTTATCGAGGTCCTGGAGAGCCGGATCGCCAATCCGCTGGGGCCGATAGAGACAGTCTTGTTCAAAGGTGAGTTCGACCCTGGCGAATAGTCGAACCGGTAGAGGTCGGACTGAGTTAGATACTCAAAGAGCGAAATCAGCCAGCCGTATTGCCCCGACAACTATCTCGGTTTGAACCTGGGCGAACTTGACAGTGCAGTTCGCCAATGATGCCGAGCCTTTTCCGTTCCGCAAATACGGCCCTCAGGCGGCCACCTCGTCTTAAGCCGGCTGGATCAGCCTCCGCGCCACATCTGCTCCTCCCGTTCAAGGCCGGCGAGCATTTTTGACTGCAGCCGATGCTCCGATTTGCTCCTGATCAATGAACGCACGGCAAATCTGTTAGTAGGTTCTCTCGAATGGGTACCCACGAATTGCTCAACGATGGGCAAGAAGGAGACATCTGCGCTCTGCTTCTTTCGACGAATTGACTATGTGCTGCGGGACCCGCAGACCGGTCAGATCGGAGGAAAGATATCAGGGTTGGGAGGATTAGGTATGGGCAAAGATCTATCCGGCCATCATGCCGACCGCATCCAGGCCGCGATCGCCTCGGATGCTGCAGCGAAGTCCGCGCTGGTTGCCTCCTGGCGACGGTCTTCCAATTTGCATCGGCTCGATCCAGCTGACTGCAGCCCCACACGCTATCTGACGGAGGCGGAACTGGGGCAGGCCCGGCAACGCATCGAACCTCTCGTCCAAGCTGCCCAATCGAGTCTCGACCGTCTGTATCTTGCTGTTGGCGGCGTCGGATGCTGTGTCCTGCTCGCCGATCGTGACGGCGTGCCGGTCGAGCGGCGCGGCGCGGCCGTCGATGACGAGACGTTTCGCTCCTGGGGCTTGTGGACTGGCTCCGTCTGGAATGAGGAAAGCCAGGGCACCAACGGGATCGGCACCTGTCTGGTCGAGCGGCGCGCACTGACAATCCACCGTGACCAGCATTTCCATACGCGCAACACGCTGCTCAGCTGCACCACCGCTCCGATCCATGATCATGAAGGGAATCTTGTAGCCGCACTTGACGTGTCCTCCTGCCGAGCCGATCTGACGGAAGCCTTCGCCAATCTCATTTCGATGGCTGTGGTCGACGCGGTGCGTCGGATCGAAAGTGAAAACTTCAAGATGGCCTTTCCAAAGGCGCGCATTCTGCTCGCACCGGTAATCGACAAAGGTTCCGGCGCGCTGATCGCCGTCGACGCGGACGATCTTGTGGTCGGCGCGACCCGTTCGGCCCGCCTGGCGCTTGGAATTACCCAGCAGTGTCTCGACAAACCAATGCCCGCCGCCGATCTGCTCGGCTGGGCTGAGAGCGGCTCCAAAGTTCTGGCTGAGGCAGAGCGTGGAGCTCTCCAGCGTGCGCTCGCCCGCGCTGACGGAAATGTCTCGGCTGCGGCCCAGGCGCTTGGTATCAGCCGCGCGACGCTTCACCGCAAACTCAATCGCCTGGATGTCCACCGGTCACACTGAACTCCCAAACGACCATGACTGTCGCAATTCTGCGACACATCATGTCCAACCACGGTGACCGGTGCGGTGACAACTACCGGCGGAAATAGCAAGTCTCTTCCGAAGCGTCGCATCCCGCGACGTCAGCTTTGGGAGGAACACATGAACAAGGTTGAATTCTCACGCTCGGTCAAGGCGCCCTTCGACAAGCGCTATGGCAATTTCATCGGCGGCAAATGGGCCGAGCCGCGGTCCGGCCGCTACTTCGAGAACCACTCACCGGTCAACGGTCAACTGCTATGCGAGGTCGCACGCTCGGATGCACAGGACATCGAGGCTGCTCTCGATGCGGCGCACGCCGCCAAGGATGCCTGGGGACGCACCAGCGTGGCCGAGCGGTCGCTTATCCTCAACCGCATCGCCGACCGCATGGAGGAGAACCTCGATCTCCTCGCCTGTGCCGAAACCTGGGACAACGGCAAGCCGATCCGCGAAACGACCGCGGCCGACCTGCCTCTGGCCATCGATCATTTCCGCTATTTCGCCGGGGCGGTGCGCGGCCAGGAAGGTAGCCTCTCCCAGATCGACGACGACACCGTCGCCTATCATTTCCATGAGCCGCTCGGCGTGGTCGGCCAGATCATCCCGTGGAACTTCCCGTTGCTGATGGCATGCTGGAAACTTGCTCCCGCGCTGGCGGCCGGCAACTGCGTCGTACTGAAGCCTGCCGAACAGACCCCGGCTGCCATCTTGCTGTGGGCCGATCTTATCGGCGGTCTGCTGCCGCCGGGCGTGCTCAACATCGTCAACGGCTTCGGCCTCGAGGCTGGCAAGCCGCTGGCGTCATCGCCGCGCATTGCCAAGATCGCCTTTACCGGCGAGACCACGACGGGCCGGCTGATCATGCAGTATGCCAGCCAGAACCTGATCCCGGTGACACTCGAGCTCGGTGGCAAATCGCCCAACATCTTCTTCAAGGATGTCGTCGCCGAAGACGACGATTTCTTCGACAAGGCGATCGAAGGTTTTGTCATGTTCGCGCTGAACCAAGGCGAGGTCTGTACCTGCCCGAGCCGCGCGCTCATCCATGAATCAATCTACGACAGGTTCATGGAACGCGCCCTCAAGCGCGTCGAGGCCATCGTGCAGGGCGACCCGCTCGATCCGGCGACGATGATCGGTGCCCAGGCCTCGTCCGAGCAGATGGAAAAGATCCTGTCCTACATCGACATCGGCCGCCAGGAAGGAGCCGAGTTGCTGACCGGTGGGGCGCGCAATCTTCTGCCTGGCGATCTGGCCGGCGGCTACTACGTCCAGCCCACGGTGTTCAAGGGTCACAACAAGATGCGCATCTTCCAGGAGGAGATTTTTGGGCCGGTGGTATCGGTCACGACCTTCAAGGACGACGACGAAGCCCTCAGCATTGCTAACGATACGCTCTACGGTCTCGGCGCCGGCGTCTGGACACGCGATGCCAACCGCGCCTACCGCTTCGGCCGGGCAATCCAGGCTGGCCGCGTCTGGACCAATTGCTATCATGCCTATCCCGCGCATGCGGCCTTCGGCGGCTACAAGCAGTCCGGCATCGGCCGCGAGACCCACAAGATGATGCTCGACCATTACCAGCAGACCAAGAACATGCTGGTCAGCTACAGCCCGAAGAAACTTGGTTTCTTCTGATCACTGCGCTCATGCGCGCGGCTCCATGGGGCCGCGCGCATGACTGGAAACCAGATAAACCATGCTTGCAAAAGTCACAGCGACGCCGGCAGCCCTTGAACTGATCGCGGAGATTGTACCGATCATGGCCCGGTGCTGTTCCATCAGTCCGGCGGCTGCTGCGACGGCTCTTCGCCGATGTGCTATCCGGTGGCGGGCTTCATCATTGGTGACCAGGATGTGCTGCTTGGCCACGTCGGTGAGGCTCCCTTCTACATCGGAGCCTCGCAATTCGAGGCCTGGAAACACACCGATCTCATTATCGACGTGGTGGCAGGTCGCGGCGGCATGTTCTCGCTGGACAACGGGCGGGAGAAGCGATTCCTGACGCGGTCCACGATTTGCGCCGTTCAGATCGGGATGTAGGCCATCCCTCAGCTCATGGACACGGTCGTCATAGGCTTGACGGCCCTAGCCCAAAGTTCGGTCTCATCGCACTCGGTTTCCGACCAAGCCGACGCTCAGACGGCTACGGAATGTCTCGCCTTGCCGGTTTCGAAATATTTGTCGAACTTTGCGGCGACGCTTCTGACAAAAGGGCGGCTTTCCACTGGCACGACGAAGTGGTCACCGTTCAATTCAAGCATGCGTGCAGGGTCAAGAAGGGCAGTCGAGCTTGCCTTGCTGAGAAGCTTTTGGCCGGCTTCGCCGAAACGCTCAATCAGGTCGATCGCGGAGAAGGCGAAATCACACATCAGCCGTTCGATGATCCAGCCGCGAACGCGATCCTCCACGGAGAGCGCGATGCCTCTGACGGTCGCCAGCCCGCCGCTGTCGACCATGCGGCCATATTCGGTGGTCGAAGGCATGTTCTGGACGTAGCCTTGGCGAAACTGGCTGATTGACGACGGACCGAGGCCGATCAAGGTTTCGCAGCGATCCTCCGTGTAGCCCTGGAAGTTGCGATGCAAAGTCCCTGAGCGCGCGGCAAGCGCCAGAGCATCGCCCGGCTTGGCGAAATGGTCGAGGCCGATGGCTTGGTATCCCGCATTGAGCATCAGGCAAGAGGCAAGTTGCGCTTGGGCAAACCGTTCTGCCGGATCCGGCAGCCAGGCCTCGTCGATCATTGTCTGATGCTTCTTGAACCACGGCACATGCGCGTAGCCAAAAAGCGCGATCCGGTCGGGCTCCAGGGTCAACGCTTGCGCGACCGTAGAGGAAACGCTCTCCCTGGTCTGGTGCGGCAGGCCGTAAAGCAGATCGAGATTGACGGATCCGACACCGCGCGCACGAACGCCGTCAACGACCGCTTTGGTCTGCAAGAAAGTCTGCTCGCGATTGATGGCCTTCTGGACCTTGGGATTAAAATCCTGGACGCCGAGGCTCGCCCTCGTCATGCCGATTTCGGCAAGCGCGTCGAGGCGGGCTTCGTCCATATCATTTGGTTCGATTTCGACGCTGATCCTAGCGCCGGGAAGAAATGTGAAGCTGCTGCGTAAGACTTCCGCCAGTGCGACGATATCCTGCGGTTTGAGGATGGTTGGCGAACCGCCGCCGAAATGGACGGCACGCACACGGCCCTTGCCTGCGACAAGATCGGCGACGGTCGCGATCTCGGTATGCAGTGAGCGCAGGTACTTGGTCACCGGTTCGTAGTGGCGTGTCTGCTTCGTATGGCAGGCGCAGAACCAGCAAAGCTTGTCACAGTAAGGGATATGCAAATACAGCGAGATCTCGTCGTCCTCGCCAAGCGCCTGCAGCCAGCCACGACAAACGGCAGCATCGACGCCGGAATGAAAATGCGGCGCCGTCGGATAGCTCGTATAACGCGGCACGTTCTCACCAAGTCTGGCAACTAAATCTGGCCGCATCTCGCAATCAACTCCGGGCTGTGTCGCGCAACATTGCTCCCTAGGGGCAACAGCCGCCTTGATTTCGGTCAAAGCCCGTCGGCTTCGGACAAACTGCCGCAAGCGCTTTTTCTTGGCTCGATGCTATATCGTGACAGGACTTTGCGTCCGCGGAAGACCACGATGACAGTGCGTCAGGATGTACACAGCGCCGGCATTCCCGTGCTTTGCCAATCATGCGAAGCGCGCCACCATGGCGTTTGCGGCGCGCTCGACCCTGAACAACTGGTGGGCCTCGCCAAGACCTCGTCAAAACATACGGTTGAACCGGGCGTGGAATTGATTGGCGACGCCGAGACGGTCGGGAGCTACTCGAATGTGCTTTCCGGAGTGGTCAAGCTCACGAAAAGCCTTTCGGACGGACGCCAGCAGATTGTCGGGCTTCAATTTGCTCCCGATTTTCTGGGCAGACCCTTCAAGGTGGAAAGCGCGATCAACGCCGAAGCCGCGACCGCAGTCTCCCTGTGCTCGTTTCCCAAGGCCGCCATCGAACGGATGATGAAGGAATCGCCGGGACTGGAGCATCGCCTCTTCAAGCAGACGCTGAACGAACTCGATGATGCCCGCGACTGGATGGTGACGCTGGGCCGCAAGAGTGCTTCGGAAAAGGTGGCGAGCTTTCTGTTGATGATCGCCAGAAACATCGATCCCGCGCTGGACCCCGCCGCCCAGGCGACAAGTTTCGATCTACCTCTCACCCGCGCCGACATCGCCGATTTCCTCGGTCTGACGATCGAGACTGTCAGCCGTCAGCTGACCCGGCTGCGATCAGACAACGTGATCCGCATCGAAAACAATCGGCATGTTGTTGTCGATAGCTTGGATCGGCTGCAGCGCCGCTCTGGCGCTTAGAGTTAATCGACGATCCCGATCATCGGCAGGACATGCTCGCGCTCGAAGGCGATATGCCGGCGCAAGCTTTCGAAGAAGCCGCGCAGCATGAAACCGACCGCTTCGGCATTGTCGATGGTCTTGCCATGGCCGATGGCCAGCAGAATCTCGGTCACCTCCCCGGCAAAGCATTCGTCCTCGACATGCTCAGCGCGCAATCGCCGGGCTGAATCACGATTGGCGTCGCTATTGGCCAGCGCGCTCTCGTAGGCGGGGAAAATAACCGTTTCTTCGTATTCGTGGCTGTTGCGCAGAAGCGGAACGATTGCGTTCGCCAAAGTCAGGCATGTCAAAAGATCGACCCTGGGCAGCGTGTCTGCAATTTTTTCCAGGGCGTCACAGAGTTGCAGCTTTTCCAGATGCGCGCGTCTCATCACCGCGGATGACGTCGCCTGCGTGCCGGGTCGAACCGCCGTCATTGCGCTGTTACTGGCCGTTTGAAACGGCAACGATCCTCGTCCTGTCTGCGAGTTCAACGGCAATCTCCCGATCCTTGCGGGACCAAGGCTGCCCAATCCAAAAGGAAATGACTTTGACATGGATCAAGGCGGCAACGGAGCGACTGCGGAATTGGTGTCCATGCGGATTGACGTCCGCGTATCGGAATCCGAGTCGGGGATATGTCATGAAGTTCGGCACACCAATCTTCGCGTTGAGCCTTTTTACATTCGCGGCTCTGGTCGCCGCCGGCTTCGGCGTGGACGAGCCGTTCCGGCAGCATATGTGGGTGCTGTTCTTTGTGTTGCTAGGCTTTGTCGGCATCCTCATCCGCAACACGAGCTTCGAAGCCACCGCTCCAATCGATCCATCCGCCTATATGGACGGTCCGATCCGCTACGGCGCCATCGCCACTATGTTCTGGGGTGTGGTCGGCATGCTGGTCGGCGTCGTCATCGCACTGCAGCTTGCCTACCCCGATCTCAACATCCAGCCCTGGTTCAATTTCGGCCGCTTGCGGCCGCTGCACACATCGGGCGTCGTCTTCGCCTTCGGTGGCAATGCGTTGCTCTGCACGTCCTTGTACGTTGTGCAACGCACCTGCCGCGCCCGTCTCTTCGGTGGCGATCTCGCCTGGTTCGTCTTCTGGGGTTATCAGCTCTTCATCGTGATGGCGGCCACCGGTTACTTGCTCGGCATCACGGAAAGCCGCGAATACGCCGAACCCGAATGGTATGTCGACATCTGGCTGACCATCGTCTGGGTCGCCTACCTCATCCTGTTCCTTGGCACCATCCTGAAGCGCAAGGAACCGCACATCTACGTCGCCAACTGGTTCTATTTGTCTTTCATCGTGACCATCGCGATGCTGCACGTGGTCAACAACCTGTCGATGCCAGCCTCGTTCCTCGGCTCCAAGAGCTACTCCGCCTTTTCCGGCGTCCAGGACGCCCTGACGCAATGGTGGTACGGCCATAACGCCGTCGGCTTTTTCCTCACCGCCGGCTTCCTCGGCATGATGTACTATTTCGTCCCCAAGCAGGCGAACCGCCCGGTCTATTCCTACCGGCTGTCGATCATTCACTTCTGGGCGATCATCTTTCTCTACATCTGGGCCGGGCCGCATCACCTGCACTACACCGCCCTGCCCGACTGGGCGCAGACGCTGGGCATGGTGTTCTCGATCATGCTGTGGATGCCGTCGTGGGGTGGCATGATCAACGGTCTGATGACGCTGTCAGGCGCCTGGGACAAGCTGCGCACCGATCCCATCATTCGCATGATGGTGATGGCCATCGCCTTCTACGGCATGTCGACCTTCGAAGGGCCGATGATGTCGATCAAGGCGGTCAACTCCCTGTCGCATTATACCGACTGGACCATAGGCCACGTGCACTCTGGCGCACTCGGCTGGGTCGGCATGATCTCGTTCGGCGCGATATACTACATGGTGCCGAAGCTGTGGAACCGCGACCGGCTCTACTCGCTGCGGCTGGTAACCTGGCACTTCTGGCTGGCGACGCTGGGTATCGTCGTTTACGCCGCGGTCATGTGGGTGTCCGGCATCATGCAGGGCCTGATGTGGCGCGAATACGACGAGCAGGGCTTCCTAGTCTACTCCTTCGCCGAAACGGTCGCCGCCATGCACCCCTACTATGTCATGCGCGCCATGGGCGGCGCCATGTACCTCTCGGGCGCCCTGATAATGGCCTGGAACATCACCATGACGATCCTCGGCCACCAGCGCGAGGAGCAAGCAATGCCGGGCTCCGTTCCCGCCCTTCAGCCTGCCGAATAAGGAGCCAGACAATGGGCTTGATGGATAGACACGCAATCATCGAGAAGAACGCCACGCTTCTTCTCGTTGGCTCCCTTCTTGTGGTGACGGTCGGCGGCATCGTCGAGATCGCACCGCTCTTCTATCTCGACAACACGATCGAGAAGGTGGAAGGCATGCGCCCCTACTCGCCGCTCGAACTTGTCGGGCGCAACATCTATGTGCGCGAAGGCTGCTACCTCTGCCACAGCCAGATGATCAGGCCGTTCCGCGACGAGGTCGAGCGTTATGGTCACTACAGCCTGGCTGCAGAGTCGATGTACGACCATCCCTTCCAGTGGGGATCGAAGCGCACCGGGCCGGATCTCGCCCGGGTGGGCGACCGCTACTCGAATTCTTGGCACGTCGATCACCTTGCCGACCCGCGCTCGGTAGTGCCGGAATCGGTCATGCCGAGCTATGCCTTCCTGAAGGATGCGGAGATCGATGTGAAGGACTTCTCGACGCATCTGGTTGCGAATGCGCGCGTTGGTGTCCCCTACTCGGATGACATGATTGCCAACGCCAATGCCGATCTGAAAGCGCAGGCCGACCCGAATGCCGACACCTCCGGCCTCGAGAAACGCTATCCCAAAGCCAAGATCGGTGACTTCGACGGCAATCCGCAGCAGGTCACGGAAATGGACGCCTTGGTCGCCTACCTACAGATGCTGGGCACGCTGGTCGACTTCAAGAACTATGACGAGGCCGCCGGCTACCGGTGAGGAGTTTTATCCATGGATTACAATTTGATGCGGGAGTTTGCCGACAGCTGGGGTCTGCTCGCCATGGCGCTTTTCTTTGTTGGGGCAATAGTTTTCGCCCTGCGCCCCGGTAGCCGCAAGCTGGCTGACGAAGCTGCCCGGATTCCCCTTGAGGACGAGTGATCATGAGCGACGAGCACATCGATGAAATCTCTGGCGTCCCTACGACGGGGCACGAGTGGGACGGCATCCGGGAACTGAACAACCCACTTCCGCGCTGGTGGGTCATAACCTTCTACGTCACCATAGTCTGGGCGATCGGCTACACGATTGCCTATCCGGCGTGGCCGCTGTTGCACTCGGCGACAACGGGTGTGCTCGGCTATTCGAGCCGCAACGAGGTCAAGAACGAGCTGGCGGCGGCCGAAACGGCAAAGGGCAAATATGTCGCGGCGGTCGAGTCCAAAAGCGTCTCGGAGATCGCCGCGGATGATGCCTTGCGTGAATTTGCCGTCGCTGCCGGAGGTGCCGCATTCAAGGTCAACTGCACCCAGTGCCACGGCTCTGGCGCTCAGGGGTCAGCCGGCTTTCCCAATCTCAATGACGACGACTGGCTATGGGGCGGCACGGCCGAACAGATCCAGCAGACGATTACGCACGGCATTCGCTTCGCGTCCGATCCAGACACGCGCCTGTCCGAGATGCCGGCCTTCGGCGACATCATCACCGCCGACCAGATTGCGCAGGTCAGCGCCTACGTAGCCAGCCTGTCCGGCGAGCTCCACGATGCAAGTCTGATCCAGCCGGGCGCCAAGGTCTTCGCCGAAAACTGCGTCGCCTGTCACGGCGACAACGCGAAAGGCAACAAGGAGCTCGGGGGACCCGACCTGACCGACGCGATCTGGCTCTACGGCGCCGGCGAGACCGCAATCGCCGAGCAGGTTCGCGCACCCAAGCAGGGCGTCATGCCAGCCTGGGGAGCACGCCTGGGTGAAACCAAGGTCAAGGAACTGGCGGTCTACATCCATTCGCTCGGCGGTGGGGAATAGGATAGGGGCCTGTTCCCAGCCCTTCGCCGCCTGAGCGACGAGGCCCGGCTTGTCCGGGCCTCGACTCGTCTTCCGGTATCCGAAGATTGACCTGCATCAACGCGGGCAAGTCCACCCGGCGGCATTGTTGCCCAACGCATTCAAATCACCGTCTGCGTATGGAGTGGAGAAAAGTCGTTGCTTGACAAGACGCAGATAGAACGGCTGGAAGCCGAGGCGGTCAATTCCGCGAAGACCCGTCAGCCCCTTTATGCCGCGCGCAAGAAGATCTTTCCAAAACGCGCCTCGGGCAGCTTTCGCCGTTTCAAATGGCTGGTGATGGCGATCACGCTTGGCATCTACTATCTGACGCCATGGCTGCGTTGGGACCGTGGTCCGTTTGCACCCGACCAGGCCGTGCTGCTCGATGTCGCCAATCGGCGCTTCTACTTCTTCTTCATCGAGATATGGCCGCAGGAATTCTTTTACGTGGCTGGCCTTCTGGTCATGGCCGGCGTCGGTCTTTTCCTGATCACCTCGACTGTCGGCCGTGCCTGGTGCGGCTATGCATGCCCTCAGACGGTTTGGGTCGATCTGTTCCTCGTCGTCGAACGCGCGATAGAGGGCGACCGCAATGCTCGCATGAAGCTCGACGCAGGTCCTTGGACCGCGCGCAAGCTGATGCTGCGCGTCTCCAAGCACACCATCTGGCTAGTAATCGGTGCGGCGACCGGCGGCGCCTGGATCTTTTATTTCGCCGATGCACCGACATTGCTCGGCGAGCTTTTCACCGGCACCGCCGCGCCCGTCGCCTATATCACCGTCGCGGTCCTGACGGCGACCACCTACACGTTTGGCGGTCTGATGCGCGAACAGGTCTGCACCTATATGTGCCCATGGCCGCGCATCCAGGCGGCCATGCTCGATGAAAATTCGCTCACCGTCACCTACAACGACTGGCGCGGTGAACCACGCTCGCGCCACGCCAAGAAGGTGCTTGCTGCGGGGTTGCCGGTCGGCGACTGCGTCGACTGCAATGCCTGCGTCGCGGTCTGCCCGATGGGGATCGATATTCGCGACGGCCAGCAGCTCGAATGCATCACGTGCGCGCTCTGCATCGACGCCTGCGACGGCGTTATGGACAAGCTCGGGAAGGAGCCCGGGCTGATCGCCTATGCGACACTGTCCGACTACAACGCCAACATGATGCTAGCGACGGCAGGCGGCTCCGGCCCTGTCAATCCATCGTTGGTCAGAACAGCTGCTGGCACCTTCTCCGACAAGGTGGCGCATTTTCACGTTCGCAAGATCTTTCGGCCGCGCACCTACGTCTACATGGGTTTTTGGTCGCTGATCGGCCTTGGCCTGCTCTATTCCCTGCTGACGCGCGACCGGCTCGAACTGAACGTGCTGCATGATCGCAATCCCCAGTTCGTCACACTGTCCGACAGGTCCATCCGCAACGGCTATACCGTCAAGCTGCTCAACATGATCCCGGAGCCGAGGACGATTGTCGTCACCATGCAGGGCTTGGAGGGGGCTGACATGGTCGTCGTCGGCGACGACATCCCAGCAGGCCGTTCTTTCGCCATTCCGGTCGAACCCGACCGCCTGAAAATGCTGAAGGTCTTCGTTCGCCAGCCGGCGGACAAGATCCGCGCCCCGGCGCAGACTTTCAAATTCCGTGTCGAGGACAGAGCCAGCTTCGAGTCGAACGAATACATCGCCACCTTCAACGCGCCAGAGGCTGCCAGATGACTGCCAACGCTCAGAAACCTCGCGAATTTACTGGCAGGCACATGCTGGCCATCATCCTTGCCTTTTTCGGCGTGGTCATCGCGGTCAACCTGACCATGGCGACACTGGCCAACACCAGCTGGACCGGCCTCGTCGTCGAGAATACCTATGTAGCAAGCCAGCAATTCAACAAGCAGGCCGAGGAGGGCCGCGCCCAGGCAGCGCTTGGCTGGAGCGGCAAGCTGACCATCGCATGGGGCGAAGTCCGCTACAGCCTCTCCGACGCGGCCGGCAAGCCGGTTCCTCTGCACGGCGTCAAGGTGCTGTTTCGTCATCCCGCCTACGAGAAAGAGGACAAGTCCGTCACGCTCGCCCTCGCCTCCGGCCAGGAATTTGCCGCGCAGCATATGCCGAAGGACGGTGTCTGGATCGTCGAGATCGACGCCGATGCCGGCCTGGATAAGCCGTACCGCGACGTCCGCCGGATCATGATTTCTCATGGAGCGCTGCAATGAGCTGTTGTGCACCCGGTGCCGAAATGGCGTTGGATCTGGGCAGCGCCGCATCGGTGCTGCCATCCAGCCAGGAAATCAGGTTGGCGAGCCGATCGCTAGGCGACGATCTTCGCCAGACCGACCTTTCTGTCCCAACAGTTTATTGCGCTGCCTGCATCCAGACAATCGAGACGGCGCTGGGAAAGCTGGAGAATGTCGAAGGCGCACGCGTCAACCTTTCGACGAAGCGGGTCGCGGTCCGGTGGCGTGGGGATGAGGTGCCACCCTTCGTCGCGGCGCTGGGCAGGATGGGCTACGAGGCGCACCTGTTCGATGCCGACACTGACAAGAAGGACAAAACGCTTGCCGAGCTGATCCGCGCCGTCGCTGTTGCCGGCTTCGCGGCCGGCAACATCATGCTGCTTTCGGTCTCAGTCTGGTCCGGCGCCGAAGGTGCTACCCGAGACCTTTTTCACTGGGTCTCCGCACTGATCGCCATACCGGCGCTCGCCTTCGCCGGCGGCATCTTCTTCCGCTCGGCCTGGAACGCCCTACGGCACGGCCGCATGAACATGGACGTGCCTATAGCGGTCGGGGTGTCGCTCGCTTACGCAATGAGTCTCTATGAGACGATCAACCATGGCGACCACGCCTATTTCGACGCGTCGGTGTCACTGTTGTTCTTCCTTTTGATCGGCCGCACGCTGGATCACGTGATGCGGGAACGTGCCCGCACTGCGGTGAAGGGCCTGTCGCAGCTGGCCGCGCGTGGCGCCATGGTGCTGCGCGGCAACGGCGCGCGCGACTATCTGCCGGTTGGCGAGATCGAACCGGGGATGCAGCTGCTGATCGCAGCCGGCGAAAGGATTCCCGTCGACGGCAAGATCCTCCAGGGAGCGTCGGATCTCGACTGCTCGCTGGCCTCGGGCGAAAGCACGCCCAAGATCGTGGCGCCGGGCGAAGCCGTGCAGGCCGGAGTGCTCAATCTTACCGGCCCGCTGACCATCGAGGCGACGGCCGCCGCAAAGGATTCGTTCCTGGCGGAAATGGTTCGACTAATGGAGGCCGCCGAAGGTGGCCGCGCCCGCTACCGCCGTATCGCTGACCGCGTGTCCGCGCTTTATGCGCCCGTGGTTCATCTCACCGCATTGGTGACATTTCTGGGCTGGATGGCGGCAACCGGCGACTGGCACCGGGCGATGACGATCGCCATCGCGGTTCTCATCATCACCTGCCCCTGTGCGCTCGGCCTTGCCGTGCCGATCGTCCAGGTGGTCGCCGCGCGACGCCTGTTCGAGAACGGCATCATGGTCAAGGACGGCTCGGCCATGGAACGCCTGGCGACAATCGACGCGGCGGTGTTCGACAAGACCGGCACGCTCACGCTTGGCCAGCCGCGGCTCGTCAACGCCTCGTCGATCGATCCCGCCATGCTGGAAATCGCAGCCGACCTGGCCGCGCATTCGCGGCATCCATATTCAAAGGCCATTGCCGGCCTTGCCACTAGCAGCAGCCAGCACAAATTCGATAAAGTGACCGAGCACCCAGGGTTCGGGATCGAAGCCACCGCCGCTGGAAGCATCTGGCGGCTGGGCCGACGCGGATGGGCTGGCTGGAAGGCTCGATCCGGCGGTGAAGGTAAACGTGGCTACGGCGGAACAGTCCTGACGGAAAACGGGATGATTGTCGCATCCTTTGTTTTCGAGGATGCGCTGCGCGTCGACACCAGAACAGCCATCGATCAACTGCACAACGCTGGTCTGCGCGTGGAAATGCTGTCGGGCGACACCGCGAAAGCCTGCTCCGAGGTTGCGGACGTTCTGGGTGTCGATGACTTCGTTCCCTGCCTGCTGCCGTCCGGCAAGGTCGAACGCATCGAGAGTCTGGCGAGAGACGGGCACAAGGTTCTGATGGTTGGCGACGGGCTCAACGACACGCCGGCGCTGAGCGCTGCGCATGTCTCCATTGCGCCCGCCACGGCCGCCGACATTGGCCGCAATGCAGCCGACTTCGTTTTTCTGCGCGAAAGCCTCCTGGCGGTCCCACTGGCGCTGGACGTATCGCGCAAGGCGGGAAGGCTGATCCGACAGAACATAGCAATTGCGATCGTTTACAACGCTGTGGCCGTGCCGATCGCCATTCTGGGCCATGTTACCCCCCTTATCGCGGCGGTCGCGATGTCTGCCTCGTCGTTGCTTGTGATTGGAAATGCCTTGCGCCTGCAAGGCTCGGAAACCGGTGCATCGTCCGATACCGCGCGGCAAGACAGGTCCGCGCGGGCCGGCGCGTTGGCCCAATCCTCATGACGACGCTCGCCTATCTCATTCCGGTAGCGCTTTTCCTTGGCGCACTCGGCCTGTCCGGCTTCCTGTGGGCGTTGAGAAGCGGTCAGTACGAGGATCTCGACGGCGCGGCGGAGCGCATTCTCATCGAACGCGACGACGGCGCGGAGAATGCCCCTCGTTCCAAGTGACTCAGATCAAAGCGCCGCGTGTCACGATGTCCCATCGTCGTCTGACAAAAAATCAGGAGGTGAGGATGCAAGCCGAGGCCATAATGACGAAGCCAGTCATCACGACGGATGCGAACGCGACGATTGCCGAAGCGGTCGAGCTCATGTTTTCAAACAAAATAAGCTGCCTCCCGGTAACGGGCAGCGACGGTGCCATGGTTGGCATTGTAAGCAAAAGCGACTTCTTGCGCCGAGAGGAACTTGGGACCCAGCGGGCGCGTCCTCGCTGGCTGGAGTTTGATCTTGGCCCGGGCACAATCGCCGATGACTATGCGCGCTCGAGCGGACGGATCATCCATGAGGTGATGATTACAGACGTCATTTCGGCGCCTCCAGGCGCCTCGATTGCAGATATCGTAAACTTGATGATGCAACACCGCATCAATAATGTGCCGATTGTCGATCGGGAAAGGGTCGTCGGCATCATCACGCGAACTGATTTGCTACGCGTCCTGATCCGCACCATGTCGAAACGGGGCACCACGCCACCCGATGACGACCTGATCCGCAAGGCTATACTTGCCGAGCTGAAGGGACAATCGTGGAGCGATGGTGACTTGATTGATGTGAGGGTCAGCGACGGCGTTGTCGAACTGACAGGGGCGATTGTCGACGAGCGTCAGCGGAAGGCAGCGATCGTTGCGGCAGAGAATGTTGCCGGCGTCGGGCAAGTCAGGGACGGCCTTTTCCTCCGTACGGATCCGTTCTCGGTGATGATGGTTTCGTAGCTGCGAAAAAGCGGGGGACGCAAAGCCGGGCCCTATTGGGTTCTACTCCCACATCCCCTGCGAGCCTGGCCGACGACGACTTCCTTCGGCATATAGCGCTCGTGATGCTTGGCCCGCTGTTCGGCAACCAAGACGCCGTCCTGACCGAAATGCGATGGTGGCCCGTCCCGGCATGATGTGCCTCGAAGCCAACCGGCAAGGATGTTGGCCGCAAGACGGTGTCCAACTTCAACGAACGCTCGGATCATCATAGTCACCCCCAACCTACATTATGCCCGTTCCCTCCTTCTTGGTGGTGGGCTTGGCCGCCGAGCGAGTTCTGACCTATATGGAATACAAAGCGGCCGCTGATCTTCAGAACGCCGACCGCGATTGCGCAGGCTGGCAGAAAATTGCGAATCGAAACTGCTGCATCTCAAATCTCGCGCATAACATCGCCGCATTCCGAGGGCTGTTGTTTCTGCGATTAACGTCTACCAATTTGCGCCAGCGCAAAGAAACGCTGCGTCGGGTCATTTAGCTTCTGCTCATCCGCAACGGTCCAGAGACAGGAGATTGACATGATTACGCGACGCGAAGCCCTCTTTGTCGCAGCACTTGGCGCTGCCGCCGTTGCGGCACTGCCCGCATTGTCGGCCACGGTTACAAAGGCGGAGATTAGCGGGCTGCCCCGCGAGAAGATCACGCTCGTGGCACCGCCTTTCGTGCATCCGCATGACCAGATCGCCAAGGGCGGTCCGAAGATCGTCGAATTCACCATGACGATCGAGGAAATGTCTGTCGTCATCGATGCCGACGGCACAAAGCTCAATGCAATGACCTACAATGGCTCGATCCCCGGCCCGCTGATGGTCGTGCATCAAGACGACTACCTCGAACTGACGCTTATCAATCCCGACACCAATTCGCTTGCCCACAACATCGACTTTCACGCCGCAACCGGCGCCCTTGGTGGCGGCGGCCTGACCCTGATCAATCCCGGCGAACAGGTAACGCTGCGCTTCAAGGCGACACGGACCGGAACGTTTGTCTACCACTGCGCCCCTGGTGGCGCGATGATCCCGTGGCATGTCGTCTCCGGCATGAACGGCGCCATCATGGTGCTGCCGCGCGACGGCTTGAGGAACGACAAGGGCGAACCGGTCAAGTATGACAAGGTCTTCTACATCGGCGAGAGCGACTTCTACATTCCGCGCGACGAGAAGGGCAACTTCAAGAGCTACGAATCCGCCGGCGATGGCTATGACGACATCGTCAAGGTCATGCGCGGGCTGATCCCGACGCATGTGGTGTTCAACGGCAAGGTCGGCTCGCTGACCGGCGACAACGCCATGAAGTCCAAGGTCGGCGAAACCGTGCTGATCGTCCATTCACAGGCCAATCGCGATACGCGGCCACATCTGATCGGCGGCCATGGCGATTATGTCTGGGAACAGGGCAAATTCGCCAACCCGCCGGCCAAGGATCTGGAGACCTGGTTCATCCGTGGTGGCTCTGCCGGCTCGGCGCTCTACACCTTCCTGCAGCCAGGCGTCTACGCCTATGTCAATCACAATCTGATCGAGGCCGTGGAACTCGGAGCGACGGCTCACTTCAAGGTCGAGGGCGAATGGGATGACGATCTGATGACGCAGGTCGAAGCGCCCAAACCGATCGCCACCAACTGAACGGCACTCTTATTTGCCCGGGCAGCGACCTTGTCCGGGCATGGACAAAAGACATGTCGGCTCTCATCCTGAAGCTCGTGCCGATCGCTGTGGTGCTCGCAGCCGTGCCGGTTGGACTCTCGATACAGGCAGCCGGCAGCCAGCGACAGTCGACTGCCGTTGTCATGACAGTCAGCTTGCTTCCGGGTTCGATCACATACCCGATGCCGGGCGAGTTTCTTAAGAACGGACGCCCGCAGACCAACCCCAGGATCCAGCGGCAGATCAGCGGCCCCCTCGAGATAATGGCCAATCAAGTCAGTGCGGCTGACTACGCCGATTGTGTGTCGGCTGGCGCCTGTCGGTCCGCAGAAGAAACCCGCGCGGTCCCGCGTGACGCCCCCTCGACCGGAGTGAGCTACCTCGACGCCGTTGCCTATGCCCGATGGTATTCAGAAGTAACCGGCGACCAATGGCGGCTGCCATCCGACGAAGAATGGGCGTTTGCCGCGGCCGAGCGGTTCGCCGGGGAATTCGAGGGTGTCGAAAACGATGCCAACAACCCCGCCAGGCGTTGGCTTACCAGTTATCAGGCAGAGGTTGACCTCAATCGCAAACCGGACCCGTTACCCAGGAGCAGTGGCTCGTTTGGCGTCAATTCCCGCGGCCTCACCGACCTTTCCGGCAATGTCTGGGAGTGGACTTCGACCTGCTATGTCCGCACGACGTTGACCAAAGACGGAAGCGGCGTTGAGAGTTCGGTCGACAACTGCGGCGTCCACATCCTTGAAGGGCTTCACAGAGCCTATATGTCGAACTTCGTCAGCGACGGAAAAAGCGGTGGCTGCGCTGTTGGCTTGCCTCCCGACAATCTGGGGTTCAGGCTGGTCTTGGACCATCGGGGATGGGCGAACCGTATCCTCGCCCACCTCGGCATTGACTGACAAATTAGGACCAACTGCTCGGCTCGCGTTTCGACAGTCGACTGCTCTGCCGGATCACCGCGCCTTCGGCGTCGACAGTGCGGTCCCATAGATCAGGATGAAGGCGGAAAATGCCGCCACCCAGGCAGCACCCGCCACGTCGATCAACGCGCCATAGGGGACGAAGGCGGCCAAAATTCTCAATGATCCCGCGAGCAGGACGGCGACGAAGATGAACAAGGCGCCTCTTCCAGCCTTGAGCTCTCGCCCCGTGTGCCCGAGTGTCGCGCGCGTCATTACGGCAAGCGTCATGGCGCCGACCGCACCGGTTCCGAGCGCGTGAAGCCCCGCAGCAGCCGGCACGGCTGCAGGAAAGAAAATTGACGCGCAAACGAGGGCGAGACCGACCGGCACAAAGGCATATGCAAGATGAAGGACGAGTACCAGCGGGTCCCGCAAGGTGCGCTCGCCAGCCCAGCGCGACAGACGCCACGTCTGGCAGATTGCGGCGACGGCCAAAAGCATTCCTGATGCGCTGTTGTCGGGAGCGAACGTCCATGCCCCCAGCGCGATGGCTGAGATGGCTATCGATACGATGTCAAAACGGTCGAATGGCGCCGGCAGCCTGCCAGGATTTTCGCGCACGAGC
The DNA here is from genome assembly GCF_056404535.1 of Mesorhizobium sp. P2_C5_2. Taxonomy (NCBI): domain Bacteria; kingdom Pseudomonadati; phylum Pseudomonadota; class Alphaproteobacteria; order Hyphomicrobiales; family Phyllobacteriaceae; genus Mesorhizobium; species Mesorhizobium sp. P2_C5_2. The sequence goes on along the minus strand of NZ_JBFUDV010000005.1, from coordinate 21,150 downwards.
CAGTTGCGTGTGAAGCTCGGAATGATGCGCCCACCGATCAGCGAGATCAGCAGGATCGCCGCGGCCATGCCGAGCCTTCGGCTGATGTCCGACGCACCCTGAACATGGGCCTCGACGTGGAACGCGCCGTTGGCGCCCGCCAGAACGGCAAGCGGTAGCAGCACCTTGAGATTGCGCCAGTTCCGTCCCGCGACGATTTCGCGTGCCGCCGCGGCAGTGACCGCAAGCAGAAATGAGCCATCGATCACGGCAGCCGCTTGCCAGCCGATATCCACCGAGAGGAAGACAGCGGCGCGACCGGCAAGCCAGAGGACAACCAGCGCCAGCAGCGGCAGCCCTTGCACGGGCAGCCGGCCGGTCCAGTTGGGGATCGCGGTCAAAAGGAACCCGGTCACGATCGCCGGCAGATAACCGAACAGCATCTCGTGGATATGCCAGTCGACCGGAGCAAACAGACTGTGGGCTTCGAGTTCGCCCGCATAGATCGGCAGCCAGAGCAGAATCGAGAGCGCGGCATACAGCGCCCCGAGGAAAAAGAAGGGCCTGAACCCATAGGAAAGAAAGGCAGGGCCGGAATAGCGCCGCAACCGTGGTATTGCCATGACATCCATCCTCAAAATGAAACGGGCCGGATGAACCGCCGCCTCGGTTCGTCCGGCCCTTGCCTGCCTCCTCCTGTTTGGCAGGCTTTGCGTGATGATCAGTTGGCGGGAACCTGGGTCAGCAGATCCGCGAACACTGTCTTTGCCTTGCCAGGATGCTTGACCGCTTTCGCGGCATCGAGATTGACCGGCTTGCCGACGACAATCAGCGCAACCATGCCCATGCCGTAGTGGGGCGCGCATTTGACGCCGTAGACGCCCTCCTTTGTCAGCGTGACGGTGATTTCCTCGCTGGGCTTTCCCTTGAAAGGCTCGGCGCCGTCCGGAAGCATGCCCTTGATCGACTCGGCGTCGTGGGTCTTGTCGGTCGGCACGAACTTGACGGTGTCGCCGGGCGCTGCCTTGACAAAGGCCGGCTGGAAAACCATGGCGCCTTTTTCGCCCTTGTTGAGCATTTGCACCACGTGCTCTTCGGCACTGGCGCCGCCGGCGAGCGCGAGGATGGAGATTGCGGCAGCGAGGATGGAGAGTTTCATTGATTGGTCCTTTGTTTTCGTCTGCGCGGCGTTGCGCCGTTCCAAGCCATTTAGCCTGATGCGGCTGGGGACAATTTGCGCTGGCGCAAACTCGGGATAAGAAAGGTTCGCCGCAGGATGATGCGGAACCGTAGGGCCGTGGGGGATCCGCTTGGCTGCGCTGGACCGATCGCTTATTTCTCGGCTGCCACTCTTCCAGGGGCTGACGCCCGACGAGCAGACAGAGATCCTGCGAAGCGCTCGGTCGTCCCGCTATGCCAAGGACTCCTCGATCTTCGAGCAGGAGACCGAGGCCCACTCCTTCTTCGTGCTGATTGGAGGGCACATACGCGTCGTCCGCACCACGCCTGACGGACAGCAGGTCATCGCCAGGTACATCAGCGAAGGCGAGATTTTTGGTGTCGCCGCCGCGCTGGGCCGGACAACGTATCCCGCCAGTGCTATCGCGGCAGTGGACTGCGTGGTGCTGGCTTGGCCGAACGCCCTTTGGCCGGAGCTGGCGCGGCGATTCCCGGCGTTTGGGGCAACCACCTACAGGACCGTCGGCACCAGGCTACAGGAAACCCAGACGCGGGTGGTGGAGATGTCGACGGAGCAGGTGGAGCAGCGGGTTGCGCATGCATTGCTGCGATTGGCAAACCAGACCGGGCGAAAGACCGACAGCGGTATTGAAATCGACTTCCCGATTTCAAGGCAGGACATCGCTGAGATGACAGGCACGACGCTGCACACGGTCAGCCGGCTGCTCAGCAAGTGGGAAGACGTCGGAATAATCGTCAGCGGCCGCCAGAAAGTCACGGTCAGGGATGCGCATCGCCTGGTGGTTCTCGCCGAGAACCGGGACAAGGGTTGACCGTCACCGTACTCCTCCAACAACCGATTCCAGGTCCGCAATGAAGCGGGCCACATCTATCTGATGTTCTCGACACGCCTCAGTTACCGTATGAAAAGTGCCGATCGGACAGCCGACGCAGAGCATCTTGTGTCTCAACACCACAATCACCGTTGCCGGCCATTTCCTCATGATTTCGTCGACGACCATATCGGGATTGATCGAACTGCGCTGTTTCACGATGACGTCTCCGCGATTTGCGAAGCTGTTCATAAATCTCGTTCGGACCGCCCTCGTTGCGCTTTCGCAACTTCATGGGAACTGGCGCTGGACCATCTCGGGAGCCATCAGATGGCGGTCCCAACGACGGCACCAATACCGGCGGTCAGGGCCATTGCCAGCGCGCCCCAGAAGGTGACGCGAACAGTTGCCCTTAACACATTGGCACCGCCGGCTTTGGCGCCAATGGCGCCCAGAACCGCCAGGAAGAGCAGGGAGGCAACAGACACCGTCGCGGCGAGCCAGGCGGCCGGCGAAACAAGCACCATCGCCAATGGCATGGACGCGCCAACCGAAAAGGCCGCCGCAGAGGTCAGCGCGGCCTGGATCGGTCTGGCCGTCGTCACCTCCGAAATACCGAGTTCGTCGCGAGCGTGGGCGCCGAGCGCGTCTTCCGCCATCAATTGGTCGGCGACCTGCAAGGCCAGCGTTGGCTCCACGCCACGTTTGACATAGATCTCCGCAAGCTCCTGTCGCTCGAAATCCGGCTGCGTCGCCAGTTCCCCCTTCTCGCGGGCAAGGTCGGCTTGTTCGGTATCGGACTGCGAACTGACAGAGACATACTCGCCGGCCGCCATCGACATCGCACCGGCGACCAGTCCGGCGATGCCGGCCACCAGAACATTGGAGGCCGCGCCATTGGCGGCAGCCACGCCAACGATCAGGCTGGCCGTCGAGACGATGCCGTCATTGGCGCCGAGCACGGCAGCGCGCAACCAGCCGACGCGCGATACGAGATGGTTTTCATTGTGCAGGCGGCTCATGACATCACGGCGCGCGCCGTCCGGCAGGTCGCAGCATCCTGACCAGCACCTCCGATTTCATATAGAAATGTTGCCACAGCGCCGCTGCGGCATGGAGGCCGACGACAATGATGATCACCGGCTTGGCGAGTTCGTGGATATCACCCATCGCTCGAAAGCTGAAGTACCATGCCAGCGCCCCGGTAATCGGCATCCCGAAGATGAAAAGATACAGCAGGAAATGGGCAGCTGCGGCAATCCGTTTCAGCAAGACACTTTCTTCGCGCGGCGCAGCCGGAACACCATGCCGTAGACGGACCGCAAGCCTCCAGATCGCCAGCACCAGAACAGCCAAACCGACATAAACATGAATGTTCGCATTGAAGACGTCGCCAGCTGCAGGCTCGACACCGCGCGAGACCGCACGGTAAGCCGGCTTGATGTCCTCACCGATTACAAGCGGAAGGACGATCAGCACCGCGATTGTCCAATGCAGCAAGATCTGGGTTGCGGTGTATCCGGCTGGCTGGTTGGCAACAGGCATAGGCAGCTACCTCGTTTGAGAGAACCTTCCTAGCTTGCTGCTTATGCGACACCTTGATCTGGGACAAGTCAATTTCCCACCCCCCTCGAGCTTTCACTGCCCCCCACAGTTCGATCTCGGCTGACAGCCAGTTGTCAGCTTGGTCGTGGGATATTGCATCCGAAGCGGATTCAATGTGGAAGCACAATTCAGATGAAACAGATTGCCCTGTCACTTTTCGTGATCGCCGCCTCCGGCGCTTATGTTTGGGATCAGGTCGGCAAGGATTCGTCAAACGATTTGCTCGACGAAAGGCTGCCGGTCGACGCAGCCGATGCGCCTTCCATGCAGCCCAAAGAGCCCGCATCGGCTTCGGGTTTGCCGGCGCTCCCAATCTCCCCGGCGCCCCTTGATCCGCGGTTCAGGACAGGGCTCTCGATTGCCCGGGAAACGACGGCTGGCATAGCAGTGCCCGCCGAACGGCCAAATGATCCAGAAAAGCACACAGTGGTTCCGGCGGCACCGCAACCGTCGCCACCGCCACAGCCACAGCCAGTGGCGCCGGCTGTCACCGATCCTGCGTCGTCAACGCCCTCATTCGCCGTAACGCCCGCCATCTATATACCAGTCCCGCAGCCGAGGCCGGCATATCCGGAAGCACCAGCACGCGTCGTCCGGGTGGGCATGAAGCTCGCCGCACATGGCTATGCCGATGGCGTCTACACCGGCCCCACGGCCGATGCCTACTACGGCATCATTCAGATTCAGGCCCTGGTACAGGGGGGGCAGCTTACGGCACTGAAAGTGCTGAAATATCCCTCCGACCGCCGCACCTCCATCAACATCAACAGGCAGGCGCTGCCCATGCTTCGCGACGAAGCGATCAGCGCCCAAAGCGCCAATGTCGACATCATTTCGGGCGCGACGCTGACCAGCAGGGCATTCATCCAGTCGCTGCGCGGCGCGCTGAAGAAAGCGTCGTCGTAGGTCCATGCGCGAGACGCGAATTTTGATGGGCATGCCCATTTCTGTCGACGTCGGCGGCACGTCGGCCGCTGGGTTGATCGACATGGTCTTCGGCTATTTCGAAGATATCGACCAGCGCTTCAGCACATACCGGTCCGACAGCGAGATCACGGCCATCAACCGCGGCGACGTTCCAGTCATCGACTGGAGTGGCGAGATGACGGAAGTGTTCGCTCTCGCCCAACAAACGAAAGACCAGACGGACGGATACTTCGACATTCGCAAGCCCGACGGGTCGCTCGATCCTTCCGGCATCGTCAAGGGCTGGGCCATCCGCAACGCGGCAGCCATCGTTGCGCGAGCCGGCATCAGCGATTTCTTCATCGAGGCGGGTGGCGACGTCCAGTCCTGTGGGAAGAATGCCTTGGGTCATGATTGGAGCGTCGGCATCCGCAATCCCTTCAACGCGGAAGAGATCGTAAAGATCGTCTATCCCCGCGGTCGCGGTGTCGCAACCTCCGGCACCTATATCCGCGGTCAACACATCTACAACCCGCATGGGATTGGCAGTCCGATCCAAGACATCGTCAGCCTGACCGTCATCGGCGCCGATGTGCTCGAAGCCGATCGTTTCGCCACCGCAGCCTTCGCCATGGGACGGGACGGCATTCTCTTCATCGAGCAGACGCCTGGCCTGGAGGGCTATCTCGTCAACGCCAATGGCCGCGCTACGCCGACAACCGGGTTCGGAGCCCTTTGCCTGCCATGATCAAAACCATAGACCGATTCCTCGATCATCTGACGATGTACAGGCTGGTCCTCTACTATCTGATGGCGCTGGTCGGGGCGGCGTTCGTGCTCGGCTTCGTCAAGCTGGTGCCACATGATCCGATTGCGCTCGCCTTCACGACGGCTCTGGCGCTGGCCGCCTGCTGGCTCACCAACAAGGTCTTTGTGCATGTCTTTGCCGTCCCGGCCAACAACGAGTCCGTCTACATCACCGCGCTCATCCTGGCGCTCATCCTCGATCCGGTAGCCGCTACGGACCTCAAGGGGATCGCGGCGGTAACCTTCGCGTCCGTCTGGGCGATTTCATCCAAATACATTCTCGCCGTCGGCCGGAAGCACCTTTTCAATCCGGCTGCGCTGGGCGTGGCGCTGTCGGCGCTGCTGCTCGACCAACCGGCCACCTGGTGGGTTGGCGGCAATCTGCCGCTGCTTCCGCTCGTTCTCCTCGGCGGCATGCTCATTGTCCGCAAACTGCGCCGGCTTGATCTTGTCTCGACCTTTGTTGTCGTGGCGCCGGCGACCATTCTGGCAACCAGCGATCCGTCACAGTATTGGACCGCACTTACGGAGACACTGGGTTCGTCACCTCTGCTGTTCTTTGCCTTTGTGATGCTGACAGAGCCGCTGACGGCACCGACGATGCGGTGGCCCCGCATTGCCTTCGCCGCCATCGTCGGCTTTCTGTTTGCTCCCAACATCCATATCGGCTCGTTCTATTTCACGCCGGAACTGGCGCTGCTCGCCGGCAACCTGTTTGCCTATGCGGCAGGACCCAAGGGACGCTTCGTGCTGACGCTCGAACGCATCGAGCAATCGGCCGTCGACAGCTTTGACTTCATCTTCCGGTCGCCGCGCAAACTCGCCTTTGAGGCCGGCCAATATCTCGAATGGACGCTTGGCCTCGATCGTGCCGACAACCGCGGCAACCGCCGCTATTTCACGGTCGCCTCGGCGCCGACGGAGGAGACAGTCCGTCTCGGCGTCAAGTTCTATCCGCAATCAAGTGCCTTCAAGCGCGAATTGATGACCATGAAGCCAGGCAGCACGATCCACGCCGCGCAACTGGCCGGCAATTTCACGCTGCCCGCCCGGCGTGAAACCAAGATCGCGTTCCTGGCCGGAGGCATCGGCATCACGCCGTTCCGCTCGATGCTGCAATATCTCATCGACCGCAAGGAGCGGCGACCGATCGTCATCCTCTACGGAACCGAAGGCCAGCAGGACATCGCTTATCGCGACGTGCTTGGCGCGGCCTGGCAGGAACTTGGCATCAAGACAATCCACGCTGTGGCGCGCGGCGCCGAGCCCGGGCAATATCCCGGATACATCGACGACCGCCTGATACGTCTGGCCATACCCGACTACCTCGAGCGCACTTTCTACATTTCCGGCCCGCAGGCGATGGTCAAGGCGCTACGTCAGAAACTGTTGGCCATGGGCCTTCGCCGCTCGAAGATTAAGGTCGACTATTTCCCGGGCTTTGCCTGAAGCAGGCTCAACCGTGTCGCGGCAGGGAAATGGTCACGACCAGACCCGGACCGGCGTTGGCCATCGCAAGGCGTCCGCCATAAGCTTCGACGATGTCCGAAACGATGGCCAGGCCTAAGCCGCTGCTGCCGCCCTTGCTGTCGAGCTGGACGCCACGCGACAAGGCGGATTCGCGATCGGCATCCGGTATACCTGGGCCATCATCGGCGACAGTGACGATCACCTCGCCTGAGGTGGTGGATGCATCGACACGGATCGACGACTTTGCGTAGCGTGCGGCGTTCTCGACAAGATTGCCGAGAATTTCCGACAAGTCGCCTTCATCGATTGGCGCCCTCAAATCTTCCGCGACGGGCGTCTTAAAAGACAGCTGCTTGCCGCTTGGTGTCCGTTTGACGACGGCAATGACGCCAGCCGCCACGTCCGACACAAGGCAGGATGCCTTGCCGGAGACGCCGGGCGCAAGGCGGGCGCGTGCTAGCTCCCGCTCGACATGGCGTCGGATCGCTCCGGCGCTCTTCTCGATCTCATCGGCCAGCTCCGTTTCGCCTTTTTTCCGCAAGGCCCGTATGTCGGCCGATAGGACTTGCAGCGGTGTCTTGAGGCCATGCGCCAGATCGGTGGCGCGCGAACGGGCTCGCGCAAGCGCTTTCTCCTGGGCATCGAGAAGACGATTGATTTCGTCCGCGAGCGGCTGGACCTCGCTTGGTGCCACCACATCGAGCCGCGCCGTTCGCTGCGCAATCACGCTTCCGACGGCGACACGCAAGGTATCCAGCGGTGCAAGGCCGATGGTGATCTGGATGAAAAACGCGGCCATGAGGACTGCCGCGAGCATCAGGAGAGCCGGAGCAAGGTCGCGAACATATTCGCTTACAGATACTTCGACGGTTCGATGATCTTCCGCCATGATAGCGCGAAAGGAACGGCCACCGGCATCGATGATCGTACGCTCGACCGCAATGCTGAGTTCCCCGCCGGGGCCTGTGAACTCCTCGACCGTTCTCAGCCCACCAGTTTCGATGTGGGCAGGCAGAAGCAGCTTGGCGTCCCACAATGATCGGGAACGCTCGAGCCTGCCGGTGGCGATGTCTTCCACTTGCCAGTAGTAACCGGAGAGCGGGTTGGCGAAGCGCGGGTCCGTCAGCACGGGGTTCACGACAAGGCGGCCATCGCTTGCGAAGGTCGTTGCGCCGATCAGTTCGTTGAGGTCGACCGTCAGTTCGCCCACCACGCGCCGCTCGACGTGCAGTTCGAACAGATAGCGCAAGCCAGCGCCGGCGATGCCGAGTGCGACAAGAATCGAGATCGTTGCCGCGAGCCACAGCCTGAAGCGGATCGAGTTGCCCATCAGGCTGGACCATCGGGCATCAGGTACCCGAACCCGCGTCGTGTTTCGATGACATCGCTACCGAGCTTCCGTCGCAAGCGCGCGACGATCACCTCAATCGTGTTTGGATCTCGGTCATTTCCTGAATCATACAAATGCTCGGCCAGTTCAGTCGGCGCCACCACTCGGCCGGCGTGGTGCATCAGAAACGCCAGTAACCGGTATTCCAGCGGCGAAAGCGCAATGGGAATGCCGCGCAGCGAAATGCGCATCTGGCGCGTGTCCAAGAGCAACGGCCCCGACCTTAACACCGGTGTCGCCTGCCCGGCTGAGCGACGCAGGATTGCCCGCAACCGGGCGAGCAGTTCTTCCATTTCAAAAGGCTTGGGAAGATAGTCGTCCGCACCGGAGTTGATGCCTTCCACACGGTCCGTCCACATCCCCCTTGCGGTGAGGATGAGAACCGGAAACCGCCGGGCGTTGGCTCGCCAACGTTTCAAGATCGTGAGACCATCGAGCTTCGGCAATCCGAGGTCCAGGATCGCGGCATCGTAGTTCTCGACATCACCCGCGAACCAGGCAGCCTCGCCATCGCGAACGGTATCAACCGCCATTCCGGATGCCTTGAGGACAGTCGCAATATCGGCGGCGATACGGGGCTCGTCTTCGGCGAGGAGGATCTTCATCAGTCGCCCTCCCCGTCGCGCATGATGACACCGGCACCGGCGTCGACGTCGACGGTCTTTCGCTGGCCATCGGCACCGACGACCTGGAACCGGTAGACCCATTTGTTGGCCTTGCGGATGAGATCGACCGCAACAACATCGCCGGGAGCTTTAGCGCGGACAATGTCCAGTATCTTGGCAAGACCTTTGATTTCACCGTGCTCGTACAGATCCCGGGCCCGGTCATGGTCGCCGTCGTCGTCCTCATCGGCGCGGGCAGCGACAGGCATGGCCAGGACAAGTCCAGCGAGACCCAGCACCGCCAAACGCTTCAATTGGCTTTTCATCGGCAAGACATGTCGCACATTGAAGCTTTCAATTTGCTGTCAGTCATCCTCAGCCCGCAGCAAGCAAGGGGTCCATATCAAGGCATCATCGCGTCCAATCATGGCCGCGCCAAGAAGGACCCAGACCATGCGCAATTCCATGCTTGTCATTGCAGCACTTGGAGGCCTCACGACCTTTGCCATGCCGGCGGCCGCTGAATCTGACGAAGGATCATGTGGGGCGCCATCGTCTGTTGTCCCATCCGGCCCGATCGACCTGCAGGCCATCCCGATGCAGGACGCCACCAACCCGAAGGCCATCAAAGGGGATGACGATGCGTGTGACGACCGGCAGGGCGATGAGGCCTACGAAGACGACTAGATCTCTCGTTCGCAGTGCGTGGCCCGCTGCAGCACAAAGCCGTCGCAAATGTCGCCGGCCAAGGCTCGCTGCAAGGCCGGCAATTATCCAAAGTCCCCTACCAATTTCTGGAGAGTTTTCGTGGTTCCCATCCAACACATCCACCCCATTCTTGTTCATTTTCCCATCGTTCTGATCTACACGCTTGCGGCTATCGACTTAGTGGCTCTGGCTGGCGGCAGAGCCGTCACCAGGAAATCAGGTGCCGGCACGATCTCAACGTTTTTGGCCCTGGCAGCCGGGGCCTTCGCCATTGGGACCTGGTTCTTCGGCGGTCTTGCCCTGGATCACGCCGAAGCGGCCGGCTTCAACAGCGATATCGCGGAAATCCACGAAAGCCTGGGGAGTATCACTGCCTTTGCCTTCCTGATCTGGGGACTTGTGCGGCTCGCCCTCTGGGTGCGGAACCGTGACATGCGGGTTGTAACGATCGCCATTCCTTTGATTGAAGTTGGCGGAGCGATACTGGTGACCGCGACGGCCTACTATGGTGGACTGCTGGTCTATGAACTTGGTGTGAATGTAGCCAAGAGCGCGATTGCTGGTTGACGGGCATGCGCCCGTAAGTGGCGACCTTCCTTTGGACCATTTGCATCGAGAGCAAAAATGATTCAGATCAAGGCGCTTCCTGCTTGTGCCTTTTAAGAAGTCGGAGAATTGGAAACTCCGGAGAGCGACATGCAAGCCGAAGCCATTATGAGCAAGCCGGTCATCGCAATAAATCCGTCCGCATCGATCGCCGAGGCGGCCGGATTGATGCTCACCAACAAGATCAGCGGCCTTCCCGTCGTTCGCAGCGACGGTGCCCTTGTGGGGATCGTCAGTGAAGGTGATTTTCTTCGCCGCAGCGAATTGGGCACGCAACGCAGGCGCCCACGCTGGCTGGAATTTCTGGTCGGCCCGGGAAGCCTTGCCCAGGAGTATGTCCTCGCCAATGGACGGTTGGTCGAGGAGGTTATGACCGACAGCGTCCTGACCGCGCCTCCCACCGCGTCGATCGAGCAGATCGTCGAACTGATGACCAAGCACCGCGTCAAACGCATCCCGATCGTCGAGCACGGAAGGGTCGTTGGCATGATTGCCCGCTCCGATCTGCTCCGCGCGCTGTTGCGCGTTTCGACAAGCGCGGCGTCGAGCGCCGTCAGCGACGACCAGATCCGGCAGAGCATTGTCGCCGAGCTCCTGGCACAGAAATGGGCCAACGCCGATTTGATCGGCGTCGTCGTGGAAAATGGTGCGGTCGAACTGAGTGGCGCCATATTCGACGAACGCCAGCGCCAGGCGGCCATTGTTGCCGCCGAGAATGTTGCTGGCGTCAAAACCGTAAAGGACAATCTCTTCTGCGCCGGACCGATGTCCGTGATACTTGTTTCCTGAACCTACGAACGGCGCGTCCAGGGCGCATCGCGTTGTAGAATCGGGCCGGCCGCCGAACCCGCCGACCGGGTGTCGCTGCCGCAGCGCGCCGCGCAACGGCTTCAGCAAGGTCCAACCTTGCTACTCACCCTTGCTCTCCTGCCAGACACCCTTGATCTTCAGCCCGTCGGCCACATCCTTGGGCATATAGCGCTCGTCGTGCTTCGCCAGCACGCTGTCGGCGGCGAAGACACTATCGGGGCCAAAACTTCCTTCGGTGATGACGCCCTGCTCCTCGCGAAACAGGTCGGGCAGGATGCCGGTGTAGGTGACCTTGACCGATTTGTGCGTGTCGGTGACCGAGAACGCAACGGTTGCGCCCTGCCCGCGCACAACCGTGCCCTTCTCGACAAGGCCGCCGAGCCTGATGCGCTGTCCCGGCTGCAGGCTGGCGGTGGTCAGATCGGCAGGCATGTAAAAATACGAGGCCTTTTGGCCCAGCGCATAGAAGGTCAGCCCAGTGGCGGCGCCGAGGAAGGCCAGCCCTCCGACAATCACCGACAATCGCTTCTGCTTGCGCGTCATGCCCTACTCCGTCGCCGTCAGGCCGAGCGAGGCGGCAAAGGCGGTGAATTTCTTCGCTTCCTCACTGTCGGCGCCAAACACGGCAATACCGCGATGCAGCGCGTCGCGCGCCTGGTCGGCCTTGCCCAGCACAACGTAGGAACGAATGTGCCGCATCCAGCCTTCGCCATCGCGCGGGTTCTGGTTGAGCTTCTCGTCGAGGCCGGCGACCATTGTTTCGATCATCGCCTGCCTGTCGTGCGGCGACATCGACCGCGCCGGGTCAATCGTTTGCGCATTCGTTGCGGACTCTGCCGCTGGGGACGTGACCTCCTTCTCGGCCAGCGCCCGTGCGACAGCGATGCTCCAGGGGGATCCGGCCGGCAACGTGGCCTGCATGCCCTGCAAGGCCGTCGTCGCCTCCGCCGTGCGACCTTCCTGCGCCATAGCCATCGCCAGATAGAAACGCGCCTTCGGATTTTGCGGATCGATCTGCAGCGCCGCCTCGAAGGCTTGTTGCGCCTCCGCCGAAACAACTCCGCCGGCGGCACTTCCAATGGCTTCGCCGAGACCGGCTTCCCGGTCGGCACTTTCGCCACCGAGCCGGATGGCATTGCGATAGGCGATCACCGCGTCGGGAAAGCGTTTCATGCGCACATAGACCGGCGCCAGGACGTCCCAACCCTTGCCGTCAAGGGGCTTGGCGGCGAGATGCGCCTCGGCGCGGGCAACCAATTCGTCAACCGACGCGACCGCTGGATTATTGTCTAGCCTTTCGGCAAGCGGCTGCGAAGGAAGGCCCGGTGAGCCCAATGCGCCGTAGACCCCCCAGCTGACCAGCGGCACCGCCAGCACGGCGGCCGTGGCAACCAGTTTTGCTGCCAGCGACAGGTGCTTGTCGTCGGCCCCGGTCTGAGCGGAAGGGCGCTGGCGCAGTATGCGTCGACCGATCTCGGCCCGCGCTTCTTCCGCATCGATATCACGGATCAAACCGCGCGCCACGTCGCGGTCGAGTTCGGAAAGCTGGTCGCGATAGACTTCAAGGTCGTGATCGCCTGCGGTCGCAATCCGCTTCATGCCGCTGGCCAGCGGCAACAGAACCGCCATGCTGGCGCCCAGCGTAAGGATTGCAGCCATGACCCAGAACATTGTGGCTCTTCCAATAGGGGTGAAGCTGCCGTTGCGCATAGTGGCGCTCGAACGGCCGGCAAGTCACGCTTGGTCGATGCGGTCTGCAGCCCAAACCGCGACTAAGAGTGCCATGAGGCCTGCGACATCGAGCGGCCGCGTTGCGGTCAAAAGCCGCTATCCTTCGCCAGATACGTGTTGCAACCGGGCAATCAGGTCACGGTTGTGGCAATAGGCCGGCGGCTCGCTGGCATGCTCGTGTTCATCGAGCCAGGTCATGCATTCGTCCTGATGGCCGCAGGCACGGCAGCGGTTCACCGCTCGATTTGTGACGGCCGCATGGTCTGCCACGACCTTCAAATGTCTGTCGACGCCGACCGTCCGCATCATGCGACCCATCAGAGCCGTTCTGGCGTCGACCGAGATCAGGTAATCGAGAAAGCTCATGTTGATCACTCCTGCCTACTCGCCATCATTGCCATGTTGGCGGCAGGTGGCGTTGATCTCGATCAAGAGGCGGCATCCTTGCCAACCTCTGAGCCCTTGGAAAGGAAGTATGGCGCGCTAAACAGAAGTGACGAGCCGGTCGAGAAAGGGCCGCTGACCGGCAAGCAGTTTTGCCCGGGCCAGGCCTAGATCCAGCCATGCACTGCGATCCACCTCGGGAAATGACTGCATGCGGCCACTGTGTCGTGGCCATTCCATCTCAAACATGTTGCTGCGCAACGTGGCGGTATCGAAATCGCCTTCCAGCGCGAAAGCAGTGATGATTTTGCTCTTTCGCTGGCGCAACTCTCCCAGATTGAGCAGGGCTCCCTTTGGTTCCCAACCTGTCTCTTCCTGGAATTCGCGCCGCGCCGCTGCTTCTGGCAGTTCGCCTTCGCCATACTCGCCCTTGGCGATGGACCAGGCGCCAAGATCGCGGCTTTGCCAGAAAGGGCCGCCCGGATGGACGAGCAGCACCTGCAGCCCATTGCTCGATCTGCGATAGGGCAGAATGCCCGCGCTTCTTTTCATCATCGCGTCAAGCCAAACCGGCCTATAATCTCGGATAGGCCACATGAGGCTTGGGCTCTGCATCGATCAGCTGCCCCGCCCTCTTCCGCTGCGACTGGCGGCTCTCGTGTCCAAAGAACCAGCGCTTGGTCGCCTCCGAGGCCAGGAGATAGAGCGCGGTGATAGCGACAAGCCCGGCAAGCACGGGCAGCGGCAAAGGCACGAAGCCGAACCAGGCAGCAAAGGGCAGATAGGGGATCATGATCGCGACAATCCCGACAGCCAGCGTAAGCCAGGCGAGCAACGGGCTCGGACGGCTTGCCCAGAAAGCTCTGTGTGTGCGCACAATGAGCACGATCGCTAGCTCTGTCAGCAACGACTCGACAAACCAGCCGGTCTGGAAGGCAGCCGCCGTGGCGTGCGCGACGAACAGCAGGAACGCGAACGTGGCGAAATCGAACAGCGAGCTGACCAGGCCAAAGCTGATCATGAACCGCCGCACAAAACGGATGTCCCAATGGCGCGGCCGGCGCAGCTGGTCTGGGTCCACATTGTCGCTTGCGATCGCCAGAGAAGGAACGTCGGAAAGGAAATTGTTGAGCAGGATCTGCGCTGCCAGAAGCGGCAGGAAAGGCAGGAAAAGCGAGGCAATAGCCATGCTGATCATGTTGCCGAAATTGGCGCTGGTGGTGATGGAGATATACTTCATCGTGTTGGCGAATGTCTTGCGGCCGTCGTCGACGCCGCGCACCAGCACGCCCAGATCCTGCTTGAGAAGGATAATGTCGGCGGCCTCGCGCGCGACATCGACAGCGGTGTCGACCGAGATGCCAATATCTGCCTCATGGAGAGCAGGCGCATCATTGATGCCATCGCCCAGGTAACCAACCAAATGCCCCCTGCTCCGCAAGGCCTGAACGATGCGCTCCTTCTGGTTGGGATCAATTTCGACGAAGAGGTCGGTGTGCTGAACGCCTGCAAAGAGCGCGCTCTTGGTCAATTTCGAAAGCGCCTCGCCGGTCATGATCCTGTCGGCGCGCAGGCCGATCGCCTGGGCAAGATGCGCGGTAACGTAGCGGTTGTCGCCCGAAATGACCTTTACCGCGATGCCGCGGTGGGCGAGCTCGACAAGCGTCTCCTTGACGCCTTTCTTAGGCGGGTCGAGGAAAAGCAGGAAGCCCGCGAAGGCAAGATCGATTTCATCTGTCCTGCTAAACGTTTTCCGGCTCTCAAATGGACGGATCGCCACGCCCAGGACGCGGTAGCCTTCCGCGCTCCAGCGCCGGAATTTCTCGTCGATCGCCGCATGGTGCGTTGCATCGAGGGGCTCCAACCCCTTGGCTGTGCGGATGAAGGCGCAGACTTCAAGGACATTTTGCACGGCGCCTTTGGTGATCAGAAGGTCTTCGGTGCTCCGCACGATTACGGATAGACGCTTACGGATGAAATCGTAGGGAATCTCATTGACCTTCGTGAAGGCAGCCATTGCTGCGCCCTCGCCTGGCGCAGCGGCGATCGCCTCGTCCAGCGGGTTCTTCAGTCCGGTCTGCAGGGTCGCGTTAAGACGTGCCCAGAGCAGAATGTCGGCTGACGCATTGCCATCGACATCGAGCCAACCGTCGAGGTGGATCACGCCTTCCGTTAGCGTGCCGGTCTTGTCGGTGCACAGCAAGTCCATGCTGCCCAGATTCTCGATGGCATCGAGACGGCGCACGATGACGCCATTGGCCGCCATGGCGCGAGCCCCTCGGGCCAGCGTCACACTGATAATGGCCGGAAGCAGTTCAGGCGTAAGGCCAACCGCAAGTGCCAGCGAAAACAAAAGCGATTCAATCAGCGGACGATGCAGCATCATGTTGGCAAAGAACACCATGATGACAATCGCCAGCATGATCTCGGTCATCAGATAGCCAAACAATCTGATCCCCCGGGCGAACCCTGTTTCCGGAATTTGTCGCTCCAGTGCCGCAGCAATGGAGGCGAATTCGGTGCGGGCGCCGGTTGCGGCCGCAAGCACGGTTGCCGTCCCGCTACGCACGGATGTGCCCGTGAACACCGCATTGTTGCGTTGGGCGACGGAGGCATTTGGGTCAGGTCGCCCGGCGGCCTTCAAGACGGGGAAGGTCTCCCCGGTCAGCACGGCCTCGCTGACATTGAA
The DNA here is from genome assembly GCF_056404535.1 of Mesorhizobium sp. P2_C5_2. Taxonomy (NCBI): domain Bacteria; kingdom Pseudomonadati; phylum Pseudomonadota; class Alphaproteobacteria; order Hyphomicrobiales; family Phyllobacteriaceae; genus Mesorhizobium; species Mesorhizobium sp. P2_C5_2. The sequence continues at coordinate 5,448 of NZ_JBFUDV010000005.1, read as the reverse complement.
GTCTCGTGCGTCCAGGATGATGCCGTCGGCAGGAATGAGGTTTCCCGCTGATAGCCGGATGAGATCGCCCGGCACGATTTCTTCAGCGGAAACAGAGGATTCAACCCCATCTCGAAGCACGACAGCCTTGCGCGAGATGCGCTGTTTGAGTGCCTCTGTCGCTCGCGACGCCCCATACTCCTGGGTGAAGCTGAGAACGCAACTTGCCAGCACGATCGCCCCGATGATTGCTGCCTCCCGACCTTCCCCAACGAAGGCCGAAACGCTGGCTGCGAAGATCAAGATCAGGACAAGGGGGCTGCGGAACTGGCGAACGAACACGGCAAGCGCCGACGCGCTTGACTTCGACGCCGGCGTATTTGCGCCGTACCTGACGAGCCGCGAGGCGACCTCGGACCCTGCCAGCCCCGAGGTCGCGGACGTCCCCAGGCGTTGCACGAGCTCATCGCTGGTGACCGACCAATAGGGACTTGCGGCCGCCGTGACGGTTTGTTGGTCCACGCCAGGGGGCACGATGGCCGATGCCATCAGTATGACAGGAAGCGATTGATGCTGCCCTCTTCGATCAGGGTGCGGGTGACGCCACCAAACGCCCATTCGCGCAAGCGGCTATGGCCATAGGCGCCTGAGACGATCAGGTCGGCACGGATAGAGCGCGCCAATGTCAACAACTGCTCGCCGTCGACTTCACCGGCTATCAGTTCCGTGTCGGCCACAATGCCATGATGCTCGAGATAGACGGCGACATCGGCGAGGCCGTCACGAACGCTGTCGTCGCCTCTGGCCGCGATTGTAGCGACGACAACCTCATCGGCCTTGGCCAGGAAGGGCAACGCATCCGCCACCGCCCTTCGCGCCTCCCTGGTATCCTTCCAGGCAACCAGGACCGTTTTTGCGCGGATGTGTTCAACATTGTTTCCGGTGACCAGGACTGGCCGGCCGATGCCGAGCGCCAGGCTGCCAACATCCACGGCGCGAAACACATTGTCTCCCGATTCGGCGGTCACGATAAGGTCGGCTACCCGGGCGAAAGCGCTGAGGAACCGGGTCGGGCTGCAAACGGCCTGTCCCCATTCGCTTGTGATCGAAGCCGGAACCAGTCTTTCGAACTCGGCACGCAATTCGGCAAGCCGCTTTTCGATTTCGGTTCGCTCTATCTGCATCACCTCGCCTTCGTAGACCATACCTTGGCCGGTCGCGACCAAAGGCGGGACATCCGCCGCCGCCAGACCGATGAGATGGGCTCCAAAACGCTCCGCAAGCTCGATACCCGCCTTTACGATGGCGGTCGGAGGCAGATCTACGGCGAGATTCACGATGATCGACTTGTAGGACACTGTGCGCGCCTTTCCTTGCAGCAATTCGAATGCGTCATGAATTGCACTAGCGGGCGCATGCTTCCTTGATGCGCGTCAAAGAGCCCGGAGATTGCATTTGCATGCAAAACCGTCGGTCTCGATCCGTTTTGTCTCTGAAGGGAGAAGTGATAGTTAGGCTCTATTGCATATGTCTCGAGCCCAGGAACCGCAGGTGATTCAAGACGAAGCGCTCAGTTTGTCGCCTGGCGGGACGACCCTGAAATCCCTGTTGTCGCAAATGTTCGAACAGGCTCCAGGATTCATGGCTCTGATACGCGAGCCTGACCATGTGTTCGTGCTGACCAATTCCGCCTATCAACGACTCATCGGCGACCGGCAGGTTATTGGAAAATCGGCGCGCGAGGCCTTACCCGAACTCGAAAGGCACGAATTCCTCGAGCGTCTGGATCGGGTATACTCGACCGGCGAGCCCTATAGCGGCAAAGGCGTCAAGATCGGTCTTCGTAACAACGGCCATGGGCCGATTGAAGAGCGCATCCTGGATGTTGTCTACCAGCCGATCAGGGCCGATGATGGCCGGATTACTGCCATCTTCATCGAAGGCACCGACGTCAGCGATCTCTCATTCGCGAATGCAGCGCTTCTGTTGCGCGAAGATCATCTCCGTTCCATTCTGGCGACTGTGCCCGATGCGATGGTCGTCATCGACGAGCAAGGCAGCATCCAGTCCTTCAGCACCGCTGCCGAAACGCTGTTCGGTTACCAGTCAGGCGAGGTCATCGGACAGAACGTCAAAATGTTGATGCCGGCGCCGTATCGCGACGAGCATGATGCCTATCTGCTTCGGTACCTGACGACCGGGGAGCGCCGGATCATCGGGCTCGGCCGCACCGTCACCGGGGCGCGCAAGGATGGCACGACTTTTCCGATGGAACTTTCCGTCGGCGAAATGCATCCGGGAACCGGACGCTTCTTTACCGGCTTTTGCCGCGACCTGACCGAACGTCACCGCGCGGAAGCACGAATACAGGAACAGCAGCAGGAGCTGCTGCACATGGCGCGGTTCACCGCGCTTGGCGAGATGGCGTCGACGCTTGCTCATGAAATCAACCAACCGCTGACCGCCATTACGAATTACCTGAAAGGCAGCCGGCGGCTGCTCGAGAACAGCGAGGAGAAGAATGCGCCGATGCTGCGGGATGCCGTGGAAAAGGCCGCCGAGCAGGCCCTGCGGGCAGGCGACGTCATTCGTCATCTGCGCGATTTTGTTGCCAGGGGCGAAAGCGAGCGTCAGGTCGAGCGACTGCCGGCGCTCATCGAGGAAGCGTCGTCGCTCGCCCTGGTTGGTGCAAGGGAGATCAATGTCCAGGTCAGCTACAAGCTCGACCCTGCCGCGGAACTGGTCTTGACCGACCGCATCCAGATTCAACAGGTTCTGCTCAATCTGATGCGCAACGCCGTCGAGGCGATGCAAGGCGCACCGCGCCGCGAATTGACAATCACAACCGTTGCCCGGGATGATGGCATGGCCGAGGTGGGCGTGATCGATACCGGGTCGGGTCTCGCGCCGGAGATTTCGGCACAACTCTTCCAGCCATTTGTGACCACCAAGAAACAGGGCATGGGTGTCGGTCTCTCCATTTGCCGTACCATCGTTGAATCGCACGGCGGTCACATATGGGCCGAGGCAATGCCGGCCGGCGGGACCGCCTTCCGATTCACCTTGCGCATCGTTGAGAAGGATGAGGTCACAAATGGCCGACAGTGATCTGATCCACGTCGTCGACGACGATGTCGATGTTCGCAAGTCTCTCGGCTTTCTGCTGGCGACAGCCGACTTTGCTGTACGCCTATACGAGTCGGCCACCGCTTTTCTCGCAGCGGCGAGTGGCCATCTCGACGGCTGCATCGTCACTGACGTGCGCATGCCGGGAATAGACGGCATCGAATTGCTACGGCAACTCAGAGCAGGCGGCCATAAGATTCCAGTCGTCGTCATGACCGGCCATGCCGACGTGGCGCTCGCCGTTCAGGCCATGAAGGAAGGCGCTTCCGATTTCATCGAAAAGCCGTTCGACGACGAGATGCTGATCCAAGCGATCCGCTCTGCACTGGCCAACCGGAACGAGGCGAACGCGGCGCATCCACAGTCTGCGGATATCCGCGCGCGCCTGTCGACCTTGTCGGACCGCGAGCGGCAGGTGCTGGACGGACTAGTTTCCGGTTTGCCCAACAAGACGATTGCCTACGATCTGGGGATCAGCCCACGCACGGTCGAAATCCACCGGGCCAATGTCATGAGCAAAATGGGGGCCAGCAGCCTGTCACACCTGGTGCGCATGGCGTTGATCGTGGAATCCAGAGCCTAGGGAGAGTCTTCGAGAGGATTGCGATTTCTGACCTCGGCCCTTTCCCAATTCCAATCGCGCCAATGGGTCGGCCGGATGTCGAGACGGGCACCACTGGCAGCGTTCTTCCAGCCCTCCTTCACTCTTCTGCAGGCAAACACAAGCGCGTGCTCGCCATCTTCGTCGAAGACGGCGAGTTCGAGATCGCGACCAAACGGAGCGCTTAGGACTGGTTTCCACATCGCATCAAAATCTTCTCAAAAGGTGTGGTGCGCCTTGATCTGCATCATTTTCTGGAATCGCCGAACAGGCAGGCGCCTTGTCGAGCGTAGAGCTCATCTTGGTGGTGGCGCCACGCGCGCTGTGGGCAACCCATTCGATTGGGATCGGAGTGCCAATACCCGATCCGACATCCATGGCGATGGGCACCTTTTTCCTGAACTGCTTCATGACCTCGGCTCCGGCGATGGTCGGACATCTTAAGCCGACTGCCGAACCAGAATTTGATCAGCGTCAAACGCCGTACAATCGCGGCGTCTGCGTCACACGCCGATTGATCGTGATCAAGGACTGCGCCGCGCAGGGGCATATCGTCCGACGGCACAAGGAGAATCGCGATGCTGTATATCAAGGTCGATGAAGCGCTATGGGGGTCCAGCATGTTGCCGGAGGGCATCCTGGAGCGCTGGTTCATTGCCAGCGGCGACATGATCACGGCCGGAGAACGCATAGCCGAGGTTCGCGTTGAAGACGCACTGCACGAGATCGTCGCGCCGGCAGATGGCCGCGCGACCATCGTCGCATCAGCGAATGCCGTCATTGAACCTGGATCGATCCTGGCAACCCTGGAGCAGCAACTCGGCTAAAGCCGTTGGCGCCTCCGGGGCGATTGCACTTACTCCTCCACAATACACCCAAGGATGTTCCGTAATGCATACCCAACATGCCGTAGCCTTGGCTGGATCATCGTGAAGCCAAGGTGTTTTTCTTCAATCGCGAGACCGCCGAAAGCGTGAGGCTTGCGACGACGCTGACGCATCATCAGACCCACAACAAGGCAGGCACGGTCGACGGCACAGCCGTCTGCGTGAGGTGACCTTTGGCGGCGTTACGCGTTCCGTGCTGCGCAGCGGCTCGATGCACCGGTTCATATCGAACTGAGAAGTCCCAATTTGTTTTGACATGAATCAAGGTCGTCCTTTCCCGTAAACGCTTACGATAACCCTTGCCAAGTTCAGTGTGGCCGATAACCCGTAGAGAAGAACCAGCGAGTAAACGCGGGCGTACCAGCGATACGGATTACGCAGGCGCCAGGACTTGGTGAGTGGCCGCCATACTGTCTCGACGGCAATGGAAGAGATTCCAGCAGCGGGGGCGGTGCGGCGGCACCTTAGATCGCTCAAGGCAAAGGAAATTCGGACATGAACTACCAGCGGTTCTTCGAGGAAGCGATCGACCAGCTCCATGCCGAGCGGCGCTACCGCGTCTTCGCCGATCTCGAGCGCATTGTCGGCAAGTTTCCGCGCGCCATCTGGCGTTCCAACGGCCGCGCCGAGGAAATCACCGTCTGGTGCTCCAACGACTATCTCGGCATGGGCCAGAACCCCGATGTCATCGCCGCGTTCCAGAATGCGGCCAGCAAGATGGGCTCGGGCGCCGGCGGCACCCGCAACATTTCCGGCACCAGCAACCCGCTGGTCGAGCTCGAAGCGGAACTGGCCGACCTGCACGACAAGGAAGCGGCCCTGGTCTTCACCTCCGGCTTCGTCTCCAACGAAGCC